>NZ_CALMYP010000066.1 GCF_937873615.1 uncultured Paracoccus sp.
TGGAACTTCAAGCCGTCAAGCTGAGGCCGCTGTGCCAGTCAGACAACGCTTACGGATAGCCACGCTGACTTGAGCACCATGAGGGCCTTCGTCCGGACCGTCCACGCTGTCACAGTCTGTGCAAAGGCAACTCCTGCGCTTCGCGGACATTCGCGCCTGAGAGCAGCACCGGTCAACCTGGGCTCAAAGCGGGCATCGCGTTCAATCCCTTGATCTGACGATCCAGCGTGAAAGCCCGCCTCTCCAGACGGCTAGCAGACCGTCGGACCGTCTGATCAGGCGAAACGTTCGATGGCAACGGCGGTCGCCTCGCCGCCGCCGATGCACAGGGATGCAACGCCGCGATCCATGCCATGCGTTTCCAGCGCCGCCAGCAGCGTCACCAGCACCCGCGCGCCGGACGCGCCAATGGGATGACCGAGCGCGCAGGCGCCGCCATGGATATTCACCTTCTCATGCGGCAGGTGCAGATCGCGCATCGCCGCCATGGTGACGACGGCAAAGGCCTCGTTGATCTCGAACAGATCGACCTCGGGGAAGTTCCAGTCCACCCGCTCCATCAGCCGCTTCATCGCCCCGACCGGCGCGGTCGGAAACAGCGAGGGCTTGTCGGCAAAGCTGGCATGACCCCGGATCACGCCGCGCGGCACCAACCCGAGCGCCCGCGCCCGGCTGAGCCGCATCAGCACCAGCGCCGCCGCCCCGTCCGAGATCGAGGAGGAATTCGCCGCCGTCACCGTGCCGTCCTTGCGGAAGGCGGGTTTCAGGCTGCGGATCTTGCCCGGATCGGCCTTTCCGGGCTGTTCGTCGGTATCCACGACCACCTCGCCCTTGCGGGTCGGCACGGTCACGGGCGCGATTTCGGCCTTGAACCGGCCCTCGGCAATCGCCGCCTGTGCGCGATCCAGCGAGGCGATGGCGAAATCGTCCTGTTGCTGGCGGGTGAAGCTATAGGCTTCGGCGCAATCCTCGGCGAAGGTGCCCATCAGGCGGCCCTTGTCATAGGCGTCTTCCAGCCCGTCGAGGAACATGTGATCCATCACCTGCCCATGACCCATGCGCATCCCGGCACGGGCCTTGGGCAGCAGATAGGGGGCGTTCGACATGCTCTCCATGCCGCCGGCGACGACGACCTGCGCGCTGCCGGCAAGGATCGCGTCATGGGCCAGCATCGCGGCCTTCATGCCCGATCCGCACATCTTGTTGACCGTGGTCGCGCAGGCGCCAAGCGGCAGCCCGGCACCGAGCGCCGCCTGCCGGGCCGGTGCCTGACCCTGACCGGCGGGCAGGACGCAGCCCATGATGACCTCCTCGACCAGATCGGGGCCGACACCGCTGCGCGCGACGGCGGCGCGGATCGCGGCCGCGCCCAGATCGGCGGCGGGGACAGTGGCGAAATCGCCCTGAAACCCGCCCATCGGCGTGCGGGCAAAATCGACGATGACGACAGGATCTTCGGTGGACATGGTTCCTCCCCTTTCCACGGTTGCCGCGCCTAGGGCTCGGTCGGCGGGCCGAAGCGGTCGACCATGCGGCCGCGAATCTGATCGCGCGCCTCGCGGTATTTCAGCAGCACCGCCTCGCGCCCCTCGGCCAGGCCGGTCGGGTCCATGACCGGCCAGTATTCGATATCCAGATGCGCATGACGCGTCAGTTCCATCGCCTGCCGCTGCGAGGCCGGCGACAGCGCCACGATCAGGTCGAAACTGCCCAGATCGTCGCCCCAGCTTTGCATCTCCTCGAAGCTGCGCGAGCGGTGGCGCGACAGTTCCACCCCCAGTTCGGCACAGACGGCGACGGCGAAACCGTCGATTTCGAGATCGTTCTTGACCCCCGCCGACTGCACATAGGCCGAGCGGCCATAGAAGCGCTTCATCATCCCCTCGGCCATGGGCGAGCGAACGGCGTTGTGATCGCAGCAGAACAGGATGGAATGGGGGATGATCGGCCCGGGCATGTCAGCCTTGCGGGATCAGCGCGCAAATCAGGGTGAACAGCCGGCGCGAGGTGTCGATATCGACCACGGCCTTGCCTTCCAGCCGTTCCTGCAGGGTGCGCGCGCCCTCGTTATGGATGCCGCGCCGGGCCATGTCGATGGCCTCGATCTGGGCCGGAGGCATGGTCTTCACGGCATCGTAATAGCTGGCGCAGATCTGGAAATAGTCCTTCACCACCTGCCGGAACGGTCCCAGCGACAGGTGAAACTCGCCGACCTTGCCGCCATCCTCGGTCGAGATGTCGAAGACCAGCCGGCCATCGCGAATCGCCAGTTGCAGCCCATAGGGGCCGGGCGGCACGGGCTGGCCGTCGCGGCCCGGCAGATCGAAGCTGTTTTCCTCGATCAGATCGTAGATCGCGACCTTGCGATCCTGAATGACCTCGGCCGAGGCCGGCGGGATGGCGCTGTCGTCGATGGTGACGCGGATCAGGCTGCTCATGGCTTCTCCCAGATAATCTTGGCAATCAGCAGGCCGGCGATTGCACATGCACTTAACACATTGGCGACGATGATCGGCCAGGCCCCGAGAATCAAGCCATAGAGAAGCCAAAGGCTGACGGTGATCAGCAGAAGCAGCGTCGTCCAGAAGGATATGTCACGCACCATGCGGGTGCGAAAGGTCCGCGCCAGCTGCGGCACCCAGCAGAGCGTGCCCAGCACCGCCGCCGCATAGCCGAGATAGGGGGCGATACCTTCAAGCATCCGTGCCCGCCTTCTGGTTCAGCATCCCGATGCGGGCCGCGACCGACAGGCCATGCGCCTGCAGGCCCTCCGATTCCGCCAGCCGCACCGCCGCCGGCCCGATGGCCGCAAGCGCACCCGGCGAAAGCCGCGCCAGCGTCGTGCGCTTGAGGAAATCCATCACCGACAGGCCCGAGGAAAACCGCGCCGAGCGGGCCGTCGGCAGCACATGGTTCGGCCCGCTGACATAATCGCCCACCGCCTCGGGCGTATGGGCGCCAAGGAAGATCGCGCCGGCATGGCGGGTCTTTTGCGCCAGGGCTTCGGGATCGGCCACGCAAAGCTCCAGATGCTCGGGCGCGATGCGGTCTGAAAGCGCCGCCGCCTCGTCAAGATCGCGGGTGACGATGACGGTGCCGTAATCGCGCCAGCTGGCACCGGCGATCCCGGCGCGTTCCAGGGTCGGGATCAGGCGTTCGACGGCCTCGGCCACGGCGCGGGCCATCGCCGGATCGGGGGTGATCAGGATCGACTGGGCATCGGCGTCATGTTCGGCCTGCGCCATCAGATCGAGCGCCAGCCAATCGGGGTTCTGATCGGCATCGGCGATGATCAGAACTTCGGAGGGGCCGGCGATCATGTCGATGCCCACGCGCCCGAAGACCTGCCGCTTGGCGGCGGCGACATATGCATTGCCCGGCCCGGTGATCTTGTCGACCGGGGCCATGCTGGCGGTCCCGTAGGCCATGGCCGCAATCGCCTGCGCCCCGCCCACACGGTAAATCTCGTCCACCCCGGCCAGTCGGCAGGCCAGAAGCACCAGCGGATTGACCGCGCCGCCCGGTGTGGGCACGCAAACCACCAGCCGCTCGACGCCTGCAACCCGTGCCGGCACCGCATTCATCAGCACCGAGGACGGATAGCTGGCCTGCCCGCCCGGCACATAAAGCCCCGCCGCCGAAACCGGCGTCCACCGCCAGCCGAGCGTCGCGCCAACCTCATCCGTCCAGGACTGGTCCTGAGGCATCTGGCGGGCATGATAGGCGCGGATGCGTTCCGCCGCCAGTTCCAGCGCGGCGCGATCCCCGGGCGCGACCCGGGCGATCTCTGCCGCGATCTCGGCATCGGAAAAGCGCAGCGTCCGGGGCGTCAGGTCGAGCCGGTCGAAACGCGCGGTATAGTCGATCAGCGCCGCATCGCCCCGCGCCCGGACATCGGCGATAATCGCCGCGACCACATCGCCCACATCGGCCGAATCCTCGCGCTTGGCCGAAAGCATGGCCGCAAAACGGGTCTCGAAATCGGGATCGGCGGTGGTCAGGGTGACGGGCATGGCGGGCTCCTTCTTGCGGCAAAGGTCTAGCCGCTAGGCCCGCGACGCTCAAGCGCAGAGCGCGCGCAGCCGGTGACGCAGGGCCGGGCGCAGCATCCGGCGCATCTCGATTTCCCAGTTGCCGCGTTCGTTCAGCATCGGCGGCCCGCCGGTCGGCACGAAACCGGCGCGGCTGTAAAGCGCCTGCGCCGGCGCATTGTGCTGGCCGACATGCAGCCCCATCCGCGTCATCCCGGCAAGGGCCGCGCGTTCCATCAGCCGCGCGAAGATGGCATCGCCAAGCCCCCGGCCCCGCGCGCCCGGCGCGACATAGACCGACATCACCCAGCCCAGGTCGGGCTCGGCGGGGGAAATGTCGGCCTCCCAGCTGGCCACGGCCTGCGGATGGCCCGGGGCGGGTCCGGCGGCCCACATCTCGCAACTGGTCAGCCGTTGCGCAAAATCCTCAAGCGGGCGACCGTCCCAGTCGTCGAAGGACGACCCGAAGGCCTCGGGCGCGGTGCGCAAGGCCTCCATCCGGATCGCGCGCCATTCCTCGGCCCGGTCCGGTGTCAGCTGCCAAAGCTGGAAGCCCGCCGTCACGCGTCGTCATGGCGCGGCATGTGCCGCGAATTCGCCGCATAGGGGCGGGTCACGTCGCGCAGATCGACGGAAATGCACTCGACATCCGCCGCAATCGTGCCGTCGCCGGCGAATTCCAGCAGCAGGCGGCCGGTGCCGTCCTCGCCGGGTTGCCAGGCAAGCGCCAGAAGCGAAAGCACCTCCTCGGGGTCGTCGCGCCGGATGCCGTCGCTGCTGAGCCCGGTAATGTCCGAGATCACCAGAAGCGCCCGGACGCGTTCGAAATCGCGGCCCTCGCGCTCGGCGGCCTCGGCATCTTCCCAGCGGAAGCGGTTGATCAGCATCGCCAATTGCCGGCGCTTGCGGTCGAAGGTGATATCGGCGCCGGTCAGGACCGCGTCCTGCACCAGCATCGACAGGACCGAGATATCCTCGGACCCCTCGGCGCGCAGGCTCAGCGGGCCGGGTTCGACATCGTGGAAGCTGGCGTCACTCATCGGGATGGGCCTCTTTGATCCGTTTGATATTGGCACCCACGTCGCGCAGCTTGCGCACGACGCGCTCATAGCCGCGATCCAGGTGATAGACGCGGCTGACCACGGTTTCGCCTTCCGCCGCCAGACCGGCAAGGATCAGGCTGATCGAGGCGCGCAGATCGGTCGCCATCACCGGCGCACCGCGCAGTTTATCGACCCCGGTGACGGTGGCATGACCGCCATGAACGTCGATGCGCGCGCCCATGCGGATCAGTTCCGGCGCGTGCATGAAACGGTTCTCGAAGATCTTTTCCTCCAGCACCGAGGTGCCTTCGGCGGTGCACATCAGCGCCATCATCTGCGCCTGCAGATCGGTCGGGAAGCCGGGGAAGGGTTCGGTAACCACATCGACGGCGCGGACGCGGCCGTTCTTGCGGCTGACCTTGATGCCGCGCTCGGTCTGGATGACGCCGATCCCGGCCTCGTCCAGCTTCTCGGCAAAGGCGCCGATCAGGTCGAGCCTGCCGCCCAGGCATTCGACCTCGCCGCCGCAGATCGCGGGCAGCAGCATATAGGTGCCCAGCTCGATCCGGTCGGTGACGACGGGATGGGTGGCACCGCGCAGCGCCGGCACACCCTGAACGGTGATGGTGCCGGTCTCCTCGCCCTCGATCTGGGCGCCCATGCGGCGCAGGCATTCGGCCAGATCGACGATCTCGGGTTCGCGCGCGGCGTTCTTCAGGACCGTGGTGCCACGCGCCAGCGTCGCCGCCATCAGCGCGTTTTCCGTGGCCCCGACCGAGACCAGCGGGAATTCGATCACCGCCCCCTTCAGCCCGCCAGCAGGCGCCTTGGCATGGACATAGCCGTCGCGCAGGTCAAGCGTCGCGCCCATCGCCTCCAGCGCCTGCAGGTGCAGATCGACGGGGCGCGCGCCGATGGCACAGCCCCCGGGCAGCGAGACCGTCGCCTCGCCATAACGCGCCAGCAGCGGACCCAGCACCAGAATCGAGGCGCGCATCTTGCGCACGATCTCGTATTCGGCGGTCTGGCTGGTCAGGTCGTGGCTGGACATGGCCAGAACCTGACCGTCCTGCATCGACACGACCTCGGCCCCCAGCGATTGCAGAAGCGCGGTCATGGTCTTGATGTCGGACAGCCGCGGCGCATTGGTCAGCGTAAGCGGCTGATCGGTCAGCAGCGTCGCCGGCATCAGCGTCAGGCAGGCATTCTTGGCACCGGTAATCGGGATCTCGCCATAAAGCTCTCCCCCGCCCTGCACGATGATCTGGTCCATTATTCCTCGCTTTCGGGGGCGTTGTCCGGCCTAGCCGCGCCCTCTTGCTGCTCGTCCTGATCGGCGCGCGCCCGGGCCTGAGCCTTGCGCCGAGCGAGGTTCGCCCTCAGCGCCGCGCCAAGCTTGTCCTCGCGGCTGGGGTTCTCACCGGGTTTGCGCGTCTTGGTCATTGCGTCCTGTTAGCGCTTTGCCCCGCCAAGGTCTAGCGCCGGGTGAGCTGGCGCAGCATCCCGTGCAGCACCTGCACATCGGCGCGGGTCAGCCCCATGCGCGACCAGAGGTTGCGCAGGTTCAGCTTCATCGGCGGCGCCTTCTCGGGCGGGAAGAAGTAGCCGGCCTCGTCCAGCTTCGCCTCGTAATGATCGGCCAGCTTCTCGATCTCGACCCGGTCGGCCACGACCTCGCCCGCAGGCCGCCGCCCGGTCGGCATGGGCTGCGCCGGCAGCCGGTCCTGCGCCCATTCGTAGCCCACCAGCAACACCGCCTGACCAAGGTTCAGCGACGGGAAATCCGGGTTCACCGGCACCGTCAGGATGGCATTGGCCCGGGCGATATCGTCATTCTCAAGCCCGGCGCGTTCCGGGCCGAAGATGAAGGCAACGCGACCGCCCTGCCCGATCTCGTCGCGCGCCTGCGCGCTTGCCGTCGCCGGCGTGAAGACCGGCTTGGTCAATTCGCGGCCCCGCGCGGTGGTGGCGAAGGCATAGGTGATGCCCTCCATCGCCTCGGCCAGGGTCGGATAGACCCGCGCCCGGTCCAGCACCTGCCCCGCCGCCCCCGAGGCCATGGCCACGGCGCGCGGATTGGGCCAGCCGTCGCGCGGATCGACGATGCGCATCTCGGTCAGGCCGAAATTCAGCATCGCACGGGCCGCCGCGCCGATATTCTCGCCCATCTGCGGGCGGGTCAGGATGATGACGGGCTGGGACGGGTTCTGAGGCATGACGCGCCTGTTAGCGCCGCGCGCCCGCACCCGCAAGCTCTGGCGCGCGGGACGATGCGCTGATATGCCATGCGCAAAGAGGAAGACGCGATGACCGACCAGCCCGATGCGCCGACGGCGCCGCAGCTTTACCTGATTACCCCCGTCGGTGCCGAGCCGAGCGCGATCCAGCCGATGCTGGCCGAGATCATCGAACGATTCGAGGTCGCCTGCATCCGCATCCCCGGCGCCGGCGACGAGGCCAAGCTGGGACGCATGGCCGATACGGTGCGCGAACTGGCCCATGCCCATGACATCGCCGTGGTGATCGAGGATCACGTCCAGCTGGCACAGCAGCACGGGCTGGACGGCGTGCATCTGCTGAAATCGGGCGGCCGGCATATCCGCCAGGCCCGCGCCGTGCTGGGCCCCGACGCCATCGTCGGCGCCTATTGCAACGCCTCGCGCCACGAGGGCATGACGGCGGCGGAAGCCGGCGCCGATTATGTCAGCTTCGGCCCGGTGCGCCCGACCAGCCTCGGTTCGGGCGAGATGGCCGAGCCGGAGCTTTTCGCCTGGTGGAGCGAGATGATCGAGGTCCCGGTCGTGGCCGAGGGCGGGCTCGATGCCGCGATCATGGGCAAGCTGGCCCCGATCACCGATTTCATTGCCATCGGCAGCGAGATCTGGTCAGCCGACAACCCCACCAAGGCATTGTCGCATCTGTGGCGCGGATAGGCGCAGGGCACGGCAGGGCATGAAAAAAGGGGCCGCTCGGCCCCTTTTCCATGTCATGTCAGCCCGGTTCAGCTTGCCGCCGCGCGCGGCGCGGCTTCGGCGACGCGGCGGGCGCGCAACTCCTCGGCCACGAGGAATGCCAGTTCCAGCGATTGGCTGGCATTCAGGCGCGGGTCGCAGGCGGTGTGATAGCGATCTGACAGATCCTCGTCCGTCACCGCGCGCACGCCGCCGGTGCATTCGGTCACGTCCTTGCCGGTCATCTCGAAATGCACGCCGCCAGGGATCGAGCCCTCGGCCTTGTGGATGGCGAAGAACTCGCGCACCTCGCGCAGGATCGAATCGAAGGGCCGGGTCTTGTAGCCGGTCGAGGACTTGATGACATTGCCGTGCATCGGGTCGCAGGACCAGACCACATTGGCGCCTTCCTGCTGAACTGTCTGAATCAGGCGCGGCAGGTTGTCGCCGACCTTGCCGGCCCCGAAGCGGGCGATCAGGGTCAGCCGGCCGGCCTCGTTTTCCGGGTTCAGCTTTTCCATCAGGATTTTCAGATCCTCGGCGGTCGTGGTCGGGCCGCATTTCAGCCCGATCGGGTTCTGCACGCCACGGCAGAATTCGACATGCGCCCCGTCCGGCTGGCGGGTGCGGTCGCCGATCCAGATCATGTGGCCCGAACCCGCGACCGGCACACCGGTCGTCGTGTCGATCCGCGAAAGCGCCTCTTCATATTCCAGAAGCAGGGCCTCGTGGCTGGTATAGAACTCGACCTGACCCAGCTCATGCGCGGTGTCGGCGGTGACGCCGGCAGCCTGCATGAAGGCCATCGCATCGCTGATCCGGTCGGCGATGGAGCGATACCGTTCGGCCTCGGGACCCGAGGTGAAATCGGCGATCCAGCTTTGCACGCGGTGGATATCGGCATAACCGCCGGTCGAGAACGCGCGCAGCAGGTTCAGCGAGGCGGCGGCCTGCGTATAGGCGGCCAGCATCCTCTGCGGATCGGGCACCCGCGCCGCCGAGGTGAAGTCGAAGCCGTTGATGATATCGCCGCGATAGGAGGGCAGTTCCACCCCGTCCACGGTTTCCGTGGGGGCCGAGCGCGGCTTGGCGAATTGCCCGGCCATGCGGCCGACCTTCACCACCGGAAGCTGGGCGCCCCAGGTCAGCACCACGGCCATCTGCAGCATGACCTTGAAGGTGTCGCGGATATTGTCAGCGCTGAATTCGCCGAAGCTTTCCGCGCAATCCCCGCCCTGCAGCAGGAAGGCACGACCCGCCGCGACATCGGCCAGATGGGCGCGCAGCCGGCGCGCCTCGCCGGCGAAGACCAGCGGCGGGTATTTCGCCAGTTGCGCCTCGACCGCGTTCAGCGCGGCGGCGTCGGGATAATCCGGCATCTGGATGCGCGGATAGGCGCGCCAGCCGGCCTTGTCCCAGTTGCGGGCGGCGGTGTTCGGGCGCTGATCCTGCGTCATGGCAGATACTCCTTAAGGTTACGCGCCCGTATATAGAGACGCGCAGCAGGAAGGGAAAGCCCGCAGAGGCCATGCGAGTTCAATGGTCGTTCACGACGCAGCCGCCCGACCGAGGCGAGTTGACTCTACAATCAACTTTACAATCTGGCTTATGGCCCGATAACCTCACCTTATGATCAAGACCAACAGGGGATCTGAAATGAAAAAACTGCTTCTCGCGACTGCTGCCAGCGCGCTTCTGGTCGGAACTGCCAGCGCCGAAGAGGTCAAGCTGGGCCTGCATCTCGGCTTTACCGGGCCGCTCGAATCCATGGCACCCGACATCGCAGCCGGCGGCGAGGCCGCGGCCAAGGAAGTCAGCGATTCCGGCAAGTTCCTTGACGGATCTACCGTAGTTACCTCGCGCTCCGACACCACCTGCACCGACGCCGCCGCCAGCGTGGCCGCAGCCGAACGCCAGGTCGCCGAAGGCGCCAAGGTGATGGTCGGCGGGCAATGCTCGGGCGAAACCATCGCGGTGCTGGAAAAGGTCGGCATTCCCAACGGCGTGATGATGATCTCGCCCTCGGCCACCTCGCCGGCGCTGTCGAGCATCGAGGATAACGGGCTGTTCTTCCGCACCGCACCTTCGGATGCACGTCAGGGCGAAGTCATCGCCGATCTGATGAAGGCCAAAGGCTTCGAATCGGTCGCCATCACCTATACCAACAACGATTACGGCAAGGGGCTGGCCGACAGCATACAGGCCGCATTCGAAAAGCTTGGCGGCACGGTCACCATCTCGGCCGCGCATGACGACGGCAAGGCCGATTACTCGGCCGAGGTCGCGGCTCTGGCTGCGGCAGGCGGTGACGCGCTCGTGGTGGCGGGCTATGTCGATCAGGGTGGCTCGGGCGTGACCCGTGGCGCACTCGACACGGGCGCCTTCGACATGTTCGTCTTCCCTGACGGCATGGTCAACGACGCCCTGGTCAATAATTTCGGCTCCGAGATCGAGGGCTCCATCGGCATCAACCCGGCCGCCGACGGTGACGGCCCGGCGCGCTTCGCCGACGTGGCCTCGGCCGGCGGTTTCGACGCCACCGGTGCCTATGCCGCCGAAGCCTATGACGCCGCCGCGCTGATTCTGCTGTCGATGCAGGCTGCGGGATCGTCGGATCCGGCGATGGCCAAGGAAAAGGTGATGGAAATCGCCAATGCACCGGGCGAACAGATCCTGCCGGGCGAACTCGCCAAGGGTCTGGAGCTTCTGGCTGCCGGCACCGATATCGACTATGTCGGCGCCTCGTCGGTGGAACTGGTCGAGCCGGGCGAGAGCGCCGGCTCCTACCGCGAAACCACCATCAAGGACGGCAAGCTGGAAGTCGTGGGCTTCCACTGATCGCCCAACAGCAATTTCGGCCCGGCGCTTTCAGCGCCGGGCCTTTTGCGATGGCCAGAAGCGCGAAAAAATGTTAGATTACAATTAACAAGCGCGCGGCCTTGAGACACCATCTTGCACGACGGGGATGCAATGATCCGGGTTGAAAACCTGCACAAGAAATTCGGCGGCTTCTCCGCCGTGGACGGCGCAAGCCTGACCATCGAGACCGGTTCGATTACCGGGCTGATTGGTCCCAACGGCGCCGGAAAATCCACCCTTTTCAATGTGATCGCCGGCGTTCATGCGCCGACATCGGGACGCGTCCTGATGGATGGCGAGGACATTACCGGGTTGGCACCGCACCAGTTGTTCCATAAGGGGCTGCTGCGCACCTTCCAGCTGGCGCATGAATTCGCCTCGATGACGGTGCGAGAGAACCTGATGATGGTGCCCGCCGGCCAGACCGGCGAAGCCCTGGTCAATACATGGTTCGCGCGCGGCAAGATCCGGCAGGAGGAAGAGCGGCTGCGGGCCAAGGCCGACGAGGTGCTGGAATTCCTGACCATTTCCCATGTCGCCGACGAGAAGGCCGGCAATCTGTCGGGCGGGCAGAAAAAGCTGCTGGAACTGGGCCGGACGATGATGGTCGATGCCAAGATCGTCTTTCTGGACGAGGTCGGCGCCGGCGTGAACCGCACCCTGCTGATGACCATCGCCGACGCCATCACCCGGCTGAACAAGGAGCGCGGCTATACTTTCTGCGTCATCGAGCATGACATGGATTTCATCGGCAAGCTTTGCGACCCGGTCATCGTCATGGCCGAGGGCAAGGTTCTGGCCGAGGGCTCGGCCGACAGCATCATGCAGAACGAGGCCGTGATCGAGGCCTATCTGGGTCGCGGTTTGAAGAACAAGGAGATGATCGGCGCATGAGCGACAAGGATCCTTTCGGCAAGAGCCGTGACGCCTCGATCGTCAACCCGGGTGGCCGGGGCGAGATCGACGGCGAACGTCGTTCCGGCCCGACCGGCCCCGGCCGGCCCGGCGACCCGTTCCTGATCGGCGAGAACATGACCGGCGGCTATGGCCGCGGTCCCGATATCCTGCACGATTGCACCATCGCCGTCGAGCAGGGCGAGATTGCGGTCATCGTCGGCCCGAACGGTGCCGGCAAATCCACCGCGATGAAGGCGCTGTTCGGGATGCTGAACCTGCGCGAAGGCTCGGTCCGGCTGAACGGCACCGACATCACCCAGCTGAACCCGCAGGACCGGGTCAAGGCGGGGATGGGCTTCGTGCCGCAGGTGAACAACATCTTCCCCTCGATGTCGGTCGAGGAGAATCTGGAGATGGGCGCCTTCATCCGCGACGACGATATCCGCCAGACGATGGAACAGGTCTATGAACTGTTTCCCGCCGTGGCCGACAAGCGCAAGCAGGCAGCAGGCGAGTTGTCCGGCGGTCAGCGCCAGCAGGTCGCGGTCAGCCGGGCGCTGATGACCCGGCCCAGCCTGCTGATGCTGGACGAGCCGACGGCGGGCGTCAGCCCCATCGTCATGGACGAGCTTTTTGACCGCATCATCGCCATCGCCCGTGGCGGTCTGCCGGTGCTGATGGTCGAACAGAACGCCAAGCAGGCCATGAACATCGCCGACAAGGCTTACGTTCTGGTCCAGGGCGCCAATGCCCATACCGGCACCGGCAAGGAGCTGATGGACAATGACGAGGTGCGCCGCACCTTCCTGGGGGGCTGAGCCGATGAGAGCAGCCCTGATGGCCACCGCCCTGACGCTGAGCGCCCTGCCCGCCCTGGCGCAGGACGCCGCCCCGAACGAGGCCCTGCCGCCCGTCGAAACCGAAACCCTGCCCCCCGCCGGCGAAGCGCCGGTCGATGGAATCGCGCCGATCTCGGATGTCGCCCCTGATGGCGGCGCCCCCGATGCCGATGCGGTCCGGATGGGCTGCACATTCCAGACCGAGTGCATGGACGCCGAATGCAGCGCCTCGGGTTACGAAGGCTGGATGACGGTGATTTCCGACGGTGCCGGCATGGCCGAGGTCGAATGGGACGATCCGTCCGAAAGCGTCGCCATGTCCGCCGTCACAGATGGCGGGATGCTGTTTGCCTCCTCCACCGGGACCGAGGCCGGACGGCAGCGGATGCTGACCGTTCTGCCGGACGGGCAGGCGCGCTTCACCACCCATCTGACCGACCCGCCCATGGCGATCACCTATCTGGGGGAATGCAAATGACCGCGTTTCATCCCGCCAGCCTGACCGCCCTGGCCGCACCAGCCAACCACGACGCCGGAGACCTGGTCACTTTCATGCTCGACACCCAGACTGGCCATTACGGCTTCAACCAGATCGGCCCGGACGGCATCGCCGCGACGGAATCCGGCCGCTGCCAGGAGGTCCGCTGATGGATATCCTCAACGCCCTTGTGACATTCCTGAACTTCGTCTTCATCCCCGCCGCCGCCTATGGCGCGCAGCTTGCGCTCGGCGCGCTCGGGGTGACGCTGATCTATGGCATCCTGCGTTTCTCGAACTTCGCCCATGGCGACACCATGGCCTTCGGCACCGCAATCACCATCATCGCCACCTGGGGGCTTCAATCGCTCGGCATCAGCCTCGGACCGATTCCGGTGGCGCTGCTGGCCTTGCCCATCGGCATCGCCGGCTGCGCGCTGACGGTGCTGGCGACGGATCGCGTCGTTTATCGCTTTTACCGGCGCAAGAAATCCGATCCGATCATTCTGGTCATGGCCTCGGTCGGGGTCATGTTCATCATGAACGGCCTGACCCGCATCCTGATCGGCGTGGACGAGATCCGCTTCGCAGACGGTGCCCGCTTCGTCATCGACGTGAGAGGCTTCCGCGAATGGACCGGGCTGCAGGAAGGGCTGGCGCTGCGCACCACCCAGCTGATCACGGTCGTCGTGGCGGTGCTGGTGGTCTGGGCGCTGTTCCGCTTCCTGAACAAAACCAAGTCGGGCAAGGCCATGCGCGCCTATTCCGATAACGAGGATCTGGCGCTTCTGTCGGGCATCGACCCCGAGCGCGTCGTGCGCCTGACCTGGATCATCGCCGCCGGGCTGATGACCATCGCCGGCGTGCTTTACGGTCTCGACAAGGCGTTCAAGCCCTTCAACTACTTCCAGATCCTGCTGCCGATCTTCGCCGCCGCCATCGTCGGCGGTCTGGGCAGCCCGATCGGGGCCATCGCCGGCGGCTTCATCGTCGCCTTTTCCGAGGTCGCGATCACCTATCCCTGGAAGAAGGTGGTGGAATATCTGGGCTTCGATACCGGGAATTCGCTGCTGCAACTGATGTCGACGGAATACAAGTTCGCCGTCAGCTTCGTCATCCTCATCATCGTCCTGCTGTTCCGGCCCACCGGCCTGTTCCGCGGCAAATCCGTGTAAGGAGGCAGATCATGGCAACCTCTCGTCAGGCAGAAACCTCCAGCCGCTGGCGCGCGCCGATCCTGGTCGCGGTGCTGGTGGCATTGTTCGTGCTGGAAGGCACCACCCGCAATGCGCTGTTCACCGGGTCCTGGAACACCTCGCTCGCGATCCTGAACATGGGGCTGATCTCGGCGGTCATGGCGCTCGGGCTGAACATGCAATGGGGCTATGCCGGCCTCTTCAACTCGGGCGTGGTGGGGTTCGTGGCGCTTGGCGGTCTGGCCCCGGTGCTGATCTCGGTCGCGCCGGTCGATGGCGCCTTCGGGGCCGGCGGCATGCGCATGATCGCGGCGCTGATCGTGGGCTTCGGCACGCTGGCGCTGTCGGCAATGACCTGGCAGCGCAGCCCCCGCAAGTGGCGGGTGCCGGCGATCATCGCCGTGCTGATCGTGGGTTTCGCCGCCTATCGCTGGCTGTTCGACCCGGCGGTCGATGCGATAGAGGCCAATCAGGCGGCGCAATTCGGCAATCTCGGCGGGCTCGGCCTGCCGGTGCTGCTGTCCTGGCCGGTCGGCGCGCTGTTTGCCGCAGCCGCCGCCTGGGGCGTCGGCAAGGTGGCGCTCGGGCTGCGCTCGGACTATCTGGCCATCGCCACGCTGGGGATCGGCGAGATCATCGTCGCCGTGTTGAAGAACGAGGAATGGCTGGCGCGCGGCGTCAAGAACGTCACCTCGATCCCGCGCCCGGTGCCATATGAGATCGCCCTCCAGCAGGACCCCGCCTTCATCGAGCGGGCGCAAAGCTGGGGCATTCCGGTGGCCGAAGCCTCGGGAATCTGGGTCAAGCTCTGCTATGCCGGGCTGTTCGGTGTCGTGCTGCTGCTGCTGATCCTGCTGGCCGAGCTGTCGCTGAAATCGCCCTGGGGGCGGATGATGCGCTCGATCCGCGACAACGAGACCGCAGCCGAGGCCATGGGCAAGAATGTCACCGGTCGGCACCTGCAGATCTTCGTGATCGGTTGTGCGGTCATGGGACTGGCCGGGGCGATGATGATCACCCATGACGGGCTGATGGCGCCGACGCAGTATAACCCGCTGCGCTATACTTTCGTGATCTGGGTGATGGTGATCGTCGGCGGCTCTGGCAACAACTGGGGCGCGGCACTTGGCGGGATCCTGATCTGGTTCCTCTGGGTCAAGGCCGAAAGCTGGGGACCGCAGCTGATCGGCCTGCTGACCTCGCCGCTGCCTGCGGGTGCCCTGAAAGCGCATCTGCTGGACAGCTCGCCCCATATGCGCTTCATCGCCATGGGACTGATCCTGCTGCTGGTGCTGCGCTTCTCGCCGCGCGGGCTAGTGCCCGAGAAATAGGCTCGACCGCGTATCCATCAAAAAAGGGGCCTTCGGGCCCCTTTTTCATATTCGGCAAATCGTGGGCTGCGATCAGTGGCAACGATCCGCAAGAACCACCGACCACCACAGCCGACCGCCCATATTGACCACACCGACCCCGGCATCGTCGAATTTCTGGTGCACGAGCACTTCCTCATCCGGCTCATGCGCCATCCAGTTGTTCATCTGGCTATATGCATCGCTGCCGCGACCGACGACCTGCGCCGAGGAACAGGCCGTATATTCCACCGCCCGCACCCGGTTCACCACCGAGGACCCGTTCGATCCGGCCACCGTCGCCCGACCCATCGTGGCCATGTCGCAGGCATGAGCCTGGGCCGCAAAACCGAGATTTTCCTTGAACTTGAGCGGCGAGCGGCCAAGCGCCGTGCGTTCGGCATTCAGACGCTCCTCCATCTGCGCGATCTGCGCCGGATCGGCGGGGGCACAGACCGGTCCGAGCGCCTCGACCGCCGGGGCCGGCAGGCTCGGGTCGCCCATGGGCGTGATAGAGGCCGGGCGCGAACTGTCGCCGGCCGTGGCCAGGTTATCCGGCGAGCACGCCCCCAAGGCCAGCACCGGCACGGCGAGCGCAATACTCAATGAACGAAACGTCGGGCAGAACATGCTTGCCTCTCCTGCGAATCAAGTCGTTGTTTCGGAAGTCTAATCCACAACGTCACGAGGAAAGAAACGGTTCCGGCACCGGCGATTGCACGCGCGACCCTTGCCAGCCGCACGCCTGCGCCGTAAATGCCGGACATGACCCAGCATCAGCGCCTTCTCATCATCGATTTCGGCTCTCAGGTGACGCAGCTGATCGCGCGCCGCCTGCGCGAGCTGAACATCTATTGCGAAATCCACCCCTATCAGAATGTCACCCCCGATTTTCTGAAGGGCTTCGCCCCCCGCGCCGTGATCCTTTCGGGCGGCCCCGACAGCGTGACGCGCGAAAACAGCCCGCGCGCGCCGGAAAACCTCTGGGCGATGGGGGTGCCGGTCTTCGGCATCTGCTATGGCCAGCAGGTGATGATGACCCAGCTTGGCGGGCGCGTCGAAGCCGGTCACCATGCCGAATATGGCCGCGCCTATGTGACGCCCGCGCCGGATCACAGGAAGGACGGGATATTCGCCGGGCTTTCGGATCGCGAACAGGTCTGGATGAGCCATGGCGACCGCGTGACCGAGCTGGCACCTGGCTTCGAGGTCATCGGCACCTCGCCCAATGCGCCCTATGCGATCACCGCCGACGAGGGCCGCGGCTTCTATGCCGTGCAGTTCCACCCCGAGGTGCATCACACGCCCCATGGCAAGCAATTGCTGGAGAACTTCGTCCGCATGGCGGGCTTCACCGGCGACTGGACCATGGCCGCCTATAAGGACGAGGCGATCCGCAAGATCCGCGAGCAGGTCGGCGACAAGCAGGTGATCTGCGGGCTGTCGGGCGGGGTCGATTCGTCGGTCGCCGCCGTGCTGATCCATGAGGCGATCGGCGACCAGCTGACCTGCGTCTTCGTCGATCACGGGCTGATGCGCCTGAACGAGGCCGAGGAAGTCGTCGGCATGTTCCGCGACAATTACAATATCCCGCTGATCCATGCCGAGGAATCGGACCTGTTCATCGGCGCGCTGGAAGGGGTTTCCGACCCCGAGGTGAAGCGCAAGACCATCGGCAAGCTGTTCATCGACGTGTTCCAGCGCGAGGCCGCGAAGATCGAGGGCGCCGAGTTTCTGGCCCAGGGCACACTTTACCCGGATGTGATCGAAAGCGTCAGCTTCACCGGCGGACCTTCGGTCACCATCAAGTCGCACCACAATGTCGGCGGCCTGCCCGAGAAGATGGGCCTGAAACTGGTCGAACCCCTGCGCGAGCTGTTCAAGGACGAGGTTCGCGCCCTTGGCCGCGAACTCGGCCTGCCCGAGAAATTCATCGGCCGCCACCCCTTCCCCGGACCGGGCCTCGCCATCCGCTGCCCCGGAGAGATCACCCGCGACAAGCTCGACATCCTGCGCAAGGCCGATGCGGTCTTCATCGACCAGATCCGCAAGCACGGGCTCTATGACGAAATCTGGCAGGCCTTCGTCGCCATCCTGCCGGTCCGCACCGTCGGCGTGATGGGCGACGGGCGCACCTATGACTATGCCTGC
This sequence comes from uncultured Paracoccus sp., assembly GCF_937873615.1. Taxonomy (GTDB): domain Bacteria; phylum Pseudomonadota; class Alphaproteobacteria; order Rhodobacterales; family Rhodobacteraceae; genus Paracoccus. Next base: position 17,794 of record NZ_CALMYP010000066.1, read on the forward strand.
GCCTTGCGCGCGGTGACCTCGGTCGATGGGATGACGGCGGATTACTATCCGTTCCAGCACGATTTCCTGGGCGAGACCGCGACCCGGATCATCAACGAGGTCAAGGGCATCAACCGGGTGACCTATGACATCACATCGAAGCCGCCCGGCACCATCGAGTGGGAGTGAGCGCGCCTTACCGAGCCACATCGCCGTTCGCGTAACCCCGCAGGTCAGCACGTCTCTGGCCCGCAGACACTGAAGGCCGAACCGATCAACGGCTTCGGTTGCGTGGATAAAGTCCGTCCGGGCAAGGCAGATTGCCGGTCTGGCGGGAAGTGCTGCGGCCTCAGTTGAACTTGTTGTCGCGCGGGAAGCCGCGCGGGGCCATGCGCCCGGCACTGGCGCGTTTGCCCAGCCATTCGCTCAGATCCGGCTCGGTCCGGGTGCGGCCGCCGCTTTCCTGCCAGCGCAGCCCCTCGGTCAGGGTCAGGCAGATCGCGTCGGACAGCCCGCCATCCTTGAACTTCTGCAACCGGACACCCTTGCCGCGCGCCATTTCCGGCAATTCGGTCAGCGGGAAGACCAGCATCTTGCGGTTCTCGCCAACGGTCGCGACGTGATCGCCTTCGACCGGGCGGCACAGAAGCGCGTCGCCGTTCAGCACCTGCTTGCCGGATTTCGTCTGCGCCAGAATATCCGCCGCATTCACCACGAACCCGTCGCCCGCCTTCGAGGCCAGCAGATATCTGACCCCGTCCCGCCACGGGAACAGATCGACGATTGCGGCATCGTTCGGCAGGTCGACCATCAGGCGCACGGGCTCGCCCAGACCGCGCCCGCCGGGCAGGTCATTGGCGCTGAGCGTATAGAAGCGCCCGTTCGAGCCGTAGAGCATCAGCTTGTCGGTGGTTTCGGCATGAAGCGCCATGAACGGGCCGTCGCCATCGCGGAACTTCACCTCGCCGTCCAGCGGCTGGTGGCCCTTCATCGCCCGGATCCAGCCCATCTTGGACAGGATTACCGTCACCGGCTCGCGCTCGATCATCGCATCCATGTCGAGCGGCTGCTCATCGACCGAAGCCGTGATCTCGGTCCGGCGCATCCCGCCATCGGCGGATTTGCCGAACTGGCTGCGGGTCTCGCGCAGCTCTTCGGTGATGCGGCCCCATTGCAGGCCCTCATCGGCGACAAGCGCGCTCAGCCCCTGCTGTTCGTCCAGCAGGCTGTCGCGTTCGGCGCGCAGTTCCATCTCCTCCAGTCGGCGCAGGGCGCGCAGGCGCATGTTCAGGATCGCCTCGGCCTGAACCTCGGTCAGGAAGACGCCGCCGCCCCAATCCTCGGCCAGCAGACCGGCCTTGGGATCGTCGTCGTTGCGGATGATCTCGATCACCCGGTCGAGGTTCAGGAAGGCGATGATATAGCCTTCCAGCACCTCAAGCCTGGCGGCGATCTTGCCCAGCCGGAAGTTCGAGCGACGCAGAAGCACATCGCGGCGATGGTCCAGAAAGGCGCGCAGCACCTCCTTGAGCGAGCAGACCTTGGGCACGCGCCCGTCGATCAGCACGTTCATGTTCATGCCGAAACGGATCTCCAGATCCGAGGCCTTGAACAGCGCCGCCATCATCTGCCCCGGATCGACGCCACGGGTCTTGGGTTCCAGAACGATGCGCACATCCTCGGCGGATTCGTCGCGCACATCGGCCAGGATCGGCATCTTCTTCAGCTGGATCAACTCTGCCAGACGCTCGATCAGCTTGGATTTCTGCACCTGATAGGGGATTTCCGTGACCACGATCTGCCAGGTGCCGCGGCCCAGATCCTCCTGCATCCAGCGGGCGCGCAGGCGCAGGCTGCCGCGGCCGGTGCGATAAACCTCGCGCAGGGTCTCGGCATCCTCGACCAGCACGCCGCCGGTCGGGAAATCGGGCCCCTGCACGAAATTCAGCAGCGTGTCGTCGCGCGCATCGGGGGTCTTGATCAGATGCAGGCAGGCGTCGATGACCTCGTGCAGGTTATGCGGCGGGATATTCGTGGCCATGCCGACCGCGATGCCCGAAGACCCGTTGCAGAGAAGGTTCGGAAAGGCCGCCGGCAGCACCACGGGTTCGGTCAGGGTGCCGTCGTAATTGGGGCGGAACTCGACCGAATCCTCGGCCAGCCCTTCCATCAGCGCATCGCCCGGACTGGCCAGCCGCGCTTCGGTGTAGCGCGAGGCGGCCGGGCTGTCGCCGTCGATATTGCCGAAATTCCCCTGCCCGTTCACCAGCGGATAGCGCATGGCGAAATCCTGGGCGAGGCGCGCCATCGCGTCATAGATCGCGGCATCGCCATGGGGGTGATAATTGCCCATCACATCGCCCGAGATCTTCGCCGATTTCCGGAACGGCCCGTTCGGCGCCAGCCGGAGTTCGCGCATCGCGTAAAGGATGCGGCGATGGACCGGCTTCAGCCCGTCGCGGGCATCGGGCAACGCCCGGTTCATGATCGTGGAAAGCGCATAGGTCAGATAGCGCTCGCCAATTGCGCGCGACAGCGGTTCGGCGCTGAGGTTCTCGGGCTGGTCGGGGATCAGATCGTCGGACATGGAAGGGATTTAGGCCGCGCCCGCGCGCCGGTCCAGCCAGAAATCGCGCAGCGGCGCAAAACCTGCCGGAACGGCCAGCTTGTCACGGGCGTTGCCTCTCGGTATCGCGTTCAGGTTCAAGCGGCCAAAGGGGCCGGACAGGTAGGGTTCATGTTCAAGCTGATCTTTGTGACATTGCTGGCATTGGGGGCAGTTCTCATGGTCTTCGGCGAGGGCGATGGCCGCAGGCTCGATCCGCCCAAAGCCGAAGCGGCCACGACGGACAGCACGCCGACCGCCCCGCCGGCAGAGGCGACGAGTGCCAGCGCCGATATTGTCACCGCCCCGGTGGTCGAACAAACCCCCTCGCGCCAGCGCCAGTTTCCGGGGCCAGAGCTGCGCCCCTCGCCCGAATATGCCGGGCAGACGCCTGACGCCCCGGCAGAGGACCTGGCGGCGGCACCGACGAATACGCTCTATGTCACGGGCAATACGGTCAACTTCCGCGCCGAACCCAGCACATCCGCTGACATCGTCGGCAAGCTGTCACGCGGGCAGATGGTGGTCGCCCTGGGCGAGCGCAGCGGCGACTGGGTCGAGATCCGCGACAGTAATGGCCGCGCCGGCTTCATGTCGGCACAATTCCTTTCGGCCAGCAGACCCTGAGCCTGACAGCCGCGCGGATCATCAGAGCGCGTTCACCAACTGGGTGAAATGCTCGCCCCGTTTCTCGAAATTCGGATATTGGTCGAAGCTGGCGGCGGCGGGCGCAAGAAGGACGGTTTCGCCCGCCACGGCCTCGGCATGGGCGCGGGCGACGGCGGCTTCCATCGTATCGACGACCTCATGCGGGGTCTCGCCCAGTTGCAGCGCGAAGTCACGGGCGGAATGGCCGATCAGATAGGCTTTCACGACCTCGGCCAGATGCGGCTGCAACGCACCGATACCGCCATCCTTGCCAAGCCCGCCGACGATCCAGCGAATGCGGGTAAAGGCGTGCAGCGCCTGCTGGGCAGCATCGACATTGGTCGCCTTGGAATCGTTGACGTAACGCACCCCGTTCAGCTCACGCACCGTCTGGCTGCGATGGGGAAGGCCGGCAAAGCTGTGGAAGGCCGCCTCGATCTCTCGGGGCGCGATGCCGACGGCGCGACAGGCGGCGTAAGCCGCGCAGGCATTCTGGTGGTTATGCGCCCCCGGCAGCCCGCCGATCCCGCGCAGGTCGATGGACGCCACCTGACGCCCCTTGCGATATTCGTTGAGGAAGCCCTTCTTCGCAAAGACCGCCCAGCCGAACCGGTCGAGCTTCTGCCCCGAGGAGACCCGGATCACCCGGTCATCGCCCGGCCCCTGCCCCATCTGGTTGGCAAGGTAACGCCCCTCGACCTCGTCGATGCCGATCACGCAGCGATCCGGCCCGCCTTCGGCAAACAGCCGCCGCTTGGCCGCGAAATAACCGCCGGGGCCCCCGTGCCGGTCGAGATGATCGGGCGACAGATTGGTGAAGACCGCCACATCCGGGGTCAGCGCCCGGGCGAGGTCGGTCTGATAGGAAGACAGCTCGATCACCACCACCTCGCCGTCATGCGCGGGCTCCAGCGAGAGCACGCCGGTGCCGATATTGCCGCCCATCTGCGTGGGCCGTCCGGCCGCTTGCAGGATGTGATGGATCAGCGCCGTGGTGGTCGATTTGCCGTTCGAGCCGGTGACGGTGATGACGCGCGGCATGGTGTCGAACTCGTCCCAGTCCCGCGTCGCGAAGCTGCGGAAGAACAGGCCGATGTCGTTATCGACCGGCACCCCCTTTTCCAGCGCCCGGGCGATGACCGGGTTCGGCTGCGGATAAAGATGCGGAATACCAGGCGAGGTGATAAGCGCGCCGATCCCCTCCCAGGTATCCTCGCGGCTGAGATCGCGAACCTCCAGCCCCTCGGCCTCGGCCCCCGCGCGGGCTTCCTGCCCGTCGTCCCAGACGACGACATGGGCGCCGCCTGCCTGCAATGCCGCGGCGGTGGCCTTGCCGGAGCGACCAAGACCCAGAACGGCGATGGTCTGGCCGGAAACACCTTGGACGGGGATCATGGGTTCACCTTGGGTTGCCGCGCCCAAAAAGCGCAGCCTGCGTCATGTTTCGGAATCGTAGGCCGCGCTTCAGCGCATCGCAACGGCGTTCACCGCAGCTTCAGCGTCGACAGCCCGATCAGGGCCAGGATCAGCGCGATGATCCAGAAGCGGATCACGATCTGGCTTTCCTTCCAGCCCTTCTTCTCGAAATGGTGGTGGATCGGGGCCATCAGGAAGACGCGCTTGCCGGTCTTCTTGAAGTAAAGCACCTGGATGATCACCGACAGCGCCTCGACCACGAACAACCCGCCGACAATGGCCAGCACGATCTCGTGCTTGGTGATGACGGCCATGGCGCCAAGTGCGCCGCCAAGCGCAAGGCTGCCGGTATCGCCCATGAATACCGCCGCTGGCGGCGCGTTATACCACAGAAAGCCCAGCCCGCCGCCGATCAGGGCGGCGACGAACACCACCAGCTCGTCACTGCCGGGGACGCGGTGGACGCCCAGATAATCGGCGAAGGTGGCATTGCCGACCGCATAGGCGATGACGGCAAAAGTGGCCGCCGCGATCATCACCGGCATGATCGCCAGCCCGTCCAGCCCGTCGGTCAGGTTGACCGCATTGGCCGCGCCGACAATGACGATCATCGCGAAGGGCACGAAGAGAACCGAGAGATTCAGCAGCAGGTCCTTGAAGAACGGGAATGCCAGCCGGCCCGACAGCGCATCGGGATGCAGATACATGGTCCAGAGCGCGGCAACGAAGGCCAGCCCGAGGCCGAGCGCCATGCGCACCCGCCCCGACACACCCTTGGTATTGTGTTTGGAAACCTTGGCGTAATCGTCGGCGAAACCGATGGCGGCATAGCCATAGGTCACCATCAGCATGATCCAGATATAGCCATTGCCAAGCCGCGCCCAAAGCAGCGTGCCGACCAGCAGCGCCGAAAGGATCAAGATCCCGCCCATGGTCGGCGTGCCGGCCTTGACGAAATGGGTTTCCGGGCCGTCGTCGCGGATCGGCTGGCCCTTCTTCTGGGTGCGGCGCAGCGCCTCGATCAGCGGCTTGCCGAAGAGGAAGGCGAAGATCAGCGCGGTGAAGAAGGCCCCGCCGGCGCGGAAGGTGATATAGCGAAACAGGTTGAACGGGCCTTCGCCGCCCGTGATTTCATACAGCCAGTAAAGCATGTCTTACGTCCCCGTTCCCTCGACCGTGTGCCCGGCCTTGCGCAGCGCCTCGACGACGCGGCTGATATACGAGCTTTTCGAGCCCTTGATCATCACGGTATCGCCGGGATGGACCATTTCGTCCAGCCGCGAGGCAAGCCCGTCGGCGGATTCCGACCAGATGCCCCGCTTTCCATCCGGAAGAGCGTCGAAAAGATGTTTCATCAGCGGCCCGGCGGCATGGACAAGGTCGATCTGCGCCATCACCGGATCGGCGGCAAGCGCGGCATGCTGGGCGGCCTCGTCCGGCCCGAGTTCCAGCATGTCGCCCAGAATCGCCACCCGCCGCGTGCCGGGCAGTCGCGCCAGCGTACCAAGCCCCGCCCGCATCGAGGCCGGGTTGGCGTTGAAGGCATCGTCGATCAGCCGGATATCGCCCAGTCGTTCGACCGCACCGCGCCCCTGCGGCGGCAGCCAGTCGCCCAGCCCCTTCGCCGCCTCGATCACATCGCCGCCGATGGCGCTGACGGTGGCCAGCACGCCCATCGCATTCTCGGCGAAATGCGGCCCGACTGAGCGCAGGGTGAAATTGATCGGCTTGCCCGAAAGCGCGCCGCGCAGGCGCAGGCTTTCCCCGTCGGGTTCCGAGGAGATCAGCCGCGCCTCGCCCTCTGGCCCGAAGGAGAGGATCGGCGCGCCGGCATCGTCGGCGGCCTCGCGCAGGATCGCGGTGGTCGAAAGCCCGGTCGGGATGATCGCGGCACCCGCCGGAACCAGCCCCTGAAAGATCGCGGCCTTTTCGCGGGCGATGCCGTCGAGATGGCCGAAGGCGCCGATATGGGCCGGCGCGATGGTGGTGATCAGCGCCGCATGGGGGCGGGCCAGTTTTGCCAGAGGCGCGATCTCGCCCGGATTGCTCATCCCGATCTCGATAATGGCGAAATCGGCATCGGCGGGCATCCGCGCCAGCGTCAGCGGCACGCCCCAATGGTTGTTATAGCTGGCCTCGGCCGCGTGAACATGGCCCTGCCCGGCAAGTGCCGCGCGCAGCATTTCCTTGGTCGAGGTCTTGCCGACCGAGCCGGTCACGCCGACGACCTTGCCCGCCATCCGCGCCCGTCCCGCCCGACCAAGGTCTTCCAGCCCCTTCAGCACATCATCGACGATCAGCAGCGGTGCATCCTCGGCCACGCCGTCCGGGATGCGGCTGACCAGTGCCGCCGCCGCGCCCTTTTCCAGCGCCTGCGCGACGAAATCATGGCCGTCACGGGCGGCCTGCAACGCCACGAACAGATCGCCGGGCCGGATGGTCCGGGTGTCGATGCTGACCCCGTCGGCCTGCCAGTCGCAGGTCACGCGCCCGCCCGTCGCGCGGGCGGCATCATCCGAGGTCCAGAGCGCCATCAGATCTTCCCATCCAGGGCCGCCACCGCGACCGAGGCCTGCTCGGCATCGTCGAAGGGGAACACGTCCGAGCCGATGATCTGCCCCGTCTCATGGCCCTTGCCGGCGATCAGAAGCGCATCGCCCGGTTGCAGCGCATCGACGCCGCGCAGGATCGCCTCGGCCCTGTCGCCGACCTCGACCGCATCGGGGCCGGCGCCGGCCATGACCTCGGCGCGGATCGCGGCCGGGTCCTCGGTCCTCGGGTTGTCATCGGTGACGAAGACGACATCGGCAAAGTCACGCGCCGCCTGCCCCATCAGCGGGCGCTTGCCACGGTCGCGGTCGCCGCCGGCACCCAGCACAACAATAATCCGACCCATGACATGCGGGCGCAGGCTTTGCAGCGCCGCGATCACCGCGCCGGGCTTGTGGGCATAGTCGACGAAGACCGCCGCGCCATTGTCGCGCTGCGCCACCAGCTGCATCCGGCCACGCACGGTTTCCAGATGCGGCAGGGTAGCCAGAACCGCACCGGCCTCGTCCCCCGAGGCGATGGCCAGCCCCGCCGCCGCCAGCACGTTTTCGGCCTGAAAGCCGCCGATCAGGTTCAGCCGCGCCAGATGCGTCTGGTCCAGATAGCTGAAGCGCAGCTCCTGCCCGGTGGCATCGTAACGCTGGCCGAGAATGCGGAAATCGCAGCCCTCGCCGGTGCCGATGGTGGTCAGGATCAACTCGCGGTCGCGGGCGATATCGGCCATCTGGCGGCCACGCTCGCTGTCGGTATTGATCACCGCCGCGTCGCCGGCATCGAGGATATGGTTGAAAAGCAATGCCTTGGCGGCGAAATATTCGTCAAAACCGGCGTGGTAATCCAGATGGTCCTGGCTGAAATTGGTGAAGGCCCCGGCCATCACCCGGACCCCGTCCAGCCGGCGCTGATCGAGGCCGTGGCTCGACGCCTCCATCGCCACATTGGTGACGCCAGCCTCGGCGGCGGCGGCAAGGATGCGGTGCAGCGTGATCGGTTCGGGCGTGGTATGGGCCAGCTTCGCCTCGTAATCGCCCTGCACGCCCATGGTGCCAAGGCTGATCGCCTTCAGCCCGAGATGCTGCCAGATCTGCCGGGTGAAATTGGCGACCGAAGTCTTGCCCGAGGTGCCGGTGACGGCCACGACCTTCTCGGGCTGGCGACCGAACCAGAGTGCGGCGGCCCCGGAAAGCGCCGCGCGCGGATCCTCGGCCACGATCAGGGCGCCGTCCCAGCCGCGCAGCACATCCGCCGCAAGCGCCGCACCCGCCGCATCGGTCAGGATCGCCGCCGCACCCTGACGCAGCGCATATTGGATGAACTCGCCGCCATGCAGCGCCGACCCCGGCAGGGCCGCGAACAGATGGCCCGGCCTGACCGTGCGGCTGTCGACCGACAGGCCCGTAATCTCGGGGTCGCGCCCGCCGATGGCGTTCAGCCCCAACTGGGACAGCCGCTTGACCGCTTCAATCATGCTTGCCTCATCACTGGTTCGCGGCGACCTTTACCCCAGCTTTGGGTGGCGCTTCAATGTCGGGAAGCGGCTTGGCGCCAACCGGGCGCAGGCCCAGGATCGGGGCCAGCCGGCTGATCACATCGGCCGCGACCGGCACCGCCGTCGCCCCGGCCACACGCGATTCACCGCCGCCCAATTGCCCGGTCGGCTCGTCCAGCGTCACCACCAGCACATATTTCGGATCGTCATAGGGGAAGATCGAGGCGAAGTTCGCCACCACCTTGTTGTCGTAATAGCCGCCGCCGGGGCGCGGCTTGTCGGCGGTGCCGGTCTTGCCGGCAACCGCATAGCCCTCGACATTGCCGGCGCGCGCGGTACCGCGCAGGACGACATCGCGCAGCATGGTGACGGCCAGCCGCGCCGCCTGTTCCGAGATCACCCGCTCGCCCGCCGGGCGCTTCTTGCCATGGACCAGCGTCGGCGTGACCTTCTGTCCGCCATTGGCCAGCGTCGCATAGGCCGCGGCCAGATGCAGCGGGCTGGCGGCAAGACCATGCCCGAAGCTGACCGTGGCCGAGGTCACAGCCGGCCAGCGGGAGGGAACGATCGGCTTGCCGGTCGGGGCTTCGACCATCTCGATGCTGGTCGCCGCGAAAAAGCCCATCTTTTCCAGGAAGGCCTTCTGCCGCTCGACCCCGATCATCTGCGCGATCCGCACCGTGCCCACGTTCGAGGATTTCACGATGATATCAGAGACCGACAGGCTCGACCCGTAATTGTGGTAATCGCTGATGCTGTATTTGCCGATCTTCATCGGCGTGGTCGAGTTGATATGCGTGTTCGGATTGACCAGCTTCAGGTCCATCGCCTGCGCCACCGGGAAGATCTTGAAGGTCGAGCCAAGCTCGTATTGCCCCTGCACCGCGCGGTTGAACAGCGGGCTGTCCGAGGGATCGCCCTTCAGCGCCGGGCGCGGCCGGTCATTGGGATCGAAATCGGGCAGGCTGGCCATGGCCAGGATCTCGCCAGTCTCGATCTCCATCAGCACGCCTGCGGCACCCTTGGCATTCATGCGCCGCATCCCCGAGGACAGCACCTCCTCCATCGCCGATTGCGCGGTCAGGTCAATGGACAGCGTCAATGGCGCGCCTTCATTCGCCGGATTGCGCAGCCAGCCGTCGAAGGCCTTCTCGACCCCCGCCGTGCCGATCACCTCGGCCGAGTTCACGCCCTCAACCCCGAAGGCAGAACCGCCGAGGATATGGCTGGCGATGCGCCCGTTCGGGTAAAGCCGCATCTCGCGCGGGCCGAACAGCAGTCCCGGCTCGCCGATATCATGGACGGCCTGCATCTGCTCGGGGCTGAGTTTCTTCTTCACCCACAGGAACTTGCGGTTCGGATCTGTGAAATCCTTCACCAGCCGGTCATGGTCGAGATCGGGGAAAATCCGCGACAGCGCCTCGGCGGCGCGCTTGCCGTCGACCATCTGGTTGGGCTGGGCGTAAAGGCTGTGGGTCAGCATGTTCGTCGCCAGCACCCGGCCCTTGCGGTCGGTGATATCGGCGCGCTGGCTGATGATCTGGGCGCCGGTCGCCTGGGCGCGCGGCTCGGCCGGGTCAGAGGCCGCGAGCGCCCCCATCCGGAACCCCACCAGAGCGAAGGCGGCCAGAAAGCCCAGTGCCATGAAGACCAGCCGGCCCTCGGCCCGCCTGCGGGCGCGGTCCTGGATCTCGGCATGGCGTTCGGCCCGGTTCTCGGCCTCGATCGCATCGGGGTCCTGGCCGGTTTCACGGGCGCGGAGAATGCGGGCCAGCGGGCGCAGGGGCTTGCGGATCATCATTGGGCCTCCTGTTCGGAAGGGGTCAAATCGTCATCGGTAATGGCGCCCTCGGTCGGGGGCACGAAATTCTCGGGCCGGCGCGGCGGGTATTGGACCGGCGGCGGCGGATAGTCGATCTTGGCGCTGTCGACGAACTGATCCGAGGTGATCGGGGCGAGGTTCAGCTTGTCGGCATTCAGTGCCACCAGCTCGCGCAGGCGCGCGGGCCGGTTGAGATAGGCCCATTCGGCGCGCAGCACGACCAGTTGCTCGCGCAGGCCCGAGATGTCGCGCTGCACGGCTTCCATCTCGTTCAGCGCGTCCTGAGTGCGATAATTCTCTCGGTAGGCCCAGAAGGCCAGCGACATCACCGCCATGGCGATCAGCAGATAAAGGATCGACCTCATCGCCGGCCCCCTTTCTGCGGCAGGCGCGGCAGGGCGATGGCGTCGCGGTCGAGATCGCGGGCCAGGGCCTCGGTGCGGATGCCAAGGCGCAGGAAGGCGCTGCGGGCGCGCGGATTCACGGCCAGTTCGGCCTCGTCCGCGCCGATGGCGCGGCGGTGCGGCTGGGTGAAGGTCGGCGCATCCACGGCCTCGGCCGGGGCATGGCGCGAGCCGCCGCCCGCCGTCGCCGCCCGCGATTGCAGGAAGCGCTTCACCACCCGATCCTCCAGCGAGTGAAAGCTGACCACGGCCAGCTTGCCACCGGGCTTCAGCGCCCGTTCCGCCGCCGCCAGCCCCTCGGCCAATTGCCCGAATTCATCGTTCACCCAGATGCGGATGGCCTGAAAGCTGCGCGTGGCCGGATGGCTTTGCCCGGGCTTGGCGCGCGGCAACTGGCTGGCCACGACCTCGGCCAGTTGCGCCGTCGTCTCAAGCGGGCGCGCCGCGACAATGGCCCTGGCGATCCGGCGCGAGGCGCGCTCCTCGCCGTAATGATACAGCACATCGGCGATCTCGGCCTCGCTTGCCGTATTCAGAAGCTCTGCCGCACTTGGCCCCTCGGCCCCCATGCGCATGTCCAGCGGGCCGTCGCGCAGGAAGGAAAAGCCGCGCTCGGCCTGATCGAGCTGCATCGAGCTGACGCCGAGATCCAGCACCACCCCATCGACCGGGCCGCCGGCCAGACGGTCGAGATCGGAAAACGTGCCCTCGACCAGCCGCAGCCGGTCGCCATAGTCGCCCGCCCAAGCGGCGGCCATGTCGAAAACCTGCGGATCGCGGTCGATGCCGATCACCGTCCCGGCCCCGGCTTCCAGCAGACGCCGCGCATAGCCGCCGGCGCCGAAAGTGCCATCGACCCAGATGCCGGCGACGGGTTCCACCGCCCGAATCAACGGGTCGATCAGGACCGGGATATGGGGATCGGCAATGGGGGTCTCGGGCGCGGCCATGGCCTAGCCCTCTGCCCCATCGGGGGCCTGCCCCCCGGCAAGGAAGCTGCGCGGGTCGAAATCCTCGGGGAATTGCGACATGAATTCCTCAAGCGAGCCGCTGGCCTCGGAATAGTTCGCCGGGCTCCAGACCTCGATGAAATCGCCCTTCGAGGTGAAGAAGGCCATCTCGTCCAGCCCGGCCTTGTCGCGCAGCTTCTGCGGCAGGACCAGCCGGCCATCGGTGTCGATCTCGGCCTCGGTCGCCATCCCGTTCATCAGGGTTTCCAGCCAGATCCGCTGCTGCGAACCGCGCGGAAGCCGGTCGATTTCCTCGTCGATGCGCTCGGCCGCCCGGACGGTATAGAATTCCAGCTTCTTCCAGCTGCTCGGGCCATAGACGACGATCATGCGGGTGCGTTCGGCAGAGCTCCAGTCAGGATCGCCGGCTTCGAAGATACGGCGAAAGCGGGCCGGGATCGACATGCGACCCTTGCCATCTACCTTGACCTCTTCCGAGCCTCTGAACTTGCGCGCCACTGGCGAGCCTTTCCTTCGATCCTGTCCATCCCTTCCGGCCCACCCGGAAAAGAAAGGCGGACCGGGCCGCTGCCACCGCCCGATCCGCCGCCCTCGTTCCCATCACTGGGGCCCGCATCGTTGGCGGGCCGGTCCCATGTGCCACCTTGGGGGAGGTGCTGCTCGCACATCTGGAACCGTCTTGTCCGGAGTTGGGTGCCTGTATGAAGCCTGCTATCGCCTTCAGGGTCTTGATCGCCCGTTAAAGCCCGTCTCCGTGTTAGCAGTGATGACATGGGAATTTACGGGACGCAATGGAAAAGAACGGGCAGCGCCGGCGTGAGCAGCGGTGAGCCGCCGTGAACAACGCGGGAACGTCCGAAGCTCATCGCAAAAAACTGCGCAAGTATAGAAGCATTGGCCCGTTATCACACCAGATATAGTGATCGCGAGTCGGCCAACACAAAATCCCGAATATTCCCGAAATGCTGTGCCTCAGGCCAAGGACCGCCAGACAATCCCGGCAGATCTACCGCCGGATCGCTCGAATCACGCCGATTCGCGCGGTGGTGATTCGGAAGCTACACCACCGTTCCCATGCATTCCCACTACTTCGGCGATGTCCCACGCGTGCCCGGGCAGCCTTTGCAGTCACGAGGATGCACCCGGCAGGAATATCTGCGCATCCATGAAGGTCACCGCCTGCCCGATCAGCACCACCCGCGCCCCGGCAAGTTCGCAACCCAGCCAGCCACCCCTTGCCGAGGCCTGATAGGCCAGCAGCTTGTTCCGCCCCAACCGTCCGGCCCAGTAAGGCACGAGGGTCGCATGGATGGAGCCGGTCACCGGATCCTCGGGAATACCGGCACCGGGGGCGAGATAGCGCGAGACGAAATCCGCCCGTTCGCCCGCCATCCCCTGCCCCGTCACCACGAGCCCGAGCCGCCCCAGCTTGCCAAGGGCAGAAAAATCGGGCCGGAAGTCCCGCACCGCCTCAGCATCGCCCAGATCGGCAAAGATATTCTCGAAATTGCGAAACAGGTGCAGGGGTGGTTTTGCAAAGCTGGTCATTGCCTCGGGCGGAAGCCGGTCGAGCGGTTCCGGCGGCAGGCATGGCAGGTCCAGCCGATAGCCATCGCCTGCCGCCGCCACTTGCAGCCGGCCCACACGGGTCTGAAAGCCGACCGGCGAAGGCTCGCCCCGCTCGGCCAGAAGCACATGGGCGGTGGCAAGCGTGGCATGACCGCAGAAATCCACCTCGATCGCCGGGGTGAACCAGCGCAGATCCCAATCCCCATCTGCGCGGGGCCTTGCGAAAGCGGTTTCGGCGAGGTTGTTTTCCTGCGCGATGGCCAGCATCAGCGCCTCGTCCAGCCAGTCCTCCAGAACGAGAACCGCCGCCGGGTTTCCGGCAAAGGGACGGTCGGTGAAGGCATCCACCTGGTACATTCGCATCGTCATCCCCCTTGCCAAAGCCCGGCCAGAGTAAAGTTGAGGCCCGATTCCGCAAGCCAAACGAATCGAATTGAGACGGCGCAGGGCCCGACGGCCCGCATTGGTTGAAGCCGCAACACCCAAAGCCGCCATGAGGAGAATTCGCCCACGACCGAACGACATGAATCCCCCCGGCAAGCAGATATCCTTGTGACGTGGCGTCATATGGAACCGTTGCAACGATGTCTCGGCCCTGGGGCGATCAAGCACCCGTTCAAGGCTCAACTTATGTCCAGATTGCCGCAATTTGCCGCAGGCCTCGGGCCAACTGCCAGTATTTCCGTAACAAATCCGTGACTGTCCGTGCGCATCCGTGAGGCGCATTGCAATTGCTGCATGGCAGCATTGAGGGAATGAGCATTGTGCAATCGCAGCATCAGGTCCATCTTGATCCCAACGAGGCGGATGCGCCGCCCCGTCGACATGAACCGAATAGATACGAAGCGAATAAGACGATGGCCGCAACGAACACGATCACCCAAACCGCCCTGAACGAACGGGCTGCCAGCACCGGCATCATGGGCCTGTTTGCACGCCTTCAGGAAGCCCGCGCCCGCCGCGCCGTGTATCGTCAGACGGTGGCCGAGCTTTCGAGCCTTTCCAGCCGCGAGCTGGACGACCTCGGCATTCACCGCAGCATGATCACCCGGATCGCGTCGGAAGCTGCCTGGGGCAAGTAAGAACACCTATACCCGACCCTCCCTCCTCCCTGGGTCCGGGTTTAGGCGGCACCTCCCCTCCTCCTCCCTGGAGGTGCCGCCGACAGAATTCGACAGGGCCTCTCCTCCTCCCTCGGCCTTGTTGGTGACAGCGGCGCCCGCGCTCTCCTCCTCCCTGCGAGGGCGTCGCTAGACACCGGATACGTCCGCCCCTCCCTCCTCCCTGGGGCACGACGTCAGCGATGCAGGCTCTCCTCCTCCCTGCCTGCGTCGCACCCTATATGCCGGCCCCCTCCTCCTCCCTGGGGCTGGCATCAGCGATACGGGCTCTCCTCCCTGTGCCCCGTGTCGCACCCCATACGCGGCCCTCTCCTCCTCCCTGGGCCAGCGTTGATGCGGCGGCGCCCCTCCTCCTCCCTGGGTGCCGCCGCTTTTCATTTCGGACATGGCGGGCGATAAGGCGGGATGTTGTCCTATCAGCACATCTATCACGCCGGGAACGCGGCCGATCTGCACAAGCATGCGCTGCTGGCGTGGATGCTGGATTACCTGACCGCCAAGGACAAACCGCTGAGCTATATCGAGACCCATGCCGGGCGCGGGCTTTACGATCTTGGATCCGTGGAGGCGCGCAAGACCGGCGAGGCCGAGGCGGGGATTTTTCGGGCGGAACGGGCCGGATCGCTGGCCAATAACCACCCTTTGATGCGGGCTCTGGCCTGGGTCCGGGCCGGTTACGGCGATCAGGCCTATCCCGGTTCTCCCTTGATTTCACAGTATTTTCTGCGGGATGGCGACAGCAGCCACCTGGCCGAACTGCACCCTGCCGAGCATGAGGCACTGGCGGGGGTGGCGGGGGATGGCAAGCTCTACCGGCGGGACGGGTTCGAGATGGCCCGCGCGGTCACGCCGCCGATGCCGCGCCGGGGGCTGATGCTGGTCGACCCGAGCTATGAGGTGAAGGCGGATTACGCGACAATCCCCGGATTTCTCAGGGAAATTTCGCGGAAATGGAATGTCGGGACGTTGGCGCTCTGGTATCCGGTGCTGACCGACAAACGCCAGCAGAACATGGTCGAAACGCTGCGCGAGGGCTTTCCCGAGGCGCTGATCTCTCAGGTCGGATTCGCGCCGGCGAGACCGGGGCATGGCATGATCGGATCGGGGATGTTCGTGGTCAATCCGCCCTGGGGGCTGGCCGAGGAGGCCGCCCGGATCGAGGTGATCTTCGCCGGCTGAGGCCCCCAGAACGCCCGGCACAAGCCGTACATATCCTGTACATACCCCGTGCATATCGCGTCGCGACGGGTTTCGCGCCGCCTTTCCCCCGATCCGCGCGCCCGGAGGGACGCGCGGCGGGCTCGGTCCTAATGGTGATGACCGCCATGATGATGGCCGCCACCATGATGGCCGCCGCTGTGATGGCCGCCGCTATGACCGACGAGGTGGTCGTGATGGCCGCCATGAGTGCCATGCGCCTCTCCGCCATGCGAATTGTGGTGGCGGTGGCGGTGGGTATGCGAGAAACCGCCATGGCTGTGGTGGTGGTTGTGATAGAAGAAGTCGTCGTCGCTATTGATGGCCTCGTTCAGAATCGCGCCGGCAGCCACGGCCCCGAGAAGCGCGCCGCGCCCGTCGCGCGACCCGCGCTCGTATTCCTGCATGTAGCGCGCATTGCCCTCGCAGACCGCCGGGATCTCTCGGCCCTCATGGCCGAAGCGATAGGCTTCCGCATCCGAACAGATATCCTGAGCGAAAAGGGGCGTGGCAAAGACCGCCCCGAAGAGCATCGGCAAACTGATCCGCATCATGTCCTTCTCCTTTTTCAAAGGGCGCAGGCCCATGGGGTGACTATAGGTCAAGCGGGGCTGTTTGCGGAGGGGGGTTGTGGTGGGGATGCGTTGGAAATGAAAGGTCGGAGTTGCATCGTTGTGGCAACTGCTACAGCAGAATTGAGCGAACCCTACACGCTGCCGACTTTGTAGAGTCGGATGAGATGCACTAAGTTTGGCCTCTGAATCGAAACAGGCTAGGAGTAAATATTGATGTTTGAGGATTTTGAGGAGTGGTTCGCTGTTCGTGACCGGCATGATGACGAAAAAATCTGTCCAGCAAAGCTGACTTTCAGTCAAGAGAATGGAATTACCCTTGAATCGATTCAATTCGCAGAATTCGGCGAAATTTATAGCGCGCCAAACTGCGATGGCGAGACCCTTACCGGGTACCTCGACTACCAATGTCCCACAACCCTTATCAAGCCTTGGGTTCAATCGCGAGGCGGCGGAAACCTTGGCATAAACACACCTATAATGCGAAGCAAGTCGCGCATATTTGCCAGCGCGATACTGAAGAATATCCACTTGGAGGATTTAAATGAGAAGTGCTTCACAGCTCTGTACATGGATATGCCTGCATTCAGCGCATGGTATGCACCCGAACTTGTCAAGTCAGGTTATCAAGATATAAAAGTCAACAAACCTTCCAAACTACAAATTAATGTTGAAGAACCCATACGCGAAGAATTCTCCCTTAAAGACAAGACGACCGCTCTCGTTAGCAGCTTTGCAGAAGCCAGAGACGAAGAAAATACAACCATTATTACGCAACGGACCTTGCTCACCTTTGAGTTTCCCGAAGCCCTCGATTACTCAGCTATTCAGAAGCGGTTGATGCGTGTCAACACAATATTTTCCTTTTTCCTTGGCCATCAAATGGCACAAAATCCATCGAAGCTAAAGACCACTCACACAAAGAAATGGAACGATAGAAATGAAAATCTGGTAGCCGAATTTATATTCCAAACCGACCAAAATAGAAAAACGCGTTTCGTTCGATGGCATGACGCCCTATTTTTGAGACAGGATTGCGCCCTGACGCTCGAAAATACACTAAATTTAACAATCGAACTGCCAGACGATATATTCTACCTCATGAATATAATACTACACATAGAGAATTCAAAAAAATTGTCTGCTGGTGACTTCAGCCAACTTCTTGGGTGCATTGAAAATTATGATATCAATGAAAATGGCAGCATGCCATCAAGTAGAGCCGAACCCAACCATAGGTCAGCGAGGATCACTTTAGCGGAGCGACTGAATCGCTTGCAGCGGGATTGGGCAGACAGTGGCTTTCGAGAGCATTTGGAGATTCAAGAAATTGTATCAATAAGGAATGATATATCTCATGGCCGGGGCATAAATTTGTCCAGCGAAATTTATCAAAAAATGGTCTGGTTCAACTATGACCTTTGCGCAATCGCACGTTTTCATATCTTCCGCACGCTCGGCATTCAAGCAGAGGAGATTGGCGCTGCTTTCAGGCGAATGCACAATAAGTATGGGAAATACGCTCCGGCCCGCACATCGCAATAGAGATAGGAGATCATGGGCGCTGCTGCAACGTTCCGCCGCGCCGTATCGGACGAAGCGCTCTTCGCATAGGCTGCCACTCCGCAGGGCCAGCGGACGACCGCGGGTGGCCGCTGCCGATAATCGGGGTGAGCGCTTTATCGTGCCTCTTGCCGCTGACCGGCTGTTCGGCGCGGGCCGGTGAAGAAGCGGCCGCCCAGGGGGCGGTCGGCCGCTGGCCCGGGCCGCTCGCGCGGCGTGATTCCGGGCCGGGTTGTCGTGGGACGTGCAGGAGAAGGGCGGGGGTGCGTGCTTCATGGGGCCTCTCGCCGCTGAACGGCTGTTCGGCGAGGATCGGCGAAGAAGCGGTCACCCGGCGGGCGGTCGGCTGCTGGCCCCGGGCCGCTGGCGCGGCTTGATTTCGGGTCGGGTTGTCGGGGGAGGTGCGGGATAAGGGCGGGGGTGCGTGCTCTATGGGGTGTATCGCCGCTGAACGGCTGTTCGGCGTGGGTCGGCGAAGAAGCAGACACACAGGGGGCGGTCGGCTGCTGGTCCGGGGCGCTCGCGCGGCGTGATTCCGGGCCGGGCTGTCGGGGGAGGTGCGGGATAAGGGCGGGGGTGCGTGCTCTATGGGGCCTCTCGCCGCTGAACGGCTGTTCGGCGCGGGTCGGTGAAGAAGCGGCCGCCCAGGGGGCGGTCGGCCGCTGGCCCGGGCCGCTGGCGCGGCTTGATTCCGGGCCGGGCTGTCGGGCGAGGTGCGGGACAAGGGCGGGGGTGCGTGCTCTATGGGGTCTCTCGCCGCTGAACGGCTGTTCGGCGTGGATCGGCGAAGACGCGGGCGCGCTCACTCGGACGGGGCGAGGGCGGGCGGCAGGTTCTCGATGGCGTCAAGGGCGACGTTATCGGCGAGGATGTCGTCGCAATAGACCTCATTGAGCGAGATCGAGGGGGAATAAAGCCCGTCGATCACGCCCAGAGACTCAGGACCGCGCGGGCCGTATCGGGCGGTCGACCATGCCTCCAGCGAGTCGAGGCCGTCATTCGATCCGAAGGAGAGCATCTGGTAGCGGTCGAGATCGTCGATCCGCTCATTCGGGGGGTAGAGATCGGGGTTTTCGGCATTGACGGTCGCGCTCATCACCCCGCCGCAGACGGCATTGGCGTTGAAACCGTCGAGCCAGAGGCCGCCGGGAATGGCGAAGCAACTGTAGGATTCGAAATCCTCGCGGTCGCCGGGATGGATCAGCCCGGCCTCCATCATCGCGCGCAGGATGCGGGTCGGGTCGGGATCACGGGTGCAGGCCAGTTCCTCAACCGCCAGGGCGGTGATATGGGGCGGCGCGGGCGGTGCCTGCGCGACGGTGGCGGATGGCGGCATCGGGCCGGGGAACCAGCCGTTCAGGATATAGAAGAAGACAAAGCCGAAGATGAAATCGAAGATCACCGCGTAACCCCAAGCCGTTCAAACGATGCGCCGAGACTAGCACCGGCGGCGCGGATCGGCACCCCGGATTTCGGGTGCGTGGCCGGGTGTCAGCCGCGATGCAGCAGGCTGGCGAAGGTGGTCGGATCGAGGCTGTCCTGCGCGAAGGTCGGGCCGTTGACCAGCATCGACACGGCGTCGTGGCTGTGCAGCGATTCCTGGTGGCTGGCGATGACGCGGAAATCGGCGATGCGGGGATCGGCGATCAGCTGCTCGGCAAAGCTGCGCACCGCGTCTTCGACGAAGATCGGGTTGGCGGCGTTCAACTCGGCGAAGGCCTGTTCGTCCTCGCGCTTGACCATGACCTGGGTTTCGGTGGGCACGGCGCGGCGGCACAGCGCGATCATGTCCTCGAACCAGAGCTTGTCATGGCCCTTCATCAGCACCGAGATCCGCGCCACCGAACGCTGCGAATGCGGCGTCGCCAGCCGGCCTCGGCTTTCGCGGGCATGTTCGGACAGTTCCAGCGAGCAGGGGCAGGTCGAGGAATAGACGTAATCGACATGCATGATCCGCCGGCGCTGGCCCTGATGTTCGATCAGTTCCAGCGCGATGTCGTAATATTGCCAGCCCGACAGGCCCGAGCGCAGAGAATCGACCCGCACCGGATAGGAGAACCGCATCTGGATGCGGGCGTCCATGCTGCCCAGATCGTCCTTGTAGTCGTCGAGCGCCGTCTGCAGCACGTCGAGGCTGAATTCCTTGTCTGCATGGGCATAGAAGCTGCGCATGATGCGGCTCATGTTGATGCCCTTGCGGTCGGCTTCCAGGCTGACGGTGCCGGTGACGCTGGTTTCCAGCGCAATCTCTCCGCCGTCGCGGGTCTGATAGCGGATCGGCAGGCGGAAATTGGAAATCCCGACATGCTGGATCAGCACATTGGCGCCGACGATCAGGCTGGCCGGGCCGTTCTGCAGGTCGGGCAGGCTGGCCTTGTATTGCGGATCGACCTTGAAATCGGCGTCATAGTCGCGGGCGAGCGCGGGATAGACGGTCGGCGGGCGCGGCGTGTTCACGGGCGGCTCCATGGCTGTTCGCCCGTCCGATATAGGGCGGATTGACGAAATCTAAAGAGTTTTCGGCAAGGATCGCGACAAATGACGCGAATCCTTGCCGCCCTGATCCGGTTATTCCAATGCCTGACGCAGATCCGCGATCAGGTCGTCGGGATGTTCCAGCCCGACCGACAGGCGCACCAGACCGGGGGTGATGCCAAGCGCCAGCCGGTCTTCCTCGGCCAGGCGCTGATGGGTGGTGGTTGTCGGGTGGGTGACGATGGATTTCGCATCGCCGAGATTGTTCGAGATCAGGATCAGGTTCAGTTTGTTCAGCACCTCGAAAGCCGCCTGCTGGCCGCCTTTGATCTCAAGCGCGATCATGGTGCCGCCCGATCCCATCTGCACCATCGCCAGATCGTGCTGGGGATGATCCGGCAGGCCGGGATAGATCAGCCGCGACAGTTTCGCATGGTCCGTCAGCGCCTTGGCGATGGCCGCCGCGCTGTCGGCCATGGCCCGCACCCGCAGGTCGAGCGTGGTCAGCCCGGTCAGCATCAGCCAGGAATTGAACGGGCTGATCGCGCCGCCCGAATGTTTCAGATAGGGCTCGGCCACCTCGCGGATGAACTGCCTGGTGCCGCAGATCACCCCGCCCAAGCCCCGGCCCGCGCCGTCGATATGCTTGGTCGTCGAATAGATCACCACATCGGCGCCCTGTTCGACCACGCGCGAGAAGACCGGGGTGGCGAAGACATTGTCGACCATCACCAGCGCGCCTTGCGCATGGGCGATCTTGGCCACGGCCTCGATATCGACCACATCCAGCGCCGGGTTCGAGACCGATTCGAAGAATACCGCCACCGTGCCGGGGCGCACCGCCGCGCGCCACTGGTCCAGATCGGTGCCGTCGACCAGCGTCACCTCGACCCCGAAGCGCTTGAGCACATCGAGGATATAGAGGTTCGATCCGAACAGCGCCCGCGCGGCGACGACATGGCTGCCCTGCTGGCAGACCGCCATCAGCGCGCCATTGACAGCGGCCATGCCCGAGGTGGTGGCGAAGGCGTCCTCGGTCCCTTCCAGCGCCGCCATCCGGTCTTCGAACATGCGGTTGGTCGGGTTGCCGTAGCGGGCATAGATGAATTCGTCCTCGCCCACCTTCTCGAACCGGGCCTGAGCCTGTTCGGCGGTGTCATAGACGAAGCCCTGGGTCATGAACATCGCCTCGGCCATCTCGCCATATTGGCTGCGACGGGTGCCGGCGTGCACGGCAAGGCTGCGCTTGTGCAGATTGCGATTGTCCATGAGATGCCTCGTTTGTTGCCTGCCCGCGTTAACCCTGCGGGCGGGCAAAAGCAAGAAACCGACGGGACCATTCCGCCAGCCGCCGGGATTGGCGGGGCGATGTCACATCGGCGTCACAGCCCGGTCACGCCGCTGTCGCGCCTGAGGTCTATGGCGCAAGCAACGGAAACCGAGGGCGAAGTGGATCATGGCCATCCTTCCGGTCAATGCCGGGCAGCCGCTTCCGGCTGGACTTATGGCCCGCGCCGCCGGGCTGGCACCGGGCGCGCCGATCATCGTCATGATCCACGGCTATCGCTATTGCCCGACCGATCCCGCCTGCGATCCCCACCGCCATATCCTTGCGCCAGAACCTGCAAGACCGGGGGCGCGCCGTTCCCGATCCTGGCCCAGCGCGCTGGGTTTCAGCGCCGAGGGCCCCGAGGGGCTGGGCATCGCCTTTGGCTGGCCGGCGCGGGGGCGGCTGTCGGCGGCCTATCGGCGGGCGGGCAGCGCCGGGCAGGAACTGGCGGAACTGATCGCGGCGCTCTCGCAGGTGGGCGCGCGCCCGGTGCAGCTGATCGGGCATTCGCTGGGCGCGCGCGTGGCCCTGCAGGCGCTGGCTGCGGCGGCACCCGGCGAGATCGGGCGCATGGTGCTGATGGCCGCAGCCGAATTGCGTCCCGCGGCCGAGGCTGCGATCGACAGCCCCGCCGGCCAGCGGGCCGAGGTCATCAACGTCACCTCGCGCGAGAACGATCTTTTCGATCTGGGGCTGGAGCTTCTGGTCGGGCGCGCCCGCAGTCCGGCGCTTGGCTTTGGCCTGTCGCGGTCGCGGCGCAACTGGCTGGACCTGCAGATCGACGCGGCAGAGGTGCGCGACGGGCTGGCCCGGCTTGGCTTTCACATCGGCACCGATATCGCCCGCGCCTGCCACTGGTCGCCCTATCTGCGCGACGGGTTGTTCGATTTCTACCGCATGGCGCTGGCCCGGCCCTGGGCGCTGCCGCTGGGGCTGCTGCGCGACCATTTGCCGATCGGGCAGACGCCGCGCTGGTCGCGGCTGTTGCAGGGGCCGGCCGGGCGTCAGTCGTCCTTGTCGAGCGCATAGGCCGAGAACAGCCGCGTATTGGCCATGAAGAAGGCGAACATGACCACCGGCAGGCCGAAGGTCTTGAAATTCACCCAGGCGGTATCCGAGAGGTTGCGCCAGATCAGTTCGTTGGCGATGGCGAGGCCGATGAACAGCAGCACCATGCGGAAGGTCAGTTTCATCCAGCCCTCGTGGCGCATCGGCAGGGCCTCGCCCATGACCAGTTCCAGCCAGTTCTTGCGCAGCACCAGCCCGAGGCTGAGCAGGCCGGCGAAGATCGCATAGATGATCGTCACCTTCATCTTCAGGAAGCGTTCATCGTTCAGCCAGATCGTCAGCCCGCCGAAGACCACCACCAGCACCAGCGTCAAGAGTTGCATGGCCGAGACCTTGCCGGTCAGCCGCCACAGCGCGAAAGTGGTCAGCGCCAGCACCGGCACGAAGATCATCGTCGCCACGATGAAGCCGCCATATTCGGTCCCGCCCAGCATCACCGTGCGGCTGCGCATGACCATGAAGACGGCGAAGAACAGGATCAGCGGCCCGTATTCCAGCGCCGGTCTGACCCAGGGTTTGACCTCTTTCATTCTGTTTCCTTCAACGGGGCGTTTATCGGCGCAATCTTTCGCATTCCGCCGCCATGGGCAAGCCGCCGCCCGGGTTCAGTCCAGCAGGATGGTGGCGAAGATCTCTCCGGGGCGCTGCTGGCGCATGTGCTGGACGATCAGCGCGTGACGTGTGTCTTTCGGCAGATCGGCTGCGGCGCCGGCGCCCAGCGTCACCGTCATCCGAAGCGGCGCCTTGCCGTCCCAATGCGAAAGGACATCGCTGCTGACGACGATATTGTGCATGGCAAGCGTCTTGCCGGCATTCTCTCCCGCGCTGACCGTGACCGAGCGCGCCGGCAGGTAGCGGATCAGTTGCACCGCGATCTCGGCGGGCAGCGCGGCCAGCGGCGTCAACTCGATCTCGCTGCGCGCGCCGTCGAGCTTGCGGCTGATGGCGACATGATCGCCCTCGGCGCGTTCGCGCTTGACCGCCGCCATCAGCGCCGCCGGGTTCGGGTGGTCCAGCGCCGCCTCTCCTTCAACGATGACCTGCGGGGTGAACAGGATGCGCGCCCCCCGCGAGATGTTATAGCCCTTCTGCCGGTCGCCGGATTCGGGTCGGGCGAAATCGTCGGCCCAGCCCAGATAATCCCAGTAATCGACATGCCAGCCGAGAATCAGCACATCCGGCCGGCCTTTCAGGTCGGCCAGCATGTCCTCGGCAAAGGGGCAGGCCTCGCAGCCCTGGGCGGTGAACAGCTCGACCACGATGGGCGAGGGGATGCGCGGGCCATGGGCGATTTCCGGCTGCGCGGAGCGGCTTGTCGGGGCGATGGACATCAGCCCGGTGGCGGGGGCGGCGCCTTCCGAGCGGCCGCGCGGTTTCGCCACGGCGTCATCCATGGCGTCGATCACCGCATCCACATCGTCCATGATGTCGCCGTAATCGGGTTTCTGCGCCAGCCGGCGGGGGGCGTCCTGCATCGGTGAAGATGTCACCGCCGCCCTGCCCCCAGGATCGCGCGGCGCGGCGTCGAAGGCGGCGGCAGGACCGGGCTGCACCGGCAGCAGCAGCAGGGCGAGGCCCAGGATGATGAAAGGGGCGGTCTTCGGCAGCATCGCGGTCGGTCTGTCCTTTCCTGCCCCACTTGGCCCTGTCGTCGGCAATGGGGGATAGGCCATCGGCTGCGAAATCCCAAATCAACGCTGTGTTACGGGCAATGTCCCGCCGCCACGTTGCACTTGTGCAACAAGCCGCTTGTCGGTATACATTCGCATACCAAGCGAGTCTCGCCCACTTGAAACGACTCTCCGAATGGGGCATTTCAGGCGCGAACCGACTGCCGAACCCATCCAACCGACAGGGAGGCCCACATGCCGATCGTTACCGGAACCGACACCGCCAAGACCCGCCGCACGCTTGCCGTCGGCGCGCAAAGCGTCGATTACTACTCCATCTCCGCCGCCACCGAGGCCGGGCTGGGCGATTTCTCGAAGCTGCCCGCCTCGCTGAAGGTGGTGCTGGAGAACATGCTCCGCTTCGAGGATAACGGTCGCACCGTTTCGGTCGAGGATATCAAGGCCTTCGCCGAATGGGCCGAGAAGTCGGGCAAGAACCCGCGCGAGATCGCCTATCGCCCGGCCCGCGTGCTGATGCAGGACTTCACCGGCGTTCCCGCCGTCGTCGACCTTGCCGCGATGCGCGACGGCATCACCGCGCTGGGCGGCGATGCGCAGAAGATCAACCCGCTGAACCCGGTCGATCTGGTCATCGACCACTCGGTCATGGTCGACGAATTCGGCACCCCGCGCGCCTTCCAGTATAACGTCGAGCGCGAATACGAGCGCAATATCGAGCGTTATACCTTCCTGAAATGGGGCCAGAACGCCTTCAACAACTTCCGCGTCGTGCCCCCCGGCACCGGCATCTGCCATCAGGTGAACCTGGAATACCTGTCGCAGACGGTCTGGACCGACAAGGACCAGAACGGCAACGAAGTCGCCTATCCCGACACGCTGGTCGGCACCGACAGCCACACCACCATGGTCAACGGCCTGGCCGTTCTGGGCTGGGGCGTCGGCGGGATCGAGGCCGAGGCCGCGATGCTGGGCCAGCCGATCTCGATGCTGATCCCGGAAGTCGTCGGCTTCAAGATCACCGGCGCGCTGAGCGAAGGCGTCACCGCCACCGACCTGGTGCTGAAAGTCGTCCAGATGCTGCGCAAGCATGGCGTGGTCAACAAGTTCGTCGAGTTCTATGGCGACGGCCTTGACCACATGCCGCTGGCCGACCGTGCCACCATCGCCAACATGGCCCCCGAATACGGCGCCACCTGCGGCTTCTTCCCGGTCGATGACGAAACCCTGCGCTATCTGCGCCAGACTGGCCGGGACGAGGATCGCATCGCGCTGGTCGAAGCCTATGCCAAGGCCAACGGCTTCTGGCGCGGCGCCGATTACGCGCCGGTCTATACCTCGACCCTTGAACTGGACCAGAGCACCGTGGTTCCGGCGATCTCGGGCCCGTCGCGTCCGCAGGACCATGTGGCGCTGACCGATGCCGCCTTCGAATTCGCCAAATACGTCTCGGGCAACCGCAAGCTGGAAGCGCCGAACAAGGGCGAGGTGAAGGCCTGGGCCGCCGATGGCGGCGCGCCGGCCCCCGACTATCTGCCGGGTCACCGCCCGGGCTTCCAGTCGGCGGCGGTCGAAGGCAAGGATTACAAGCTGCATGACGGCTCGGTCATGATCGCGGCGATCACCTCCTGCACCAATACCTCGAACCCCTATGTGCTGATGGCGGCGGGCCTTGTCGCCCGCAAGGCGCGCGCGCTCGGCCTGACCCGCAAGCCCTGGGTCAAGACCTCGCTGGCACCGGGATCGCAGGTCGTGGAAGCCTATCTGAAGGCTGCCGGGCTGCAGGAAGATCTCGACGCGCTCGGCTTCGATCTGGTCGGCTTCGGCTGCACCACCTGCATCGGCAACTCGGGTCCGCTGGATGCCGAACTGTCGAAGGCGATCAACGACAACGACCTGATCGCGACCGCCGTGCTGTCGGGCAACCGCAACTTCGAGGGCCGGATTTCGCCCGACGTGCGCGCCAACTACCTGGCCTCGCCGCCGCTGGTCGTGGCCTATGCCATTGCCGGCGACATGAATATCGACCTGTCGAGCGAGCCGCTGGCCTTCACCGCCGAGGGCAAGCCGGTCTTCTTGAAAGACATCTGGCCGACCTCCAAAGAGGTCTCGGACATGGTCGACAGCGTCGTCACCCGCGAGATGTTCCAGGAAAAATATGCCGACGTGTTCAAGGGCGACAAGCGCTGGCAGGAGGTCGAGACCACCGACAGCGAGGTCTATGACTGGCCGGCTTCCTCGACCTATATCCAGAACCCGCCCTATTTCCGTGGCATGTCCAAGGGTGCAGGCGAGATAAGCGATATCAAGGGCGCCCGCGTCCTTGCCGTGCTGGGCGACATGATCACCACCGACCACATCAGCCCCGCCGGTTCCTTCAAGCCGACCACCCCCGCCGGCCAGTACCTGACCGAACGTCAGGTGGCGCCGAAGGACTTCAACTCCTACGGCTCGCGTCGTGGCAACCACGAGATCATGATGCGCGGCACCTTCGCCAATATCCGCATCAAGAACGAGATGCTGGACGGCGTCGAAGGCGGCTACACCAAGGGTCCGAAAGGCGAGCAGGAGGCGATCTACGACGCCGCCATGCAATATGAGGCCGCCGGCACGCCGCTGGTCATCATCGGTGGCGAACAGTATGGCGCGGGCTCTTCGCGCGACTGGGCGGCCAAGGGCACCAACCTTCTCGGCGTCAAGGCCGTGATCGCAGAAAGCTTCGAGCGGATCCACCGTTCGAACCTGGTTGGCATGGGCGTCATCCCCTTCGAGTTCACCGGCGGCGAGAACCGCAAGTCGCTGGGCCTGACCGGCGACGAGCAGATCACCATCGAAGGGCTGGGCGAGGTGAAGCCGCTGCAGATCATCGATGCGAAGATCAAGTTCGCCGATGGCAGCGAGAAAGTGGTGAAGCTGAAGGCCCGCATCGATACGGAAGTCGAGATCGACTATCTGAAGAATGGCGGCGTGCTGCATTACGTGCTGCGCAACCTCGCTGCGGCATAAGCCCGCAGTCACAAGAGAAACAAAAAACCCCCGGCCTTTGCGCCGGGGGTTTTGCTTTTTGCGGCCCTGTCCGATGGCCAGCCGGGGGCGGTCAGGTCACTGGCTGGCAGCGTCGCTTGCGGCTTCTGCCGCTTCGCTGGCGGCTTCGGCTGCGGCTTCGGCGGCCTGCTGGACCGCATCCTCAACCGCGCTCGCGGCGGCATCTGCCGCTTCCGCCGCCGCTTCGGCTGCGGATTCCGCCGCGTCTACGGCTTCCTCGGCCTCTGAGGCGGAGTCGAATTGGTCGTTCCCCGGTATCTGCGGCGAGATTGACGTGGGCGACAGCGACATCGAATAGATTCCACGATCTTCATCCAGCGAAGACAGCGTGACGCAGTAATCCGCCCCGTCTTCGCTTGTCAGATCCAGCAGGCTGTTGGTGTCCCCGCCGCCATCGTCGTCGCTGGCGATCTCGCGGCCATATTTGTCCTCGACCTTCAGGAAGGTGTCGAACATCGGGCTGCGGGCGGCGATGGTCACGACGGTGCCTGCGGCCAGACGGAAGGCGAGGTTCACATTCTCGTCAAAGACGCCGGTGGTGATGATTTCCTCGCTGTCGGGGCCAAGCTCGACCGGATCGGCCGCGTTCAGGATGCAGGCATCGGGCGGCGGCGCGGCGCTGATCGAGAAGGGCACGACCAGGCTGGACGCGTCGAGCCCGCCATAGACACCGACCTGTGCGCAATAGGTGCCGGGATCCAGCATCGCGATCAGGCGGGCATTGGAGTCCGCGCCGCTATCGTCGTCGGATTCCACCACATTGCCATCGGTATCGAAGAGGATCAGCGTCGTATCCCGTTCAGACGTCAAGGTGGTCAGGGTGATCGCCATCTGCGATTTCACCGTCAGTTCGGTATAGCGCGGCTCGTTCCGGCGCAGTTCGACAAGCCCGCCGGTGGTTTCGGTCGGCGTCGCTTCCAGCACCATGGGCGGGCTGTTCAGCGCGAGCGGTTGGCCGCAGGCGCCGGTATCCTGCGCGGCGGCGGCACCGGCGAAAAGCGTCAGCGGGGCGGCAAGGGCAAGGGGACGAATCTGTTGCGTGATCTTCATATGAACCTCGGAAACCTGAAACAGACCCTTCATAGCCCGCCGCCGTGAATTGGCCAACCGACCGAGGCGGAAACGTGCCGGTGAGACCCTTCGGGCGCGGCTATACGAAGATCGGTTCGGGCTGCGGGGCGGCAATGACCGCAGGCTTGCCATTCTTCATCAGCCGGTCGGCGAAGTTGCGCGCCGGGCGCCCTTTCACCAGATCGCGGGCCGGTTTCAGCCCCTGCGGATCGGGCCGCCCGAGATCGGGAAACAGCCTGAGGATCTCGGCGCGGCTTTCGGCACTGACCGAGGCCATGGCCTGCGGGCCGGTGAACAGGCTTTCGGTCGCGGCACCGTTCGAGAAGACGATCTCGTGGCAGTCGAGCAGGAAATGCCAATAGGTGACTTCGGCCATATCCAGGGCGGGCTCGATCCCGTCGATCGCGGTCAGGTGAATGGCGCCGATCAGCACCTCGTTTTGCCCGAACATGCGCTGCACGACCTGCGATCTGACCAGAACGCGATGCTGGGGCGAGACCAGCAGATCGGCTTGCGGTATCCCCGCGCCCAGAGCGCCCTTGCGGATGCGGATCGGCCGATGCTTCGGATAAAGCGCCAGTTCCGCCGCCGAAAGACTGCGCTCGCCAATCCAGAGCAGCGGCTTGAAGCCATGATCCTGCGTGCGAATCAGGTCGCCGATCTGCAGATGCTCCACCCTGACCATGCCGCGTGCCGTCTCGATCCGGGTGCCGGCGGCAAAGCAGATGACCGTGCCCGCGCCCGGATCATAGCCCGCCGCAAAGATGGTCGTGGTCGCCGCCACGGTGCCAACCAGAACCGGGGCGTCGCCATTGGGAAAGACGATATATTGCGTGCCGAGTTCATCCTCGCCGATGATTACGGTTCTGGTCGGGGTCAGCAGGGCGGAATAGGTGCCGGCCCCGGTCATGGTCAGCAGGACCGGCTCTCCTGCCGTGGTCAGGGTGAAGGTTTCACCGAGATTAAGCCGCCCGTCGCCGTTTGGATCATCGGCCAGCAGCGCCTCGGAATAGGTGGTGGCGACCGTGCTCAGGTTGATGAGGTCGATCTGGGTCTGGACCGCCTCGGTGCCGGTTCCGATCGCGATCAGCCCGCCAAAATACTGAAAATAGTCCACATCATTGAGAATAATGCTCATCCGTCATGCACCAATGGTTGCGGCGCAGTCCTCGCGCCGTGTCAGGGCCGAAAACAGTGAGTCACTGGCAAGAACAAGGATTGTATGGCAAACCCGTAGGGGTCTTAGTCATTGATAGTTAATATTCTTTCGGCGGCACAGGTCTAAACTTGCACGCCAGATGCAGGAATAAGACTGACCAAAAGACGTGCCGCGCCCGAACATACGGTGAACACCATCTTTCCCTGACCGCAGTGGCGCGCTATTGTCGCGACCATGATGGATGACGATCCCTTCGAAGCCGCCGAGCGCAAGCTCAGCCTGTCGCAGCGCGCCATGGGCGCGCCTGCCGGCCCGCCCCCCTATCTGGAGGGGCTGAACGACGCGCAGCGCCGGGCGGTCGAGGCGCTGGATGGGCCGGTGCTGATGCTGGCCGGGGCCGGCACCGGCAAGACGCGGGCGCTGACGACGCGAATCGCGCATCTGATCGCGACGGGCCGGGCCTTTCCGGGGCAGATTCTTGCCGTGACCTTCACCAACAAGGCCGCGCGCGAGATGCGCGACCGCATTGGCCGGTTGCTGGGCGACGCGGTCGAGGGGATGCCTTGGCTCGGCACATTTCACAGCGTTTCGGTCAAGATCCTGCGCCGCCATGCCGAACTGATCGGCGCGGGCGATCTGCATCTGAAGCCCAGTTTCACCATTCTGGACACCGACGACCAGTTGCGCCTGCTGAAGCAGCTGATCGCGGCGGAAAACATCGACGAGAAGCGGTGGCCGGCGCGGCAACTGGCCGGGATGATCGACGGCTGGAAGAACCGGGCGCTGACGCCGGACAAGGTCAGCCGCAACGAGGGCACGGCCTACGATGGCAAGGGCGTGCAGCTTTACCGCGCCTATCAGGACCGTCTGCTGGCACTGAACGCGGTCGATTTCGGCGATCTGCTGCTGCATTGCGTGACGCTGTTTCAGGCCCATCCCGATATTCTGGCCGGCTGGCAGAACCGCTTCCGCTATATCCTCGTCGACGAATATCAGGATACCAACGTCGCCCAATATCTGTGGCTGCGGCTGCTGGCTCAGTCCCATCGCAATGTCTGCTGCGTCGGCGATGACGACCAGTCGATCTATGGCTGGCGCGGGGCCGAGGTCGGCAATATCCTGCGCTTCGAGAAGGATTTTCCGGGCGCGCAGGTGATCCGGCTGGAACAGAACTATCGTTCCTCCCCGCAGATCCTGGGCGCGGCCTCGGGGCTGATTACCGCGAACAAGGGCCGGCTGGGCAAGACGCTCTGGACCGATGCCGAGGACGGCTTGCAGGTCCGCCTGATCGGGCATTGGGACAGCGAGGCCGAGGCCCGCTGGATCGGCGAGGAGATCGAGGATTTCCATGCCGGCACCCGCCGCAGCCTGGGCCGCCACGATCTGAACGATGTGGCGATTCTGGTCCGTGCCAGCCACCAGATGCGCGCTTTCGAGGACCGTTTCCTGACCATCGGCCTGCCTTACCGGGTCATCGGCGGCCCGCGCTTCTATGAGCGGCAGGAAATCCGCGACGCCATGGCCTATTTCCGGCTGGCGGTCTCGCCCAGCGACGATCTGGCCTTCGAGCGCGTGGTCAACACGCCCAAGCGCGGCCTTGGCGACAAGGCGGTGAAGACCATCCAGCAGGAGGCGCGGGATCTGGCCGAACCGCTGCTGATCGGCGCGCAATCGGTCGTGGCCAACGGGCTTCTGGGCGGCAAGGGCGCGGCCAATCTGCGCGAATTCACCGATGCGATGGGCCGCTTCCACGCCGATACCCTGAACCCCGACACGAACCATGTCGAACTGGCCGAGCGGATTCTGGACGAGACCGGCTATACCGCCATGTGGCAGAGTGACAAATCGCCCGAGGCGCCGGGCCGGCTGGAAAACCTCAAGGAATTGGTCAAGGCGCTGGAGGAATTCGACAACCTTCAGGGCTTTCTGGAACATGTCGCGCTCGTCATGGATCGCGACAATGACGAGGCGCAGGACGCGGTCTCGATCATGACGCTGCACGCAGCGAAGGGGCTGGAATATCCCATCGTCTTCCTGCCGGGATGGGAGGACGGTCTGTTCCCCAGCCAGCGCAGCATGGACGAATCCGGCATGAAGGGGCTGGAGGAGGAGCGGCGCCTTGCCTATGTCGGCCTGACCCGGGCCGAGACGCTGGCGACGATCAGCTTCGCCGGCAACCGGCGCATGTATGGGCAATGGCAGTCGTCCCTGCCCTCGCGCTTCATTGACGAGTTGCCTGATGAGCATGTCGAGGTGCTGACCGCGCCCGGCCTTTACGGGCAGGGTTACGGTGCCGCTGCGGTCGCCGCGGGATCGCCCGATTTCGGGGCCTCGATGCATCAGCGCGCCGCCAATGCCGATGTCTACAACTCCCCCGGCTGGAAGCGCATGGCCGAACGCGGCGATCAGCGCGCGAAGCCCCGTACCCCTGCCGCCGTGGTGATAGATGCCGAGGCGGTAGGCTTCGGTGTCGGCGAGCGTGTAACGCATCCGAAATTCGGAGAGGGCACGGTGATGGGCATCGCCGAGGATACGCTGACCATCCAGTTCGCCGCCGGTTTCAAGAACGTGAAGGCAGGATATGTGCAGCCCGTGGGCGCGGCGGATGATGTGCCGTTTTGAGACAGCCCAATCTGCACTGGCCGATCGCAGGACCGCCGGCCTATCCTCGACCCAGACCTGTCCCAAACAGAGATCGCGCCATGTTCCGCAAGATTGCCATCGCCCTGTTCTGCCTGATCCTCATCGCGGCGGCCGCCTTTTTCACCTTCGCGCCCGCCTATGTGGAACGCGGCCTGAACCCGGTGAACGGCCCGGCAGAAGGCTGGCCCGTCAGCGATGAGGCAAGGGCGCTGCATGAGAGGCTGGTGATCGGCGACTGGCATTCGGATGCGCTGCTCTGGGATCGCGACCTGCTGAAACGCGCCGCACAGGGTCATACCGACATCCCGCGCCTGCAGGAAGGCAATGTCGCGGTGCAGGTCTTCACCACGGTGACGAAAAGCCCTTCGGGCCTGAATTACGGTCAGAACAGCGCCGAGGCACCGGACAATATCACCAAGCTGGTCATGGGCCAGCTGCGCCCCATCCGCACCTGGTCGAGCCTGAAGGAACGTGCGCTCGATCAGGCCGCGCGCCTGAACGCCATGGCGAAACGCGACCCCGAAGACCTGCGCGTCATCCTGAACCGCCGGGAGCTGGAGGAACATCTCGCCCAGCGCGAGACCGGCGCGCGAACCGTCGGCGGCATCCTCGGGACCGAGGGCGGGCATCCGCTGGAAGGCGATATCGCCAATCTCGATACGCTTTATGGTGCCGGGTTCCGGCTGATGGGGCTGACGCATTTCTTCGACAACGAGTTGGGCGGCTCGCTGCATGGCGAAAGCGGTGCCGGCCTGTCGGATTTCGGCCGGCAGGTGGTGGCCGGGCTGATGGAAAGGGGGATGGTTATCGACCTTGCCCATGCCAGCCCGCAAATGGTGCGCGACGTGCTGGCCATCGACGGCACGCGGCCCATCGTCTCGCATACCGGCATTCACGGCAATTGCGAGACCCGGCGCAACATTCATGACGAGTTGATCCGGGCCGTGGCCGACAAGGGCGGCGTGATCGGCATCGGTTACTGGCGCGAGGTGACATGCGGCACGACCCCAGCCGATATCGCGACATCGATCAGTGCCGCTATCGCCCTCGTGGGCGAGGATCACGTTTCGCTCGGCTCGGATTACGACGGCTCGGTCGATGCGCCTTTCGATACGGCGGGCCTCGCCGCGCTCACTCAGGCGCTGATCGACGCGGGTCTGAGCGAGGATCGGATCGCCAAAGTCATGGGCGGCAATATGATGCGCTATCTTTCGGAAACCCTGCCCGAAGGCTGATCTGCCTTTCTGGCGCAGAAATAGCGTGGCAGGACGAAAGGCACCCACCTTCCCGATTTACCGCACGATCTCCTCCAGCGGGTCATACCAGGCGGCGTGCTGCCCCCAGACAGCGCGCGCCAGAAGGCGTGGCCGGTGATGCAGCTTCGCCAGTTCCGCCCGCGTGACCCAGCGGGCGCGGTTCACCACGCCCTCGGGATCGTCCAGAACCAGATCGGCATTGCCCAGAAGCGTGGCGCGGTGGATCAGCTCGACCTGATGAAAGCCCGATGCCGGGTCGTGAAATTCGTTCACCAGAATCACCGCGCCGACCGCGATTGCCAGCCCTGTTTCCTCCTGCACCTCTCGGAGCAGGTTTTCGGGCAGCGACTGCCCCGGCTCGACCCCGCCGCCCGGCAAGGCCCAGAGCGCGGATTGCTGGCCGGGATAGGCATTGACCACCAGCAGCCGGTCGTCGCGCAGGATCGCGGCCCGCACGGCCAACCGGGGCCGCGCCGGCTTCACCGGATGATCCGGTTCACATGGCCCATCTTGCGGCCCGGACGGGTCTCGGCCTTGCCGTAGAGATGGACCTGAACGTCGGGCGCGCGCAGAAGCTCCGGCAGGCGGTCCATGTCATCGCCGATCAGGTTTTCCATGACCACATCGGCATGGCGCTTGCCGTCGCCAAGCGGCAGCCCGGCCACGGCGCGGATATGCTGCTCGAACTGGTCGACCGTGCAGCCGGCCTGCGTCCAATGCCCGGAATTATGCACACGCGGCGCGATCTCGTTCACCACCAGCCCTGCGGGGGTCACGAAAAGCTCCACCCCCATGACGCCGATGTAATCGAGCGCACCCACGATCCGCGCCGCCAGCAGCACCGCATCGGTCACGAGACCCTGATTTACGCCGCTGGGAACGGTGGTGGTGCGCAGGATGCCGCCTTCATGGACGTTCAGCCCCGGATCATAGGCCGCGACCGCGCCATCGGCCGCGCGCGCCACGATCACGCTGATCTCGCCCGAGAAGGTGACAAAACCTTCCAGCACCGAAGGCGCGCCGGTCCAGTCCCGCTGGCCCGGATCCTTGAACCTGATCTGCCCCTTGCCGTCATAGCCCATGCGCCGGGTCTTGAGGATCGAGGGCGCGCCGATCCGCTCCAGCGCCGCCGGCAGATCGGCCTCGGTCTCGACATTGGCGAAGGGCGCGGTTCTCAGCCCGAGACCGGCCAGAAATTCCTTCTCGCTCAGCCGGTCCTGCGAGACCGCCAACGCCCGGCGATTGGGCCGGATCGGGCGGATCGATTCCAGCAGGTCCAGCGAGGCCGCCGGCACATTCTCGAATTCATAGGTGATGACATCGACCGATTCCGCGAAAGCCCGCAGCGCCGCCGCATCGTCATAGGCCGCAGTCGTCAGCGCATGGGCCACATCCGCCGCCGGGGCCGCGCCCGGCTCATAGACATGGGTCCGATACCCAAGCCGCGAGGCCGCGACCGAGAGCATCCGGCCAAGCTGTCCGCCGCCCAGAATCCCGATGACCGAACCCGGTGCCAGTGCGTCAGTCATCGGAAGGCTCCTCGGGGATCGAGGCCGAAAGCGCCGCGCGCCAAGCATCCAGCCGTTCGGCAAGCGCCGGATCGGACAGCGCCAGTATCCCCGCCGCCATCAGCCCGGCATTGGCGGCACCTGCCGCGCCGATGGCCATGGTCGCCACCGGAAAGCCCTTCGGCATCTGGACGATGGAATAAAGCGAATCGACGCCCGAAAGCGCCTTCGTCTGAACCGGCACGCCCACGACCGGCACCCGCGTCTTCGAGGCCATCATGCCCGGCAGATGTGCAGCACCCCCTGCCCCGGCGATGATTACCTTCAGCCCGCGCCCCGCCGCCGCCTTGCCATAAGCCCAAAGCCGGTCGGGCGTGCGATGGGCGCTGACGATCTTCGCCTCGTAACCCACGCCCAGATCGTCCAGGATCGCCGCCGCCTCGCGCAGGGTCGGCCAGTCCGACTGGCTTCCCATGATGATGCCGACCGGCACCCCC
Source organism: uncultured Paracoccus sp. (assembly GCF_937873615.1). Classification (GTDB taxonomy): domain Bacteria; phylum Pseudomonadota; class Alphaproteobacteria; order Rhodobacterales; family Rhodobacteraceae; genus Paracoccus. The sequence goes on from NZ_CALMYP010000066.1 coordinate 53,380, forward strand.
GCTTGCTCGCTCAGTTTCATAACGCCCCCGTCGCAGAAAGCCGCACTATATTCACCCCGTCGCGGGACGCAATGAAGCGCGGTGCCTCAGGCGATGATGTCGGGGGTCAATTCGTCTTCCAGCCGGGCGATGCGATCCTTCAGCGCCAGTTTCTGCCGCTTCAGCCGCTGCAGTTCCAGCGATGGGGGCATCGGCAGTTCGGCAAGGGCCACGATCTTCTCGTCGAGGTCGCGGTGTTCCCGCTTCAGGACCGCCAGCTTCGCGCGGGCGATCTCCTCGTGGCTCATCTCGGATTGGAAGCTCATGCTGGGCTCATGCTGGGTCTGGCGAATGCCGATTATAGAGGCAGGCGCGGAAATGTTAACTGGGATCGCACATCTTGTCGCTGGCCCTCATAGACCACATATTGAACCCATGGGCCGCCGCTTCCGGGGCCCGCTGAATGGCACGAGTCGCTGCACAAGGGCTTGAAGACGATGACGAAACTGACGCTGGCGGCGCATCCGCACCTGCTGGGCTTCGACCAGATCGAACGGCTGGCCGAGCGGGCCTCGAAAGGCGCCGAGGGCTATCCGCCCTATAATATCGAGCATCAGGAGCCGGATGGCTTCACCATCACCCTCGCCGTGGCCGGTTTTTCCGAGGACGATCTGTCGATCGCGCTGGAAAACAGCCAGTTGACCATTGCCGGCAGGCAGCCCGATTCTGACAAGGATCGCGTCTTCCTGCATCGCGGCATCGCCTCGCGGGCGTTTCAGCGCAGCTTCGTGCTGGCCGACGGGGTCGAGGTCGAGGGCGCCCGGCTGGAAAACGGGCTTCTGCGCATCGCGCTCAAGCGGCGTCCGCAGCAGAATGTCGTCCAGACCATTCCGATCAGCCGCAAATGAAGGGGATCATCATGGATACCAAATATGAAGCTCTGCCGGAAATGACCGGCAATACCGTCTATATCCGCCGCGTCCCGGTGGACAGCCTGCCCGACGAGGTGCGCGAGCAGGCATCGGGGCTGGACAGCCTCTATGCCGTGCACGGGCTGGATGGCGCGCGACTGGCACTGGTGAAGGACCGCCAGATGGCGTTCTTCCTGGCCCGTCAGAACGACTTGAGCCCGGTCAGCGTCCACTGATCCGGCCACCGTGCCGCCACCTTCGCTCCGGGGTGGCGGCACCGGCTTTCCGGGGCGTTCATTCAGGCCAGCCGTATTCCGCGATCATCGCCTGAAGCGCCCGGTCATTCCCGCCCGAGCCGAGATTGCCGCCGCGCAGGTTCTGCGTCTGGCTGCCCGGCCATTCGACGACGCGGAATTTCCCGCCGATCTTCTCGGGCCGGGAACCACGCAAACGGTGCATCCAGTAAAGCCAGACATCGTCGGCCGAGGGCGCGAGGCGGGTGAATTTCCCGGCGTCGGTCACATCGGGATGAAAGATGCCCGGCGCATAAAGCACGCCGCCGACCCCGGTCGGAAAGATCAGCGGTCCCGCCGCTGGCGCGCCGATATTCCAGTCCCAATCGCCATAGGGGCGCGGCTGGCCATCCGTCAGGGCGATCCGGTGGCCGCGATGACAGACGACGCCGGCCCCGGCCCGCGCCACCAGCCCGGCCAGCCAGTCGGGACCGTAATAGACATCGTCGTCGGCGGTGACGATATAGGCATCGGGCGCTTCCAGCAGGGTCGGGACGATCTTCTTGTAGGATTTCCAGTTCGGGCAGGTGCGGATTTCCGCGCCGAGCGCCCGAACCTCCTCGGGCAGAAGACCCGCATCCGCCTCGGTCAGCCAGAGGATGACACGGTCGGGCCGCACCGTCTGGCGCAGCAGCGATTGCAGCACCTTGCCGACCACGGGCAGGCGCGGCCCGAAGCTGGTCAGGCTGACCACCAGCGGCGCATCCAGCCCATGCGGCTTGGGCGTGAAGCTGCGCGCGGCGATCTCGGACTCGGCGGCGCGGATGCGGCGGGCGTGTTTCCAGCGCCGGAAGGCCTGTGCGATCATCCGCCCCAGGCCCTGCGCAGCCAGTCGATATTGCCGATGCGCCGATACCATTTGCCGCCGCGTCCGGCGAAGACATCCTCCATCTTCGGATTGCCGGCAAAGGCCACGATCTTCGCCCCCTCGGGCAGTTTCGGATCCGAGAGATAGCTCAGCAGGTGTCGCGGGACGCAATCGTTCTTGAAGCTGACCACCCAGCCCTTCGGCCAGTAATTCAGGTGCCCATGCGCGGCCAGTTGCGCCGACTGGAACTGCTGGGAAATCTCGTAACCCGTGGTCGCGGCCTTCGGATCGGCCAGATAGGCGTCAAGGATATAGGCGTGATCGCCGACGACATAGCGAAAGACCGAGGAATTGCCGACCGAATGCATGAACCGGTCGCGTTCCGGGTTCACCTTGCGCAGGGGTTTGGCGCGGAACAGGTCGTCGTCGCGGATGATGAAGTAATCGCCGGGCAGATCGAAGAAGGGCGCGAGGTCATCGACCACCACCAGATCGAGGTCGAGAAACAACGCCACCTGCCCGGTCATGCCGCCAAGATCGCGCCGGAACAGTGCCAGCTTGCGCCAGCGGGTATCGCCATGCCCTTCCGGCAGGCCGAGTTCGGGCAAGGGCAGGCAATCGACGCCGGGATCTATGCCCTCGGCATCGTCGGTGAAGCAGACGAAGCGATGCGGCCGGGCAAGGTGGCGCTTCACCTGTTCGTGAAGCCGGTTCACATCCGCGGCGCCATACATGGTGCCCCATTTGATGCAGATGATATTGACGATCTCGGCCATCCTGCCCCCGGATATGAAAACGCCGGGCCATCATGGCCCGGCGCGCGTTCTCATTCAATTGCCGGATCAGCGCAGACCGATCAGGCCCATCTGTTCCAGCTTCAGCAGAACCTGATGGGCGGCGTTATCGACATCGATATCGGTCGTGTCGACGCGCAGCTCGGGCGCCTGCGGCTCTTCATAGGGGTCCGAGATCCCGGTGAATTCCTTGATCTTGCCTTCGCGTGCCAGCTTGTAGAGGCCCTTGCGGTCGCGGCGTTCGCATTCCTCGACCGGGGTCGAGACATGGACCTCGGCAAAGGCGCCATAGGCCTCGATCATCTCGCGCACGGCCCGGCGGGTCGCGGTATAGGGCGCGATGGGCGCACAGATGGCGATACCGCCATTCTTGGTGATCTCGGAGGCGACATAGCCGATGCGCTTGATGTTGATGTCGCGATGTTCCTTCGAGAAGCCAAGCTCGCTCGACAGATGCTTGCGGACCACATCGCCATCCAGCAGCGTGACCGGGCGGCCGCCCATTTCCATCAGCTTGACCATGAGCGCATTGGCGATGGTCGACTTGCCCGAACCCGACAGGCCGGTGAAGAAGACGGTGAAACCCTGCTGCGCGCGCGGCGGAGAGTTGCGGCGCAGTTCCTTCACGACTTCCGGGAAGGAGAACCATTCCGGGATCTCCAGCCCCTCGCGCAAGCGGCGACGAAGCTCGGTCCCCGAGATGTTCAGGACGGTCACGCCCTCTTCGATCTCGTCCGCCGGTTCGTATTGGGCGCGTTCCTGCACATAAACCATGTGCTTGAAATCGACCATTTTCACGCCGATCTCGTCCTCGTATTTGCGGAACAGATCCTGCGCGTCATAGGGACCGTAGAAATCCTCGCCCGCGCTGTTCTTGCCGGGGCCGGCATGGTCGCGACCGACGATGAAATGGGTGGCGCCGTGGTTGCGGCGGATCAGCCCGTGCCAGACCGCCTCTCGCGGGCCGGCCATGCGCATGGCAAGGTTCAGCAGCGACAGCGTGGTGGTGGCCGCCGGATACTTGTCCAGCACCGCCTCGTAGCAGCGGACGCGGGTGAAGTGATCGACATCGCCCGGCTTGGTCATGCCGACGACCGGATGGATCATCAGGTTGGCCTGCGCCTCGCGCGCGGCGCGGAAGGTCAGTTCCTGATGGGCGCGGTGCAGCGGGTTGCGGGTCTGGAAGACCACGACCTTGCGCCAGCCCAGCTTCTTGAACATGGCGCGTAACTCGTTCGGGGTATTGCGGCGGCCACGGAAATCGTAATGGGTCGGCGCCTGCAGACCCTTGACCGGGCCGCCCAGATAGACCGGACCGGCCTGATTGTGCAGATAGTTCACTGCCGGATGGGCGAGATCGTCGGCACCGAAGACCTTCTCGGCCTCGTTCGCCTTGTTCGGCACCCATTTGTCGGTGACCGACATCACCGCCAGGATCACACCTTCCTGATCGCGCAGCGCGATATCGGTGCCCGGCGCCACGCCTTCGGCGAATTTCTCGGACACATCCAGGGTGATCGGCATCGGCCAGAGCGTCCCGTCGGCAAGCCGCAGGTTCTCGACCACACCGTCATAGTCCTTTTCCGTTAGAAAGCCCTTCAGCGGCGCGAAGCCGCCATTCATCAGCAGTTCCAGGTCGCAGATCTGGCGCGGCGACAGGTCCCAGCTGGGCATGTCGCCGGCGGCATCCTTCAGGCTGGCGGCGGCATCGGCAGAAACATAAAGTTCAGGGATCGTGGTATGGTTGGTTGCAGTCATGAGAGGCACTCGGTCGGTTCGGACGAAAGAATTGGCCGCGACCGGGACCGGCCACAGCTTTGCGCCGCGCATAGACCCCAATGCCCCAACAATCAACTACAGCTATGGGCATTTTGCTGCATTCCTGTGCATGACGGCAATTCCGTCACTGCATGACCGGGGGTGGCCGGATCGCGGTTGAGGCAGGACGGAGTTACAGCTTGCGGCTGTCATAGGCCCAGTGCAGCAGCGCCTGACGCTGGCGCGGGCGGCAGAAGACATCGCCCGGATCGCAGGCCTTGCGCAATTGCCCGACATGGCGGCGGATGGCGCGCCAGCGGCCGATCTGGCGGGCATCGTCAGCATGGCGGCGACCCATCCAATAGCGGCAATACCATTGAAACCAGCCGCGTGGATCGTCCTGATGCAGCCACCCCTTGCGCCGCCATTCCGAAAGCGGCTGGCTGGCATCGACGCCGAAACAGTTCAGCGACGGATCCGGCTTGCCCGGCGAAAGCTTCGCATCCTTGAACCAGTCGGCGGGAAATTCGGCCCGGCAATCGGTCAGGTAGCAGCCGCCGAAAACGCCGAGCCTCAGCATCTCGGCCGGCGTCAGGTCGGGGCTGAAACCTTCGCCGAAATCCGCGCCCGAAGGCGCGGTCAGTTCATAGGCGTAGCCCCGCTGCATCCTGTCATCGACCTCGATACGGCGGGGCATGGCGTCACGCGCTGACGGGTTCGGAACGGGCGGCATCAGCGGCGGGCGCCCCGGCCTCGTCCAGTTCGGCCAGATAACGCTCGGCATCCAATGCCGCCATGCAGCCCATGCCGGCACTGGTCACGGCCTGACGATAGATGTGATCGGTCAGGTCACCCGCCGCGAAGACACCGGGGATCGAGGTCCGGGTCGAGCCGGGCTCGACCTTCACATAGCCGCCATTGAGCAGTTCGAGTTGATCCTTCACCAGTTCCGAGGCCGGCGAATGGCCGATGGCCACGAAGACGCCCGCCGTATCCAGCAGGCTTTCCGCCCCGGTCTTGAGGTTGCGCAGCTTCACCCCGGTCACGCCGAGCGGATCGCTTTCGCCCACCACCTCCAGCACCTCGCTGTCCCAGCGGCATTCGATCTTGGGGTTTTTCAGCAGGCGTTGCTGCAGGATCTTTTCGGCGCGCAATTCGTCGCGGCGATGGATCAGCGTCACTTTCGAGGCGAAATTGGTCAGGAACAGCGCCTCCTCGACCGCAGTATTGCCGCCGCCGATCACCACCACTTCCTTGCCGCGATAGAAGAAGCCGTCGCAGGTGGCGCAGGCCGAAACGCCGAAGCCCTGGAATTTCTCCTCGGAGGGCAGGCCCAGCCATTTCGCCTGTGCTCCGGTGGCCAGGATCACCGCATCCGCCGTGATCACGTCGCCCGAATCGCAGGTGGCGCGGAAGGGCCGCGCCGACAGGTCCAGCTTCGAGACGGTGTCGAACTTGATGTCCGCCCCCATGGCGCGGGCATGTTCTTCCATCTTCAGCATCAGGTCGGGGCCCTGAACCTCGATCAGGCCGGGCCAGTTCTCGACCTCGGTGGTGATGGTCAGCTGACCGCCGGGCTGCATCCCCTGAATAAGCAGCGGCTCGACCATGGCGCGCGCGGCATAGACGGCAGCGGTATAGCCGGCCGGGCCGGAGCCGATGATGATGAGCTTTCTGTGTTCCTCGGCCATCGCGGCCTCCTGTCTTGTGGCTTGCCCTTAGCTAATGCACTGGTCCCGGCTCTTCAATCGCGGCGGAACGAGCGTGTGACGTTAAGGCAAAACGCGAAATATTATTGCGCGAAGGCCCCGCCGCGTATAGCTTCATTCCCATTTCCAGACCGACCCATTCCATGAGGGCTTAGCCATGGCCAGTACCAAACTGGACGAAATCGACCGCCGGATTCTGGCCGAGCTTCAGGGCGACGGGCGGATGACCAATGTCGAACTGGCCCGCCGGGTCGGCATATCCGCCCCGCCCTGCCTGCGCCGCGTCCGGGTGCTGGAGGAAGCCGGTTACATCCGTGGCTATCACGCCGATCTCGATCCGGGCTGCCTCGGCTTCGATGTGCAGGTCTTCGCCATGGTCCGCCTGCAGAACCAGTCCGAGCGCGACCTCGCCACCTTCGAGGAGCGCGTCCGGGCCTGGCCGCTGGTCCGCGAATGCCACATGCTGAACGGCGAGATCGACTTCATCCTGAAATGCGTGGCCCCCGACCTGCCGAGCTTTCAGCATTTCCTGACCGAAAGCCTGACCGCCGCGCCGAACGTCGCCTCGGTCAAGACCTCGCTGGTGATCCGGGGCGCCAAGGACGAGCCGGGCGTGCCTTTCCCGGCTGGCTACAGCAAACGCTAGGACTGCCCGAGCGATCCCGTCGCCATCGGTTGCAGCGTGATCCCCGCCTGGCCCGGCAGGGCGATGGCCGAGATCAGCCGGCCATAATCGGCCTCGCCCTGATGGGTGCTGCGGCGATAGGAAAAGAAGCGTTCGGGGTCGGAATAGGTGCAATGGCGTGTCCATGCCGCCTCGACCCCAGCGGCGCGCAGACGCATCAGCCCGAAAGAGGGCAGATCGAACATCGGCTTCTCATTCGGACCGTTCGAGAAGAAGCGTTGGTAGTCCGGGTCTTCGGCGGTGAACTCATCCATGAAATCCCAGCCGACCTCATAGGCGCGCTGCGAGATCGTGGGCCCGATCACCGCGCGGATGTTCTGCGCGCCGAGATCGCGCATCGCCTGCACCGTCGCCTCCAGCACGCCGCCAAGCGCGCCGCGCCAGCCGGCATGGGCGGCACCGATCACACCGGCGGCAGGGTCGGCGAACAGCACCGGCTGGCAATCCGCCGTCAGCACCGCCAACGCCACCCCCGGCAGGGCCGAGACGATGCCATCGGCGCGGATATGGTCGCTTGTCGCCGCATCCTCGAGCACAGAAAGCGTCACCACATCGGCGGAATGAACCTGATGGACACCGGCCAGCCGGTCGGGGGCCACGCCCATCGCCTCGGCCACGCGGGCGCGGTTGGTGGCCACGATCTCGGTCTGGTCGTTCGAGCCGCGCCCGCAATTCAGCCCCGCATAAAGGCCGGAACTGGCCCCGCCCTTGCGGGTGAAAAAGCCGTGCCGGACGCCGTCCAGCAGATCATGGGTCAGGATTTCGAGCGTCAGTTTCATGTTTCCCTGTCCGCGCCGCGCGTCGGTTGGCGCGTGAAGCCTGCGGGCGCGGGCGCGGCTTTCGGCCAGATGGCAAGCGCCTTGAACAACTCACCCATTTCCGCCGAGTCGGTCAAGCGTCGTGCCGCAACCAAGGCCCCGGCATCGCCCGAAGCCGCCAGCTTTTCCGCCCGGGCCGCGATCCCGAGCGCGCCCAGAAGCGCGCCCTGCGTAGTATAGCCGAAGGCGCAGCCGGCCGCATCCGCTGCCGCCGCCAGATGGGCGAAATCGACATGCGCCGTCAGATCGGCCATGCCGGGCGCGGCCAGCGGATCGACAGGCCGATGCGCCGACAGCGCCTGAAACGTGTCGCAGCGCCCGTTCCAACCGCCGTAATCGAGGATCAGCGCCACCCCGCCATGGGTCGCGATCCTGCTGGCGATTTCGGTCACGATGGCACCGGCGGCGGGACAACGCTCGATCACATCGCCCTCAACACCGGGCAGATCCACGCTGAGCGGCGGGCCGAGGCCGAAGCGCAGGTCTTCGCCGTCGAGGCCGATCAGCCGCTCGGCCCAGCCCTGCGCGCCGCGCTGGAACTGCTGGATCGGCAGGGCATCGAAGAATTCGTTGGCGATCAGGAACAGTGGCGCCTGCGGCAGGGCGGCGACATCGTCGGCATGGACCAGCTCTCCAAGCGCCTGCCGCTGCATCGCGCGCAGATGCGGCGAGGCCTCGACCAGATGCAGCCGCGCCGCCTCGCTCATGCCGGGCACAATGCGGATGGCGCGGCCAAGATCGGCCATCAAGGTGCCCCGGCCCGGCCCGATCTCGGCCAGTGTAAACGGCGAAGGCCGGCCCTGATCCAGCCAGGCCTGCCCGAGGCAGAGGCCCAGCAATTCCCCGAACATCTGGCTGATCTCGGGCGCGGTGGTGAAATCGCCCGCCACGCCGAAAGGATCGCGGGTGGTGTAATAGCCATGCTCAGGGTGCAGCAGGCAGATTTCCATGTAGCGCGCGACCGAGATCGGCCCCGAGCGCCGGATCTCGTCCCGGATCTGGGCGTCAAGCGGCGTCATCGGGCCGGCAGGCGCAGCGCGCGGATGATGAACAGAAGGCCAAGTGCCAGCATCGGCAGCGACAGGATCTGCCCCATGCTCAGCCCCAGTGCCACGCGGCCAAGCGGGTTTTCGGGCGTGATGAACTGCGCATCCGCGACCCTGAAAAGCTCGACGAAGATCCGTGCCAGCGCATAGCCCGACAGGAAGACCCCAAGCGCCAGCCCCGGCCTGCGCAGCCCGCCCGCCCGGACCAGCCCGAACAGGATCAGGCCCAGAAGCAGCCCTTCCAGCCCGGCCTCGTAAAGCTGGCTGGGATGGCGGGCGCAAAGCCCCTCGACCCCTGGGCAGTTCTGCGCCATCTCGCCGGGAAAGATCACCCCCCAGGGCAGATCGGTGGGCCGGCCCCAAAGCTCGGCATTGATGAAATTGGCGATGCGCCCGAAGAACAGCCCGATGGGGGCCACCACTGCCAGCGCATCGGCCAGCCGCAGGGGCGAGACCTCATTGCGCCGCGCCCACCACCAGGCGGCCAGCACCACGCCGGCAAAGCCGCCATGGAAGGACATGCCGCCTTCCCAGACCTTCAGGATCTCCAGCGGATTCTTCAGGTAAAAGCCGGGCTGATAGAAGAACACGAATCCCAGCCGCCCGCCGATCACCACCCCGGCCACGATCCAGGTCAGCAGATCCTCGACCTTCCCGGCGGGCATCGGCGCCTTGTCGCCCCAGACCCGGACGGATTTCATCAGCTTCCAGACCGCCAGCGCCCCCAGCACCAGCCCGACCAGATAGGCAAGCGCATACCAGCGCAGCGAAAACGCGCGCTCGCCCAGATGGATGGTGAAGATCTCGGGCGAAATATCGGGGAACGGGATCATGGCGGTCCTTCATTTTCGCGCGCACGCTAGCGACGGAACGGTCGGTGTCAACATTGAACCCGGGCGCGCCCTGCCCCATATAGTCGGCAAACGCCTTGAGGAGCATCATATGTCCACGCAAAACAAGTTCTTCGACGATATGTCACGGATGATGACAAACGCGATGGGTGTCGCCCAGGGCGCCAAGGACGAGGCCGGGAACGCCTTCAATTCCTGGATCGACCGCTGGCTGGCCGAGCGCGATCTGGTCACGCGCGAGGAATTCGACGCCGTGCGCGACATGGCGATCAAGGCCCGCACCGAGAATGCCGAACTGAAATCCCGCCTCGACGCGATCGAGACGCGGCTGAACGAAGCCGGTCAGGGCTGATCCAGCGCAATCCTTTGCTGAAGACTGCCGTCGCGGCCATAGACCAGCACCTCGCCGGTATCGGTCACCACGATCAGGTGCCGCGCCGAAAAGGTCACGGCCTCGGCGCTGGCACCTTCCGGCAGGGCGACGGCGGCGGGAAGCTCTGGCAGGGGCGGCGCGCTCAGGCGGATCCACAGGATGGCGACGATGGCGGCAAGCCCCAGCACCATGGCCACGGCCATTCCGGCGACGAGCAGACGCAGAAATCTCAAATGCGGCACGATCTGGGGCGAATCCGCCTCGTCCTGCGCCTTCGCATGATCTATGTCGCGTTGCATGGCTGAGTTGATCCTGACAATTCCCGACGATCTGACCGTGCGCCTTGATAAGGCGCTTGCCGATCTTGCGCCAGCGGAAGCGGCCCTGTCACGTTCGCGCATCGCCCGGCTGATCGCTGACGGCGCGGTCAGCGGGCCGGATGGGGCGGTGACGCAGCCGAAGCACCGCACCACACCGGGCGAAACCTATCGCATCGCCCTGCCCGCGCCGGAACCGGTCGAGACCCTGCCGCAGGACATCCCGCTGAACGTGGTCCATGAGGACGACGATCTGATCGTCATCGACAAGCCCGCCGGCATGGTCGTCCATCCCGCGCCGGGCAGCCCCGATGGCACGCTGGTGAACGCGCTGCTCTATCATTGTGCCGGCAGCCTGTCCGGGATCGGCGGCGAAAGGCGGCCGGGGATCGTGCATCGCATCGACAAGGATACGTCCGGCCTGCTGGTCGCGGCGAAATCCGACCGCGCCCATCACGGCCTCGCGGCGCAGTTCGAGGCGCATAGCGCCGACCGCGCCTATCTGGCGCTGGCACATGGGGTGATCGACGCCGCCGATGCCCGGTTGCGCGGCACCCGTGGCATCAGTTTCGAGCCGGGGGGCGTGATGAAGATCACCTCGCGCCTCGACCGCCACCCGAGCGACCGCCAGAAACAGGCGGTCTGGTTCGAGGGCGAGCGTGGCCGCCACGCCGTCACCCGCGCGAAGATGCTGGAAAGCTTCGGCACGCCACCCGCCGCGATGCTGGTCGAATGCCGGCTGGAAACCGGGCGCACCCATCAAATTCGCGTTCACATGGCCCATGCCGGGCTTGGGCTGATCGGCGATCCGGTTTATGGTGGGGCCAGGAAAGCATCCGCCCGCGCGCTTGGCGATGCCGCCCCATTCGTTCAGGACTTCCCGCGCCAGGCCCTGCATGCCGCCCGTCTCGGCTTTGCGCACCCCGTCAGCGGTATCGATCTGGAATTCAATTCACCCTTGCCTGCGGATATGCAGGACTTGCTCGCCAGATTGCGCGAAGCTGGCATTTCATCACCGCATTAATCCGGCGAGAGGACAGGATATGGCAAATTACACGAACCTTCCCGCCCCCAGCCCCGAACAGGGGCTGAACCGCTATCTTCAGGAAATCCGCAAATTCCCGCTGCTGGAACCGGAAGAGGAATACATGCTGGCCAAGGCCTGGGTCGATCACGAGGACAGCGAGGCCGCCCACAAGATGGTGACCAGCCACCTGCGCCTGGCCGCCAAGATCGCCATGGGTTATCGCGGCTATGGCCTGCCTCAGGCCGAGGTGATCTCGGAAGCCAATGTCGGGCTGATGCAGGCGGTCAAGCGCTTCGATCCCGAAAAGGGCTTCCGGCTGGCCACTTACGCGATGTGGTGGATCCGGGCCTCGATCCAGGAATATATCCTGCGGTCCTGGTCGCTGGTGAAGATGGGCACGACCTCGGGGCAGAAGAAGCTGTTCTTCAACCTGCGCAAGGCCAAGAACCGGATCGGCGCCATGGAAGAGGGCGATCTGCGCCCCGAAAACGTCGCCCGCATCGCCAATGACCTGAATGTGACCGAGCAGGAAGTGATCGACATGAACCGCCGCATGGCCGGTTCGGACGCCTCGCTGAACGCAACGGTCGGCTCTGGCGACGGCGAATCGACGGCGCAATGGCAGGACTGGCTGGAGGACGAGGATGCCGATCAGGCCCAGGCCTATGCCGAAAGCGAGGAACTCGACACCCGCCGCGCCATGCTGGTTCAGGCCATGGATGTGCTGAACGACCGCGAGAAGGACATCCTGATGGAGCGTCGTCTGCGCGACGATCCGCTGACGCTGGAGGAACTCTCCGAGCGTTACGAGGTCTCGCGCGAGCGGATCCGCCAGATCGAGGTGCGCGCCTTCGAGAAATTGCAGGAGCGTATGCGCATCCTTGCCCGCGACAAGGGCATGGCGATCGAGGGCGCCGGTTGACGCTGACCGGCCGCGCGGACATGCTGCGGCGGAAGGGTCTGGCGGACGGGCATGAGATCGACGGCGCTGAAGCAGTTTCAACGGCTGGAAGCGGCGGGCAGCTGGCGCCCCGCCCCGGGCGAGCAATTGCGCGAGGTCATCGTCTCCATCGGCGAAGCGACGCTGGTTCTGTCGGACCCGAAATCCGAGGCCCCGCTGACCCATTGGTCGCTGCCCGCCCTTGAGCGGCTGAACCCCGCGCAGGTGCCGGCAATCTATACGCCCGCCGCCACCGATAACGAGCGGATGGAGACGCTGGAAATCGACGACCCGCTGATGATCGAGGCGATCGACCGGGTCCAGAGCGCCATCGCGGCGCGGCGGCCGCATCCGGGCCGGCTGCGCAACCGGCTGACGCTGCTGGCATTGCTGGTGATGGTGCTGGGCGCCATCGTCTGGATGCCGCCGGCCTTGCGCGCCCATGCTGTGCGCATCACGCCTCAGGCCGAACGCGCCCGGATCGGCGATGCGATCCTTGCCGACATGATCCGCGCCACCGGCCAGCCCTGCCGCGACCCGGCGGCGGAACAGGTGCTGGGCGCGCTCTCGGCCCGCATCCCGCTGCCACCGAAAAGCCGCATCGTGGTCCTGCCGGAAGGTGTGGGCGGCGCGATCATGCTGCCCGGCAACCTGATGGTCGTCGACAATGCCCTGATCGGCGGCAAGGATGGTCCCGAAGCCCTTGCCGGGCACCTGCTCGCCGCGGATGTCGCAGCAAGGCAAACCGATCCGCTGAGTCTGACATTGCAACGCGCAACCTTTCTGGATGTCCTGAGCCTGCTGACGCGGGGGGCATTGTCCGCCGACAGCCTGCACGGCTTCGGCGAAGACCTGCTGGCCCTGCCCCCCCTGCCCCCTGACGACCGCAGCCTTCTGGCACGATTCGCCACCGCAAGAATACCTTCGTCTCCCTATGCCGAGACACGCGGAACCTCGGGCACGACCAGCCTGCCCCTGACCGAGGCCGACCCGTTCCGAACCGAACCCTATCCCGCCATCCTGAGCGAACGCGACTGGGTGACCCTGCAGCAGATCTGCATCGCCCGGGGCTGAGCGCCGTCAGGATCGACGATGTGTTTTGCGGGCTGCTGACGCGTTCAGCCGGTCAAGGCAATCGCGGTCCAGGCGTCGAGCCAGGCGAAAAGCGAAACGGTTTCGGGCGGGGCGTCCTCATCAACGATGACCAGAAGCGCATCCGGGTTCGATGACAGCCCCGGCCTGTCGAGATCGACCAGCAGATAGCCGCTTCCGCCCGAACGAAATATCTCGATCACGCGGTCGGTGTCATGGTCGAGGCTGAACGCGTCGAACCAGTCGGTTTCGCCATAGCTGTCGATTTCAGCCGCCATGCTGGTCAGCCGGGCCGAGCGCAGCAGGCCGCCGAAATCATACATGTCGGTCAGCCCGTCCATGAGTTCGGTATAGATCCAGCTGAGCGCGTCGGGCCCCGCTGTCAGCAAAAGCCGCGCGTGGGGATTGGGTGCCGGTGCCTGACCGAGCGGTCGCGCTGAAAGGGTCGGATAAAGCACCCCCCTTATGCGTCGCATGATGCAGCGCAGGGGGCCGCTTTCCGGGCTGCTGAGCATGAAGGCATCTTCGGCGGTCGACAGAAGTGCCGTGCAGACCTCGGGCAGGTAATCGGCCAGCATCGCGCATTCCGCCCGCAGGCAATCGAGCCGCGCGGCGGGATCGTCGTCAAGATAGCCCCGCCAATGTGCCGGCAGTTCCTGGGGATGCCCCGAGAAGGCCACGAAACCGGGATCGACACCGACCCGAAGGCGCCGCAGCGCCTCCTCCAGCGGGGTCGGCGCGGGCGTGGTCATATCAGCGGCAGCTGCGCAACTGGGCGTGATACATCTCGGCCCGGCCCTGAACGCTTGAGGCAACGCTCATCAGCCAGCTTTTCGAGCGGTAGGAGCCGCGCGCATAGCCGCCGCGCCCTTCGTGATAGGCAAGGTATTGCCCGCGCGCATCCCATTTCGAGATGCCAAGGGCCTTGCTCGTGCCGTCCATATACCAGCCCATGAAATCGGTCGCGTCGTTGATATTGTCGCGACGGGCGCGGCGGTTGCCGGTCTCGGCGACATAATCTTCCCAGGTGCCGTCGAGCGCCTGACTGTAGCCATAGGCCGAGCTTTGCCGTCCGACCGGGATGATGCCGAGCGCGTATTGATGCGGTGTGCGCGCGTCGCCGATGAATTTCGATTCCTGGTGAATCGCCGCCATCTGCACCGCGACCGGCACACCCCAGCGGCGCTCGGTCTTCTGCATGGCGCGGTAATAGGCCGGGCGTTCACGGATGATGGCGCAGGCATTGTCCAGATTTCGTGGGGCAGAATAATTGCCGCCACCACATGACGCGACCAGCATCAGAATCGCCAGTTTCAAGAGCCTGTTCATCTCTGCCTCGTTCTTGTTTTTCGGCCTTTATAAGGGATTTGTCGCGCTTGATAAACAGGGCGCTGGATCTGCATGTTTTTTCAGCAGACGGGCAGATTTGGACAGTTCAGACCAATTGGGTTAGGATGGCTGACTTTTCAATGGTCGAACAACAGGCCATGCTGAACTAAAGTTGCCGGAGGTAATGAGGGGCCGATGTATTACAACGAGATGTTCGACGGCGAAAAGGTCCGCGAGGCCTATGCAAGCCTCTCTGACTGGGTCGCGCAGATGCCGGTCGATTTCCGGCAACTCAAGCAGGCCGAGGCCGAGGCGCTGTTCCGGCGCATCGGGATCACCTTCGCCGTCTATGGCGAGGGCGGCGATCCGGACCGGCTGATCCCCTTCGACATGATGCCGCGGGTCTTCACCCAGGGCGAATGGCGCCGGCTGGAACGCGGCATCAAGCAGCGCGCCAAGGCGCTGAACGCCTTCCTGCGCGATGTCTATGGCCGGGGCGAGATCGTCCGGGCAGGCCGCATCCCGGCGCGCCTCGTCTATCAGAACGAGGCCTATGAAAAGGCCGTGGTCGGTTTCGTGCCGCCGCGCGGGGTCTATAGCCATATCATCGGCATCGACCTGGTGCGCACCGGCCGCGACGAGTTCTTCGTACTTGAGGACAATTGCCGCACACCCTCGGGGGTCAGCTATATGCTGGAGAACCGCGAGATCATGATGCGGATGTTCCCCGACCTGTTCCGTGGCAACCGGATCGAGCCGGTGGACGGCTACCCGGAAATCCTGCGCCGGACGCTGGAAAGCGTGGCGCCCAAGAAATGCGTGGGCCGGCCGCGCGTCGTCATCCTGACGCCGGGCCATTTCAACAGCGCCTATTACGAACACAGCTTCCTTGCCAACCTGATGGGGGTGGAACTGGTCGAGGGCGCGGATCTCTTTGTCGAGGGCGAATTCGTCTATATGCGCACGACCGAGGGGCCGAAGCGCGTCGATGTGATCTATCGCCGCCTCGACGATGCCTTCATCGACCCGCTGTGCTTCCGCCGCGATTCCATGCTGGGCGTGCCGGGGCTGATGGATGTCTATCGCTCGGGCGGGGTTTCGATCTGTTCGGCGCCCGGTGCCGGCGTGGCCGATGACAAGGCCATCTATACCTTCGTGCCGGAAATGGTCCGCTTCTATCTGGGCGAGGAACCGATCCTGAAGAATGTCGATACCTGGACGCTGTGGAAACAGGACGACTACAAATACGTGATGGACAACCTTGCCGATCTGGTGGTGAAGGAAGTCCATGGCTCGGGCGGCTACGGGATGCTGGTCGGGCCGAAATCGACCAAGAAGCAGATCGAGGAATTCCGCAAGCTGATCGAGAAGAACCCCTCGAATTACATTGCCCAGCCGACGCTGTCGCTGTCGACCTGCCCGACCTTCGTCGATGAGGGCGTGGCGCCGCGTCATGTCGATCTCAGGCCCTTCTGCCTGTGCGGCGACCGGATCGAACTGGTGCCGGGCGGGCTGACCCGCGTGGCGCTGAAAGAGGGCAGCCTCGTCGTCAACTCGTCTCAGGGCGGGGGCGTCAAGGACACCTGGGTCCTGTCGGAATAAGGGGTAACGATCATGCTCAGCCGTACCGCATCAAACCTGTTCTGGCTTGGCCGCCACATGGAACGCGCCGAAACCGCCTCGCGCCTGTTCGAGGTAGGCGCGCGCATCACCTTGCTGCCGAACACCGTCGAAGGCTATCGCAACGAATGGGAATCGCTGCTGCGCGCATCGGGCGCGGCGGATCGCTATGCCGCGAATTATGCCGATGTGACCGAGGAGAACATGGAGAAATTCATGCTCTTCGACCGCGACAACCCCTCATCCGTGGCCAGTTGCATCCATGACGCCCGCGAATCCGGGCGCATCGTGCGCACCGCGCTGACCAGCCGGGTCTGGGACGCGCTGAACGTCGCCTGGCAGGAGATGCGCGCCATCGGCCCGGGGCAGGAGGACGCCGCCGATCTGGCCGATTTCGTCGCCCGCCATGCCAATACCGTGCAGGGCGCCATCGACGGGACCCAGCTTCGCAATGACGGTTTCCGCTTCATGAAGCTGGGCTATGCGCTGGAGCGCGCGGATTCCACCGCGCGCGTGCTCGACGTGAAATATTTCGTTCTGTTGCCTCGTGTCGAATTCATCGGCTCGGGTCTCGACAGCTATCAGTGGCAGGTCATCCTGCGTGCGCTGTCGGCGCATCGGTCTTTCCACTGGGCTTATGGCGACGATGTCAGCGCCAGCCGCGTCGCCCATTTCCTGATCCTGAACGGCGAAGCGCCGCGCGCGCTGATCACCTCGGTCAACGAGGCGCTATCGCATCTGGAGGCGCTGACCCGCCGCTATGGCGGCGATGTGCCCTGCACCGCGCGGGACCGGGCGCGGGCGCTGGCCGATCGGCTGGCGGGGCTGGATATCGAAGAGATCTTCGATGAGGGGCTGCACGAGTTCCTGTCCGATTTCATTATCGAGATCGGACAGATCGCGAGCTGCGTCCAGGACGATTACTTTCACGGCAGGGGCTGAACATGCGGCTCAAGATCACTCATCATACCGTCTACAACTACGAAAACCCGGTGCGTTTCGGTGTGCAAAGCCTGCGGCTGAGCCCTTCGGTCTTCCAGGGCCAGAAGGTCATCGACTGGCAGGTCGACATGGGCGAGGCCGGAGAGCCGGGCGCGGGGTTTCGCGACGGCGCCGGCGACTGGATCCAGCTCTGGACCCTGCGCGGGCCGGTCACCCAGGTGCCGGTGCGCATCGACGGCGTGGTCGAAACCACCGACCTGTCCGGCGTGCTGCGCGGCCATCGCGAAATGGTCAACCCCTTCGTCTATATGCAGACCACCGAGGCGACGACACCCGATGCGGCCCTGCGCGATCTGGCCGCGACCCCTTCGGATGAGCTGACCCGCCTCGATCTGGCGCATGAACTGTCGCATCTGGTCTACAGCAATGTGCCCTATAAAAGCGGCGTGACGACGCTGGCCACCACTGCGGCCGAGGCCCTGGCCATCGGCGGTGGCGTCTGTCAGGACCATGCCCATGTGCTGATGGTGCTGGCCCGGCTGCGCGACATGCCGGCACGCTATGTTTCGGGCTATCTGCACGCGGATGCCGATGGCAACGCGCATGAGGCCTCCCATGCCTGGGCCGAGATCTTCATCGAAGGCCTCGGCTGGGTCGGCTTCGACGCCGCCAACAAGACCTGCCCGAACCAGCATTATGTGCGCACGGGTTCCGGTCTTGACGCGCGGGACGCGGCACCGATCCGTGGTGTCACGGTCATGGGTGGGGCAGAAAAGCTCGATGTGAAGGTTGCGGTCGAGGAAGTGGCGCAGTAGGTCTCGCGGCTGACGAATCTCCGGGGTTGAAGATGACCTATTGTGTTGCGCTGAAACTGAATGACGGGCTGGTGCTTCTGTCCGATACAAGGACCAATGCCGGGCTGGACAATATCGCGACCTATCGCAAGATGTTCTTCTTCGAAGAGCCGGGCGAGCGCGTGATCGGCATCCTGACCGCCGGCAGCCTGTCGGTCACCCAGACCACCATCGCCCGCCTGCAGGAGGCCGTCGATTCCCCGGATAGCGACGGCACCACCTCGATCATGAAGGCCGAGACCATGCTGGGCGTGGCCGACATCATCGGCGATGTCCTGTCGCGCACCCGGCGCGAGATCGCGGCCCATTCGGAGTTGCAGCAGGGTCAGGCCACCGCCAGCATGATCGTCGCCGGCCAGCGGGCGGGCGGCGACATGCGCCTGTTCCTCGTCTATCCCGAGGGCAATCACATCGAGGCGACCGATGACACGCCCTATCTGCAGATCGGCGAGCACAAATACGGCAAGCCGATCCTCGACCGCGTGGTCACCCCCGAGACCAGCCTTGAAGACGCGCAGAAGGCGGCGCTTCTGTCGATGGATTCGACGATGAAGTCGAATCTGTCGGTCGGGATGCCGCTGGATCTGGCGGTGATCGAAACCGATGCCTGCCGTGTCAGCACCAAGCGCCGGATCATGAAGGACGACCCGCAATTCTCGGAAATGTCTCATGCCTGGTCCGAGGCCCTGCGCGACGCCTTCGTGAAGATGCCGATCTAGGCCGTTATTCCACCAACCCCTTTAATTCATAGATCAGATCCAGCGCCTCGCGCGGGGTCAGGCTGTCGGGGTGGGTATCTTTCAAACGTGCCTCGGCGACGCTTTCCTTTGCCTTGGCGGGCGCAGGCGCGGGTGGCAAGGCGCGAAACAGCGGCAGGTCGTCGATGATCGCGGCGGGCTTGGCGGCGCCCTCGCGTTCCCCGGATTCGAGGCTGGCAAGGATGTCGCGGGCGCGGGTCACCACCGCGTCAGGCAGTCCGGCCAGACGGGCGACCTGCACACCGTAAGATCGGTCGGCGGCGCCCCTGATGACCTCGTGGAGGAAGATCACCTCGCCCTCCCATTCGCGGACGGCGACGGTGGCGTTCTCGACGCCGTCCAGCCGGGCGGCAAGCGCGGTCAATTCGTGGTAATGGGTCGCAAACAGCGCCCGGCAGCGGTTGATCGCCTGCAGATGTTCCATCACCGCCCAGGCGATCGACAGCCCGTCCCAGGTCGCCGTGCCGCGCCCGATCTCGTCGAGGATCACCAATGCGCGGTCGTCGGCCTGGTTCAGGATCGCCGCCGTTTCCACCATCTCGACCATGAAGGTGGATCGCCCCCGCGCCAGATCGTCCGCCGCGCCGACCCGGCTGAACAGCTGGCTGACCAGCCCGATATGGGCGCGGGCGGCGGGCACGAAGGATCCGGCCTGCGCGAGGATGGCGATCAGCGCGTTCTGGCGCAGGAAGGTCGATTTGCCGGCCATGTTCGGCCCGGTCAGCAGCCAGATTGCCGGCGTGTCCCCGCCGGTCAGCGCGCAGTCATTGGCGACGAAGCTCTCGGATTTGCGGCGCAGCGCGCGTTCCACGACCGGGTGGCGTCCGGCCTCGATCTCGAAGGCGCGGGTCTCGTCGACCTGCGGGCGGGTCCAGCCCTCGCCCGTCGCCAGATCGGCGAAAGCGGCGCTCAGGTCGATTTCCGCCAAGGCCCGCGCCGCCTGACCGATGGGGCCGGCGGCGGCAAGCACCGCCTCGCGCAGGCGGGCGAAGATGCCGCGCTCGATCTCCAGCGCGCGGTCGCGGGCGTTGAGGATGCGGGTCTCCAGTTCCGACAGCGGCACGGTGGTGAAGCGGATCTGGTTGGCGGTGGTCTGGCGGTGGATGAAGGTCTCGTTCAGGGGCGGGGCCATCATCTTCTCGGCATGGGTTGCCGTGGTCTCGATGAAATAGCCGAGCACGTTGTTATGCTTGATCTTCAGGCTGGCGACCCCGGCCAGATCGGCATATTCGCCCTGCATCTTCGCAATCACGCCGCGGCCTTCGTCGCGCAACTGGCGGGTCTCGTCCAGATCGGCATCGAAGCCCGTTGCGACAAAGCCGCCATCGCGGGCCAGCAGCGGCGGCTCGGCCACAAGCGCGTCGTCCAGAAGGTCGATCAGTCCGTCATGGCCGACAAGATCGCGCGCGGCGTCAGTCAGCACAGCCACGCTGTCATCGCCCAGAAGGGCGGCGATGCCGATCGCCTGTGTCAGCCCGGCCCGGATCGCGGCCAGATCGCGCGGGCCGCCGCGTTCCAGCGCCAGCCGCGAGAGCGCCCGGTCCATGTCGGGGACGCGCGACAGCGCCTCGCGCAGATCGGCGGTCAGGCGGGCGTCGGCTGCCAGATGCGCCACCGCGTCATGGCGGGCATGGATGGTGGCAAGATCGCGCGAGGGCGCGGAAATCCGGCGTTCCAGCAGCCGCGCGCCCGCCGCCGTCGCGGTGCGGTCGATGGCCGACAGAAGCGAGCCCTCGCGCCCGCCCGACAGCGCCTGCACCAGTTCCAGATTGCGCCGGGTCGCGGCGTCGATCTGCATGGCGCCCGCCGCTTCCTCGCGCAAAGGCGGGCGGATCAGCGGCAGCTGCGCCTTCTGGGTCAGTTCCAGATAGGCGGCAAGGGCACCCATCGCCGCCAGTTCGGCGCGCGAGAAGCTGCCGAATCCGTCCAGCGTCTCGACCTTGAACAGCGCCGCCAGCCGCCTTGTCGCGGCGGCGCTGTCGAAATTCTGCGCCCCGATTTCGGTCAGGGCCGCGCCGGATTCGGTGGCGAGTTCGTCCAGCCCGCTGCCCTCGATGGCCAGCAATTCGCGCGGACCGATCCGCGCCAGTTCCGGGGCCAGCCGCGCGGGCGGGCAGGCCATGACCCGCAGCGAGCCGGTGGAAATATCGACCCATGCCAGCGCGCTTTCGTCGCGCACCGACGCGAAGGCGGCCAGAAAATTGTGCCGCCGCGCTTCCAGCAGCGATTCCTCGGTCAGCGTGCCGGGCGTGACCAGCCGCACCACATCGCGGGCGACGACCGATTTCGCGCCGCGCTTCTTGGCCTCGGCCGGGTCCTCCATCTGCTCGGCGATGGCGACGCGAAAACCCTTGCGGATCAGGGTCAGCAGGTAACTTTCGGCGGCATGAACCGGCACGCCGCACATCGGGATCGGCTCTCCCAGATGGGTGCCGCGCTTGGTCAGGGCGATGTCGAGGGCCGCCGCCGCCGCCACCGCATCGTCGAAGAACATCTCGTAGAAATCGCCCATGCGATAGAACAGCAGCGCACCCGGATTGGCCTCGCGGATCGCGAGATACTGGGCCATCATCGGGGTCGGCTGGTCGGACATGGGCGCCTCCTTCGTCCGCCGGTTCTAGCGCATCATGCGCCAATTGCCAGAGCGGGAGGAAAGATGACCAAAGGGCTGAGCCATATCACCTTCATCTGCCAGGACCTCGACCGGATGGAGGAGATCCTGACCCGGGTTCTGAACGCGCGAAAGATCTATGACAGTGCGGGCACGGAGTTTTCGATCTCACCCGAGCGCTTCTTCGACATCGGCGGCATCTGGGTGGCCACGATGCAGGGCGATCCGCTGCCCGCGCGCAGCTATAACCACGTCGCCTTCAAGATCGCTGAGTCCGATTACGACACCCGCCTGACCGCGATCCGCAATCTGGGGCTGGATCTGCGCGAAAGCCGGCCCCGGGTCGCGGGCGAGGGGCGCTCGATCTATTTCCACGACGCCGATAATCACCTGTTCGAACTGCATACCGGGACATTGGCCGAGCGGCTGGCCCGTTATGCGAAAGGCCGAGCTGTCGGATAAGGGTGGCTGATACAGAACGAGAACGATGCGCTGTCATATGTCTGGTCGGAGGCCAGAGTAACGAATGCTGCAGGCTGCACGGACGTCCGCCTTTTCTGTTTGCCCGACGAACGATGACTGAGCAGCGCGTGTTCAGATGAAAGCCTTGAAGGACGAATATGCATGACGCGACCTCTGTCACTTGGGTGTGCTACGTGCCCCAAGGCCACGGCTGCCACACGGATAGGTATATTGGTGCTCTGATTAAATCTCCGGTTCCCGTTTGCAGTACTAGATCGAACACCTTTTGAGTTGGTCTACGGTTCGGAAATTGGTCAGTTGGCGATTGCATAAGCGCGCAGTTTTGGTTCATTCCTGCGCTTGCACGACCGACAGACATTCGCGCGGTGCAGGGGCCTTTAGCCAACGAGGCTTCGATAGAGACAAGCTCAATGCCCATTAGCTCTAGGGCCAGAGCCGGATCATAGCTATCTAAGTCCTGGCGATGTAAAACAGAAAAGAACTCGGTTTGACCGGGAGAAAGCTCAAGCCCTCCGGTTGCATTGAACTCCTCAATACCACACGGTGAATACCACTTACCATAGCTGCCGCCCCCACCGTTTAGGCCGTCAGTTGCAATCTCACATTTCACAATGAACAACTGGCGCGAAGAATGATTCGATACCGAAAAATCGAACTTCGCGGAAACCGATATTGGATTACTGACCAATTCGAATTCATTGAGTCGGGTGCTCACTTCCGGTGGAAGCTGGCCGCTTCGAAAACTCAGAAAGCTGAGATATAGGCTGCCAGTGGAGACAGCCAAAGCCAACACGCTTATGAAAATCGGAACTGCCTTGAACAAATGTCGTCCTTTCCCGAAAGAAAATGGGCTAGACCGCCTGATAGCATGCTCGCTGCAAAGCAGCCATTAGTGTAACAACGGCGAAGGTCGGCTTCGTCCCGCAACGCAGAACTTGGCACCAGCCTTTCAAACCTTCAGCCGCACCCCGTCATGGCCGGTGACGGTCATCTCCATCAGCGCGCCTTCCGGCATGTCGCGGTCGAAGGCGACTTCGGTGAATTGCTCGGTCCGGCCAACCCTCGGGCCTTCGGTCAGGATGCGATGGCTGCGGCCCTTTTGCGCGTCCAGATGCGCGCGCAGCGCCGCATCTCCGGCGGCGCGCAGCCGGGCGGCGCGGGACTTGACGGCATTGCCGTTCACTGCCGGCATCCGGGCGGCGGGCGTGCCCTGACGCGCCGAATAGGGGAAGACATGCAGGAAGGTCAGGCCGCAGTCCTGCACCAGTTTCAGCGAGTTTTCGAACATCGCCTCACTCTCGGTCGGGAAGCCGGCGATGATGTCGGCGCCGAAGACGATGTCGGGGCGCAACCGGCGGGCTTCCTCGCAGAAACGGATGGCATCGTCGCGCAGGTGGCGGCGCTTCATGCGCTTCAGGATCATGTCGTCGCCGGCCTGCAAGGACAGGTGCAGATGCGGCATCAGGCGCGGCTCGGTCGCGATGGCGGCCATCAGGTTCTCGTCGGCCTCGATGCTGTCGATGCTGGAGATGCGCAGACGCGGCAGATCCGGCACCAGTTTCAGGATCCGCATCACCAGATCGCCGAGGCGCGGCTGGCCCGGCAGATCGGCGCCCCATGAGGTCAGGTCGACCCCGGTCAGCACCACCTCGTTGAAGCCGCGATCGCGCAGCCGCCTGATCTGGTCGACGACCACGCCCGCCGGGACGGAACGCGAATTGCCGCGGCCGTAAGGGATGATGCAGAAAGTGCAGCGGTGGTCGCAGCCGTTCTGGACCTGCACATAGGCGCGGTGGCGGCCGAAGCCGTCGATCAGGTGGCCGGCGGTTTCAGTCACCGACATGATGTCGTCGACGATCACCCGTTCGGTCTGGCCGATCAGGTCGGGGGTCAGGCTAGCCCAGGTTTCGGGGCGCATCTTCTCGCTGTTGCCGACAACGCGGGTGACCTCGGGCATGGCGGCGAAGGTCTCGGGCTCGGTCTGGGCGGCGCAGCCGGTGACGATGATCGGGGCGTCGGGGTTTTCGCGCGACAGGCGGCGGATGTCCTGGCGGGCCTTGCGCACGGCCTCGGCGGTCACGGCGCAGGTGTTCACGATCACCGCGCCCTTGAGGCCGGCGGCCTCGGCCATCTCACGCATGGCCTCGGATTCGTAGGCATTCAGCCGGCAGCCATGGGTGGAAAAGACCGGCGCTTTATCCGCCCCGCTCATCCCCGCCAGACCCCGTCGAAGACATGCGCGGTCGGTCCGGTCATCCAGACCCCATCCTCGCGCCAGTCGATCATCAGCTGCCCGCCCGGCACGTTCACCGTAACCTTGCGCCCGGTCAGCCCGCGCCGCGCCGCCGCCACCGCCGCCGCACAGGAGCACGACCCCGAAGCCAGCGTCGGCCCGGTCCCGCGTTCCCAGATGCGCAGCCTGATTTCCTCGGGAGAGAGCACCTGCACGACCTCGACATTGGTCCGCTGCGGGTAAAGCGGGTGGTGTTCGTGTTCCGGCCCAAAACGGTCCAGATCGACCGCATCGGCATCGTCGACGAAAAAGGTCATATGCGGGTTGCCCATCCCGGTCGCGACCGGATCGCCGGGAATCGGCAGGTGCAGCGTGTCCAGATCCTGCGCCAGCGGGATCGCCTGCCAGTCCAGCACCGGCGGCCCCATATTGACGCGGGTCAGCCCGCCGCCCGCATCCTCTGCCATGAGGATTGCGTGATCGGTGCGCAGGCTGAGCCGGCTCTTGCCGGTGCCATCCATCAGAAAGCGCGCGATGCACCGTGTCGCATTTCCGCAAGCCGCCGAACGAGAACCGTCGGCGTTGAAGAAGACCAGCCGCGCATCGGCGTGATCGTCGTGGTCAATGGTCGCCAACTGGTCGAAACCGACCCCGAAATGCCGGTCGGCAATGGCCGCGATGGTGGCAGAATCAGGCGCCTCGACCCCGTGGCGGAGGTCGACGACAACGAAGTCATTGCCGAGCCCATGCATCTTCATGAAGGGCAGGCCGGGGGTGCGGGCGTGTTCCATGCCTGCCATATAGTGCGCCCGAAAACTTTTCGCCAGATCGGTGTTTTTGTGCTTGACCCTCCCCGCCGCGAAAACTAGGTAAGCGCCCTGTGATGGGCCCATAGCTCAGTTGGTAGAGCAACTGACTTTTAATCAGTGGGTCACAGGTTCGAATCCTGTTGGGCTCACCACTGAAATCAACGACACGCCGGCTGGTGCCGGTGGCGTTGTTTCGCGGAATGTCGTTCCACATACTCCACGATGATATCGTCAGTCACGAACAGGCGGAGCGGTCGGCCAATACTGCTACGCTTGGCAGCCCGATGCGACGAGTGCCTCACGGTCTTCCGCTCAGCTTTCGCCTTCGTAGAGAACGTCATCCTCTGGTCAAGAATCGAGGCGCTGAAACTATGTGCCAGCATTAGCCAGCGGAACCGTGAAAAACCTGTGCGCCCCCTTGCCTGTGCCAGCAGGGACCGTTATGAACCGCCGCACGGGTGATTAGCTCAGCGGTAGAGCGCTTCGTTCACATCGAAGATGTCAGCGGTTCAAATCCGTTATCACCCACCATATATTTCAATCGGTTACGCAGGTTCCTAAGTCTTCTGAACCTGTTTTGCCGCGCGCACAGGTTCGATTTCCGGCGCTGCGGCATCTTCAGGCATGAAATCGCGCGAATCTGGCTTAGACGCGCCCGGTCACAGCCGCATTCGAGAGGCCAATGATCTGACTGATCTTCCGTATTGCCATCCCGCCTGACGCCATGGCGGACATGAGAATGGGCGCGGAGTTGCCCCCGCGCCCTTCGATCTGTCTGCGAACCTCAGTGCGCCGTCTGTGCGGCCCCGCCCTGATCGCCGCGCCCGGCGGCCTGGCGGGCGGCCTCGGCGGCTTCCTCGGCCGCCTCGTCCCATTCGACGGGTTCAGGCATCCGCACCAGCGCGTGCTTCAGGACTTCCCGCACGTTCGAGACCGGAATGATCGTCATCCCCTCCTTCACGTTATCGGGGATCTCGACCAGATCCTTGGCGTTGTCTTCCGGGATCAGCACGGTCTTGATGCCGCCCCGCAGCGCCGCCAGAAGCTTCTCCTTCAGCCCGCCGATGGCCAGCGCATTGCCGCGCAGCGTGACCTCGCCGGTCATGGCGACATCCTTGCGGACCGGGATGCCGGTCATCACCGACACGACCGAGGTCACCATGGCCAGACCCGCCGAAGGCCCGTCCTTGGGCGTGGCCCCTTCGGGAACGTGAACGTGGATGTCACGCTTCTCGAATTCCGGCGGCTTGATGCCAAGCTCGGGCGAGATCGAACGCACGAAGCTGGAAGCCGCGTCGATCGACTCCTTCATCACCTCGCCCAGTTTCCCGGTCGTCTTCATGCGGCCCTTGCCGGGCAGGCGCAGCGCCTCGATCTGCAGCAGATCGCCGCCGACCTGGGTCCATGCCAGACCGGTGACCACGCCGACCTGATCCTCTTTCTCGGCCAGGCCATAGCGGTGACGGCGCACACCCAGATATTCCTCGACCTTTTCGGGGCCGACTTCGACGGACTTGGCCTTGCCCTTCAGGATCTCGGTCACCGCCTTGCGGGCCAGCTTGGCGATCTCGCGTTCAAGCGAGCGGACCCCAGCTTCGCGGGTATAGTAGCGGATGACGTGGTTCAGGGCCTCGTCGCTGACGCTGAATTCGCCCTTCCTGAGCCCGTTCGCCTTGATCTGCTTGGGCAGCAGGTGACGGCGCGCGATCTCGCGCTTCTCATCCTCGGTATAGCCGGCCAGCGGAATGATCTCCATCCGGTCGAGCAGCGGGCCGGGCATGTTGTAGCTGTTGGCGGTGGTGACGAACATGACGTTCGACAGGTCGTATTCCACTTCAAGATAGTGGTCGACGAAGGTCGAGTTCTGTTCGGGGTCCAGCACCTCCAGCATGGCCGAAGCCGGATCGCCACGGAAATCCTGCCCCATCTTGTCGATCTCGTCGAGCAGGATGAGCGGGTTGGTGGTCTTGGCCTTCTTCAGCGCCTGGATGATCTTGCCGGGCATGGAGCCGATATAGGTCCGCCGGTGGCCGCGGATCTCGGATTCGTCGCGCACGCCGCCAAGCGAGATGCGGATGAATTCGCGCCCCGTCGCCTTCGCCAGCGAGCGGCCAAGCGAGGTCTTGCCCACGCCGGGCGGTCCGACGAGGCTGAGGATCGGGCCCTTCAGCTTCTGGCTGCGCGCCTGCACGGCCAGATATTCGACGATCCGTTCCTTGACCTTTTCGAGGCCGTAGTGATCGGCATCCAGCACTTCCTCGGCCTTGGTCAGGTCCTTCTTGGTGCGCGACTTCACACCCCAGGGCAGCGCCAGCAGCCAGTCGAGGTAATTGCGGCTGACGGTGGCCTCGGCCGACATCGGCGACATGGATTTCAGCTTCTTCAGCTCGGAGTCCGCCTTCTCGCGGGCCTCCTTGCTGAACTTGGTCGCGGCGATCTTCTGTTCGAGTTCGGCCAGCTCATCGCCGCCCTCCTCGCTATCGCCGAGTTCCTTCTGAATGGCCTTCATCTGCTCGTTCAGATAGTATTCGCGCTGCGTCTTCTCCATCTGGGTCTTGACGCGCGACTTGATCTTCTTCTCGACCTGCAGAACCGACATCTCGCCCTGCATCAGCCCGTAAACCTTCTCCAGTCGCTCGGCGACGGTCAGGGTTTCCAGCAATTCCTGCTTCTTGGCGATCTCGATCCCCAGATGACCGGCGACCAGATCGGCCAGGCGGTCGGCCTCGGTCGTTTCCGAAACGGTCGAGACGACTTCGTCGGGGATGTTCTTGCGGATCTTGACGTATTTCTCGAATTCCTCGGCCACGGCCTTGCTGAGCGCGGCAACCGTGTCGGCATCGCCCTGCTCTTCGATCAGCGGCGTGGCCTCGGCCTCGAAATAATCGGGATTGTCGAGGAATTTGGTGATTTCCACGCGGCGCTGCCCTTCGACCAGCACCTTCACGGTGCCATCGGGCAGTTTCAGAAGCTGCAGCACATTGGCCAGAACCCCGATGCGAAAGATGCCTTCGTCGGTCGGTTCATCCACTGACGCGTCCTTCTGCGTCGCCAGAAGGATCGGACGATCCTCGGCCATGACCGCTTCCAGCGCCCGCACGGATTTGTCGCGACCGACGAAAAGCGGCACGACCAGATGCGGAAACGCCACGATATCGCGCAGCGGCAGCACGGGATGCGAATGAATGATATCGGTCATGTTCTTCCTTTCAAGCCCGAGGGCGCGCATCCCAAGATCGGCGGTGCGGACCCCCTGCATGGACCAAATCTAGGGATAGCAGGGCTGCGATTCAATGCTGCTGTGCCGACACGCGAAAGGCGGCACAGGACGGACGGCACGGAAAAAGGCCCGGCACACAGGCCGGGCCTTTCCATGGCGTTAGAGGTCAAGGATCACTCCTCGGTCGGGACCTCTTCGAAGGACACATCGACCACCTCTTCCAGGGGCGCCGGGGCTTCCAGCGCGGCGGCGGCTTCTGCCTCGGCGCGGCGGGCCTCGATGACCTCGTTGTCGCGGTCGGTCGCGATCTTCTTCATGCGCATGGTCGCGCCACCGGTCCCGGCCGGGATCAGCCGGCCGACGATGACGTTTTCCTTCAGCCCGACCAGCTTGTCGCGCTTGCCCTGAACGGCGGCTTCGGTCAGCACGCGCGTGGTTTCCTGGAACGAGGCCGCCGAGATGAAGCTGCGGGTCTGCAGCGACGCCTTGGTGATGCCCAGAAGCACCGGCTCGCCCGTGGCGGGCTTGCCACCCTTGGCGGCGATCTTGGCGTTCTCTTCCTCGAACTCGTCGCGTTCGACATGCTCGCCCTTGAGAAGCGTGGTGTCGCCCGAATCCAGGATCTCGATCTTCTGAAGCATCTGGCGAACGATCACCTCGATATGCTTGTCGTTGATCT
Organism: uncultured Paracoccus sp.; assembly: GCF_937873615.1. GTDB lineage: Bacteria > Pseudomonadota > Alphaproteobacteria > Rhodobacterales > Rhodobacteraceae > Paracoccus. The sequence goes on from NZ_CALMYP010000066.1 coordinate 82,319, forward strand.
TCACGCCCTGCAGACGATAGACGTCCTGCACCTCGTCGATCAGGTAATCGGCCAGCGCCTCGATCCCCATGATCCGCAGGATGTCATGCGGGGCCGGGTTGCCGTCCATGATATACTCACCCTTCTGCACGAAGTCGCCTTCCTGCACCGGGATGTGCTTGCCTTTCGGCACCATGTATTCGACGGCATCGAGGTTCTCGTCAGCCGGCTCGATGCTGATGCGGCGCTTGTTCTTGTAGTCCTTGCCGAAGCGCACATAGCCGTCGATCTCGGCGATGATGGCGTGATCCTTCGGACGACGGGCTTCGAACAGTTCCGCCACGCGGGGCAGACCCCCGGTGATGTCCTTGGTCCGGGCGCCTTCGCGCGGGATACGGGCCACCACGTCGCCGGCCTTGATCTCCTGCCCGTCCTCGATGGACAGAATCGCGTCCACCGACATCGGATAGGTGACCGGGTTGCCCTGGTCGTTGCGCACCGGTTCGCCATCGGCACCCATGACGATGATCTCGGGCTTGAGATCGCCACCTTTCGGGGTCGAACGCCAGTCGGTCACGATCTTCTGGGTCATGCCGGTCGCATCGTCGGTATCGTCGCGGACCGACAGGCCCGAGATGAGGTCGACGAATTTCGCCACGCCGGGCTTCTCGGCGATGATCGGCAGGGTATAGGGATCCCATTCGAACAGCTTCTGGCCGCGAATGACCTCCTCGCCTTCTCTCACCATCAGCTTCGAGCCGTAGAACAGCTTGTGCGAGGCGACAGGCTCGCCCTGCTTGTTCATCAGGTTCAGAACCATGTTCCGCGCCATGACGATCAGTTCGCCCGCGTCATTGGTGATGGTCGCCTCGTTCTCGAAGGACACGGTGCCCTCCTGGTTCGCGGCGGTGAAGGATTGCTGACCGCCCTGGGCGACGCCGCCGATGTGGAAGGTCCGCATCGTCAGCTGGGTGCCCGGCTCGCCGATGGACTGGGCAGCGATGATGCCGACCGCCTCGCCGATATTGACCAGCGTGCCACGGGCCAGGTCGCGGCCATAGCACATGGCGCAGACGCCATCCTCGCTTTCGCAGGTCAGCGCCGAGCGGATGCGCACGTTCTGCACGCCCGCCGCCTCGACCTCGTCGGCCTTGCGCTCGTCGATCAGCTCGCCCTGGCGGACGATCACCTCATCAGTGCCGGGAACCAGCACGTCCTCGGCGGCGGTCCGGCCCAGAATGCGCTCGCTCAGCGGCGAGATGACCTCGCCGTCATTGACCGCAGCCGAGGCGTTGATCGCCTGCTCGGTGCCGCAATCGTATTCGCGCACGATGCAGTCCTGCGCCACGTCGACCAGACGACGGGTCAGATAGCCCGAGTTCGCCGTCTTCAACGCCGTATCCGACAGACCCTTCCGGGCGCCGTGGGTCGAGTTGAAGTATTCAAGAACGGTCAGACCTTCCTTGAAGTTCGAGATGATCGGCGTCTCGATGATCTCGCCGTTCGGCTTGGCCATGAGGCCGCGCATCCCGCCGAGCTGCTTCATCTGGGTGACCGAACCCCGGGCGCCGGAATGGGCCATCATATAGACCGAGTTCGGTTCCATCTCGGCGCCGTTCTCGTCCTTGCGGGTGGCGGCGATGGTGGACATCATGGCATCGGTGACGCGGTCGTTGCATTTCGACCAGGCATCGACAACCTTGTTGTACTTCTCGCCCTGGGTGATGAGACCGTCCAGATATTGCTGCTCGAACTCCTTCACCTGATCCTGCACCTCGCCCACGATGTCCCACTTGTTGTCGGGGATCACCATGTCGTTCTTGCCGAAGGAGATGCCGGCACGGAACGCCTCGCGGAAGCCGAGACCCATGATCTTGTCCGAGAAGATCACCGCCTCTTTCTGGCCGCAATAACGGTAAACCGTGTCGATGACGTGCTGCACGTCCTTCTTGCGCAGCAGGCGGTTGACCAGTTCGAACGGCGCCTTGGCATTCAGCGGCAGCAGCGCGCCAAGCCGCAACCGGCCCGGCGTGGTCTCGAAGCGCTGCATGACCTCGTTGCCATCCTCGTCGATCTGCTTGAGGCGCGCGGTGATCCTGGCGTGCAGATGCACCTCGCCGGCGGCAAGGGCATGTTCGACCTCGTCGACATTGGTGAAGAGCATGCCTTCGCCCTTCATGCCTTCGCGCATCATGGTCGTGTAATAGAGACCAAGGATCATGTCCTGCGACGGCACGATGATCGGCGCGCCGTTGGCGGGCGACAGCACGTTGTTCGTCGACATCATCAGCACGCGCGCTTCCAACTGGGCTTCCAGCGAAAGCGGAACGTGCACGGCCATCTGGTCGCCGTCGAAATCGGCGTTGAAGGCCGAACAGACCAGCGGGTGCAGCTGGATCGCCTTGCCTTCGATCAGGATCGGCTCGAAGGCCTGAATGCCCAGACGGTGCAGCGTCGGCGCGCGGTTCAGCAGCACCGGATGCTCGCGGATCACCTCGTCCAGGATATCCCAGACCTCGGGACGCTCTTTCTCGACCAGCTTCTTGGCCTGCTTGACAGTCGAGGAATAACCCTTCGCCTCAAGCTTCGAATAGATGAACGGCTTGAACAGTTCCAAGGCCATCTTCTTCGGCAGCCCGCATTGATGCAGCTTCAGTTCCGGGCCGGTCACGATGACCGAACGACCCGAGAAGTCGACGCGCTTGCCGAGCAGGTTCTGCCGGAAGCGGCCCTGCTTGCCCTTGAGCATGTCCGAAAGCGATTTCAGCGGGCGACGGTTGTTGCCGGTGATGACCCGGCCGCGACGGCCGTTATCGAACAGCGCATCGACCGATTCCTGAAGCATCCGCTTTTCGTTGCGCACGATGATATCGGGCGCGCGCAGCTCGATCAGGCGCTTCAGACGGTTGTTCCGGTTGATCACGCGGCGATAGAGATCGTTCAGGTCCGAGGTCGCGAAACGGCCGCCATCCAGCGGCACCAGCGGGCGCAGTTCCGGCGGAATGACCGGGATCACGGTCATGACCATCCATTCCGGACGGTTGCCGGATTCGAGGAAGCTTTCGACGATCTTCAACCGCTTGATGATCTTCTTCGGCTTCAATTCGCCGGTGGCCTCCTTAAGCTCCTCGCGCAGCTGTTCGGCGGTCAGTTCCAGGTCGATATTGGCCAGCATGGTGCGGATCGCCTCGGCCCCGATATCGGCCTGGAAGGCGTCGGCGCCGAACTGGTCCTGCGCGTCGAGATATTCTTCCTCGGTCATGAGCTGGCCATAGGTCAGGTCGGTCAGACCCGGCTCGATCACGACGTAGTTTTCAAAGTAGAGGATGCGTTCCAGATCGCGCAGCGTCATGTCCAGCATGAGACCGATGCGCGACGGCAGCGATTTCAGGAACCAGATATGGGCGACCGGCGCGGCCAGTTCGATATGGCCCATACGCTCGCGTCGGACCTTCTGCAGGGTGACTTCAACGCCGCATTTCTCGCAGACGAGGCCGCGATACTTCATGCGCTTGTACTTGCCGCAGAGGCATTCGTAATCCTTGATCGGCCCGAAGATGCGCGCGCAGAACAGACCGTCGCGCTCGGGCTTGAAGGTGCGGTAGTTGATGGTTTCGGGCTTCTTCACCTCGCCGTAAGACCAGGCCAGAATTTCTTCGGGCGAGGCCAGCGAGATCTTGATTTCGTCGAACTGCCGCGGCTGGGCCAGCGGGTTCAGGGGGTTGGTGGCGAGTTCCTGGTTCATTTTCAAATCCTAATGAGTGGCGCGGGGGGATGAGGATGGCGGGGCCGATTGCCCCGCCGGACGGCGGCTGCCGTTATTCCTCTTCCTCCGCATCCAGGAGTTCCATGTTGAGGCCCAGACCCCGGACCTCCTTGACGAGAACGTTGAACGATTCCGGAACGCCGGCCTCGAAATTGTCCTCGCCCTTCACGATGCTTTCATAGACCTTGGTCCGGCCAGCAACGTCGTCCGACTTCACCGTCAGCATTTCCTGCAGGGTATAGGCGGCGCCATAGGCTTCCAGCGCCCAGACCTCCATCTCACCCAGACGCTGACCGCCGAACTGCGCCTTACCACCCAGCGGCTGCTGCGTGACGAGGCTGTAGGGACCGGTCGAACGGGCGTGCATCTTGTCGTCGACGAGGTGATGCAGCTTCAGGTAATACTTGACGCCGACGGTAACCGGGCGGGCGAAAGCCTCGCCGGTGCGGCCGTCGAAGACGATGGACTGGCCCGAAGTGTCGAAACCGGCCCGACGCAGCGCGTCGTCCACGTCGCCTTCCTTGGCCCCGTCGAAGACCGGGGTCGCGATCGGCACGCCCGCGCGCACGGCATTGGCATGGACCAGAAGCTGGTCGTCGGCCATGCCGTCGAAGGTTTCGGCATACATCTCGTCGCCATAGCCGTTCTTCATCGCGTCGCGCACGCCGGCCATGTCGCCCGAACCGTTGCGGAAGGCTTCCAGCGCATCGTCGATCTGGATCCCCAGACCGCGCGCGGCCCAGCCCATATGGGTTTCGAGGATCTGACCCACGTTCATCCGCGACGGCACGCCGAGCGGGTTCAGCACGATGTCCACCGCAGTCCCGTCAGCAAGGAAAGGCATGTCCTCGATCGGGACGACCTTGGACACGACACCCTTGTTGCCGTGACGACCGGCCATCTTGTCGCCGGCCTGCAGCTTGCGCTTCACCGCGACGAAGACCTTGACCATCTTCATCACGCCCGGAGGCAGGTCGTCGCCCTGACGGACCTTCTCGACCTTGTCTTCGAAGCGGTTGTCCAGCGCCTTCTTCTGGGCGTTGAACTGGTCGTGCAGGGCCTCGACTTCCTTGGCCGTGTCCTCGTCGCCGATGGCCAGCTGCCACCAGAGACCGCGCGAGATCGAAGCCATCAGCTCGTCATCGACGATGCTGTTCGCCTTGATGCCCTTCGGCCCCTTCACGGCGGTCTTGCCCGAGATCAGCGTTTTCAGGCGCGCGTAGATGTTACGCTCCAGAATCGCCAGTTCGTCGTCGCGGTCGCGCGACAGGCGCTCGACTTCCTCGCGCTCGATCTGCAGCGCACGTTCGTCCTTGTCGACGCCGTGACGGTTGAAGACCCGAACCTCGACGATGGTGCCGTAGGCCCCCGGCGGCAGACGCAGCGAGGTATCGCGCACGTCCGAAGCCTTTTCACCGAAGATGGCGCGCAGAAGCTTTTCTTCCGGCGTCATCGGGCTTTCGCCCTTGGGGGTGATCTTGCCCACCAGAATGTCGCCCGGGCCCACTTCGGCACCGATATAGACGATCCCGGCCTCGTCGAGGTTGCGAAGCGCTTCCTCGCCCACATTCGGGATGTCGCGGGTGATTTCTTCGGGCCCAAGCTTGGTATCGCGGGCGGCGACCTCGTATTCGTCGATATGGATCGAGGTATAGACGTCGTCGCGGTGGATCCGCTCCGAAATCAGGACCGAGTCTTCGTAGTTATAGCCGTTCCACGGCATGAAGGCGACGATCACGTTCCGGCCGATGGCCAACTCGCCCTGATCCGTGGACGGACCGTCGGCGATGACCTGATCCTTCACCACCTTCTCGCCCACCGTCACCAGCGGACGCTGGTTGATGGTCGAGGACTGGTTCGAACGCTTGAACTTGCGCAGACGATAGATGTCCACGCCGGCATCGCCCGCGCCCAGATCTTCGGTGGCGCGCACAACGATACGCTGCGCATCGACCTGGTCGATGACACCGCCGCGACGGGCCATGATGGCGGCGCCGGAATCGCGGGCCACGGTGCCTTCCATGCCGGTGCCGACAAACGGCGCCTCGGCGCGCAGAAGCGGAACCGCCTGACGCTGCATGTTGGCACCCATCAGGGCGCGGTTGGCGTCGTCGTTCTCAAGGAAGGGGATCAGGGCCGCGGCGACCGAAACCAGCTGTTTCGGCGACACGTCGATCAGGTCCACCGCATCGACCGGGTTCAGCATGAAGTCGCCGGCCTGACGGGTCGAGACCAGCTCGTTCACGAACTTGCCGTCTTCGTCCAGTTGGGCGTTGGCCTGGGCCACGGTGTGACGCATTTCCTCGGTCGCGGACATATAGACCACGTCATCGGTCACCTTGCCCTCGATCACCTTGCGATAGGGGGTTTCGATGAAGCCGTATTTGTTGACGCGGGCGAAGGTCGCCAGCGAGTTGATCAGACCGATGTTCTGGCCTTCCGGGGTTTCGATCGGGCACATCCGGCCATAATGGGTCGGGTGCACGTCGCGGACCTCGAAGCCCGCGCGCTCGCGGGTCAGACCGCCCGGCCCGAGCGCCGAGAGGCGGCGCTTGTGGGTCACTTCCGACAGCGGGTTGGTCTGGTCCATGAACTGCGACAGCTGCGAAGAGCCGAAGAATTCGCGCACCGCCGCCGCCGCCGGCTTGGCGTTGATCAGGTCCTGCGGCATGACCGTGTCGATCTCGGTCTGCGACATGCGCTCGCGGATCGCGCGCTCCATGCGCAGGAGGCCGACGCGATACTGGTTCTCCATCAGCTCGCCGACCGAGCGGACGCGGCGGTTGCCGAGATGGTCGATATCGTCGATCTCGCCCTTGCCGTCGCGCAGTTCCACCAGCCCGCGCACACAGGCCACGATATCCTCGGGGCGCAGCGTGCGCTGCGTGTCCGGGGCGTCGAGGTTGAGGCGCATGTTCATCTTCACCCGGCCCACGGCCGAAAGGTCGTAGCGCTCGCTGTCGAAGAACAGGCTGTCGAACATGGCCGAGGCCGCTTCCACGGTCGGCGGCTCGCCCGGGCGCATGACCCGGTAGATATCCATGAGCGCGCCTTCGCGGTTCATGTTCTTGTCGGCGGCCATGGTGTTGCGGATATAGGCGCCGACATTGACGTTATCGATATCCAGAACCGGGATATCGGTGATGTCATTGTCCAGAAGCACCTTCAGGACGCCGCCCGAAAGCTCGCCATCCTTGTTGTATTCGGCGGTGATCTCGTCGCCGGCCTCGGCATAGATGAAGCCGGTCTCGTCATTGACGAGGTCCTTGGCGACAAAGCGGCCGATGATCTGGTCGAACGGGATCAGCAGGTCGATATCCTTGCCGCCGTCCAGCAATTGCTTGACCTGGCGCGGGGTGACCTTGTCGCCGGCCTTGGTGATGACCTCGCCGGTGGCGGCGTTGATCAGGTCGAAGGCCGGGCGCGAGCCGCGCATCCGCTCCGGGAAGAAGCGCGTGACCCAGCCGCCTTCGGAACCCTTCTTGCCCTTCTGCAGCTTGAAGCCGACGGTGTTGTAGAAGGCGTCCATGATGCCTTCCTGATCCATGCCGAGCGCATAGAGCAGCGTCGTCACCGGCAGCTTGCGGCGGCGGTCGATGCGCGCGAAGACCAGATCCTTGGCGTCGAATTCGAAATCGAGCCACGAGCCGCGATAGGGAATGATCCGGCAGGCGAACAGCAGCTTGCCCGAGGAATGGGTCTTGCCGCGGTCATGGTCGAAGAACACGCCGGGCGAGCGGTGCATCTGGGACACGACGACGCGCTCGGTCCCGTTCACGACGAAGGTGCCGTTCTGGGTCATCAGGGGCATGTCGCCCATGAACACGTCCTGTTCCTTGATGTCCTTGACCGACTTGGCGCCGGTGTTTTCGTCGACATCGAACACGATCAGGCGCAGCGTCACCTTCAGCGGCGCGGCATAGGTCATGTCGCGGGCCTGGCATTCGTCAACGTCGTATTTCGGCTTTTCCAGCTCGTATTTCACGAATTCCAGCGTCGCGGTCTCGTTGAAATCCTTGATCGGGAAGACCGACTGGAACACGCCCTGCAGGCCCTCTCCATCGCTGTGGGAGGGCGCATCGCCGGAATTCAGGAACAGATCGTAGGAGGATTTCTGAACCTCGATGAGGTTCGGCATCTCCAGAACTTCGCGGATATTGCCGTAGCTGCGCCGGATGCGCTTCTGGCCGACATAGGACTGCGCCATGGGGTCTTCAACCTTTCGTCTTGACGCGCGCGCACCGTCGGGGCCCGGTTCGCGCGGTCTGCGAATGTCAGGGGTTCCCGGTTCAATACCTGCCGCCCGTCCCACCGCGCGGCTCCCGAACCTGAACATGCCCTGAAGGAAGCTGATGCCATCTAGGCATCGGATCAGCGCCCTTCAAGACAGGTTCGGCAGGGACCGGGAAATTCCCGGACCCTGCCCATGTCTTCATCCGAAGATCGGATTACTTCAGCTCGACCTTGGCACCAGCCGCTTCGAGCTTCTTCTTGATCTCTTCGGCTTCGTCCTTGGCAGCGGCTTCTTTCACCTTGCCACCGGCTTCGACCAGATCCTTGGCTTCTTTCAGGCCCAGGCCGGTGATGCCGCGCACTTCCTTGATCACGTTGATCTTGTTGGCGCCGGCGTCGGTCAGCACGACGTCGAATTCGGTCTTCTCTTCAGCGGCTTCTGCACCGGCAGCAGCCGGGCCAGCCATCATGACAGCGCCGCCGGCGGCGGGCTCGATGCCATACTCATCCTTCAGGATGGTTTTCAGTTCCTGGGCTTCCAGCAGGGTCAGGCCCACGATTTCTTCGGCGAGTTTTTTCAGATCAGCCATTTTTCCGTTCTTTCCAAGTTTGTGTTCCAACGTCGGATTTCGTCCACACGTCGGGAAGATGTTGCATCAGGCAGCTTCGCGCTCTTCGAGCGTCGAAAGAATGCCCGCGATGTTCGAAGCAGGGGCGCCAATCGCACCGGCGATGTTCGAAGCGGGTGCGCCGATGCAGCCGACGATGGAAGCGATAAGCTCCTCGCGCGACGGCATAGCGGCGACGGCTTTGACACCGGCCGGATCCAAGGCCGTGTCGCCCATGGCACCGCCGAGGATCACGAATTTCTCGTTATCCTTGGCGTATTTATCGGCGACCTTGGCCGCAGCCACAGGGTCCTCCGAATAGGACAGCACGGTCATGCCCGTCAGGTATTCGCCGATGCTTGCGCAGGGCTTGCCTTCCAGGGCGATCTTGGCGAGCCTGTTCTTGGCAACGCGAACGAACCCGCCTTCTTCGCGCATACGCGCGCGCAGGTCCTGCATCTGTGCAACCGTCATCCCTTCGTAGTGGGCAACCACCACGACGCCAGAGCTTTCAAAGATCTGGCCGAGTTCCTCGACCACCTGTTCTTTTTGTGCTCTATCCACGGTTAACTCCAAGTTTGGGGATTTCTCCCCGGCTCTCACTTTCCCACGGCCGCGATGGACCAAGGGTCGGGTCCGCAAACGATGGACCCGAGATCACCCGAGGAGAGCCCCGGAAAAATGGTCTCGACTTCCATCTCAGGAAGGAAATTAAGCCGCTTTCGCGGCACCCTCCGTCTCGGACGAAAGCAACGGCCCGACGAATCAGATGAATCATCGGACCGGTGCAGGCGGCGTCTATAGACCTCTCGGCGAAGGATCGCAAGCCCGCGGCATTCACAGGCCGTTGGGCGGCATGATGCGCGCCATGTATTGCAAGCGCTTCCGGCGTGCCTTCAGCAGCCCCTGCCGCTTGACCGGGTGGCGTTCATAAACGGCCTGGTAATCGGCGGCCAGATCCTCGCCCGTCACATTGTTGCGGTTCCCTGCCAATGCGGCGCGGTATTCGCTGGCCACGACCGGCAGGTATTGAAAGGGCAGTTCGGCATAAAGCGACAGCAGGAAATCCCAGTCCTCATGGCTGCGCAAGGCCGGCTCGAACCGGGCCTTCACGCAGCGCGGCATGACGAAGGCGGCACTGTGGATCATGTTGCGTATCCGCAGCCGGCGCACCGGGGCCGCACCGGCATCCTGGTGCTGCGGGTTGCTGCCATCGGCATTGCAAAGCAGGTAATCGCCGAAGATCACCCGCGGCGTCGGGTCGGCAAGCGCCGCCTCAAGCGCCGCGAACCAGCCCGGCACCAGCCGATCGTCATCGTCGAGAAAGCCGATCCAGGGCGCGCGCGCCAGTTCGATGCCGATATTGCGGCTTTCCGCCGGCCCCTTCATTCCGGGCCGTGAGATCAGCACATCCTTTTCGCTCAGCATCTCTGCCGCCAGTCGCCGGGTTTCGGCACAGCCGGCATCGTCGGCCAGAATGATCTCGGCCTCGAAATCCCCCTGATCGCGGATGGACTGAAGTGCGCCTGCCAGCAGCTTAGGCCGACAGTGGCTGGTGACGACGATGGTCAGAAGCGGCGAAATGGCCGTCGGCATGGGCAAAACAACACTCGGTACAAACAAATCCCGAGCTTAGCCGAAGACGAGAAAATAGCAAAGGCCCGGCGGGCAGCACCCGCCGAGCCTTCGAATTTCCGGTTGCGCAGGATTACTGCGCGGTCACCGCGTCGGAAACGTCGATCGAGACGCCCGGACCCATGGTCGAGCTGATCGAGACCTTCTTGACATAGGTGCCCTTGGCCCCGCTCGGCTTGGCGCGGTTCACGGCTTCGACGAAGGCGCGGACGTTCTGGGCGATCTTGTCGGCGTCGAAGCTGACCTTGCCGATGCCGGCATGGACGACCCCGGCCTTCTCGGCCTTGAACTGGACCTCGCCGCCCTTGGCGGCGGCAACGGCTTGCGCCACGTCCATGGTCACGGTGCCGACCTTCGGGTTCGGCATCAGGTTGCGCGGGCCGAGGATCTTGCCCAGGCGACCGACCAGCGGCATCATGTCCGGGGTGGCGATGACCCGATCGAAGTCGAGCTTGCCGCCCTGGATCGATTCCAGCAGGTCTTCCGCACCGACGACTTCGGCACCGGCGGCCGAGGCTTCGTCAGCCTTGGGGCCACGGGCGAAAACGGCGACGCGCACATCCTTGCCGGTGCCGGCAGGCAGCTGGACCACGCCGCGGACCATCTGGTCGGCATGGCGCGGGTCGACGCCGAGGTTCATCGCGATCTCGATGGTCTCGTCGAACTTGGCCGAGGCGGCACCCTTCACCAGCTTGACCGCTTCGTCGACGGTCAGGTTGGCCTTGCCTTCGAAGGCGGCGCGGGCAGCGGCTTTTTTCTTAGCGAGTTTTGCCATGACTTAGCCCTTCACCTCGATGCCGATCGAACGGGCGGAACCGGCGATGATCTTCATCGCTTCTTCGACCGTGTTCGCGGACAGATCCTTCATCTTCACTTCGGCGATCTCGCGCACCTGCTTGGAGGTGACCGAACCGGCATTCGCGCGACCGGGCTTTTCCGAACCCTTGGCGCGGTTGCGCTTGCCCACCGGCTTCAGACCGGCGGCCTGCTTCAGCAGGAAGGACGCGGGCGGCGTCTTGGTCTCGAAGGTGAACGACTTGTCCTGGTAATAGGTGATGACCACCGGGACGGGCGAACCCTTCTGCATTTCCTGCGTCTTGGCGTTGAACGCCTTGCAGAATTCCATGATGTTGATGCCGCGCTGACCCAGTGCGGGGCCCACGGGCGGGGACGGGTTGGCTTCGCCCGCCTTGATCTGCAGCTTCAGCTGCCCGACGACTTTCTTGGCCATGTGGCCTCTCCTTTTTCATCACGCCCCGCCCTTGATTGGGCTGATGGGGCCGACATAGCGGTCCGGCTTACGCCTCCCGCACACACATCACGCGGTCTTGGCGACCTGCGTGAATTCCAGTTCGACCGGCGTCGGCCGGCCGAAGATCGACACCGTGACCTTGATGCGGCTGGCGGCGTCGTCGACTTCTTCCACCGTTCCCGAGAAGCCCTCGAACGGGCCGTCGGTCACATTCACCGTCTCGCCGATGTCGAAACGGATCAGGTTGCGCGGCGCGACCTCGGCCCCGCCCTCGCCGGTGCGATGCAGGATCAGGTTCACCTCGTCGTCGCGCATCGGCATCGGCTTGCCCTGCGCGCCGAGGAACCCGGTCACCCGGTTGATCGAATTGACCAGATGATAGGTGCGGTCGTTCATTTCCATATGCACGAGCACATAGCCCGGCATGAAACGACGCTCGGAGGTGACCTTCTTGCCCCGGCGGATCTCGATCACTTCCTCGGTCGGGACCAGAACATCGTCGATCTGCTCTTCCAGCGATTTTTCCGCCACTGCGAGGCGAATCGCCTCGGCGACCTTCTTTTCGAAGTTCGACAGGACGCTGACCGAATACCAACGCTTTGCCATGTTCCGATCGACCCCTGTTTCTTCGTCGCCCAAGGGCGGCACGCCGCCCGGTTCAAATCTGTTCGGCCCGAAAAATGAAACCGGCGCGCAACGAATCTTGCACGCCGACTTTCGGGCAGGTCGGGCGGACATACAGCCACCCGCAGCCAATTGCAACCCCGTCAGCCCTGCCCGGGCAAGGCACCGAGCGCCCCGGTAATCGCCAGGTCAGCCAGAAAGAAAACCACCGGCAGAACCAGGCCAATCAGCGCCGTGGGCCGTGCCTGTCAGCCAAGCAGCAAGGCCATGCCGGTGCGGATGGCAAGGTCGGTCAGGAAGAAGAACACCGCCGCCAGCGATGCCATGATCAGCACCATGATCGTGGTCGTCACCACCTCGCGGCGGGTCGGCCAGGTGATCTTGGCGGCTTCGGCGCGGACCTGGGACAGGAACTGAACGGGGTTGGCCATGGTGATCCTCGTGTTGCAGCCGGTCAGATAAACCGGACCGGTCGCATTTTCAAGCCGGCTTGTCGCCTGCCCCGCCGGTTTCCGGGCGCAGCAGCATCACCCCGTCGAGCGCCGAGAGCGCGTCGACATCCCCGGCATAGCGCGCGCGGCTCTCGACATGGACCGCCTCCGGCAGGGGGCGCATCCCCGGATCGCCCGGTCCTTTCGGATGCATCGCCCGGGCACGGGCCAGAAGTTCGGGGAAAGGCGCGTCGATATCGTCGAAGACCCATTCCAGAAACTGCCGATAGGCGGCTTCGGACATGCCGGCATTATGGGTCTCGGGCGGCGGCACCAGGGCGGCGAGTTCCGGCCCGATCAGCTGCGACATGATCTCGGGGCGCAGGACCGCGTAATCCTCATAGCGCCAGCAGGTGATACGCGTCACCCCGGGCACCGCGCGCAGCCGCGTGACCAGTTCCGCCCAGGAGAAAGCAGACACGTCATAGCCTTCGACATAATCCTCGATCCCCATGGCCACGCCTTCGCGCAGGACCTGACCATAGGCCGAGGTGACGAATTCCGCCGGATCGCGAATCGACAGGAACAGCTCGACCTCGGGATTGCCCAGAAGGTCGCGCAGAAGGCCCAGATTCTCTGCCGCCTCAGGGTAAAGAACGTTGCCGGCGCCGAAGATGCGCCGCCGATGCACGGTGCCGATGATGTTTTCTTCCGAGATCACATGGCGTTCGTGCCGGCGCAGCCAGCGCCCCAGCCGCGTTCGCGCCCTGCCAAGTGCTTCTTCGTCGCCGGCGAACATCGCCCGGTGCAGGGAAATCCAGTCGCCGCGCAGCCCGCGCGGCCCGACGACGCCGGTCCCGGCCTCTTCCAGACGCGTTCGGACACGGCGAAGCGCCTGCTGCATCTCTGTCGTGGCGGTCTTGTGGGCGCCGATATGGATGCGAATGGTCATGTCGGGAATGCTTTGGCGGTCCGGTCACGCATAATGCGCAGGCGACTGGCAGGGGCAGGGGGACTCGAACCCACGACCCTCGGTTTTGGAGACCGATGCTCTACCAACTGAGCTATACCCCTAGGCCGCGCGCCTGATTAGTGCGGAACGCGGCAGGGCGCAAGGGGGAAGTGGCCCGATCATGAAATCGCACCCGCGCCCCTTCCCTGCCGGTCGATCAGGTCGAAGCCCGCCGGCAGGCCAGGTTCCGGGATCGCCCGATCATGCGTTCATCAGGCGCGCAGCCCGCGCATCATTCGGCAACCGCCGCCGCATCGTCGTCGACAGCCAGAAACCCGCCCGATTGCCGCGCCCAGAGCCGGGCATAGATCCCGTCCGCCGCCAGCAATTCGCCATGCGTCCCCTGCTCTGCGATTCGGCCATGGTCAAGCACGATCAGCCGGTCCATCGCCGCAATGGTCGACAGCCGATGCGCGATGGCGATGACCGTCTTGCCCTCCATCAGCACATCGAGGCGGGACTGGATCGCCGCCTCGGCCTCGCTGTCGAGGGCCGAGGTCGCCTCGTCCAGCACCAGGATCGGCGCGTCCTTCAGCGCAACCCGCGCGATGGCGATGCGCTGGCGCTGCCCGCCGGACAGTTTCACCCCGCGCTCGCCCACATGGGCATCCAGCCCCTGCCGGCCATGGCTGTCGGAAAGGCCGGGGATGAAATCCTGCGCCTCGGCCATGCGGGCGGCCTCGACGATCTCGGCCTCGGAGGCATCGGGGCGGCCATAGGCGATATTCTCGCGCACCGAGCGATGCAGCAGGCTGCTGTCCTGCGTGACCACGCCGATGGCGGCGCGCAGGCTTTCCTGCGTGACCCCGGCAATGTCCTGCCCGTCGATGGCGATCCGGCCGCTTTCGACATCGTGGAAGCGCAGCAGCAGATTGACCAGCGTCGACTTGCCGGCACCCGAGCGCCCGATCAGACCGACACGCTCGCCCGGCGCGATCTGCAGGCTGAGGCCGTCCAGCACGGCCAGCGGGCGGGCGGCTTCCTCGGCGCCATAGCGGAAAGTGACATCCTCGAAGGCGACCGCGCCCGGCCCGGGCTGCAGCGCCCGCGCGTCCGGCCGGTCCTGCACCATGCGCGGCATGGCGAGCGAGGAAATCCCGTCGCGCACCGTGCCCACATTCTCGAACAGCGCGGCGAATTCCCACATGATCCAATGCGACATATTGTTCAGCCGAAGCGCCAGCGGAATCGCCACCGCGACGATGCCGACATCGACCAGGCCCGAGGTCCAGAGCGTCAGCCCCAGCACGGTGACACCCGCCACCAGCAGCACGTTCATTACCGTCAGCAGCATGTCCTGCGTCGCCGCCAGCCGCATCTGCCGATGGACGGTCTGCAGGAAGCCATCCATGCCCTGATGCATCCAGGCCTCTTCGCGGTCGGAATGCGAGAACAGCTTCACCGTGGCGATATTGGTATAGCTGTCGACGACCTGCCCGGTCATGGTGCTGCGCGCATCCGCCTGCTGCTGCGCGACCCGGCCCAGACGCGGCACGATCTGCCAGAGCATGACCCCGAAGCCCAGCCCCCAAAGCGCGAAGGGCAGTCCAAGCCGCCAGTCCTGACTGGCGGCAAGCACGACCGCGCCAAGGAAATAGACCGTCACATAGACAGCCACATCCATGATCTTCATCGCCACCTCGCGCACGGCAAGCGCCGTCTGCATCAGCCGCTGCGCGATGCGGCCGGCGAATTCGTCCTGGAAATAGCCGACCGACTGGCGCAGCAGATAGCGATGCGCCTGCCAGCGGATGCGCTGCGGGAAATTGCCCAGAAGCGTCTGGTGCATGACCATGCTGGTCAGCGCGTGCAGAAGCGGCATCACCACCAGCAGCAACAGCCCCATCATGGCCAGCCGCCGCCCCTCGACCGCCCAGAACCGATCGCGCGGCGTATCGGCCAGCCGGTTCACCAGATCGCCGAGATAGCCGAACAGCGAGACCTCGATCAGCGCGATCAGACCCGAGCCCAAGGCCAGCAGCACCAGCCACGGCACCGCCCCGCGCGAATAATGCAGCAGGAAGCCCCAGAAGGACTGGGGCGGCATCTGCGGCGCAGTAGCGGGATAGGGGTCGAGCCGTCGCTCAAACCAGCTGAACATCCGTGACCTCAAATGACTTTGCCCGTCATGGGCGATTTTGCGGGACCGCCGAAACTGACCCCGCAATCGCCCTCTGTCAAGATCGGGCAGCGCAACAGTCAAGGACCATTTCGCTTCGGCACCAGATCGTTCCGGCCATGCCCGGCAGGGGTCGGTTGTCAGCCAGCGGCACCATGGAAAACGGCCTCGATATTATGACCATCGGGATCGAGGACGAAGGCCCCGTAATAGCCCGGATGATATTCCGGACGCAGCCCCGGCGCGCCATTATCGGTTCCGCCCGCCGCCATGGCCGCCTTGTAAAATGCGTCCACCGTGGCCTGATCGGGGGCCGCGAATGCGACATGACAACCGCCCGTCGCCGGCTTGCTGGTGCCAATCCAGAAGAACGGCTTGTCGGCCCGCCCCATGCCCAGATGGGCGCCATGACCGCCGGTCATCTCCTCGGTCACCTCCATCACCGCGGCAATGCCAAGCGGCTTCAGCGCCGGCTCGTAAAAACGCCGCGCAGCGTCCAGATCCGACACGGCCAGCCCGATATGATCGATCATCCTGAAATCTCCGTTCAATGCGTCGGGGGCCATCATCGCCCTGCCCTGCTGACAATTCATGGCAGGAGGTCGCCTGCCCCCACCCCACGCAAAAGCCCGCCCCTTTCGGGACGGGCTTTCTCTCGCGATATCGGTCGGGCCTGAGCCCTTGCGATCACTCGATGATCTTCGACACCACGCCGGCGCCGACGGTGCGGCCGCCCTCGCGGATGGCGAAGCGCAGCTTCTCTTCCATCGCGATCGGGGCGATCAGTTCGACCTCGAACTTCAGGTTGTCGCCCGGCATCACCATTTCCGTGCCCTCGGGCAGCTTCACCGTCCCGGTCACGTCCGTGGTGCGGAAGTAGAACTGCGGGCGGTAGTTGCCGAAGAACGGGGTGTGGCGGCCGCCTTCTTCCTTGGTCAGGATATAGGCTTCAGCCTCGAACTTGGTGTGCGGCTTCACCGAACCCGGCTTGCACAGGACCTGACCGCGCTCGACGCCGTCACGGTCGACACCGCGCAGCAGCGCGCCGATATTGTCGCCCGCTTCCCCGCGATCCAGCAGCTTGCGGAACATTTCCACGCCGGTGCAGGTGGTTTTCTTGGTGTCGCGGATGCCCACGATCTCAAGTTCGTCGCCGACGTTCACCGCGCCACGCTCGACACGGCCGGTCACAACCGTCCCGCGACCCGAGATCGAGAACACGTCCTCGATCGGCATCAGGAAGGGCTGGTCAACGGCGCGCTCGGGCGTCGGGATGTATTCGTCGACCGCCGCGATCAGCGCACGGATCGAGTTCTCGCCGATTTCCGGATCACGGCCTTCCATCGCCGCCAGGGCCGAGCCCTTGACGATCGGGATATCGTCGCCGGGATAGTCGTAGGAGGACAGGAGTTCCCGCACCTCCATCTCGACCAGTTCCAGCAGCTCTTCGTCATCCACCTGGTCGACCTTGTTCAGGTAGACGACCATGTAGGGGATGCCGACCTGACGGCCGAGCAGGATATGCTCGCGGGTTTGCGGCATCGGGCCATCGGCGGCGTTCACCACCAGGATCGCGCCGTCCATCTGCGCCGCGCCGGTGATCATGTTCTTGACGTAGTCGGCGTGGCCGGGGCAGTCGACATGGGCATAGTGGCGGCTGTCGGATTCGTATTCCACATGCGCCGTCGAGATGGTGATCCCGCGGGCCTTTTCTTCCGGCGCGCCGTCGATCTGGTCATAGGCCTTGAAATCGCCGAAATACTTCGTGATCGCCGCCGTCAGCGTCGTCTTGCCGTGGTCGACGTGACCGATCGTCCCGATGTTGACGTGCGGTTTCGTCCGTTCAAACTTTGCTTTTGCCATGAAGGCCTCCTTGATCGGGGCAGAAGGCGGTCCGTTCCCCGTATTTCTATCGCTGGCGGAGATAAATTCAGATTCGGGAAAAATCAAGGGCAGGCGCGCTTTGCGGGCAATTCGCCGGGCCAAGGAACCTGACCGGAATAATTGCGTTCGTTTTCCGTTGCATGCTGCGCCCCTTGCGGCATGTCCCGCAAGCGGTGGAGTACAGCTTATGAGTCTTATGAAATCCCTTGCCCGAGTCGCGGCCGGTGTTCTGGTCGCCAAGGGTGTGAGCGCGGTGATAAAGGGCAACAGCCAGTCCCGGTCGGGCACATCCTCGCGCCGAACCGGCGGCGGGCTGCTGGATCAGATCACGCGCGGCACGCAGACCGGCACGCGCAGCAGCCAGCCGGGCGGCAGCATTGGCGATCTGCTGGGCGGGCTTCTTGGCGGTGGTGCCGCCGCGACGGCCGGGACCGGGCGGCGCTATGGCGGGCCGAATTCGACCGGGGCCACGGGCGGTCTCGGCGGTATTTTCGACCAGCTGACCGGCGGCAGCACAAGCGCGCGCACCGGCCAGTCGGGCGGCGGGCTCGGCGATCTGCTGGGCGGGATGCTTGGCGGCGCGGCGGCAGGTTCGCTGGCAAGTCGCGGCTCTCAGCAGCAGAACGATGCCTCTTTCGGCGAATTGCTGAACGACTCGCTGACCACCGGGCGCGAGCCCGAGATCGCACCAACGCCAGAGCAGAACGCCCTGGCCGGGCTGATGCTGCGCGCCATGATCCAGGCCGCCAAGGCAGACGGCAAGATCGACGAGGCCGAGAAGACCCGCCTGATGGGCGAGCTTGGCGATCTCGACGAGGAGGAGCGTCAGTTCATCCGCGAACAGATGGCCGCCCCCATCGACGCCCAGGCCCTGGCCCGCGAAGTGCCGCAGGGGCTTGGCCCGCAGGTCTATCTGGTCTCGGTCATGGCCATCGACTTCGACAGTCAGGAAGAGGCGCAATACCTGCACAAGCTTGCCCAGGCGCTTGGGCTTGAGCCGCAGATGGTCAACCGGATCCATCAGGAAGTCGGTGTCCAGAATCTGTACAGTTGACGAAAAGTTCATCGCCGTCCGGCCCTCCGGGCGGCGCTTGGCCTTTGCCAATAGCATCATCTTCTTTAAGGTTCGGGACATGCGCACAGCCATCGGCTGTCGCTCAAGACGTGGAAATATTGACCATTAATTCCGACTTTACCCTAACAGGAGAGCCACATGCGCCCGCTTATTCTTGCCAGTCTCATTGCCGCCGCCCCCGCCATCGCCCTTGCCGATGCCGCCGAAGACGCATTGGAAGCGCGCGCCGGTTACATGAAAATGCTGGCGATGAACATGGGCACGCTGGCCGGCATGGCAAAGGGCGACATTGCCTATGACGCCGCCGCCGCGACCGCCGCCGGCGACAATATCGAGGCGCTGAGCAAATATACCTTGCCGGCACTGTTCATTCCCGGCACCTCGCCCGCCGATGGGGTCGAGACCGAGGCCCTGCCCGCCGTCTGGGACAACAGCGCCGATTTTGCCGCGGAATATGTCGCATTCCAGACCGCTGCCGCTGGTGCCGGTGCGGCCCTGGGTGCCGGTCAGGACGCGCTTGGTCCGGTTCTCGGCAAGCTCGGCGGTGCCTGCAAGGCCTGCCACGATGACTTCCGCAAGGAGTAAGTCATGGCGGAGCGGTCTTCGGATGTCCGCGAGGTGAAATTGTGGGACCCGCTGCTGCGCGGGTTCCACTGGCTTCTGGCCTTCTTCGTCATCGCCGCCTGGCTGTTGGGAAACTACGGCCCGACCCGCATGACCCTGCATTTCTGGTGCGGCTATGCGGTCACCTTTCTGCTTGCCTTCCGGCTGATCTGGGGCTTTGTCGGGCCACCTCCGGCACGGTTCTCGCATTTCCTGCGCGGCCCGGGCGCGGTGCGCGGCTATATGAACCACATGTTCCTGCGCGAGCCGAGCTATTGGCCCGGCCATAACCCGCTTGGCGCGCTGTCGGTGATCGCCATGCTGGCCGCGCTTGTGGCGCAGGTGCTCTCGGGGATGATGACGGAATCCGAGAATTTCATCGATGCCGGCCCTCTGGTCGGCTATGTCAGTTCGGCCACGGCGAAAGCTGCGAAGAATTACCACGATCTCGGTGCCAACCTGCTGCTGCTGCTGGTCCTGATGCATATCGGCGTGATCCTGTTCTATCGCTTCTGGAAGCGCGAGAACCTGGTCGGCCCGATGGTGCACGGCCGCAAACAGGTGCGCGAACGGTCCTGACCGTCGTCATTTCAGGCGGGCGCGGCCCTCTGCCTCGCCCGCCTGAGATCTTCTCCAAACCGTTTGATGGACAAGGGTGCGACCTTTATCTCTCCGTAATTTCGGGCGAGAAACGTGCAACCCTGCCCGTGCCACGCCCTGACGGAGGAGTTGAAATGAGTTGCAACTGTGGACATGACCATGGCGCTGACGCAAGCCTTGGCCGCCCTGCCCCGGCGCCGGGACAGATCGCCCTGTCGGTCAGGCTTATCTGTGCCGATATGGACGAATTGAAGATCGTGCTCGACCACCTGTCCGAACATGTCGCCCTCAGCCGCGCCGAACCCGGTTGCCTGTTCTTCGCCACCGAACAGACGGGTGACCCGCTGATCTGGCAGATCGAGGAGCTTTATGCCGATGAGGCCGCGCTCGACGCCCACAAGGCGCGTCTGGCGACCAGCGAATGGGCCGGGCGCAGCGCCGCCTTGAAGCGCGAGATCCACCGCATCGACGGTTAGCCTGCCAGCTTGCAGACCCGCCGCACCGCCGCACCGTAACCGTCGATCCCTAGCCCCGCGATCACCGCATCGGAACGGTGGCTGATATAGGAGTGATGCCGGAAGGCCTCACGCTTGTGGATCTGGCTGATATGGACCTCGATCACCGGGGCCTCGAAGGCATTCAGCGCATCCAGAAGCGCGACCGAGGTATGCGACAGCCCGCCCGGATTGATGACGATGCCCGAAGCCTTCCCGCGCGCCTCGTGAATCCAGTCGATCAGCTGGCCCTCCCAGTTCGACTGTTTCGCGTCGATCTGGAAGCCGGTCGCACAGGCCTCGCGCGACAGCGCCTCGACATCGGCCAGCGTTTCATAACCGTAATGTTCCGGCTGGCGCTTGCCCAGCAGGTTCAGGTTCGGGCCGTTCAGCAGCAGGATGGTCTTCATGGGCAGGCCCTTTCAGGAAAGATCGCGCTGATATTTGATGAAGGGCGTGCGCGTGGCAACCCGGTCATAGAGCATCCTGCCCGGATAATTGTCCTCGGCCGTCAGCCAGTAGACGGCGCCGGCCCCACGCGTTGCCGCAGCGCGGTCCACCGCCTCGATCAGGGCGCGCCCGACGCCCTTGCCGCGCGTCTCGGGCAGGGTGAACAGGTCCTGCAGATAACAGACCCCTTCCGGTCGCCACAGATGCGGGTGAAAGACGTAATGCGTCAGCCCCAGCAGCCTGCCGCCCTCATCCGCGACAAAGCCCTGAAAATCGTCGGCATTGCCCGAGACAAGCCGTGCGAAGGCGGTATCGAAAAAATCCTGCGGGCGGCCCGGATGGCCGTAGAAGGTCTGATACCCGTCCCAAAGCCCCTGCCACTGATCCTTGTCGCTGTCGCGGATCGGCCTGATCTCCACAGCCTATCTCCCCTGCCGCCGGGCCATGAAGGCCAGTTTCTCGAACAGGGCAACGTCCTGCTCGTTCTTCAGAAGCGCGCCATGCAGCTTCGGCAGCATCTCGCCCGGCGCTTTCTTCAGGTCTTCGGGCGAAAGATCCTCGGCAAGGATCAGCTTCAGCCAGTCCAGCAGTTCGGATGTCGAGGGCTTCTTCTTCAGCCCCGGCACTTCGCGGATCTCGAAGAACTGGCTTAGCGCCTCCTCCAGCAGGCGCGGCTTCAGGCCGGGGTAATGGACATCGACGATCTTCGCCAGAACCTCGGCATCGGGGAAGCGGATATAATGGAAAAAGCAGCGACGCAGGAAAGCGTCGGGCAGTTCCTTTTCGTTATTCGAGGTGATGATGACCACCGGGCGATGGGCGGCGCGGATCGTCTCTCCGGTCTCATAGACATGGAATTCCATCCGGTCGAGCTCCTGCAAGAGGTCGTTCGGAAACTCTATATCGGCCTTGTCGATCTCGTCGATCAGCAGCACCACCTTGCCCGGCGCCTCGAAGGCGTTCCACAGCTTGCCCTTGCGGATGTAATTGGCCACGTCATGCACGCGCGCGTCGCCAAGCTGGCTGTCGCGCAACCGGCTGACGGCATCGTATTCATAAAGACCCTGCTGCGCCTTGGTCGTCGATTTCACATTCCATTCGATGATCGGCAGATCCAGCGAGGCCGCGACCTGACGCGCCAACTCGGTCTTGCCGGTGCCGGGTTCGCCCTTGACCAGAAGCGGACGCTCCAGCACCACGGCCGCGTTCACCGCCATGGCCAGATCGGGCGGCGCGACATAGCTTTCGGTCGAGGCGAATTGCATCATCTGGTCCTTTCCTGCGGCGCCGCGACCCTAGCCGCCCATATAAGCGGCAGCAAGAAGGCCGGGCGAGATTTGGTCTCAATGGGCTAGTGACAAGCCCCCCGGCTTCCCGTAAATGGGGCGCGAGGATCGGGAGACAGGCACCTCGGTCCGTCGGAGGACGTATGAAACCGCAGATTTTCCTGCCCGATGATTATCGCCCGGCCGAAGACGAGCCGTTCATGAACGATCGCCAGCTGGAATATTTCCGTCGCAAGCTTGAAGGCTGGAAAGCCGAGTTGATCGAGCAGTCCGCAGAGACGCTGGAAGGCTTGCAGGACAGCGCCCGGAACGTGCCGGATCTGGCCGACCGCGCATCCGAGGAAACCGACCGCGCGCTGGAACTTCGCACCCGCGACCGCCAGCGCAAGCTGGTCGGCAAGATCGACTCGGCGCTGCGGCGGATCGCCAATGGCGAATATGGCTATTGCGAAGTGACGGGCGAACCGATCAGCCTCAAGCGGCTGGACGCGCGCCCGATCGCCACCATGACCGTCGCCGCCCAGGAAAAGCACGAACGCCGCGAGCGGGTGCATCGCTACGACTGAAGCCTGCTGACAGGCGCGGCCTTGCCGGTCGGGGCCGGGCTGTCGGTTCCGCGCCCTTCTGCCGCATCGCCTCGGCACTTTCCTTGCGGCAATCAGGGGATCACCCAACCGCGAGGGCGCAGTCGTGACCGGCCATCTTCAGAACCGAAACATCACCGTAATCGGCGGCGGCATCGCCGGGCTGACCGTGGCCACGGCACTGGCGCAGCGCGGCGCGCGGGTGACGCTGCTGGAACGCGCGCCCGCCCTGACTGAGGTCGGCGCCGGGTTGCAGATTTCGCCCAATGCCGGGCGGGTGCTGGAAGCGCTCGGGCTCGGGCCGGCGCTGGATGCGGTCTCGACCCGCTCGGAGGGCGTGGTGCTGAACGATATCCGCGGACGGCAGGTGGCGATGCTGCCGCTTGCGGCGCGACGGCCTGGCGCCGCATTCCGCATGATCCACCGCGCCCGGCTGGTCGAGCTGCTGGAACGCGCCGCCCGCAGGGCGGGCGTCACCATCGAACTTGGTCAGGACATCGCCGCCGCCCTGCCCGAAGCCCCGCTGCTGATCGGCGCAGACGGGCTGCACAGCGTCGTGCGCCCGGTGCTGAACGGCCCGGAACAGCCCTTCTTCACCGGCCAGACCGCCTGGCGCGCGCTGATCCCCGACCCTACTGACGACCCTTTCGCCCGCGTCTTCATGGGACCGGGCCGGCATCTGGTCAGCTATCGCCTGGGCGATGGCTTACGCAATATCGTGGCGGTGCTGGAGCGGCCAGACTGGGTGGCGGAAGGGTGGTCGCACAGGGACGACCCGGAAAACCTTCGCGCCGCCTTCGCGGGGTTCGGCGGCCCGGTGCCGGGCTGGCTGTCGCTGGTCGACGAGGTCGGCATCTGGGGCCTGTTCCGGCACCGCGTTGCCGCCCGCTGGCAGGATGGCAGCCGCGCCATTCTTGGCGATGCCGCCCATCCGACCCTGCCCTTCATGGCCCAGGGCGCGGTCATGGCCATCGAGGATGCCTGGATCCTGACCGCCTGCCTCGACGCAATTGCCGATCAACCGGCGGCACTGGCGCGCTATCAGGCATTGCGCCGCCCCCGCGCCAGCCGCGTGATCGAGGCCGCCAATGCCAATGCCCGCAACTATCACCTGAAGGGGCCGCTCAGGCTGATCGGCCATGCCGGGATCGGCGCGCTGTCGCGGCTGGCGCCGGGGGCACTGTTGGGGCGCTACGACTGGATCTACGATTACGATCCGCTGGCCGAAACGATCTAGACGGCGTTTTCCACCGCAGAGACGATGCTGTCGACGACCTCGCGCAGCATGGCCTCGTCCTCGGCCTCGGCCATGACGCGGATCAGCGGCTCGGTTCCCGACTTGCGGATCAGCACCCGGCCGGTGCCGTTCAGCCGGGCCTCGCCCGAGGCGATGGCTTGCACGACCGGATCGGCGGAAAGCGGATCGGCACCAGCGGCATAGCGGACATTCTTCAGCAATTGCGGCACCGCGTCGAACTGATGAACCAGCTCGGATGCGGCGCGCCCGGTCTCGCGCATGGCGGCCAGGAATTGCAGCGCCGCGATCAGCCCGTCGCCGGTCGTCGCATAATCGGTCATCACCAGATGGCCCGACTGCTCCCCGCCGAGGTTGAAACCGCCCTCGCGCATCCGCTCGACCACATAGCGGTCGCCGACCTTGGTGCGTTCGAGCCGGAGGCCGCGCCCCTGCATGAAACGTTCCAGCCCGAGATTCGACATCACCGTGGCGACAAGCGCGCCGCCCGCCAGCCGGCCCTGATCCGCCCAACGCCCGGCCATCAGCGCCATCAACTGATCGCCATCGGCGACCCGGCCCTTTTCGTCGATCAGGATCACCCGGTCGGCATCGCCATCGAGGCAGATGCCCAGATCGGCGCGGTTGTTCAGCACCGCCTGCGCGGCGGCCTCGGGATGGGTCGATCCCACACCGTCATTGATATTGCGTCCATTGGGTTCGACCCCGACGCTGACCACCTCGGCGCCGAGTTCGTAAAGCACATCCGGCGCGGCGCGATAGGCGGCACCATTGGCGCAGTCGATCACCACTTTCAGCCCGTCCAGCCGCTGCCCGGCGGGAAAGGTGGTCTTGGCATATTCGACATAGCGCCAGCGGCCATCGTCGACGCGCTTGGCGCGGCCGATATTCTGCGGTTCTGCCGGGCGGATCTGGCCATAGACGATCTGCTCGATCTCGGCCTCGGCCTCGTCGGACAGCTTGAAGCCGTCGGGGCCGAAGAACTTGATGCCGTTATCGTCAGCCGGGTTGTGGCTGGCCGAGATCATCAGCCCCAGATCAGCCCGCATCGAGCGGGTCAGGTATCCCACTGCCGGCGTCGGCACCGGACCCAGCAGCAGCACGTTCATGCCCGTGCTGGTCAGCCCGGCGGTCAGCGCGTTTTCCAGCATATAGCCCGACAGCCGGGTGTCCTTGCCGATCACCACGCGATGCCCGTTGCGCCCGTCGCGGCGGAAATAGCGCCCTGCCGCCGCACCCAGGCGCAGCGCCATCTCTGCCGTCATCGGCTCGCTATTGGCCTTGCCGCGAACCCCGTCGGTCCCGAAAAGCTTCCGCACCATCAGTCTGTCCTTTCCGTCGCTGCCCGCCACAATGCCAGCGCTTGCCGGGCCGCTGCAATATCATGCACACGGTGCATCTGCACCCCCTGCCCGACCGCCGCAAGCATCAGCGCCAGCGTCCCCGGCCCCCGCGCCATCGGGTCGTCCATCCCGGCCACCTCGCCGATCAGCCGCTTGCGCGAGATGCCAAGCAGGATCGCGCATCCATGCCCGTGATAAAGACCGATCCGGTTCAGGATCGCCAGATTATGCGCGCGGGTCTTGCCGAAACCGATGCCCGGATCGACCATGATCCGGTCGCGCGCGATCCCGGCAGCCTCGGCGCGTTGCACCCGCGCCTCAAGCGCGTCAAAGACATCGAGCAGCACATCGCCGTAATGCGGATCGTCCTGCATCGTCTCGGGCACGCCCTGCGCATGCATCAGGCAGACCGGCAGCCCGGTTTCGGCCACAAGACCCGCCAGATCCGGGTCGAAATCGAAGCCCGAGACATCGTTGATCAGCCCCGCCCCCGCCGCCACGGCAGCACGCGCCACCCCGGCCTTGCGCGTATCGACCGAGACCGGAAGCCGGTCCCGCAGCGCACCGATCACCGGCAGGATACGGGCGATTTCCTCAGTGACGGAAACCTCGGCCGCGCCGGGCCGGGTCGATTCGCCGCCGATATCGAGCATATCCGCCCCCGCCCCGGCCAGAAGCCGGGCCTGCGCGATGCCGTCATAGGCACCGCCATCGGAAAAACTGTCGGGCGTCGCATTGACGATCCCCATCAGCGAAGGGTTTGCCATGGAAATGCCGCAGATGTCGCGGCGCGGCGCGGTCAGCCGGGCCAGCAGATCGGACGGGGCTGCCTCAGCAGGCAGGATTTCGGGCGGGGCCGTGCGCGACAGGCGCTCGACACGGGAAAACCTCAGCCAGCCGCCAGCCAGCGGATACGCGCCGCCCTCCTCGGGGATGGGGCGCCAGTAATCGCTCATCCGGCGATCCGGCGCAGGGGGATGGCGGTGGGCAGCACCGGCATCCCGGCACCCTCAGGCAGGGCGAGATCCAGCCGGCTGGCCTTCATCCGTTCCGCCAGCCAGAGGGCAAGCGCCAGCGGCTCTGCCTCCAGCCCGGCCACATCGGCGGCCATGCGCGACGGCGCCCAGACGATGGGACGGGCTTCCTTGACGGCCCAATCGAGTTCGGTCCGGCTGTCGGCCACGTCGAGGCCCAGCCGTCCGCCAAGCGCCCAGGCCGCCTGATCCAGCGCCAGAAGCGCCACCCGGCGTTCATTCCCGCCCGCAGGCAAGGGCAGATCGGGCGCGTCAGGCGTCAGGATGACGGCACCGGTCGGGCGCGCGATCTCGGCACCGTGGAACAGCACCACCGGCGCCAGCGAGACATCCGCCGTATCGACCCGACCCCGGCGTCGGATCAGGGTGACGCCAAGCGCGCCAGGCACCCGGTCCAGCTTCTCGACGGTAATGCTGACGCGCGCGGCACGGGGGTGGATCAGCACCTCGGCCGCGATCTTTTCCGCCAGCGTTTCCAGCAGGTTGAATCGCTGATCCGCGAGGCCTGCGGCAATCGCATCGGTCAGCACGTCATAGGAGAGGATGCGATCCACATCGTCGCCGACCCCGATCGCCGGATCGGCCAGATCGACGGTCAGGTTGAAGCGCAAGCGCTGCTCGCGCCCGCGCTCGGACTGGAAGGCGCCAATCTCTGCCGCGATGACATGGTCGCGAAGGTGAATCTGGTCCGGTTCGTTCATGCAGACCAGATTTCAAAGAAAACGCCCCGCCGCAAGGGGCGGGGCATATCCGACAAATTGATCGGCCTGACCGCCATGGCGTCATGCCAGCCAGGTACCTTGTCAGTTCGACGCGACGCGGCGACCCTGACGATAAAAGATATGGCTGCCGATGCGGGCGGTGCGGGTAAAGCGCTTCGACCAGGAAGGGCGCACCGCCGTGGTGTGGAAATAGGTCGCACCATCGGTCAGCGCGCGCGGCGCACCTGCAATCGCATCGGCGGCGATCTGGCGCGACCGGGCGGCAGCGGCGGCATTCGACATGCGCCGGCCCTTGTTATAGGTGAACTGGCCGCGCTGATGGACGACGCCGCAGACCGAATTCGGGAAGGCACCGCTGTCGACGCGGTTCAGGATGACCTCGGCCACGGCGCGCTGACCGTTGCGGCCTTCGCCACGGGCTTCGAAATAAAGCGCCTCTGCCAGACAGGCGAGCGAGTCAGCGCCACCATAGCGCGCTTTGGTGACAGTTTCGGGACCGCGCGCGGGGTCGGCGGCGGCAATCTGGGGCGCCGAGGGCAGCGCAATCGCAAGGCTCAGGCAAAGCGCAGCCAGTTTACGGTTGAGCGTAAGCATACAGCAAGTTCCTGTTCGTTGGGCGCCGGGGCAGTGGCAGCTGACCGGCAAAATCCCGGCGAAACTACACAAAGCGTTTCAGAACTCGCCACCTGCTTGAGCGTGAGGACCAGGGAAGCGCCTGCGGAATCGCGATTTGGGCGAAATCCCGCCTAGGCAATGGCGGATTTCTGGCGGGATCACGCCAATTCGCGCTTGCAGCATTCCTGGAACCGACGCAGCAACCGCCCCGAATCAGGCCGTTTTCTCGATCTTGCCCCGAATCGATTCCTGCGCTGCAGCAAGACGGGCAACCGGCACCCGGAAGGGCGAGCAGGAGACGTAATCCAGCCCGGCACGGTGGCAGAAGGCGATGGATTGCGGGTTGCCGCCATGTTCGCCACAGACGGCGATGGTGATATCGGGCTGGGCCTCGCGGGCGCGACCGGTGCCGGTCAGCAGCAATTCCCCGACCCCGTCGACATCGAGGATATGGAACGGGTCCTCGTCATAGACCCCCTGCTGGACATAGGTGCCCATGAAGCGACCAGCATCGTCGCGCGACAGGCCATAGGTCATCTGGGTCAGGTCATTGGTGCCGAAGGACAGGAAAGCGGCATGGCGCGCGATATCGCCGGCGCGCAGGGCGGCGCGCGGGGTTTCGACCATGACCCCCAGGCGATAGGTGAAATCGCGACCGGTCTCGTTGCGCACGGCGGCGGCGACCGCGTCGACACGGGTCTTGACGATCTCGACCTCGCGGCGGGCGCTGACCAGCGGGATCATGATCTCGGGCACCACCGCCGCACCGGCCGAGGCCGTGGCGATCGCCGCCTCGAAAATGGCGCGGGCCTGCATGTCGTAGATCTCGGGCACGGTGATGCCCAGCCGAACGCCGCGCATCCCCAGCATCGGGTTGAATTCCGACAATGCCTCGATCCGGCGCGACACGTCCGAGATCGGCAGATCGAGCGATTCGGCCAGCTCGCGGATGCCCTCGCGGTCCTGGGGCAGGAATTCGTGCAGGGGCGGGTCGAACAGGCGGATGGTCACCGGCAGCCCGACCATGATCCGGAACAGTTCCGAGAAATCCTTGCGCTGGATCGGCAGCAGGCGTTCCAGCGCCACGCGCCGATCCTCGGGCCGGTCGGCGAAGATCATCTCGCGCATGATCGGCAGGCGCATCTCGTCGAAGAACATGTGCTCGGTCCGGCACAGACCGATCCCCTCGGCCCGGAACATGCGGGCGGTGCGGGCGTCTTCCGGCGTGTCGGCATTGGCGCGCACGCCCAGATCGCGGAAGCGGTCGGCCCAGTCGAGAAGCTGGTTGAAACTGTCATCCAGCGCCGGCTCCAGCATCTCGGCCGCGCCGGCCAGCACCTCGCCCGAGGTGCCGTCGATGGTGATCTCCTCGCCTTCGCGGAAGCTGCGGCCACCGGCGCGCAACTCGCGGGCGCGCACGTCGATGCTGATCCCATGGGCGCCGACGATGCAGGGCAGGCCAAGGCCGCGCGCGATCACGGCGGCATGGCTGGTGGTGCCGCCGCGTTCGGTCAGCACCGCGACCGAGGCGTGCATGCCCCGGATATCCTCGGGAGAGGTCTCGCGGCGCACCAGGATACAGGCCTCGCCGCGCGCGGCGGCGGCCTGGGCGGCGGGGGCAGAGAAGACGATCCTGCCGGCGGCGGCACCGGGGCTGGCGTCGATGCCGCGCGCGATGATGTCGCGCGGCGCGCGCGGGTCGATCTGGTAATGCATCAGCTCGGACAGCGCGCGCGGCTCGACGCGCAGCACGGCTTCGGCCTGCGGGATGACCTCGTCCTCGGCCAGCGACACGGCGATGCGCACCGCCGCGCGCGAGGATCGCTGCACCCGTGTCGCGTCGATGATCGACAGCTGCCCGTCCGAAATCACGAATTCGATCTGCATCTCGTCACGCAGCTTGACGCGGGCGGCGCGGCAATATTCCTCCAACTCGGCAAAGGCGGCGGGTGCCGCCTCCTCCAGCGAGGGGCCGCGCGGATCGCGGGTCAGATACATCGTCTCGGCCCCGACGGTGCGCATTGGCCCCAGCGTCTGGCCCCGGAAACGACCGTTGATGCCTGACATGCCGGTCACATTGTCGACCAACTGGATCGTGCCCGATCCGCTGACGCCCGGCCCCACCGCCAACGCCATCTGCTGCACGATCAGCCCCAGCGGCGCATCCTCGGGCGCGCCCTTGGCCTGACGCAACAGCCGCGCCGTCGGCGCATCCCAGGCCCGCGCCATGGAGCGCAGCACCTCGGTCAACTGCCGCGCCGGGTCCTGGGGAAAATCCTCCTCCATCTCGGCGCGGAAATTGCCGAGCGCGCGCGTCAGCGCCCCCTCGCCGCTTTCGGCGAACATGTCGGGGTCCAGCCGGGCGACATGGATGGCATAGGATTGCACGAAGCTCAGATAGATCGCATCGGCGGCGTCCTTGCCCCGCGTCCCGGTCAGGCGCTTGTGGCAATCGTCGTTGATGCCGACATTCAGAACCGTCGTCGGCCCGCCCCATTCCGGCATCACCGCCGAGGGGCGAACGCTGACCAGCCCGTCGGCATCGGCAAAGAGATCGCCCAGAAGCCGGGCATCCGGCGTCGCGCCCTGCGCCATCGAGCGGACCGCATTGGCCGAAATCGCGAATGAGCGTGGCACCGGCAGCTCCATCCGCACCAGACGTTGCAGGCATTTTGCCCGCCAGCCATGGGCTGTCGTCTTGACCCCGGAGGACGGGGTGATTTCAATCAGTTCCGAGGGATCGAGTGTACGAGTCATGACAGCTGCACATTACGCACGGCGCTGCAAATGCTGCAAGCGCGAGATACCCAATCCGCTACAGTTATGCGATTGGCGTTGCAGAAGAAGAATCGAAAGGACATGGCCATGAAACTGACTGAACTGGCCCATGGCGGCGGCTGCGGCTGCAAGCTTGGCCCGGCGGTGCTGCGCGATTTGCTGGCGGATCAGCCGATTGCACAGGTTTTTCCGCAGCTTCTGGTCGGCAATGCCGAATCCGACGATGCCGCCGTCTGGCAGATCGACGACCGGACCTGTGTCATTGCGACCACGGATTTCTTCATGCCGATGGTCGACGATGCCCGCGATTTCGGCCGCATCGCCGCCACCAACGCGATTTCCGACATCTATGCCATGGGTGGCCGACCGATCATGGCGCTGGCGATTCTCGGGATGCCGATCAACGCGATGGAGCCGGCGACCATCCGCGCCATCCTGGCCGGCGGGGCCGAGACCTGCGCCGAGGCCGGCATCCCGATTGCCGGCGGCCATTCCATCGACGCGCCGGAGCCGATCTATGGCCTCGCCGTGATCGGCCTTTGTGCGCCCGAAGACCTGCGCCGGAACGGTGGCGCGCGGGCCGGCGACAAGCTGATCCTGACCAAGCCGGTGGGCGTCGGCATCTATTCCAACGCCATCAAGAAGAACAGCGCGACGCCGGATGACATCGCCGAGATGGTGGCAAGCTGCGCCACGCTGAACCGCATCGGGCAGGACCTCTCGGGCCGGGCCGAGGTTCATGCGATCACCGATGTGACCGGCTTCGGCATCCTCGGTCACGGGCTGGAAATGGCGCGCGGTGCGGGGCTTGGCCTGCGGATAAACCGCGCGGCGATCCCGCTTCTCGACCGGGCGGCGGCCCTTGCCGCCTCGGGGCATCGCACCGGTGCCAGCGACCGCAACTGGACGGCGGTCGAGGCCGAGACCCGGCTGCCCGCCGATATCGCGGGCGCGGAGCTTGACCTTCTGACCGATCCGCAGACCTCGGGCGGGCTGCTGGTCGCGGTTGCGCCCGAGAAGGCCGAAGGGGTGCTGGCAGACATCCGCAAGCGCCACCCGAAAGCCGCAGTCATCGGCGAGGCGGTGCCCGGCGCCGGGATCGAGGTGATCTGAACGACAAGGGGCGGCCCCGCCGCCCCTTCCAACTGCTGCACCCGGGGTCGCAGTCAGTTCAACCCGCGCCCTTTCAGCAACGGCTCGACCCCCGGCATCCGACCCCGGAATTCGGTCCAGAGCGCATCCGCCGGTGCCGATCCGCCCCGCGACAGGATCGCCGCTTCCAGCCGCCGCGCGGTTTCGGCATCGAAGATATCGCCGGCCTCGCGGAAGGCCTCGAAGGCATCGGCATCCATGACCTCGGACCAGAGATAGGAATAATAGCCCGAGGAATAGCCGTCGCCCGAGAATGCATGGGCGAAATGCGGCGTGGCATGGCGCATCGGGATCGCGGCCGGCGCATCCAGCCCGGCCAGAATCTCGGCCTGCCGCGCCATCGGATCGGAGGGCGGCGCGCCGCGATGAAATTCCAGATCGACAAGCGCGCTTTCCAGATATTCCAGCGTCGAGAAGCCCTGATCGGCATTGCCGGCGGCGATGATGCGGTCGCGCAGATCGGCTGGCAGGGCTGCGCCGGTCTCGGCATGGCGGGCGTGGCGGTCCAGCACTTCGGGCAGCTCCAGCCAGTGTTCGTAAAGCTGGCTGGGCAATTCGACGAAATCGCGCGCCACGGACGTGCCCGAGATCGAGGGCCAATGCACATCCGACAGGATATGATGCAGCGCATGGCCGAATTCATGGAACAGCGTATGCGCATCGTCCCATGACAGGTAAGCCTGCCCTCCGGGTGTGGCCGGCGGGGTGAAATTGCACACATTGGTCACGATGGCGCGCTGCCCGGCGCCGATCTTGTGCTGATGGCGCAGCGCGCCGCACCACGCGCCCGAGCGTTTCGAGGGCCGGGCGAAATAATCGCCAAGGAAGATCGCCATTTCGCGCCCGTCGCGCATGATCCGCCAGGCGCGGGTATCGGGCGACCAGAGCCGGGCCTCGAAAGGCTCGAATGTCAGCCCGAACAACCGGCCCGCGACATCGAAGACCGCGCCCAGCATGGCGTCGAGCGTCAGGTAGGGCTTCACCTCGCCCTCATCCAGATCGTGTTCCGCCCGCCGCTTGCGACCGGCATAATAACGCCAGTCCCAGGGCGCGAGGGTGGCATTGACGCCGTCCTGCTGCATCATGTCGGACAGTGCCGCGCCATCGGTATCGGCACGCTTTTTCGCGGCAGTCCAGACCGCTGTCAGCAATTCCTCGACGCGCTCGGCGGTGCCGGCCATCTCGGGTTCCAGCTTGTAGGCGGCGAAATCGGCATAGCCCAGCAATTGCGCGCATT
Organism: uncultured Paracoccus sp.; assembly: GCF_937873615.1. Lineage (GTDB taxonomy): Bacteria > Pseudomonadota > Alphaproteobacteria > Rhodobacterales > Rhodobacteraceae > Paracoccus. The sequence continues at coordinate 115,090 of NZ_CALMYP010000066.1, forward strand.
CGTGCCGCAGCGCCAGAATCTCGGCCACGAGGGCAATATTGTCGGTCTCGGCCCCGCCGGCCCCCGCGCCCGATCCGCGCGCGACCCAGGCCCGCCAGGCAATCTCGCGCAGTTCCCGGTCGTCGGAATATTCAAGGAAAGGCACGATCAGAGAGCGGTTCAGCGTCACCACCTGCCCGGCCTGCCCGCGTTCCTTCGCCGCCGCCCGCATTGCCGCGATCAGCCAGTCCGGCAGGCCGGCAAGCCGATCATCGCCCACCGTCATGACGAAATCGCGTTCATCCGCCAGCACGTTCTGGCCGAACCGCGTGTAGAGCACCGCCAGCCGCTGCCGGATTTCGGCCATGCGTTCACGCTCTGCCCCGGTCAGCCCTGCACCGGCACGGCGGAAATCGCGCAGCGCCAGTTCGGTGATGCGGCGATCCTCGGGCGGCAGCGCATCTGCGCCTTCCCAGACCTTCGCCACCCGGTCGTAGAGCCGCTTGTCCATCCCGACCTTGCTGCCATGCGCGGCCAGAAGCGGGGCGAAATCGCGGCTGAGCGCCTCTCGCTCCGGGTTCGAGGCCACGCCGGTCAGCGTATAGAAGACCGCGCAGACATTGTTCAAAGCCTGTTCGGCGGTTTCCAGCGCGGCCACGGTATTGGCGAAGCTGGGGGCTTCGGGATTGGCGGCAATGGCCTCGATCCTGGCCTCGGCCTCGGCCAGGGTCGCCTCCATGGCCGGGGCGAAATCCTCGTCATGGATCAAATCGAAGCGCGGCAATCCGAATTTGCCGGTCCAGTCGGTCAGTTCGCGGTTCATGGCGGTCTCCTTTGATGGGGAAGCTAAGCCTGCGCCGCCCCGCTTCCAAGCCCGGAACAGACCGGGCAATCGGGCCGGCGCGTGACCGCGATGCGGCGCGTCTCTCCGTAGAGCCCGTCATAGACCAGCATCTGCCCGACCATATTCTGTCCCGCACCGGTGATCTGCCGGATCGCCTCCAGCGCCATCATCGAGCCGATGACCCCCGGCAGGGGACCGGCGACACCGGCTTCCGCGCAGGACAGCGCAAGGCCCGGCGCCGGGGCCTGCGGGAAGATGCAGGCAAAGCACGGCCCGCCGGATGCCGGGTCATAGGTGGTCAACTGCCCCTCCCATTGCGAGATCGAGCCGGCGATCAGCGGCACCCCGGCGGCGACGCAGGCGGCATTGATGTCGCGGCGACCCGCAAAGCTGTCGGTGCCATCCAGAACCAGATCGAAAGAGGCCAACAGGCCCTCGTCCCCGGCACCGATTCCGCGGCGCATGGCCTGAACCTCGATCAGAGGATTGAGCGCGCGCATGGCCTCGCCGGCGGCCTGGGCCTTGGGGCGGCCGGCATCGCTGCTGCGATAGATGATCTGGCGTTGCAGGTTCGACAGGCTGACCGTGTCGGGATCGGCGATCCCGATCCGCCCGACACCCGCCGCCGCCAGATAAAGCGCCGCCGGCGCGCCCAGCCCGCCCGCGCCGATGATCAGCACCGAGGCGTGGCGCAGCTTCGCCTGCCCCGGCCCGCCGATCTCGCGCAGCACGATATGGCGGCCATAACGCTCCAGCGCCTCGGGATCGGTGGCGAGGGTTCCGGGCCTGACCGGCACGGGCAAACGGCCCTGTTCCTGCGGATCGCCCCAGAGCGCCACAGCCTTGGACCGCATATTGCGCACGATGCCGGCATAGCCGAGGATCAGCGCCAGGATCACCCCGCCGGCCAGCCAGGCGCGCACATCCATGGTCCCGAAAGCGGTGAATTCCGAGGCCGGTGCCGCCAGCATCAGCGCCAGCACGATCAGCCAGACCAGAAACAGGACGGCAAGAACCCGCAGGAAGCCCCAGCCCATGACCCATGCCGCCGCCACGATGCTGAGAAGGCCAAGCGGCAGAAGCAGCGCCATCGCCTAGCCCCGCCCGGTCGAGCCGAAGCCGCCCGCCCCCCGCGTTGTGTCATCAAGGCTGCCAACCGCCACAAAGCGCGCCTGCACCACCGGGGCGACGACGATCTGCGCCACCCGGTCGCCATGGCGGATCACCAGCAGCTTGTCGGACAGGTTGATGGCGATCACGCCGACCGGGCCGCGATAATCGCTGTCGATGGTGCCGACGCCATTGACCATGGCCAGCCCGTCGCGCAGCGCCGCACCGGATCGGGCCCGGATCTGGACCTCGAAACCCGCAGGGATCTGCATCTTCAGCCCGGTCGGGATCAGCCGACGCTCCAGCGGGGCCAGCACGATTTCGGCGCCGCCAAGGTCGGCGCGCAGATCGGCACCGGCCGCGCCCGCCGTCTCGTAAGCCGGCAGGGGCAGCGCGGGATCCGCGTCATCGGTCTTCTGGATCAGGATTTCTGGCATCATCAGCATGAAAAGGCCGCCCGAAGGCGGCCCCCTTTTTAACCCGACCGGCCTTATTTCGGCGCGATCATCATTACCATCTGCCGGCCTTCCAGCTTCGGCATATTCTCGATCTTGCCGGCCTCGCCGACATCGTCGCGCACCCGGTTCAGAAGGTCGAGCCCAAGGTCCTGGTGGGCCATCTCGCGGCCCCGGAAGCGCAGCGTCACCTTCACCTTGTCCCCGGCTTCGAGGAACTTCATCACGTTACGCATCTTCACGTCATAATCATGCGTATCGGTGCCGGGGCGGAATTTGACTTCCTTGATGTCGATGATCTTCTGCTTCTTGCGGGCCTCGGCCTCGCGCTTCTGCTGTTCATACTTGAACTTGCCAAGATCCATGATCTTGCAGACGGGCGGGGTCGCGTTGGGCGAGATCTCGACCAGATCGAGACCGGCCTCCTGCGCCATCTCAAGCCCACGCGCGGGCGAGACGACACCGACATTCTCGCCATCCGCCCCGATCAGGCGAATCTCGGCGACACGAATTCGTTCATTGACTCGGGGACCGGAGTCGCGGTTTGGGGGCGGCGCGTTATGGGGACGACGGGCTATGGCCAGATTCCTTGTATGGATTCGTACGAATGGCCGGCAAAATAGGCAGTTGCGCCCGGCGGTTCAACCGGATTCGCTGCCCGTGACCGCGATTTCGCGGGGTTTCGGCGGGCTTGGGCTTGTGGCAAGAAGCGGATTGTCAGGACAGGGACGAAGATGAACAGGACCGTCGCCATCATCGCAGCCATGCTTCTGCTCGCCAGCGCGGGCTGGTGGGGCTGGGCACGGCCGGACCTGCTGCCTGCTGGCGTGGATGGGGAGGAAGCCGCTGCAACCGCACCGGCGACAGCGGAAGCGCCCCAGCCCGAAACGCCCCCCGCTGGCGAGAACGCTGAACCCCCGGAAGCCCCCGCCCCGAACCCGGACACCCCTGCCCTAACACCCGCCCCGCGCGACGCCGAACTGCCGCCCGAGACCGGCAGCGCATTGGCGCGAGAGACCGAGGCCGTGGCCGAAGCCGCAATTGCCGCCGCCGATGCCCGCGCCCGGGCCGAGGCGACCGCGCGGGCCGAACGTCTGGCGCTGGAAGCGGCGCAGACCGAATTGCGCGCGGCATTGCAGCCCTTCCTGAACCCCGCCGGCTTTTCGGCGGCGGCGATCCGCGACGCCATCGCAGCGCTGCCAGCATCGGACGGCCCCTTGGTCATGCAGATGCGCGGACGGCTGACAGGTCAGATCTCGGCCATTCTTGAGACGGCGGAATTGGCAAGCCTGCCCGGACCTGCCGCCGATCCCGCCGAAGATGCTGCGGATGATGCCGGATCCGAAGTTGACTCCCCGTTACCGCCCTTCGACCCTGAACCTTATATCGACCTGATAGAGCGACTTCTGTAATGGTTCCGACGCTTTCCACATATCTGCAAGGCAATCGCTCCGAACTCGCCGCAGGCCCGATCGCCGTCATCCTGTGCGAGGACCAGACCGAAATCGCCTCGACGCTGGAACATGCCGAGCGGGTGGGGTTCAAGCTGATCCTTGCGCTCTCGCCCGAGCCGCTGGCGCTTGCCGACCGGCCCCGCTTGCGCAACCTGATCTTCGACACGCGCCGCGCCGATGCCCATGTCGGCGCGGTAAACGCGGTCAATGACGCCGCCATGTCGGGGACCTGGCTTTATTACGGTTATAACGCCGAATACCTGTTCTTCCCCTTCTCGGAAACGCGCCGTGTCGGCGAGATGCTGGCCTTCCATACCGAGGAACGTCGCGCCTCGATGCTCAGCTATGTCATCGACCTTTATGCACCCGATCTGCAGCGCAACCCCAATGCGGTCAGCCTGACTGACGCCATGTTCGACGCCTCGGGCTATTACTCTCTCGGGCGCCGCAATGCGCAGGGCGAATATCCGGAGCGACAGCTGGATTTCCACGGCGGGCTGCGCTGGCGCTTCGAGGAACATATCCCCGAGGATCGCCGCCGCATCGACCGCATCGCGCTGTTCCGCAGCCGCCCCGGCCTGCGCCTGCTGCCCGATCACCGCTTCAGCGACGAAGAATACAACACCTATTCCTGCCCCTGGCATCACAACCTGACCTGCGCCGTGGCCTCGTTCCGGGTCGCCAAGGCCCTGGCCAGCAATCCCGGATCGCGCGACGAGATCACCGATTTCCGCTGGCGCAACTCTCGCCGCTTCGACTGGAGCGCGCAGCAGCTGATGGATCTGGGCCTGATGGAGCCGGGCCAATGGTTCTGATCCGGGACGAGTGAACCGGCCTGTCTGCTGCATTGCTTGCGCGCCAAGCCGCGCCAATGGTAGACGTCGCGTCAAAGAGCGAATGATCGCCCACGAACAGGAAGGTTTTACCAGGCATGGCAATGCAACAGACCCAATTCGACAAGAACGACCTGCTGGCCTGCGCGCGCGGCGAATTGTTCGGCCCCGGCAATGCGCAACTGCCCGAGCCGCCCATGCTGATGATGGACCGCATCACCGGGATTTCCGAAGATGGCGGGCTGCATGGCAAGGGCCATGTCGTCGCCGAATTCGATATCAACCCGGACCTTTGGTTCTTTTCCTGCCATTTCCCCGGAAACCCGATCATGCCGGGCTGCCTCGGCCTCGACGGGCTGTGGCAACTTACCGGCTTCAACCTCGGCTGGCGCGGCTGGCAGGGGCGCGGCTATGCGCTTGGCGTGGGCGAGGTCAAGCTGACCGGCATGGTCCGCCCCGACCGCAAGATGCTGACCTACAAGGTCGATTTCACCAAGGCCGTGCAGACCCGGCGGCTGACCATGGGCGTGGCCGATGGCATCGTCGAGGCCGATGGCGAGGTGATCTATCAGGTCAAGGACATGAAGGTCGCGCTGTCGGAAAGCTGAGCGCCTTCGGTCATCGCCGCTATGGGAACTGCCCACCGAAGAACCTGAGAGCGGCAACACTCTGCGGGGTTGTGTGGTAACAATCGCCTGATTAGTTTCAACCTATCATGGGGGCAGCCCCCTTGAACGAACGGGAAGAGGAGCGTGCATGCGCCGCGTCGTCATCACCGGGCTGGGGATCGTCTCGCCCATCGGCAACAATGCCGAGGAAGTCACCGAAAGCCTGAAGGCGGGCCGATCCGGCATCGTTTTCGCGCCGGAATATGCCGAGCACGGCTTTCGCAGCCAGGTCCACGGCATGCCCCAGATCGTGCTGGAAGACCATATCGACAAGCGCAACCTGCGCTTCATGGGTCCGGGTGCGGCCTATAACTTCATCGCCATGGAGCAGGCGATCGCAGATGCCGGGCTGGAAGAAGGCGATGTCTCCAATCCGCGCACCGGCCTGGTCATGGGCTCGGGCGGGCCGTCGACCTCGAACTTCTTCGACGCCCACCAGATCGTGATCGAAAAAGGCGCGCCCAAGCGGATGGGGCCGTTCATGGTCACCCGCTGCATGTCCTCGACCAATTCGGCCTGTCTGGCGACGCCCTTCAAGATCAAGGGCGTGAACTATTCGATCACCTCGGCCTGTTCGACTTCGGCGCATTGCATCGGCAATGGCGTCGAGCAGATCCAGATGGGCAAGCAGGATATCGTCTTCGCCGGCGGCGGCGAGGAACTCGATTGGACGCTCAGCTGCCTGTTCGACGCCATGGGGGCGATGTCGTCGAAATATAACGACACCCCGCAAAGCGCCTCGCGCCCCTATGACGCAACGCGGGACGGCTTCGTCATCGCCGGCGGCGGTGGTGTGGTCGTGCTGGAGGAACTGGGTCATGCGCTGGCGCGCGGCGCGAAGATCTATGCCGAAGTCACCGGCTATGGCGCGACCTCGGACGGCTACGACATGGTGGCACCGTCCGGCGAGGGCGGCGAGCGGTCGATGCGCGTGGCACTGGCGACCCTGCCCGAGGGGCGCAAGGTCAGCTATATCAACTCGCACGGGACCTCGACCCCGGTCGGCGATATCGGCGAGATCAAGGCGATCCGCCGCGTCTTCGGCGAGGGCAACACGCCTCCGGTCGCCTCGACCAAGTCGCTGACCGGGCACAGCCTTGGCGCGACCGGCGTGCATGAGGCGATCTATTCGCTGCTTATGATGCAGAACGGATTTATCGCCGCATCGGCGAATGTCGCAGAACTTGACCCCGAGTTGAAACCCGAGGAAATCGCCACGAGCCGCAGGGATAATGTCGATTTCGACACGGTCCTGTCGAACAGCTTCGGCTTCGGCGGCACCAATGCGACGCTGGTGATGTCGAAATACCAGGAGTGATTTGAGAATGGGCGATCTTCTGAAGGGCAAACGCGGTCTGGTCATGGGGGTCGCCAATGAACGATCCATCGCCTGGGGGATTGCCCGGGCGCTGGCGGGCGAAGGGGCGGAACTGGCCTTTACCTATCAGGGCGACATGTTCGCCGAACGGGTGCGACCGCTGGCGGAGTCGGTCGGCTCGGACCTGCTGATCGATGTCGACGTGACCGACGATGCCAGTCTGGACCATGCCTTCGCCCAGATCGCTGATCGCTGGGGCAAGCTGGACTTCCTCGTCCATGCCATCGCCTTCTCCAACAAGGACGAGTTGGCCGGCAGGTTCATGGATACCAGCCGCGCCAATTTCAAGCATTCGCTGGAAATCTCGTGCTATTCGCTGATCGAGGTTGCACGCCGCGCCCATCCGCTGATGTCGGCGGGCAGTTCGATCATCACGCTGACCTATGGCGGCTCGAACCGGGTGACGCCGTTCTACAACGTCATGGGCGTGGCCAAGGCAGCGCTGGAGGCGTCGGTGCGTTACCTTGCCAACGACCTCGGCCCCGACGGGATCCGCGTCAATGCGATCAGCCCCGGCCCGATGAAGACCCTGGCCGGTGCGGCCATCGGCGGGGCGCGCAAGACCTTCCGCCACACCGCCGCCAATTCGCCGCTGCGCGCCAATGCGACGCTGGAGGCGATCGGCGGCACCGCCGTCTGGCTGACCAGCGACTGGGCCAATGCCACCACGGGCGAGATCATCATGGTCGACGGCGGCTATCACGTTCTGGGCATGCCGCAGAGCGAGAACCTGTAACCCGCGAAAGGGCCGGACATGACGCAGTTCTTCACCGCCGATGATGGCGCCAAGCTGGCCTATTCGGACGAGGGCGAGGGGCTGCCGGTCCTTTGCCTGGCCGGACTGACCCGCAATATGGCCGATTTCGACCATGTCGCACCGCATCTGTCCGGCGTCAGGATGATCCGCATGGATTATCGCGGCCGCGGCCAGTCGGATTACACCGGGGCGGCCACCTATACCGTCCCGCAGGAAGCCAAGGACGCACTGGCGCTTCTGGATCACCTGGGGGTGAAGAAGGCGGCCGTGCTGGGCACCTCGCGCGGCGGGCTGATCGGGCTGTTTCTGGCCGCCGTCGCCAAGGATCGTTTACTGGGCCTCTGCCTGAACGATGTCGGCCCGCATATCGAGCGCGAAGGGCTGGAACGGATCAAGGATTATGTCGGCCGCAATCCCAACGCCAAAACCCATGAGACAGTGGCCGAGCGCATGGCCGCACTGAGCCCCGGCTTTGCCAATGTTCCCGAGGGGCGCTGGCTGTCGGATGCACGGAAATTCTATGATGAGACGCCCGAGGGGCTGCGCATCAAATACGACCTTGCCCTGCGCGAGGCGTTTCTGGCCGCCTTCGAGGGCGAGGCACCCGATCTCTGGCCGCTCTGGGAGGCCACCGCCGGCCTGCCGGTCGCGGTGATCCGGGGGGCAAATTCCGATCTTCTGGGCCGCGAGGCCTATGCCGAGATGCAGCGCCGCCGCCCGGACGGGATCTATACCGAGGTCCCCGACCGGGCGCATGTGCCATGGCTGGACGAGGCGGAGAGTTTGACCGCTATCGGCGCGTGGATTGACGGGGTAACGAAAACCGGCTGAAATTGCCGTTCCGCCGCGCATTGCTGATCCAGAAAAACCGCCCTGTAGCGGCAGACCGGTTCGCGAAGAAATGGCCACCGTCAGCCATCCGCGCGGCCGTGGAGGCCGCTCTTACCCGGATACCTTCTTGACGAATTCGGACTTCAGCCCCATCTGGCCGATCCCCGGAATCCTGCAGTCGATATCGTGATCGCCGTCCACAAGTCGAATGCCGCGAACCTTGGTTCCCACCTTGACGACGGAAGAAGACCCTTTGACCTTCAGATCCTTGATCACTGTAACAGTGTCGCCGTCTTGAAGCACATTACCGACGCTGTCGCGCACCTCGGGCATTGCGTCCAATGGCTCCGCCAGCGTCCATTCGTGCCCGCACTCGGGACAGGTCAGCAGAGCATCTACCTGATAGGTATAGGTTGAAGCGCATTCAGGGCACGGGGGCAATGTATCGGTCATGACGCAGCTATAGCCTCTCGCCTGACCGCAGGCCACACCTGTCGACGAAGATATTTTGCCGACATTATCCTTATCACGGGTGGCGGATCGTGCGTCTCCGGACTGGTCGAACATGACCGCCGCCTCGACGATGCGCATTATGAGAGCTTGCGGCGACACCTAACTCGCCGGGTTGCTCGTCCGCAGTTCACACGTCGCCGCGTTTTATTGAAAAGCCGCAAGCGATATGCCAAGGGTGGCCCGCATGCCTAACCGCGAAAGACCTTACGGATATGCCTCAAGCTGACGACACGAACCCATTTCGAACCAATCTGATCGTCGGCACGCATCACAAGTCAGGCACGATGTGGATGCAAGCCTCGCTGAGGGCAATGGCCAAGATGGGAGGGTTGCCTATCTCCGCTACAGAAGATCGCTGAAACTGAACGACAGCCTTCCGCAACTGGCGGCCGAGCGGAAGGGCGTCCTGCTGCGTTTCGAAGAAAACTCGTATATCCGTCAGGAAGACCTCGACAAGGCAACCGTCGTTCATGTCGTCCGCGATCCCCGCGACATGCTGGTCTCGGCCACCCATTACCACCAGAAAGCCACGGAGAAATTCCTTCTCAGGCCATGGGCCGATCAAACCGGCACCTCCACCTACAAGGATCACATCAGCAGCCTGCCGAGTTTCGAGGAAAAGCTGATGTTCGAAATGGGTGCCTATACCGGAAAGGTATTTTCCGAGATGATGCGGTGGCCTTACGACGCCGAAGCCCATCACGAACTGCACTATGAAGACCTGATGGCCGATACCGAGATGACCATTTTCCGCGGCATTCTCGACGGTGCCGGCCTGACGCCGGACGAGGTCGAAACCTGCCTGCAGGCGCTGTGGAACAACAGCCTGTTCGGGGGGCTCGCGACCAAGGAATCGCAGGGCAAGGTCCGTTACGAAGGGACGAACCACATCCGCTCCGGGACTGCGCAGCAATGGGTATCGAGCTTTACGCCCACCATTGCCGAGGCGTTTCGCGAACGCTATCAGCCGCTCCTCGAACGCTATGGCTACGAGACCGACGATAGTTGGGTCGAAAAGGTGGCGAATCCGAAGCAATAGGCCTTGGCGGGGCGCGATCACCCGGGGTCCCATCCCGGTCAGGCCGGATCAGGCCCCGTTCGGCAGCAATTCCATCTTGCGGGCGATCATTGCCACGGCCTCGTCCTGCAACCGCGCAAGCTCCGGGTCGGCCAGGAAGCGGTCGACATTGGCCCGCAGGCGCGCATGCCAAAGCGGATCGACCTCCAGCGCGACCTCCTGCCGGTTGGCGCGGCGCCAGAACTGCGAGCCGATCTGGTATTTCCCCGGCTTCGGATTGATGCCGAAGCCCCGTAGCGCCTTGATGGCGAAGGCCTGACGCGAGCGCAGCGCGTAATGGCGCATCTCAGCCGCCTCCCAGGAGAGGTGGTCGGTGCTGCCACGGATATAACGGCTCTTGCGGGGATGAAACATGGCCGCATTGGGCAGTTCCTCGCCCAGGCTGTTGCGCACGACAACCCCCTCGCGCTGCGGCATCTTCGGCATGTGATCGCTGAAAAAGCCGAACAGGTCCGGGCGGAACATGGTCTTGGAAAAGGTTTCCGGCTTCGACATCGTGGCCGAACCGAGCGGACATTGCTCCACCACCAGCCCGCCCGGCCAGGCATCAAGCCCGGTGCCGGCGAAGCGCCAGTCGAAGGCAACCGCATCGCAGGCCGGCAAGCCGGCGACGAAACGACCGATATCGGGGTCGGGCATGTGCAGGTAAAGCAGTTCGTCCGCATCGCAATGCAACAACCAGTCGAGCCCATCGAGCTCACCCGAGGATTTCAGCATGGCCATGCCATGCTCCTGCGCGAAGCCCCCCTCGGGAACCTCGTTGCGCAGATGCGTGACCGGGGCGAGCGCGGCCAGCCGGTCGGCAATCAGGTCGGTGCCATCGTCGCAATCATTGGTCAGCACGATGGCCCGGTCGAAGCCGAGCGCCAGATAATGCGCGACCCATTCGACGAGGAAGGCCCCCTCGTTCTTCATACAGGCGGTAACGGCGAATTGCGGCATCAGGACGATTCAGCCATCTTGGATCGCAGCTCGGCTGCCCAAGGCGCATCCGCCGCGAAAAGGCCCGGGAACTGCTGACGCAGCGCCTCGTCCTGCTGCCAGTTCTCGAACTCGTCCCAGTTCCGGCCAAGCTGCACACGGGAATCGTTCACATCGTGGATGCAGCGGATGAACATCGGGGCGCTCTCGATCAGCTTGCCGCCCAGGCGCTGATGCGATTTCTTGTGCGCGATGGCAAGGATGTTCTTGCCCGAGCGCGTCCCGACCATGGACAGGCCGAGATTGATGAAAGGATAGCGATGGCCATAGACCGCGACCTCGCCCCCGGCATCGTCGCGCAGCGAAAGGCCATAACCGTTCGCAAAGGAGATGAGATAGGGCAGCGGATGCAGGTCCTCGGGCGGTTCTTCGTCCAGCAGGGTCAACTCGGTCCGCAAGGTGGCGATGAAGTTCGCGGCCAATCCGTCATCGTCGTCCAGAACCACCTGGATGACGGTCTGCTGCTCGAATTTCCGCTCCATGAAGAAGCGCAACGCCCGACGGGCGCGGCCGGGCTTGCCGGCAACCACCGAAAAGCGGCTTTCGTCGCCATAAGTTTCCCGGCAGACATCGCGCAGCGCCTCAAGCGCCCATTCGGGCATCTGGTCGCTGGTCAGAACGAAATGATGAAAGCCCTGATCGGTCTGCGCCTTCAGCGAGGGCAAGGTCACCGCGCGGAACAGTTCCAGCCGGCGTTTCAGCCGGCTTTCTTCGAACAAAAGCTCGGCGTCGCGCGAAGCTTCGCTTTTCCAGCCGGAATCGCCCAGGAAAGAAAACCGCGTGACGATCAGGATCGGTGCGGAATCGAACCGTTCCTGCGGAGTTGCGGTTGGCGTGTCGGCTGCGGGGTTGTGATCGGTCATACCCGCTTCACCCTGTCATTCATTGGTCTTGCGCCGGGCAATCTAACGTCTCGAAGCGGGATTGCACAGGGCCAGTTTCACCGCATGATGAACAGGCCAAGACGTCAAGCCGGGTGGCCGACATGATCGAGTTGACGCGGCAATACGGTCGCTAGGGCGGTCGCCGGACCGCCGTGCTGCTGCGAGATGCCGGCTGGCTGGTGAACGACACGCGGCTCAAACGGCTGCGGCGGCATGGCGACGGGTTTCTGAATGGCGAGTCCTTCTGCAGCCTGCGCGGGGCGCAGATCCTGACGTCCTGAGCTTTGTGTCTGTCCTGGCCCATTCTGCGCCAGTTCGCCATGAATCTCGGGATGCGTAGCACCCGGGTAATCTCGGCCAGCGTCGGAAAGGCGGTCGAGAGCATATCTTTGCAAAGGCCAACCTGCTGAAAGGGTGATCCATGCTGGAACTCCGGCAAGTTGGACGATGGATATGGGCCTGTTTATTGGCCGCTTGCCAGATAAACGGTGCCGTCAAAGCTGTTCAGCCGGGCGATCAGGTCGGGCGCGGTGTCGGCTTCGGCGGTGTTTACGGCATCGGCCAGGCGCTTCGCTGCCCCCGCACCCAGGCCCATCGAGATATAGCTGGCCGGCAGCACAAGGCTTTCGCCCGAGAAAAGCTGGACAGACCAGCCCGCACCGTCATTGCGCAGAAAGGCCCGACCGCCCTTGTCGCCCTGCGTCCAGCCGGCGACAGCGACATTGCCCTGAACGGTGATCGGCGCGACCGTGAGCGTCGCTTCAGGCCGCTCAAAGCTGGCCTTCATCGCCGATTCGATCTCGGTGGCATCGTCGCTGTTCTGCGACTGATCGGTCGGTGCTGCAGCGCCGTGCCCCTCTGCATCGGCGGGATCGACGGAAAACCCGATCTCGACTTTGCCTGCGTGTTCGAAGATCAGGGTTGCGGGGACCATGTCGCCTTCGGCCAGCGAACCGCTGAGGCCCTGAAGCAGCACATGCATGCCGCCCGGATGCAGTTCGACAGTGCTGCCTGCGGGAATGTCTATCGCGGCCAAGGGCGCGCCATCGGCCCCGGCGAAGATCGCCGTTTGTGTCATGGGCGCCTCGATCCCCGTCAGTCGGTCGGGATCGTCCCCGTGGTTCTCGATGCTCATGAAGCCCTTGGCCTCAGTCGCCCCTTCCGGCGGCACGGCAATCGAAGGGTGAACGACGGTCAGGTTCTCCGCCTCCATCTGGTGTGCCAGCGCCGCGGGCGCAGCAGCAAGCAGAAATGCGGCGATCATACGCGTCAGGGTTGTCATTTCGTCTCTCCGGTTGTGGTTGTTTGCCAATCGCCGGTCAGCGAAATCTGTTCGAAATCGCTGATCAGCAGGGTCAGGTGGATCGTCCAGGGCCCGGGCGTCGGCAGTGTCGAAGGCCCGGCGGACCATTCGCCGGGGCCGAGATGCTGCATCGGGACGGATAGCGGCCCGATGCCCCTTTGCTGGTCCGTCAGGGTCATGGTCAGTTCCTTCGGGTCCAGCGTCGCCATATCCCCGTCCATCGTCGTCACCTCGAAGGTGATCGGACCCGGGGGTGCGCCAGATGGCGTGAGCAGGGCCATCGCCCGGTCTCGATGCATGTGGATGATCTCGGCAGGCTCGGGCAGTGCAGCGGCGGGTGGGGGCGCGAACCGGAATCCCATCGCCAGTACGATCACCGCAAATCCCAGAACAGCCTCAAGGCTGATGCTGCGGGACAGTCCGGCACCCTCGCCGGCGGCCAGACGCGGCGTCGAGACAAACCGATGCCACAGCGCCAGCGCCAGCATGGCGGAAACCAGAGCCAGCTTGACCGCCAGCAGACGCATCCAATCAGAGCCGAAGAGCCCCGGAATGCCGGTGCGGATCCAGATCAGCCCTGTGCCCGACGCGATCAGGACCAGCACAATCGGCAGCGCGAATTGCGAAAAGCGGCGCAAGATGCGCAGCCGCGCGGTGCCAAGCATCATCTGACGGGCCAGTGGCAGCAGGCTGCCCGCCCAGAACAGCATTGCGCCGGCATGAAGGACGGTCAGAAACGGCGCCAGATGCCCCGGCGCGGATCGCGCATGGCCCGAGACAGCGAAGGACAGCGCCGCCAGCAGCCAGGCGACAGGCGCCGCCCATCTGCGCCCCGACATCGCCACAAAAGCAGCCAAGGCGGACAAGACAACCGTCGGCATGACGGGCGCCGCAAAACCGGCAGAGAGCGCAGCCCAGGACAACAGTTGCAGCGGCGACAGCCCCATGCGGTCGGCGCCCTCGGCCCCCATCAACAGAAGGCCGGCGGGCAGCACCAGCAATGCCGCCCCGATGGCAATGCGGCGCGAAACCGTATCGACCGGCGCGATCAGCCAGCCGAATACGGCGGTTCCGACCGACACCACCAGCGCCAGCACCATCACCGCCCGCAGGACCACCGGCGAGACCGCCGGACCACCTTGCGCAACCTGTGGCGCGCCGGTGATCTCACCCACCGAAAAGACCAGCCCCCCGGAGACCGGATGACCATCGGTGGAGGCGACGCGCCAACTGAGCGCATAGGTGCCAGTGGGACCGGCGGACGGCGTGGTGATGCGGAGGCCCTCACCATCGCCAACCGCTTCGGCGGGCAGGCTTGCGCCGTCCGGCGTCAACCAGTGAACGGTCAGGACGCCGACCGGCTCGGAAAAGCGCAGCACGACTTCGGGCGGCATGGCCTGAAGCAGCGCGTCGGCCTCCGGGGTCGAGCCCCGATATTCCGCATGCGCATGGGCCGCGACGATCCCGACGCAGAGCCACAACAGCGCAGCGCCAAGCAAGGCGCCGAACTGCCGAAGGATGTGACGGGGCCGGATCATCGCGCCGTCCCGTCAGTGCGCCGCCGCAGGGACGATCTTCACGCCGGGCGCCGGCCCCTCAAGCTCGTGGGGGTCCTGACCTTCGGCGGGAATCTCGATCCAGCGTTCGGCCCCGTTCGCGCATTCCTGCACGGTCGGGAAATAGACGGTCGAGCCAGCAGGGAAGGCTTCGGTTATCGTGGCGCGAAAGACGAACTCGTCATAGTATTCCTCCGGCAATTCCCCGGTCCAGACCAGTTCCTTGACGCCTTCGGTCAGCTTGGTCCCGAAATAGTCATATTCCTTCTCATAGGCGCCTTTCACCGTTTCCAGCGCCCAGCCGGCCTTGGGCATCGGCTTGACCGAAATCACCCCCTCGGGGATCTGGACGCGCAGCTTCTGGGTCGGTTCGCCGTCGCAGCCATGCCCGATCCGCATCACCGCCTTGTAGGTCGCGCCTTCGGGCGCCTCGGACTGTTCAAGCGTGGCATGGGCCAACGCGGCGGGGGCGCCAAGCATGAGGGTGGCCACGGTCGCAATGAGGCATTTCACGATGTTTGCCTTTCGGGTTTTGGGCACTCCTGGTGCCGGAAATCGTTGCCCGATGCCGCAGGCTCCACGCCGGCGGCATCGCTTTTTCGAGGTGTCAGGACAGGGCCTGCCGAAGTGCCGGAAGCCGCTCGATGACCAGCAGATCCACCAGCAGGACCACGATCAGAGAGATCCCGGCCATCGGGAATGCCAGCGCAATGGCAAGCGCGACCAGCAGCGCCCCTTTCCAGTGCGGCAAGGCTTCTGGGCGGGGCGGCGCGGCCAGACGGCCAGCCCCTGCCGGGCGGCGCTTCCACCAGACCACCGCGCCTGAGATGCAGGTGAACAGGATTGCGCTGATCAGCACGATGTTCAGAACGAAGTTCCAGGTCCCGGCCAAACCCCTGTGCAGGGCAATGCCCCAGGCCATCGCCTTGGCCACCAGCGAGTATTCGGCATAGCCGATATCGGCCAGCACGTTGCCGGTATACTGGTCGATATGCACTGTGCGGTCGCTCGAAGGATTGACGCTGTCTTCGTTGCGCCCCTCGGCCATGACGGTATAGACGCCGGTTTCCGAGGCAGGCAGGCTGACCTTGTATTGCCTGACAAAGCCGTTTGCAGCGGCCCATTGCACAACACTGTCAAGCGCAACCGGCGACGGAACCCCGGCAATGCCCGCATCTGTACCCGAGACGGGCATCGGCGTCAGTTCCAGCCCCCAGGGCACCTCGTCCAGCGGGCCGTGGTTCAGCGAGGCATGGGTGACGTCCGAGGACCACATCGAACTGTTCTTTTCAGCCGGGAACGACGACCAGGGCTGGACGAATTTTCCGCCCCAGATCCCTGCCCAGGCCAGGCCCGACAAAGCGAAAAGCACGAGGAAGACGGCGATCCATGTGCCCGTCGTCGCGTGAAGCGATTTCCAGAAGCTGCGGCCCCTGCCAGAAAGGTCGGGCACCAGCGCGCGCCAGCCCATTTTCGGCAGCCACATGTAAAGCCCCGTGGCGATGAGCAGCAGCATCAGCGAGACTGCCGCTTCGATCAGCCGGTCCCCCGCGTCGCCGATCATGAGCGTGCCGTGGATCTTGTTGGCATAGGCGTAAAGCGTTTTCGTCTTGTCGATCTGGTTCAGCACCTCGCCGGTATAGGGATTTACGGCAACCGAGATCACCGCATCGGCGTCACGGATTGCGAAGAAGGTCGGTCGGTCGACGCCCTCTGGCGCGATATACTGGTTCAGAACGCCGCCGGGAACGGTTGCCAGCGCGGCCTGGGCCTGAGTCGAGATCGGCAGCGTGCTTTCGCCCACGGCGATGTCGGCGACATAGCCCATCTGGTTGGACTGGCTGGTGGTCAGCAGCATGATCATGCCGGTGATCGCCAGCGTCATGACGAAGGGGATGACAAAAAGCCCGGCATAGAAATGCCAGCGCCAGGCGGTGAAGTACAGCGCGTTGCTCCGCGGCGCAGCCTGTTGGTTGCTTGGTGCCATTATCTTTCCTTTCCAGGTCAAGGCATGATGCGATTGGTGTTGGCCGGATGCCCGTCCGGCCAGGGGTCGGAAAGGCGCGGATCGGACAGGAAATCCTCGTCCGTCAGGCTTTCCAGGAAGGCGATGATGTCGTCGATCTCGGCCTCGGTCGCGGTGAAGCCCGCGATCATGCCGTCCTTCATCGGATGGCCGGGTGCGCGGCCCGCCGTGGCGTAATGCGCCATCACGCCCCGCAGATCGGGGACCGAGCCGTCGTGCATGTAAGGTGCCGTCACCGCGACATTGCGCAGCGAGGGGGTCCGAAAGCGCCCTGCATCCTCGGCCCTGCGGGTGATCTCGATCAGGCCGGGGACGGCGGCGGGATAGGGGTCGTAAAGCCCGGTATTGTGGAAGCCGATTTCGGGCTGCGACGATCGCGAGGTCTGCAGATTATCCGTGAACATCGCGCCCTGATGGCAGTGATAGCACTCAAACCGATGATCAAAGAACAACTGCTCGCCGCGCTTGGCGGAGGGCGACAGGGCGTCGGTCTCGCCCCAATATTTGTAGCGGTCATAGGCGCTGTTGACCGAGATCATGCTGCGCTCGAACGCGGCCAGCGCGCGGGTGACGGTAAAGAGGTCTGGCGCGGGCCGGTCGGGGAAAGCCTCGGGAAAAGCCGTGGCGTAATAGGGATCGGCGGCGAGCAGCGCAAAGATCCGGTCGTCCTGGCCCGCGCTGCCCATCTCTTCCGGGTTTTCGCCGAACATCGGGATCAGCGACTGGAATTCGAGGCTGTCCATATGCGGATTGGCCCAGGTCAGCACCGGGAAATAACCCGCATTCGCCAGACCCGGCGCGTTCTTCGCCCCGGTGATGCCCTCGATCCCGACAGCGGTTTCCCGGCCATCGGTAAAGGCGCGCTCCTGCACATGACAAGACACGCAGGCGACCGTGCCGTCGCGCGACAGCCGGGCATCGTAGAACAGGTGCCGCCCCAAATCGACCTTGGCCGCCGACATGGGATTGTCGGCGGGCACGGGCGGCGGCGGCATCCAGACGGGCAGCGGCCAGACGTAATCCTCGGCAGGGGCACTTTGCGCCCCGGCCAGGATCATGACCGCCACCTGAAAGATCAGGCGGCGCATCGATATCTACCGTGCCGTGATCAGCGATTGCTGGCCGGCCGCCACATCCATGTAGGGCAGCCCCAGCTTTGCCATCACCGTCATGCAATCGCCATCGTCCGGGAAGGACATGCAGCCGGGCGAGGTCTCGGGGGCGTTTACCGTCAGATCGGCATCGGCCACGACCGGCGCCGGATCGACAACCAGAACGTTCTTCGCCGGATCGAACCCGTCCACCTTCAGCGAGAGCGTGTTCGGATTCTTGCACGCGGTCGGTGCCTCGGTCTTGGAGGCGGCATCGCACATGGTCGAGCCGAGGTGCAGGAACCAGCCGGCTGCCTCATTGCCCTCGGCCTTCTGCGCGGGCACCATGTCGATGCGCACGAATTTATAGCCACCCTGCCAGTTCCAGAACATCGCCGTCGTGTTGAGCGGCGCAGGCGCAAGCGTTGGGTCGACGTGGTTTTCCTCGAAGGGAATGCCGACATCGAATGCGATGCCGGTATACTCACCTGCCGGGACGGTCCCGGTCAGCGCGGCATGGGTGCCCGGCGTGCCATTGGTGCAGCCACCGCTCGCGTCCTCGAAATCCAGCAGCGCGACATCGCCCGACTGCCACTGGCCGTCCTGATCCAGCGTGATGGGCTGTCGGCTGCCGTCCGCGCGGATCATTGCCGCGTTCGAGACAAACATCCGGAAATCGGTCGCGGTCACGTCGGCGCTGGTTGATCCCATCTCCGGATAGCTTTCCGTGCAGGAAAACGGCTTGCCGCCGATCTCGGCCACGAAGGGAATCGTGACGTTCACGTCGTCGGCCAACGCGGGCATCGCGACAGCTGCAGCGATTGCTGCGACAAGAATATGTTTCATTGTGGTTCTCTCTGGCTTGGTCGCCATTGCGGCGACATCATGAGTTGATCGAAGTCGTCAGATTCGATCAGGCCAGAGGTGGAGCGCGTGTCCCATGCGCGGGATCAAGAACCGCACGCCGCGCGCGGTCCTGACATGGGGCAACGATTCTCGCGACGAAGATCAGGTCGGCTTTGAAGACGCTGACGGGTGGGTCGGGCAATATCGTGGCCGCGACGATATGGCAGGCTGGGCAATCGCCAGTCATCGCCTGCTCGTCATCGCCCATATCGCCGCAAAGCGCCGAAAGATCGCCACCCGAGAGGACATAGTTTTCAAGCGCCACATCGGATGCGGTCGGCATGCGATGGCCAAAGCCCACCGCGACAAGCGCGAAGGCGATCAGGCCGACAACGGCGACCCTGCAGACCAATGCACGAACCTTCATGTCCATCGGCTCATCTTGTCAGAACGACTGCATTGCGACAAGACGCATTGCAGCGCCAGAGCTGGGCATTATTGACACATCCCCTGCCCGGATCGAGACGGAACTGCTGTGCGATGCGGGCTGGAGGCACCGAGCATGGTGAGGTGACTGAATTTGATAGAGAAATCGGTTCTGTAGGCAGCGCCGAAACCGGGGCCGGGACTGTCGGATCCTCGGCAGCGAGGTGCAGAGATTTGCGCCCTGCATCCACCGTTTGCGGCAACTGGGCGTTTACCCTGCACTGTTGCCGTGCCGGACGCCCGAGGGTGTCCAACCCATCATCAAAGCCAACATGGCGCAGCATAGCATATTCTTCAAAACAAAAAATTTTGATTGAATAATTTTTTAATTCAAAATATTATTTGCCGTAGATCAGCGAGGTGTCTTCATGCGGCGGCAGCCATTGCACTCGAGTCTCGATGCAGTGTTCAAGCTATGCGGCTTTGTCGCCAGCGCCAGTTTCGGCGCTCTGACGCTGAACGTCACGGCGGATATCCTGTTCCGCAATCTCGGCATCGCCAAATGGCCATGGCTGAACGAAGTCACGGAGTATCTTCTGACCATCGCCACCTTCTTTGGTGCGCCCTGGCTGTTGCGCGCCCATGGCCATGTCAATGTCGATGTCGTGTTGCGGCTGGTGCCGGATGTGGTGGCGGGGCTGCTTGGCAGGCTGGCCAATATTCTGGGCCAGCTGATCTGCGCGTTGATGTTCTACGAATCGCTGCGGGTGATCGCTGACACCCGCGCCGTGGGGTCGCTGGTGTTCAAGAACCTGATCTTCCCCGAATGGTATCTGCAGATCCCCATGGTCGTCTGTTTCGGCCTGTGCACGCTGGAACTGTTGGGCCGCGTCCTTCAGGGAAGGGTTGAGGCATGATGACCTGGTGGTTGACCTTGCTGGTGCTGGGCGGCCTGCTGGCGGCGCTCTTCGCGGTTGGGCTGCCGGTGGCCCTGGCCTTTCTTGGCGTCAATACCGCGCTTCTGGGCGGGACCCTGTCGCAAGCCACAGCGACGTCCTGCCAGCCCAGCACTTCGTCAGCTTCGCCCTGCCAGAAATCATCGGCCTTGCCACGGGCGTATTCATACCTGGTCGAGGCTGCCAGATCCTCTGCCGCCTGCCCATGTTCCTCGAAGGTCGGCGTGGGTGCCTCGGGCAATTCACCTATGACCCGTCCGTCATCATCCAGTTCGACGAAACCGCCCAACCGGATGTCTTCATCCTCATCCAGCAGATAGCGGTAATAGGCAGCCTTGGCAGCCGCGACCTGATCGGGCGTCAGTTCATCCTGAACCCCGATCCGCTCGCCCCTGATCTTGCGGCGATGCGCCTCGAACCGGCGATCAACCTCCACCGCAGCCAGCCGGACCAACCGCAAGGCCACGGCCCGGTCCTTGGTCTTGAGCGAGGAGGTTTCCTCGGCTTTCGGGTAGCTGTCCTTGATGTGCTGCGGGATGGCAGCACGGTGATAATATACCGCTCCACGGCGGGCCAAACGGGTGTGTCCAGTCACGGCAACAAGCCTCATCACTGTAACACTTCCCCGTAGCAGGACACCGAAATTCCCCGGCAATTGCAGGAAATTAGATGAAAAACAATGCGCTAGAAGTGACTGGTGGAGCCGAGGGGAATCGAACCCCTGGCCTCATCATTGCGAACGATGCGCTCTACCAACTGAGCTACGGCCCCATCAGGCGCGGTATTTGGGGCAGGCTCGTCTCAATGTCAAGCTGGGAATCGCGGGGCTTGCGCCGGGGGGCGCGGCGGTTCATGACATTGGGAAAAAAGGAATGTCATGGATATCGTCATCTTGGGCGCGGGGCAGGCGGCGGCGTCGATGGCTGCGAAGCTACGGGCGCTTGGCTCGGGTGCCACGATCACCGTTATCGGGGATGAGGCAGCAGCACCCTATCAGCGCCCCCCCTTGTCGAAGGCCTATCTGCTGGGCGATATGCCGCTGGAGCGGCTGACCCTGCGCGCCGACGAGTGGTGGAGAGAGCAGGATATCCGGCTGATGACCGGCACCAAGGCGACCCGGATCGACCGCGCAAAGCAGGTTGTGGAGACGGGCGCCGGACCCCTGCGCTATGACATGCTTGCCCTGACGCTCGGAGCGGAGCCGCGGCACCTGCCGGTCGGGATGGGCGGCGATCTGGCGGGGGTTCATGCGATCCGCAAGCTGAACGATATCGCGGGGCTGGCGCCGGAGCTGGTGGCGGGGCGCAATCTCGTGGTGATCGGCGGCGGCTATATCGGGCTGGAAGCGGCGGCGGTCGCCCGCAAGCTGGGTCTGAACGTGACCCTGATCGAGGCCGCGCCGCGCATTCTCGGGCGGGTCGCGGCGGCGGAAACGGCCGATCTGATCCGCGAGTTGCACCGGGCGCATGGGGTCGAGATCGTCGAGGGCACCGGGCTGGCGGCACTGGAAGGCACGGATCGGGTCAGCGCCGCGCGGCTGGACGACGGGCGCAGCCTGCCAGCGGATCTGGTCATCCTCGGGATCGGGATCGCGCCCGAGACGGCGCTTGCCGCCGAGGCCGGATTGCAGATCGAGAACGGGATCGCCTGCGATGCGCAGGGGCGGACCTCCGTTCCCAATATCTGGGCGGCGGGGGATTGCGCCTCGTTTCTTTGGCAGGGGCAGCGGATGCGGCTGGAAAGCGTCGGCAATGCCATCGACATGAGTGAGCTGGTGGCCGGGAACATGCTGGGCGCGGGGCAGGATTATGCGCCGAAGCCGTGGTTCTGGTCGGACCAATACGACGCGAAGCTTCAGATCGCCGGGCTGAACGCGGGCTATGACCGGATCGTGCAGCGCCCGTGCGAGGGCGAACATGCCGGCTCGGTCTGGTATTACCGCGCGGGGCAGTTGATCGCGGTCGATGCGCTGAACGACGCCCGCGCCTATATGGTCGGCAAGCGGCTGATCGAGGCCGGGCGCAGCCCCGAGCCGGCGCGCGTCGCCGATGCCGGCATCCCGGTGAAGGAATTGATGTGAGGATCATCGGCGGCAGGCTGCGCGGGCTGAAACTGGCCGAGATCGGGGCCGGCGATCCGGCGGCGCATCTGCGTCCGACCACCGACCGGGTGCGCGAGACCATGTTCAACCTGCTGATCAACAGCCTCGGCATCGGGCTGGAGGGCGCGCGGGTGCTGGATCTCTTTGCCGGCAGCGGTGCCCTTGGGCTGGAGGCATTGTCGCGGGGCGCGGCACGGGTGGCCTTTGTCGATGACGGGGCGGCGGCACGGGCGCTGCTGCGCGCCAATATCGAGAAGACGCGCGCCATGGGCACGACCGATGTCTGGCGTCGGGATGCGACAAGGCTGGGACCGAACCGGGGCGCGGGTTACGATCTGGTCTTCATGGACCCGCCCTATGGCATGGCCCTGGGCGAGGCCGCGCTGCAATCGGCGCTTGAAGGCGGCTGGTTGGCCCCCGACGCCGTGCTGGTCTGGGAGGAGAGCACGCCCCCCACCCTGCCAGATGGCTTCGCGCTGCTGGATCAGCGCCGCTATGGCGAGACGCTGGTGACGATCCTGCAAAGGCAGGCGGCATAGGCCGCCCGCCCTGTCCGGTCAGTCGCGCAGAAGATCGTTGATCGAGGTCTTCGAGCGGGTCTTTTCGTCCACGCGCTTCACGATCACCGCGCAGTAAAGATGCACGCCGTTCTTCGAGGGCATCGAACCGGCGACGACGACAGAACCGGCCGGCACCTCGCCATACATGACCTCGCCGGTCTCGCGGTCGACGATCTTGGTGGACTTGCCGATGAAGACGCCCATGCCAAGGACCGAGCCCTCGCGGATGATGCAGCCCTCGACCACCTCGGAACGGGCACCGATGAAGCAGTTGTCCTCGATGATGGTGGGGCCGGCTTGCATCGGTTCCAGCACGCCGCCGATGCCGACGCCGCCCGAGAGATGCACGTTCTTGCCGATCTGCGCGCAGGAGCCGACCGTGGCCCAGGTATCGACCATGGTGCCTTCATCGACATAGGCGCCGAGATTCACGAAGCTCGGCATCAGCACCACGCCCTTGGCGATAAAGGCGGATTTGCGCACGATGCAGTTCGGCACGGCGCGGAAACCTGCCTCGCGCCACTGGTTGTCGCCCCAGCCGGCGAATTTGCTGTCGACCTTGTCCCACCAGCCGCCGTTCTGCGGACCGCCCGGCTGCATTTCCATGTCCTTGATGCGAAAGCCCAGCAGGACCGCCTTCTTGGCCCATTGGTTCACATGCCAGTCCGCCCCGCGCTTCTCGGCCACGCGCAGTTTGCCGCTGTCGAGCGCGTTCAGCGTGTCCTCGATCGCCTCGCGGGTCTCGCCCGTGGTGGCAGGGGTGATCGCATCGCGGCCCTCCCAGGCGGTTTCGATGGCCTTTTCCAGCGCGTCGTTCGACATGGGTCTCTCCTCGGTCAGGGTGGAAACTGCTTCGCAACGGCTATAAGCGGGGGGGTGAGCAGGCGCAATGCGCGCGAACCAACCAGAGGCCATAGATGACCGAAGACGACGCCCGCGCCCATCCCTTCCCGCATAGCCGGGAAGATGCGAAATCCGCCGAGAAGACCCCGGACACGCCGCAGACCCGCGCACCGGCCTATAAGCTGGCCTTCGCGGATACCGATTTCCTGCTGCGCGAGGAATTGCGCGCCGTGCGCCTGCAGCTGGAACTGCTGAAGCCGCAGATGATCCTGGACGAGCGCGGCATCGAATCGACCGTGGTCATGTTCGGCGGCGCCCGCATCCCCGCACCCGAAGACAAGGGCAGCGCCCGCACCGAAACGCTGGCCGGCCTGTCGAAATATTACGACGAGGCCTATCGCTTCGCCCGGCTGATGACCGAGCGCAGCCTGAAGACCTATGGCCGGGAATTCGTTATCTGCACCGGCGGCGGCCCCGGCGTGATGGAGGCCGGCAACAAGGGCGCCCATGAGGCCGGTGGGCAGTCCATCGGCCTCGGCATCGTGCTGCCGCACGAACAGGCGCCGAACGAATATGTGACCCCGGACCTGTCATTCAACTTCCACTATTTCGCCATCCGCAAGATGCACTTCCTGCTGCGCGCACGGGCGATCACCGTCTTTCCCGGCGGTTTCGGCACCATGGACGAGCTGTTCGAGACCCTGACCCTGATCCAGACCGGGCGCATGAAGCGGGTGCCGCTGCTGCTGTTCGGACGCGAGTTCTGGGATTCCGTGATCGACTGGAAGGCATTGGCCGATGCCGGCACGATCAGCGCCAGCGACCTGAGCCTGATGCAATATGTCGAGACGGCGCAGGAAGCGGTCGATATCATCGACGCCTTCGATCCCGACGCCTGCGACTGAATTGGAAAGGCCCGGCGCAATGGCCGGGCCTTCTATCCATCCGTGAAATCCGCTCAGGCCAGCTTGTCGCGGAAGATCGCGAAAACCTGTTCATAGACCGCGCGCTTGAAGGGCACGATGGTTTCGATCAGGTCGCCGGCGCGCATCCAGGCCCATTTGTGGAACTCGGGATGTTCGGTGGCGATGTCGATCCGGGATTCGTCGCCGGTCAGGCGCATCAGCACCCATTTCTGGCGTTGCCCGCCATATTTGCCCTTCCAGACCTTGCCGACCAGTTCCGGCGGCAGGTCGTAATAGACCCAGTCCTCGGCCTCGGCCTCGATCTCGACCGCATCGGGCGGCAGGCCGGTTTCCTCGCCCAATTCGCGGATCGCGGCCTCGACCGGGGTTTCGACCTTGTCGATCCCGCCCTGCGGCATCTGCCAGGCTTCGGCGGTGGTGTCGATGCGCAAACCGGCAAAGACCAGCCCCGCATCGTTGATCAGCACCACCCCCGCGCAGGGGCGATAGGGCAGCCCGGCGGGGCCAAGCCGTCCCTTATCCCCGGTCATTGCGCAGCACCTTCCGGTGCCGGAGCCTCGGCCGAGCCGTCGTCCGCATCGCCGCCGTCGTCCTGCATCTCGGGCGCGTCGGTGGCGGGTGCGCCGTCTTCTGACGGTGCCGCATCGGTGCCGGAATTCTCGCCGGTCACCGCCGGCGTATCCGCCGCGACCACGTCATCGGCCTTGAAGTCCACGGCCGCCAGCCCTTTCAGGATGTCGATCGCATAGGCCAGTTGATAGTCCTGCTCGCGCAGCTTGGCGGTCGCCTGAACCTCGGCGGCTTCCTGTTCCAGCTGACGCTTCTCCTCGTCGGAATAGCTGTCGTTGTTCAGCGCCCCGCGCAGATCCGCTTCCGAGGTCGAGAAGCTCGACTGCGTGCGCGGCGCGTCCTCTTCCGTCGGTTCGGGCTTCGGTGCGGGCTGGGCCACGATAATATCGGGATTGATCCCGAGCGCCTGAATCGAGCGGCCCGAGGGCGTGTAATAACGCGCCGTGGTCAGCCGCATGGCGCTGTCCGAAGTCACCGGCAGCACCGTCTGGACCGAGCCCTTGCCGAAGGATTTCTCGCCCACGACGATGGCGCGGCGGTGATCCTGCAGCGCGCCGGTCACGATTTCCGAGGCCGAGGCAGAGCCGCGATTGATCAGCACGACGATGGGCTTGCCCTCGGCCAGATCGCCCGGTGTGGCGTTCCAGCGCTCGCTGTCCTCGGGATTGCGGCCCCGGGTGGAGACGATCTCGCCCTTGTCGAGGAAGGCATCCGAGACATAGATCGCCTGATCCAGCAGCCCGCCGGGGTTGTTGCGCAGGTCGATGACGAAGCCGGTGACCTTGTCGATCCCGCCAAGTTCCTCGACCGCCTTCTTCAGATCGGCCTCCAGCGAAGATATGGTCTCGTCGTTGAAGGTGGCGACGCGCAGGACCACGGCATGGCCCTCGGTCCGGCCCTTCACGGCGGTCAGCTTGATGGTGTCGCGCACGATCTTGACATCGAACGGTTCCTGCTCGCCCTGACGCAGGATGGTGATGGTCACCTCCGAGCCGATCTCGCCGCGCATCATGTCCACGGCCTGATCCAGCGACAGGCCCATCAGCGCCTCGCCATCGACATGGGTGATGAAATCGCCGGCCTGGATCCCGGCCTCGGCGGCGGGGGTGTCGTCCATGGGCGAGATGACCTTCACCAGCCCGTCTTCCTGCCCGACCTCGATACCGAGGCCGCCGAAGCTGCCCCGGGTCTGGGTCTGCATGTCGGCGTAATCGTCAGCCGGCAGGAACGAGGAATGCGGATCCAGCGATTGCAGCATGCCGTTGATGGCCGCCTCGATCAGCTTCTTGGAATCGGTTTCCTCGACATATTGGCTGCGCACCGTCTCGAAGATGTTTCCGAAAAGGTCGAGCTGTTCATAGACCGATTCGCTCTTGCCGGCATCCTGCGCCGAAAGCGGGCCGGCCAGCGTGGTAGTCAGCAGGATTCCGGCCAGAGTGCCGCCGATGCCTGCAATCAGATAATGCTTCATTGCGTCTCCGCCTGTTCTTCAGCCTGCGCGTCCATGCCTTCAACGATATGGTTGAGCACGAACCATTCCCCGGGGTCCAGCGTTTCCTTGCCCCGCCTCAGTTCCAGATACAGTGTTTCGCTGCGATCCGCATCCCTGCCCGTTGCGGCATTGACGACGAAATCTATCCCGAATTCCTGCGCCGAGGGTTCGGTGCCGCCCATCAGGCCGACCGGCTCGCCCGCCGCAAGCACATCGCCGACCTCGCCAAAGACCTGGGCCATGCCGGCCAGGATCAGCAGATAGTCCTTTGCCGGCTCCAGAATGGTGACATTGCCGTAATCCAGCAGCGGGCCGCGATACCGGATCGTGGCCGGCCAGGGTGCGGTCACCAGCGAGGCCGGCGCGGTCGCGATCACCAGCTCCGGCCGTTTGATCCCGGCGGCATCGGCTTCATCATAGCGCCGCAGCACCGTGCCCAGCACCGGCATCGGCAGCGATCCCTGCGCCCCGTCGAAATCGGCCAGTGGCGGGCCGACATCGGATTCCATCCCGGCGATGCCTTCCGCAAAGGCGTCCAGCGTCGCCGCCGAGCGTTCCAGCGCCTGCAATTCCTCGGGGTTGTCGGCAAAACGCGCCGGCATGGTCGAGCGGTCCTTGGCCGCGCTTGCCAGCAGGCGGCGGGCCTCCTGCACGCGGCCCAGCCCCTCGGCCAGCGTATTGGCTGCGCCTTCCTGCAATTCGCGCACCTCGCCAATCTCGTCGAGGCCCTGCTTCAGCCGGTCGGCCTCGGCGCGCAGGCCCGGGGTCACGCTGGACAGGATCATGCCGGAACGCGCCGTCGCCTCTGGCCCCGCCGGATGCAGCAGCATCAGCGTCTCGGGCGATTGCTGCATCGACAGCATGACGCCGACGATATCGGACAGCTCGGCCCGGCGGCTTTCCCATTCGGCCCGGATCTCCTGCTCGCGGATCCCGGCCTGACGCAGCCCGGCCCGAAGCGAGGCCAGCCCGGCCTCATAGGCCTCGATCATGTCGGTCAGCGCGGCGACCTGGTCATCCTTGCTGAGCGCATCCTCCAGCCGGCCCGTGGCCTCGCGCAGTTGGAAGGCGGCGCGGGCGGCATCGTCGCCGGCCCGGCTTTCGGCCAGAACCGGCCCGGCCAGCAGGGCGCAGAGCGCGCCGGACAGAAGGATCGGCGCCTGCTTCATGCCCGCTCGATCAGGCTCTGGCCGGTCATTTCGGGCGGCAGATCCAGCCCCATCAGATCCAGCACGGTCGGCGCCACATCGGCCAGCCGCCCACCCGGGCGCAGCGCCTTGGCAGAGGCATCGCCCACCACGATCACCGGCACCGGATTGGTCGTATGCGCGGTATGCGGGCCGCCGGTTTCGGGGTCGATCATGGTTTCGCAGTTGCCGTGATCGGCGATGATGACCGCAGCCCCGCCCGCATTCGCCAGCGCATCCAGCGCCCGGCCCAGATTGCGGTCCACCGCCTCGCAGGCCTTCACCGCCGCCGGCAGGCTGCCGGTATGACCGACCATGTCCGGGTTGGCGAAATTCACCACGATCAGGTCATAGCCCTGTTCGATCGCCTTCACGAACCAGTCGCCGACCTCGTCTGCGGCCATTTCCGGCTGCAGGTCATAGGTCGCGACCTTGGGGCTTGCCGGCATGTGCCGGTCCTCGCCGGCCTCGGGCGCCTCCTTGCCACCGTTCAGGAAGAAGGTGACATGGGGGTATTTCTCGGTCTCGGCCAGATGAAACTGGCTCAACCCTTTCGAGGCCACCCAGGCGCCAAGCGTGTTTTCCACCTGCCGCTTGGGATAGGCGGCGCTCATGAAGGTGTCATGGATGGCCGAATAATCGACCATGCCCAGCAAAGCCGCCCATTTCGGCCTCGGGCCGGTCTCGAAAGCGTCGAAATCCGGCTGGCCGATGGCCGACA
Organism: uncultured Paracoccus sp.; assembly: GCF_937873615.1. GTDB lineage: Bacteria > Pseudomonadota > Alphaproteobacteria > Rhodobacterales > Rhodobacteraceae > Paracoccus. The sequence goes on from NZ_CALMYP010000066.1 coordinate 143,459, forward strand.
GGATCTCTCGCGCCCGGTCGGCACGGAAGTTCAGGCAGAAGAACCCGTCGCCATCCTTCGCCCCATCGAAACCCGCGACCACCGTCGGCTGAATGAATTCGTCGGTCTCGCCGCGCGCATAGGCGGCGTCCACGGCATGGGCGGCGTCGGGGGCAGAAAGCCCCTCGCCCCCAACCATGGCGGCATAGGCGCGCCCGACCCGGTCCCAGCGATTGTCGCGATCCATGGCGAAATAGCGCCCGATCACCGTGCCGATCCGCGCGCCCTTCGGCAGGTTGCCCTGCAATTCGGTCATGAACCCCATGGCCGATTTCGGCGGCACGTCGCGGCCATCGGTGATCGCATGGATCACCACCGGCACGCCCTTTTCAGCGACCGCGCGGGCGGCGGCCAGCACATGCTGGATATGGCCGTGAACGCCACCATCCGAGACCACGCCCATCAGATGCGCCGTGCCCCCGGTCGCCTTCATCTTCGCAATGAAATCGCCCAGACCGGTATTGTCATAGAAACTGCCGTCCTCGATGGCGAGGTCGATCTGGCCCAGATCCATCGCCACCACCCGACCGGCGCCGATATTGGTATGGCCGACCTCGGAATTGCCCATCTGGCCCTTCGGCAGACCGACATCGGGGCCGAAGGTAATCAGCGTCGAATGCGGACAGGTGGCCATCAGCCGGTCCATGACCGGCGTGTCGGCCTGATCGGGCGCGCTCTGTTCCGGTCGGTCGGAAATCCCCCAACCGTCGAGAATGCACAGAACGACCGGCTTCGTCGCGCTCATAGCCCCGCCCCCTCGTCGATGCCCAGCATGATGTTCAGGTTCTGCACGGCAGCGCCGGACGCGCCCTTGCCGAGATTGTCCAGCACCGCCACAACCACGGCGCAACCCGCCGCATCGTCGCCATGGACCGAGATTTCCAGCATGTTGGTGCCGTTCAGCGCGGTTGCGTCGATGCGCGCGCCGATCTCCTCGGCCTCGCGGACGCGGACGAATTCGGCGCCGGCATAATGCTGCACCAAGGCGCCGTGCAACGAGGACAGCGTCCGCGCACCGCCCAGATGCAGAGGCAGCGACACCGCCATGCCCTGCGCGAATTGCCCGACCGAGGGCGCGAAGACCGGCTGCACCGCCAGTCCGGTCATGGCCATGATCTCGGGGATATGCTTGTGATGCTGGTTGAGCGCGTAAAGGAATTGCGGCGAAGCCTCGCCCTTCTCGAACTCGGCGATCATCGCATTGCCGCCGCCGCTATAGCCCGAGACGGCATTGATCGAGACGCCCTCTTCCGGCCCGACCAGCCCGGCCTCGACCAACGGGCGCAGCATGGCGATGGAGCCGGTGGCATAGCAGCCCGGATTGGCGACGCGGCGCGCGGTGGCGATACGCTGGCGCGCCCCGGCGATCAGTTCAGGGAAACCGTAGGCCCAGTCGGGGTCGATCCGATGCGCGGTCGAGGCGTCGATCAGCCGCACCGGCAGATCGGCCGAAAGCGCCACCGCCTCGCGCGCAGCATCGTCGGGCAGGCACAGGATGGCCACGTCCGCAGCCTCGAAACAGGCGCGGCGGGCATCGGCATCCTTGCGCAGCGCATGATCTATCTGGATCAGCTGGATATCGTCGCGCCCGGCCAGCCGGTCGCGGATCTGCAAGCCGGTCGTGCCGGCCTCGCCGTCGATGAAGACCTTATGTGCCATGTTCGCCCCCTTCTTGCCTGCGCCCCTGACATAACGCCACGGCGTGCCGGGGGCAATGCAGGCAGGGCTTCGCCCAAGCATGTCGCGCAGAGTTGAAACGCCCCTGCCCGATCGCGTATCACCGGCCCATGACCGACCGTTACGCCCCCAGCCCCTCCGCAACCCGCGCCTCCGCCGGCCAGCCCGCGCGGCTTTATCACACCCCGCTTTCCCCCTATTCGCGCAAGGTCCGGCTGGTCCTGGCCGAAAAGCGGATCGAGGTGGAACTGGTCGAGGAACGCTATTGGGAGCAGGGGCCGGAACTTTTCCGCCGCAACCCCGCCGGCAAGATCCCGGTGCTGCGCCATGACGGGATGCTGATGGCCGAAAGCCAGGCGATCTGCGAATATCTGGACGAAACCGTGCCAAGCCCGGCCCTGATGCCCGAAAGCCCCGCCGGGCGTTACGAGGTCCGCAGGCTCTGTTCCTGGTTCGACGACAAGTTCAACGCCGAAGTCACCCGCCCGGTGCTGACCGAGCGGGTCTGGAAGAAGGTCCAGAAGATCGGCTATCCCGACAGCCGTGTCGTCAAGGCGGGCCTCGGCGCGATCAAGGCGCATGTCGATTACATGCACGGCTTGCTGGAAGAGCGCCGCTGGCTGGCCGGCCCCTCGCTCAGCATCGCCGATTTCGCCGCCGCCGCGCATTTTTCCTGCCTCGATTACATCTCGGACGTGGATTGGGACCGTTCCGATCTGGTCCGGCAATGGTATGCGACGATCAAGTCGCGCCCGGCCTTCCGCAGCGTGCTGGCCGATCAGGTGCCTGGGCTGCATCCAGCCCCCCATTACGCCGAACTGGATTTCTGAACCGCCAGCCGCCCCCGGAAGCCGCAATAGAGTCAGCATCGAAACGATGGCCCGATTCCCCGCTTTGCCGGGTATGGGCTGGACCCAATCGTCACGCAGGAATGGGACGGGGACGGCCTGCCCATGACTCGCCCGACTGACGAGAAAATGCCATTTGGCCTTGAGATTTCCGCCGAAATCGCCTCTAAGCTCGGTCATCGCGCAAGGACCCGGTGAAATTCCGGGTGGCTCTTCCGGCCGCTGATCCGCCGGACAACCCCTAAGATAAGCCCAAACTGTCATGCCGGCCCGTCTTGAGAAAGGCGCACCGACACAGGGTCTTGGACTGTAATAATGATATCGATTTCCGACTACCGGCAACAATGGTTCGGCAATATCCGTGGCGACGTACTGTCGGGTCTGGTCGTCGCCTTGGCGCTGATCCCCGAAGCCATCGCCTTTTCCATCATTGCGGGCGTTGACCCGAAGGTGGGGCTCTATGCCTCCTTCTCGATCGCGGTTCTTCTGGCCATTACCGGCGGGCGGCCCGGCATGATCTCTGCCGCCACCGCCGCCACGGCGGTGCTGATGGTGACGCTGGTGCGCGATTATGGGCTGCAATATCTGCTGGCGGCAACGGTCCTTGCGGGTCTGATCCAGATCGGCGCCGGGTTGCTGAAACTGGGGCGCTTCATGCGCTATGTCTCGCAATCGGTGATGACCGGCTTCGTGAATGCACTGGCGATCCTGATCTTCATGGCGCAATTGCCGGAATTGAACCCGGCGACCGAAGGCGTCACCTGGCTGACCTATGCTCTGGTGGCGGCGGGGCTGGCGATCATCTATCTGTTTCCGCGCATCACCACCGCCGTGCCCTCGCCTCTGGTGACGATCATCCTGCTGACGGCGCTTGTCGTCGCGATGGGCTGGGACGTGCGAACGGTCGGCGACATGGGCGAGTTGCCCGATACGCTGCCGGTCTTCCTGATCCCGCAGGTGCCGCTGACATTCGAGACGCTGGCCATCATCTTCCCCTATTCGCTGGCGGTTGCGATCGTCGGGCTTCTGGAAAGCCTGATGACGCAGAACCTCATCAACGACCTGACTGACACCAGATCGGACCGCAATCAGGAATGCATCGGTCAGGGCATCGCCAACACCTGCACTGGCTTCATCGGCGGCATGGCCGGCTGCGCCATGATCGGGCAGTCGATGATCAACGTGAAATCCGGCGGGCGCGGGCGACTGTCGACCTTCATCGCCGGGGCGGTCCTGCTGGTGCTGGTCGTTGGCCTCGGCGATCTGGTCGCGCGCATCCCGATGCCCGCGCTTGTCGCCATCATGATCATGGTGTCTATCGGCACCTTCTCCTGGTCCTCGATCAAGAACCTGCGGGTGCATCCGCGCTCTTCCTCCATCGTCATGATCGCGACCGTGGTCACGGTGGTCTATACCCACAACCTCGCCATCGGTGTGCTGGTCGGGGTGCTGCTGTCGGGGATCTTCTTCGCCGGCAAGATCGCGCAACTGTTCCGCATCTCCTCGACCCTGTCAGCGGATGGGCGCGCGCGCACCTATATCGTGGAAGGCCAGCTTTTCTATGGCTCGACTGAGGATTTCGCCGATGCCTTCGATTTCCGAGAGGCGCTCGACCGCGTCACCATCGATGTCAGCCGCGCCCATATCTGGGACATCAGTTCGGTGCAGGCCTTGGACATGGCGATCCTGAAGCTGCGCCGCGAAGGCGCCGAGGTCGAGCTTATCGGTATGAACGAAGCGACCGAAACCCTCGTCGACAAGCTTGCCATCCATGACAAGCCCGGCGCGATGGACAAGTTGATGGGACATTGAGCGAGGACAGAATGGACAAGATACTGACACTTCTTGACGGCTCGGCCTATTCGGAAAGCGTCTGTCACCATACCGCCTGGATCGCGCAGAAGCTGAATGCCGGCGTGGTCGCCATGCATGTGCTGGGCCGCGAGGCAGGGGCGTCGTCGAAGGACCTGTCGGGGGCGTTGCGCCTTGGTGCCCGAACGGCACTTCTGGAGGAGCTTTCGGCGCTGGATCAGCAGCGCGCCCGGCTGGCCCAGGCCAAGGGCCACGCCATCCTGGAGGATGCGAAGGGAATCATCGAACAGGACGGTGTGCCCGATGTCAGCCTGCGCCTGCGCAAGGGCGACCTTCTGGAAGCGGTGCGCGAGATCGAGGGCGAGATGCGCGCGATCACCATCGGCAAACGCGGCGAGGGTGCGGATTTCGCTTCGGGCCATCTGGGGTCGAATCTCGAACGGATCCTGCGCAGTTCCAAGGTTCCGGTCTTAGTGGCCTCGCGAGAGTTCCGGACGATATCGAAGGTGCTCGTCGCCTATGACGGCAGCGCGAGCGCCAAGGTCGCGATCAAGCGCATGTCGGCAAGCCCTGTCTTCACCGATCTGGAAATCTGCGTGCTGAGCGTCGGGCCGGATCAGGCGCGCGCGCAGTCAGTCGCGGATGAGGCGGTGGCGGGACTCAAGGCCGCGAATATCGTTGCGGCACCGCGAACGGCCACGGGCGAGGCCGAGGAGGTGCTGGGCGCGTTGATGACCGGGGAAGGCTTCGACCTTCTGGTCATGGGCGCCTATGGTCACAGCCGCATTCGCTCGTTGATCATCGGTTCCACGACAACGGCGATGATCCAGTCGGTAAAGGCGCCGGTCCTGCTCTATCGCTGAGACCGTCGGGCAGCCGCTTCCCGAAAGGCGTTGCGCTTCGGTCGCGGCCCTGTCAGCCGAGCGCGTAACCGGCACCGCGCACGGTGCGCACCGGATCGGCGCCGCCATGGATCATCAGCGCCTTGCGGAGCCGACCCACATGAACGTCGATGGTGCGCGTATCGACATAAATGTCGCGCCCCCAGACCCGATCCAGAAGCTGCTCGCGCGTCCAGACGCGGCCCGGCTTTTCCATCAGCGTCGACAGCAGCCGGAACTCGGTCGGGCCGAGATGCAGCGCCTGACCGGCGCGAAAGACGCGATGCTCGCCCGCATCGAGGATGATGTCGGCGAAGCTGAGCCTTTCGCCCATGGTCGCGGGCCGGGTGCGGCGCAGCTGGGTGCGCAGCCGGGCCATGAGTTCGACCACCGAATAGGGTTTGACGACGTAATCGTCCGCCCCGGTTTCAAGGCCCCGCACCCGGTCGACCTCGTCGCCGCGCGCGGACAGCATGACGATGGGGATCGGCCGGGTCGCCGGATCGGCCTTGATGCGGCGGCAGATCTCGATCCCCGAGACATTGGGCAGCATCCAGTCCAGCACGATCAGGTCGGGCTGTTCCTCCTGCACCAGAAGCAGCGCCTCGTCGCCGTTCTCGGCCATGACAACCTCGAAACCCTCGGCTTCGAGGTTGTATTTCAGCACCTCGCGCTGCGCGCCCTCGTCCTCGACCACGAGAACACAAGGAGTCTGACGCACCGACATGGCTTCAGCCCCCCAGCTCGATCTGGTCGGCGGTCGGGGTCTGCACCACGCCGTCCCTCTTGGGTCGCGCATCTTCTGGAAGGGAACCGGTGACCAGATAGATCACCTGTTCGGCGATCGAGGTCGCGTGATCGCCCATCCGCTCGATATTCTTGGCGATGAAATGCAGATGCATGCAGGCGGTGATCTGGCGCGGGTCTTCCATCATATAGGTCAGGAATTCGCGGAACAGCGCATTATACATCTGGTCGACTTCCAGATCGCGCGCGCGCACATCGGCGGCCAGATCCGTATCGCGCTGGATATAGCTGTCGAGCGCATCCTTCAGCAGCCGCTCGGCGGTCACCGCCATGCGGCGCAGCGCCATCCCGGCGCCGTCGATCACCGGCTGCTGGGACAGGACGTGGGCGCGTTTGGCCATGTTCTTGGCATAATCGCCCACCCGTTCCAGCGAGGCCGAGATCTTGATGACCGTCAGCACCAACCTGAGATCGGTGGCGGTGGGGGCACGCAGCGCGATCAGGCGCGCGGCCTCCTCGTTGACCTGATGGTCGAGCGCGTCGATCTCGCGGTCACGGCGGCGCACATCCTCGGCCAGTTCGTCGTCGAAGGTTTCCAGCGCACGGGCGGCATCGATGATGGCGCTTTCCACCATGCCGCCCATGCGCACGACCAGTGCCTGGACGGTTTCCAGGTCGCGGTCGAAGGCCGAGGCGATATGTCTGTCGTTCTGCATCCTGCTCTCTCCACTTCCCTCAGCCGATGCGGCCGGAGATATAGCTTTCCGTCCGCGGGTCCTGCGGGTTGGTGAAAATGTCGTCGGTCTCGCCGTATTCGACAAGGTTGCCGAGATGGAAAAAGGCGGTTTTCTGGCTGACCCGTGCCGCCTGCTGCATGGAATGGGTCACGATCACCACCGAAAATTCCTGACGAAGCTGGTCGATCAATTCCTCGACCTGGCTGGTGGCGATGGGATCGAGCGCCGAACAGGGCTCGTCCATCAGCAGCACTTCGGGCGCGGTGGCCACCGCGCGGGCGATGCAAAGCCGCTGCTGCTGGCCGCCCGACAGCCCGGTGCCGGGCTCTTGCAGGCGGTCCTTGACCTCGTTCCACAAAGCCGCGCCGCGCAGCGATTTCTCGACGATCTCGTCCAGCTCGGCCCGGCCCCGGGCGAGGCCGTGGATGCGCGGACCGTATGCCACGTTGTCATAGATCGACTTCGGAAACGGGTTCGGCTTCTGGAACACCATGCCGACCTTGGCGCGCAACTGCACCGGATCGACGCGGCGGTCATAGATATCCTCGCCATCCAGCGCGATCCTGCCCTCGACCCGGCAGATGTCGATGGTGTCGTTCATGCGGTTGATGCAGCGCAGGAAGGTCGACTTGCCGCAGCCCGACGGGCCGATGAAGGCGGTCACCGTCTTGTCGAGGATATCGACATTCACATCCTTGATGGCGTGTTTCTCGCCATAGAAGACCTGCACGTCGCGGGCCGTGATCTTGATTTCGTCCTGCACCAGTCTACGCTCCACAAGGCTCATGTCGTTCATGGGTTCACCCTTGGCCGCATCTACCAGCGGCGTTCGAACCGGCGGCGCAGGAAGATCGCCAGCAGGTTCATGCAAAGAAGGAAGATCAGCAGCACGATGATCGCCCCCGAGGCTCGCTCGGAAAAGGCCGGGTCGGCGCGCTGCGTCCAGTTATAGACCTGCACCGGCAGGGCCGAGGCGGGGTCGAAGAAGCCCTCGGGCGGGGCCGCCGGGAAGGTGGTGACAAAGGCCACCATGCCGATCAGCAGAAGCGGCGCGGTCTCGCCCAGGGCTTGCGCCAGACCGATGATGGTGCCGGTCAGGATCCCGGGCATGGCCAGCGGCAGGACATGGTGGAACACCGTCTGCATCCGCGAGGCGCCCACGCCAAGTGCCGCGTCGCGGATCGAGGGCGGCACCGATTTCAGTGCCGCGCGGGTCGAGATGATGATGGTGGGCAACGTCATCAGCGTCAGCACCAGCCCGCCAACCACCGGGGTCGAACGCGGCAGGCCGACGAAATTGATGAAAGCGGCCAGCCCGAGAATGCCGAAGACGATGGAAGGCACCGCCGCGAGATTGGCGATATTCACCTCGATCACATCGGTCAGGCGATTCTTCGGCGCGAACTCCTCCAGATAGATCGAGGCGGCAACGCCGATGGGCAGCGCCAGGATCAGCACGATCAGCATCATGTAGAAGGACCCGAGGATGGCCACGCCGATCCCCGCCGCCTCGGCCCGGTTGTCCGAGGCATCGGGCTTGGTGATGAAATCGCCGTTGAACTTCGTCACCAAAGCCCCGTTTTCCTTCATCGCCTGCGCCAGCCGAAACTGCGCAACCGAAGTCTTGCTGTCGAGCGCCGCCGTTTCCTCGGTCACGCGGCCCTTGAACATGCCGTCGATGCGGCTGGAGGTCAGGGCCGTCATCTCGACGGTCTGGCCGACCAGTTCGGGATCGGCCAGCACCATGTTGCGCAGCCGCGCCGGCGCCTCGCCCGAGAAGAAGGACTTGGTGTCGGCATCCGACAGGCCCTCGATCCGGATATTCTCAGCCGCGATCCATGCTTTCAGCGAATCATCCAGAAGCTTGCCGTAGGACAGCGAAATGACCTTGGCCATCTCGGCCGGATCGCGATTGCCCTTCGGGTCGACGACTTCGGCCGAGACCGTGACCGGGATCGAGGCATAGGTCTGCCGGAACGCCCCCGCGCCGTCCCGAACGATGGAAGACATCAGAAAGCACAGTGCCAGCACGGCGATGGCGATGGCGGCGATGCCGTAAGCCTTGAAGCGGGCTTCGGCGGCATTGCGGCGCTTTGTGCGCGCCGAGGCGGTCAGCAACGAGCCGCTGGTATGGCGCGCTGGCTGGGCTGGAATGGTGCCCGGATCGGTCGCGTCGGTCATTCGTACTGCTCCCGGTATTTGCGCACGATATAAAGCGCGAAGATGTTCAGCCCCAGCGTCAGCACGAACAGCGTCAGGCCAAGGGCAAAGGCGACCAGCGTTTCGGGGCTGGCAAAGTCGTTATCGCCGGTCAACTGGCCGACGATCTTGACGGTGATGGTGGTCATCGCCTCGAACGGGTTGCCACTGATCTGCGCCATGGCGCCGGCGCCGAGGACCACGATCATGGTCTCGCCGATGGCGCGCGACGCAGCCAGCAGCACCGCACCGACAATGCCCGGCAGGGCGGCGGGCAGCACGACCTGACGAATGGTTTCCGAACGGGTGGAACCGAGGCCGAGGCTGCCATCGCGCAGGCTTTGCGGCACGGCATTGATGATGTCGTCAGACAGCGAGGACACGAAGGGAACCAGCATCACCCCCATGACCAGCCCCGCCGTCATCACCGACGATCCGCTATTGCCCAGACCCAGCGGCGAGGCGATCCAGTCGCGGATCATCGGGCCGACCGTCACCAGTGCGAAAAGGCCGTAAACGATGGTCGGAATCCCGGCCAGGATCTCGATCGCCGGCTTCACGACGGAACGCACACGGGGGCTGGCATATTCCGACATGTAGATCGCCGCGAACAGCCCGATCGGCACCGCGAAAAGCAGCGCGATCACCGAGATGTAGAGCGTCCCCCAGAGCAGCGGCAGCATTCCCAGCTTGGAGCCGCCGCCGAAGCTGGGCGTCCATTCGGTGCCGAAGAAGAAATGCTGCCATTGGTAGAGCCGGAAGAAATGTATCGATTCGAAGACCAGCGACAGCACGATGCCGAGGGTGGTGGCAATGGCGATGCTGGAACAGGCGATCAGCATCCCGCGCATGACCCGCTCGACCACGTTGCGGGCGCGGAAGTCGGGCTTCGTGCGCATCAGCGCCCAGGCAAACCCGGTCCCGGCAAGGGCCAGCGACAGGATGCCAAGCCAGATCGAACCCATGCGCTGCATTCCCAGATATTGCTGGGCGGCGCCAAGGACCGGCGGACGGGTCAGCACGGCAAGTCCGGCATCCTTCAGGCGACCCATCCCATCGGCGTCATCGACGCGCAGCGCCATCATCTCGGGCCGCGAAAGAACCCCCTGCGACACGGCCGAGGATAGTTTGTCGGCGATCTGGGCGGCCTCGCTCAGCACGATGCCGCGGGTCTGGCCCTCGGGGATGGCATCGTCGGAAATGGTGGAACTGACACTGTTCCCGATGATCGCCGGCTGCAGGAACAGCCAGATCACCATCAGGACAAGGGCCGGCAGGGCGGTGGAAAAAGCCACGTTCCAGCCGTAGTAACCGGGCCGGGAATGCAGCTTGCGGGCGTCGCCATCGACCTGGGTCAGGGCGCGGGACTGCCCCAGCACATAACCTGCCGCAGCAAGCGCCAGAACGATCAGGACGATCCAGAAGACGGGCATGTGATCCTCCGCAAAGGCGCAAGGCCGGGCGGCGCGAAGGCCGCCCGGTCGGATGCGTTATTGCATCGCCGCTTCATCAGCGACGGTCTGCTGGACGGTGGCCAGTTCCGGGTCGGGCACCAGACCATAGCTGGACAGCGGGCCGCCGGGGCCGGCGATGGCGTCCGAGACGAAGAACTCGGCATATTCCTTCAGACCGGGGATGACGCCGATATGGTCCTTCTTCACATAGAAGAACAGCGGGCGCGACACCGGGTATTCCGCCGAGGCGACGGTTTCGACCGAAGGCGTCACACCGTTGATGGTGGCAACCTTCAGCTTGGTGGTATTGCTCTCATAGAAGGACAGGCCGAAGACGCCGACGCCGTTCTTGTCGCTTTCGATGCGGGCCAGGGTCTCGGGATAGTCGCCGTCGACATCCACCGACTTGCCATCGGTGCGGATCGCGATGCAGGCGGCTTCGGCGGCCTTTTCGTCGGCATTGGCGGCCTTGAAGGCGTCGAGCGCGCCCGATTCCTCGCAGCCGGCCTTCATGACCTTTTCCTCGAAGACTTCACGGGTGCCGTGCTTGGTGCCGGGGATGAAGGCCATGATCGGCTGTGCCGGCAGGTCCGGGTTCACGTCCGACCAGTTGGCGGCGGCGTTGGCGGTCACCACGCCGTCCACGACGACCTCACCGGCCAGCGCCAGGAACACGTCCTTCGGGGTCAGCGCGAAATCGGGGCCGTTGATGTCGCTGGCAAAGACGATGCCGTCATAGCCGAACTGGACCTCGATGATATTGGCGACGCCATTGGCCTTGCAGGTCTCGATTTCCGAGTCCTTGATCTTGCGGCTGGCATTGGCGACATCGATGGTATTTTCGCCCACACCTTCGCAGAACTGCTTCAGCCCGGCCGACGACCCGCCACCTTCGACCACGGGGGCCGCGAAGCCGGAATTTTCGGCAAAGGCCTCGGCCACGATATTGGCATAGGGCAGCACGGTCGAGGACCCCGCGACCTGAACCTGATCACGCGCGGCGGCGACCGAGGCCGAGGCGGCGATGACGGCCAGGGCCGAGACGGTGAGCTTGACGGATTTCATAGGATCACTCCTGAACACATAAGGACGGCCCGAATTGGCCTGCGCCTTCCCTAAGGCGGGATTGCGACGCTTATGCGACGGGAATGTGACGATTTCGTGACGATGCCGGGCCGGGGCGAAAGGCCCCTGAAATACCGGGGTTTATCGGGCGCGGGGGGTTCCCCGGCGCGCGGCGAATCATCGCTTCTTCGCGGCCTTCTTCGGCAGGTTTGCGACGGTCAGCGCAAGGATGCGCGCCATATGGCCGGGATCGTCCAGATCCTCGGGCCCGATTCGCAGATGCGGACGGGCATTGTGATAGGGAATACCCTCGCGGGGCGCGCGCAGGACGGCGCGGGCGGCATCGGTCGGCTTGATGAAAAGATCGCCGTCGCAGATCACCCCGAAAATCACCCCGTCCAGATAGACCCCGTATTCGCCGAACATCGGTCGGGCCACGACATCGCCTGCGGGCGTCAGCCTGGCAAGGATGGCCGCCGCCTGATCCTTTGTTGTGCCCATCAGCCGATCCGGCCCCGGATGCCGCCGGTCTGGGCGCGGTCCAGAAGCAGGTGGTCCAGCACCACGCAGGCGGCCATGGCCTCGGCCACCGGCACGGCGCGGATGCCGACGCAGGGGTCGTGGCGGCCCTTGGTGATCAACTCGATTTCCTCGCCCGTCCGGGTAATGGTGCGGCGCGGGGTCAGAATGGAACTGGTCGGCTTGACCGAAAACCGCACCACGATATCCTGCCCGGTCGAAATCCCGCCAAGGATCCCACCGGCATGGTTCGACAGGAATTCAGGCCCGGCGGGCCCCATGCGGATCTCATCGGCATTGTCCACGCCGGTCAGCGCCGCCGCCGCCATCCCCTCGCCGATCTCGACGCCCTTCACGGCATTGATCGACATCATCGCCGCCGCCAGATCGGTATCGAGCTTGCCATAGACCGGCGCGCCAAGCCCGGGCGGGCAGCCGCGTACCAGCACCTCGACCGCCGCGCCGACGCTGTTCTGCGCCTTGCGAATGCCGGTCAGGTAATCCTCCCACGCCTGCGCGGCACCGGCATCGGGCAGGAAGAAGGCGTTCTGACGGATCGCGGTTTCATCGAAATTCGCCCGGTCCAGATGCATCTCTCCCATCTGGACCATATAGCCGATCACCGCGACAGAGGGCGCCAGATCGCGCAGCACCGCCTGCGCCACCGCCCCCGCCGCCACGCGCGCAGCGGTCTCGCGTGCCGAGGAACGCCCGCCGCCGCGATAATCCCGCAGCCCGTATTTCTGGTGATAGGTGATATCGGCGTGACCGGGCCGGAAGGCCTTCGCGATCTCGCCGTAATCCTTGGACCGCTGGTCGGTATTCTCGATCATCAGCATGATCGGGGTGCCGGTGGTGCGCCCCTCGAACACGCCCGACATGATCCGCACCCGGTCGGCCTCCTGCCGCTGGGTGGTGTTCTTCGAGGTGCCGGGCCTGCGGCGGTCCATGAAGGGCTGGATCCAGTCCTCGTCAAGCGCCACGCCGGGCGGGCAGCCGTCGACCACGGCCCCAAGTGCCGGCCCGTGGCTTTCGCCCCAGGTGGTGACGCGGAATACATGGCCGAAACTGTTGAGGCTCATCGCGGATCTCCTTTCGTCCTTGGTTAGCGGTCCCGCCCTGCCCGGACAAGCCGGGGCGGGCAACATTCGCTTGCGCTGCCGGCGCTTATTGCCCATCTTGTGCGGGCCTCGGGGGGCCATAAGGCTGAGACGCATCACGCGGACCCGTAGAACCTGATCCGGCTAACACCGGCGGAGGGAAGGTTTCGCTGCCCTTTCATCCGAAACCCGATCGATGGAGGAAAGCGATGCGACACGCCCTTCTTGCCCTTTTGGCAAGCACCACCCCGGCCCTTGCCGCCGGCCCTGAATTCACCGTCTATGCGCCGGAATATTTCGCCTCGGAATGGGGTCCCGGCCCGAAGATCGAGGCAGGCTTCGAAGCCATCTGCGATTGCGATCTGGTCTTCGTCACCGGCGACGTGTTGCCCCGCATCCTGCTGGAGGGTGAAGGCACCAAGGCCGATGCCGTCATCGGGCTGAGCATGGACCAGACCCTGCGCGCCCGCGACAGCGGGCTGTTCGCGCCGCATGTGCAGGACATCTCGGGCCTGACCATGCCGCTGACATGGGACGACCCGATCTTTCTGCCCTTCAACTGGTCCGAAACCGCCTTCATCTATGACGAGACCCGGCTGGCCGACCCGCCGCACAGCTTTCACGAACTGATCGAGGCCCCAGACGATCTGAAGATCGTCATTCAGGACCCGCGCAGCTCGGTCTCGGGTCTGGCGCTGCTGATGTGGATGAGGGAGGTCTTCGGCAGCGAAGGCAACGCCGAGGCCTGGGAGAAGCTGAAGCCCAAGATCCTGACGGTGACGCAAGGCTGGTCCGAAGCCTATGGCATGTTCACCGAAGGCGAGGCCGACATGGTGCTGAGCTTCACCACCTCGCCCGCCTATCACATCGGCGCCGAGGACGACGCGACCAAGCACGCCGCGATTTTCGAGGAAGGCCATTACCTGCTGGCGGAACTGGCCGCGCAGGTGAAAACCTCCGATCAGCCGGAACTGGCGCAGAAATTCATGGAATATATCCTGTCGCCGGATTTCCAGGGCATGATCGCCGAGGCGAACTGGTCCTATCCGTCGAAACTGCCCGACGATCGGTTGCCGGATTATTTCGCCGCCCTGCCCCGCCCGGCAATCACGCTCTGGCTGCCCGAGGATGAGGCCGAGGCCCTGCGCAAGCCCTTGTTGGACGAATGGCTCAGCGTCTTCGCCAACTGAGCCCTTCGCCCGGCGGGCTGGCGGCGGGGCTGCTGGTGCTGCTGATCCTCGGCACGCTGGCGGCGGTCGCGACCCATGCCGGCGGGCTGTCGGCGCTCGGTCCCTGGGACTGGCGCGCGGTCTGGTTCACGCTCTGGCAGGCGGCGCTGTCGGCCACGGTCTCGGCGGTGCTGGCGGTGCCGGTCGCGCGCGCGCTGGCACGGCGGCGCTTTGGCGGGCGCGCGCTGCTGATCACGCTTCTGGGCGCGCCCTTCATCCTTCCGGTGATCGTCGCGGTCATGGGACTTGTGTCCGTCTTCGGGCGAAACGGGCTGGTGAACGATCTTCTGGGGGCGTTCGGCCTTGCGCCGCTTTCGATCTATGGCTGGCAGGGGGTGATCCTGGCTCATGTCTTCTTCAACCTGCCGCTTTCGGTGCGCATGATCCTGCATGGCTGGCAGGCGATCCCGACCGAGCGGTTCCGGCTGGCCGCCTCGCTGGGTTTCGGGCCGGGGGACATCGCCCGCCATCTCGAACGCCCGATGCTGAGAGAGGTCCTGCCGGGTGCCTGGCTGGCGGTGTTTCTGGTCTGCCTGACCAGTTTCGCGGTGGCGCTGGCGCTTGGTGGCGGACCAGGCGCCACGACGGTGGAGTTGGCCATCTATCAGGCCTTCCGCTTCGATTTCGACATGGGCAAGGCGGCAACGCTGGCGCTTGTGCAGGTGGGGCTTTGCGTGGCGGCGCTGGCACTGGCGTCACGGGTCAGCCGGCCCGCCGGTTTCGGCGCCGGGCTGGATCGCGACACGCCGCTGCCCGCGCCTGCGGGTTGGCGGCGGGGCGCGGATGCCGGGGCGATCCTGCTGGCGGCGGGCTTCCTGCTGGTGCCGATGCTTGCCGTGATCCTGCAAGGTGCGCCGGGGCTGGCCGGCCTGCCCGGCGCGGTCTGGGCGGCGGCGGGGCGTTCGGTGGTGATGGCGCTGATTTCGGCCATGGCAGCACTGGCATTGGCGCTGGCACTCGCGCAGGTCATCGCGGGCGGGCGGGCGTGGGCGGAACTGGCCGGGATGCTGCCGCTGGTGGCCTCGCCCCTCGTGCTGGGGACCGGGCTTTACCTGCTGCTGCGCCCGCTCGTCTCGCCCACGGCTCTGGCGCTGCCGGTGACGGTGGCGATCAATGCGGTCATGGCCCTGCCCTTCGCGCTGCGCATCCTCATTCCCGCCGCCCGCAGCCTGCAGGCGGATTACGGGCGGCTGGCCGATTCGCTTGGCCTGCGCGGACTGGCCCGGCTGCGCCTGCTGACCCTGCCGCGCCTGGCCCGCCCGCTTGGCTTTGCCGGCGGGCTGTCGGCGGCGCTGGCCATGGGCGATCTGGGGGTGATCACGCTCTTTGCCGACAGCCGCAACCCGACCCTGCCGCTGAAACTTTACCAATTGATGAACAGCTACCGCATGGGTGATGCCGCCGCCTGCGCGGTGCTGCTGATGGCGATCAGCTTTGCCCTTTTCTGGCTGTTCGATCGCGGAGGACGCATCCATGCTGCGCTTTGACCGGGCCGAGGCCACCCTTGGCGATTTCCGCCTGAACGCCGATTTCGCGCTTGAGGCCGGCGCGCGGGTGGCGGTGATCGGCCCCTCCGGCTCGGGCAAGTCCACGCTTCTGGGCATGGTCGCGGGTTTCGTGCCGCTCAGCGCCGGGCGGATCCTGTGGCAGGGGCAGGATCTGGCCGGGATGGCACCGGGGGCGCGGCCGGTCTCGATCCTGTTTCAGGACCAGAACCTGTTCCCGCATCTGAGCGTGGCCGAAAATGTCGGCCTCGGCCTGCGCCCCGACCTGCGGCTGAGCAGGGCCGAACATGCTGCCGTCGCCGGGGCCTTGCAGGAGGTCGGGCTTCAGGACATGGCCGCACGCCGCCCGGCGCAACTTTCCGGCGGCCAGCAGAGCCGCGTGGCCCTTGCCCGCGTGGCGCTGCGCGCCCGCCCGGTCCTGCTGCTGGACGAGGCCTTCGCCGCCCTCGGCCCGGCGCTGAAATCCGACATGCTGGCGCTTCTGGCCCGCATCGCCGACCGGAACGGCGCCACGGTGCTGATGGTCACCCATGACCCCGACGACGCCCGCGCCTTCGCCGATCAGACCGTCGCCGTCATCGCCGGCAGGGCGCATCCGCCGGTGCCCACCGGCCCGCTTCTGGACGACCCGCCCCCGGAACTTGCCGCCTATCTCGGTTAGCGAACCGCCCGGATCATCTTGCGATCGAAGACCCGCAGCACCTGCGCCAGGTCCTGCCCGCGCTTCAATATCCGCCCATCCATGGCGATCACCGCATACATGCCCTGCGCGCCGCGCAGCTTCGGACGTTTCTCGACCCGGAAGATCGGCGTCTCGGCGGCATGGCGGAAGATCGAGAAGACCGCGACATCGTTGAGAAAGGCCATCGCGTAATCGCGCCACTCGCCGGCGGCGACCATGCGGCCATAGATGGAAAGGATCGACGCCAGCTCCTTCCTGTCGAAGGCGACGCGGTCGGGCTGCGGGGCGAACGGCTGCATCGGGCTTTGCATGAACAAATGGTGACAGGCCGGACGGTTATGTCAACGGCAAATCACCGGGCTGCCGGGCAAGGCCCATCAGCCGCAATCGACGCCCGAGATATTGCCCGTCGAATCCAGCCGGAACACGATACGGTTCGGATTGTATTCCTGCGGCTCGATCCCACGATATTCGACGATGCGATATTCCTTGGTGATCCCCAGCGTCGGCACCACGCCGCCGGGCTGGCCGATATAACCGGCATAGGTCGAGGCCTTGCACAGGTCCGGCTTGCGCTCGGTCAGCCCGTCATCGGCGGCGGTCGGCAGCGGCTCGATCCCCGGCGGCTGCACCGGCATATCGTTGACGGGTACGCTGCGCGCGCAGCCGACCACGGCCAGCGACATCAGCAACGGGGCGAGGAAATGGCGCGTCTTGATCATTCTGGTCATCTGTCCCTGATAGGTTCCCGCGATCCCGACCCGCACCCCTTGGCGGGGCTTTGATCTGGTCGGGCCGTCTGGCAAGCTATACGCGCGCAAATGGCCGCTGTTAAGCCCGACCGCGGTCAACTTCGCATCAGCAACGGAGAAGGTCACGCGCGGCATCTGTGCCGTAATGGGACAGAAACATTTCGACCGCATTGTCGACCGAGCGCCGGATCATGTCATCATCGACCGAATCGCGACCCTTGAGGAGCACGCGTTCACGGACCCCGACCGCGCTCAGGCTGACGAAGCACTCTGCGGCAAGGCCAAGATCGGGAATGTTCCCGCGCAGCATCCCCTCATCCTGCCAGCGCTTCAACTGTTCGGCCAAAGTGCATTGCAGGGCGGCCGGGCCGATAACGTAATACTCCCGCGCCAAGGCGGGGAAACGTTCGGCTTCGGCAATCGCAAGTCGCAATGTGCGGGATCCAAATTCCGACACGGCATGGTTGGCGATCAGATGGCCGGTGAAGCGCAACACCTGGTCGATGGGCAGGTCCGTGGCCACCAGTTCAGTGCCGTCAACACGCTGACGCTCCAGTTCCTCACGGAACACGGCATCGAACATCAGCCGCTTGTCGGGAAAATAATTATAGAGAGTCGCCTTCGACACCGCCGCCTCGCGGGCGATGTCATCGACGCTCGCGCCGGCAAAGCCCTCGCGCATGAACACACGCCGCGCGCCCTCAAGGACCTGATCGAATTTGCGACCGCGTGTAATGATACGTTCCTCGATACCCATAATACCTGTGAAAATAAGTGCACTATTATGGTCATATAGTTCCCCATCTGGCCCGAAGGCACAAGATGCGAAGCAAGCCGACGAATTTCGTTGCGATTTTCCGCCATTGCCCCGAAGCTCTGCCTTGTAAATGGGCAAAACGGAGAACCATCATGTCGAATGCGCATCCCTCCTTCCGCGACTCCGTTGATCGGATGTTCACGCATGCTGCCTCGTTGATGAAACTTCCGCCGGGTCTGGAAGAAAAGATCCGGGTCTGCAACTCGACCTATACGGTCCGTTTCGGGGTGCGCCTGCGGGGCGCGATTCACACCTTCACCGGCTATCGCTCGGTCCATTCCGAACATATGGAGCCGGTCAAGGGCGGCATCCGCTATGCCATGTCGGTGAACCAGGACGAGGTCGAGGCGCTGGCAGCGCTGATGACCTATAAATGCGCGCTGGTGGAGGTGCCATTCGGCGGCTCCAAGGGCGGGCTTCGCATCAACCCGCGCGAATGGGACGAGGACGAGCTGGAGCGGATCACCCGCCGCTTCACCTATGAGCTGTCGCGCCGCTCGCTGATTTCGCCCTCGCAGAACGTACCGGCGCCCGACATGGGTACGGGCGAGCGCGAAATGGCCTGGATGGCCGATGCCTACAAGCGGCTCCATCCCGACGACATCAACGCCAAGGCCTGCGTGACCGGCAAGCCGGTGACCATCGGCGGTATCCTCGGCCGGGTCGAGGCGACCGGGCGCGGTGTGCAATATGCGCTGCAGGAATTCTTCCGTCACCCCGACGCGCTGAAACGGGCCGGGCTTTCCGGCAACCTCTCGGGCAAACGCGTCGTCGTGCAGGGCCTGGGCAATGTGGGCTATCACGCCGCCAAGTTCCTGCAGCAGGAAGATGGCTGCGTGATCGTGACGGTGGTCGAGTATAACGGCACCGTCCACAATCCGAACGGGCTCGATATCGACGCCCTGAAGGCCCATATCCGCGAAACCGGCGGGGTCGAGAACTTCCCCGGCGCCAGCTTCCGCCCGGCCGGGATGGAAGGGCTGGAGGACGAATGCGACATCCTCATCCCCGCCGCCGTCGAAAGCGTCATTACCGGCAAGAACGCCAACAGGGTTCAGGCCAAGCTGATTATCGAGGCCGCGAATGGCCCGGTTACCGCCGAGGCCGATGAGATCCTCAAGAAGCGCGGGGTCGTGATCATCCCTGACATGTACGCCAATGCCGGCGGTGTGACCGTGTCTTATTTCGAATGGGTCAAGAACCTCAGCCAGATCAGCCTCGGCCGGCTGGAGCGCCGGCACGAAGAAGCCCGGAACATGCTGTTGATCTCGGAAATCGAACGGCTTTCGGCGGATTCCGGCGTCAAGTGGTCGCTGTCCAGCGGCTTCAAGGAGGCCTATCTGCGCGGCGCAGACGAGTTGGAACTGGTCCGTTCGGGCCTCGATGACACCATGCGCGAAAGCTACATGAAGATGCAGGAGGTGTGGTTCGACGACAACCGGGTCCGCGACCTGCGCACCGCCGCCTATGTTGTCGCCATCCGTCGGATCGGCAATGTCTACGGCTCGCTGGGACTCTGAGGTCCAGCCACGGGGCGACAGAAAGCCACCACGCTGAAACAATGGCCGGTCGCGAATATCGCGGCCGGCCATTGCTTTCGCCCCCTGCCCTTTCGGTCCCGCACCGACCAACCCATTCCACAAATGAAAACGCGCCCCGAAGGGCGCGTTCGCTATCTCATGTGCAATGGATCACTCGTCGCGGCCATGCTTGATCGGCCACCACAGGCGCTTGTTGGTCAGGTAGAGCAGCGCCGCCAGGATGGTCAGGAAGATCACCGCAATGAACCCGTTCTGCTTGCGGTCCATCATCTTCGGCTCGGCTGTCCACATCAGGAAGGCTGAGACGTCACGGGCCATCTGGTCGATCGTCGCCGGGGTCCCGTCCTCATAGGTGACGAGGTCGTCGAACAGCGGCGCCGGCATCGAGATCCAGTTCCCGGCGAAAGCGGCGTTGTGATAGAGGACGGTGCCCGCCTGCTCTTTCTCTTCTCCGTCATAGCCGGTCAGCACGGCATGGATATATTCCGGCCCGCCGATACCCCGAAAGAACTGGTTGATCCCCGAACCATAGGGGCCGTGGAAGCCGGCACGAGCCTTGGCCATCAGCGACAGGTCCGGACCCATGCCATCGGCCTGAATGATGGTCGGGAAATGGTCGGTCGGAATGCGCGGACGATCCTCGCCGGTTTCCGGGTCGGTGATATCCATATTCGCGGCATAGGCGCGGACCTGATCCTCAGGCAGGCCGGGGCCGCCATCGTCATGCAGGGTGCGGATCGGCACCTGCTTGAGGCCGTGGCAGGCCGAGCAGACTTCCGTATAGACCTGTAGCCCGCGCTGCAACTGGAACTGGTCGTATTTGCCGAAGGGACCTTCGAAGCTGAAGGCGATATCCTCGATATGCGCGGTTTCATGGCTGGCAGCGGCTTCGCCTTCTGCCGCAGCATGTTCTTCTCCGGCTGCGGCCTCTTCCTCGGCAGCGGCCTCTTCCTCGGTTCCGGCGGCCTCTTCGGTGGCAGCCTCCTCGACAGCGGCGGCACCTTCGTCTTCAGCGGCGGCCTCCTCGGCGGGGGCTTCTTCCGCCGGGGCTTCCTCGGTCGCGGCCTCTTCAGGCGCGGCTTCGGGCTCTGCCTGGGCTTCTTCCGCCATGTCGGCCTCGGCGGCGGTTTCTTCCGCCGCATCGGCTGCTGCTTCCTCGGCCGGAGCCTCGGCTGCCATGTCTTCTGCCGGGGCTTCTTCTGCCGCAGCTTCTTCTGCCGGAGCGGCTTCTTCCGTGGCCGCATCTTCTGCGGCAACGGCTTCACTGGCGTTGTCGCCAGCGGCTTCGGCGGTTTCAGCCGCAGTCTCCGCAGCGGCGTCAGCCGCTTCGGTCACGGTCTCGCTTGCCTCGGTCGCAGCGGCATCGACTGCGTCTGCGGCCTCGGTGGCGGCATCCGCAGCCATGTCGGCAGCCGCATCGACGGTTTCGCTTGCGGTATCGGCAACGGCGGCAGCCGCGTCATTCGCCGCGTCCATGACGGCATCGGCGGCCTGCGCCGGGGTTGCGGTGTCCGGTGCCGGGACGACAACGGTCGCGTCCTGCGCCCATGCTGCCGCACCAAGGGACAGCGCGGCGACGGCCGTGAGGGTCTTGGTTCTCAGGGTCATGCTTGCCTCTCCTTACTCGGCAGGATGGGTGTGTTTGCCGTAATGCGCGTCGAAATCTTCCTCGATCGTCGCCGGCATGGCATCGGGCTTCTCGATCAGGCCAAGCAGCGGCAGGATGATCAGGAAGTAGGCGAACCAATAGGCCGCACCCGCCAGCGCGATATAGGGATAGATCCCTTCCGCCGGCATGGCACCCGCCCACATCAGCACCACGAAGTCGATGCAATAGAGCCAGTACCACCACTTGAACAGCGGACGGAAGCGACCCGAACGCACGCGCGAGGTATCGAGCCAGGGCACGAGCGCCATGACGATGATCGCGCCGAACATCGCGATGACACCGAAGAACTTGGCATCGACGATGCCGAAGGTCAGCCAGTCGACCAGCATCACCACCCAGACATCGGCGGTGAAGGCGCGCAGGATCGCGTAGAAGGGCAGGAAGTACCATTCCGGCACGATATGCGCAGGCGTCGCCAGCGGGTTCGCCTCGATATAGTTATCGGGGTGGCCGAGATAGTTCGGCATGAAGCCCACCACCGCGAAGAAGACGACCAGGATCACGGCAAGCGCGAACAGGTCCTTGATCACGAAATAGGGCCAGAAGGGCAGCGTGTCCTTCTCGGCTTCTTCCTTCGAGCCGCGACGGACTTCGATCCCGGTCGGGTTGTTGTTGCCGGTGGTGTGGAAGGCCCAGATATGGACGATCACCAGTGCCGCAATCACGAAGGGCAGCAGGTAATGCAGCGAGAAGAAGCGGTTCAGCGTCGCGTTATCGACAGCCGGCCCGCCCAGAAGCCAGGTCTGGATCGACGGCCCGATGCCGGGGATGGCACCAAACAGGCCGGTGATCACGGTCGCACCCCAGAACGACATCTGACCCCAGGGCAGAACATAGCCCATGAAGGCGGTGCCCATCATGCACAGATAGATCAGCATCCCGATGATCCAGGTCACTTCGCGCGGCGCCTTGTAAGAGCCGTAGAAGAGACCGCGGAAGATATGGACATAGACCGCAAAGAAGAACAGCGAGGCGCCGTTCGCATGCAGGTAACGCAGCATGTAGCCGCCGTTCACGTTGCGCATGATATGCTCGACGCTGTTGAAGGCGTTGCTGACATGCGGCGTGTAATGCATCGCCAGAACGATGCCGGTGGCGATCTGCAGCACCAGGCAGAAGGCCAGGACGATACCCCAGATCCACCACCAGTTCAGGTTTTTCGGGGTCGGGATCATCAGCGTGTCATAGAGCAGGCCGACCACCGGCAGGCGGCGATGCAGCCAGCGCTCGATGCCGGTCTTGGGTTCGTAATGATCGTGCGGAATTCCGGACATGGGCGCCTCCTCAGCCGAGCTTCAGCGTTGCGTCGTCAACGAAGGACGCCACGGGAATTTCAAGATTGCGCGGCGCCGGGCCACGACGGATGCGGCCCGCAGTGTCGTAGTGAGAGCCGTGGCAGGGGCAGAACCAGCCGCCGAAATCGCCGGCACCGTCGCCGATCGGCACGCAGCCCAGATGGGTGCAGACGCCGATCTGGACCAGCCATTCGCCGGCCTCGTCCAGGGTGCGGTTTTCATCCGTGGCGGCTTCACCCGGCTTGTTCTTGTTCTCGGCGCCCTTGTCGATCAACTCGTCCAGCGAGACGGCGCGGCCGGCGTCGATCTCTTCCTGGGTGCGGCGGCGGATGAACACGGGCTTGCCCAGCCATTTCACGACCAGCTGCGTGCCGGTCTCGACCCCGCTGATATCGACCATGATCGAGGACAGCGCCTGCACATCGGCCGAGGGGTTCATCTGGTTGATCAGGGTCCAGGCAGCGGCGCCGGTCGCGACCGTCCCGGCCCCTGCGGTGGCGTAATAGAGGAAGTCCCTCCGCGTGCCTTCGTGTTCTTCAGCGTGGGTCACGGCTATTCTCCGGTTCAGGCCCGCCAACGCGGACCGGCTATGTTCGGTTGGGCCGCTTGAATCGCAGCCTAGGCATCGCATCTCTACCGATCAATTTCCCGCCAGTCCAGCGGCGCGAGGCGATCTGTTTCGGGCAAATGGCCGCAGGTGTTGCGTTTTCGCCTTGCGCAATGTCAAGGCACCGCGACATTCCGTCGCATATCAGGCCTTGCGGGACCGCCCTCACCGCCTCAGCCGCGCAGGAAGCGGCGCAGGACCTTTTCCAGCTTCGCCGCCCCCAGAGGCGCCATCTGCTTGGTATGGTCATGGCTGATCGATTCGTCGGAGAGGCCCGCACCCATATTGGTGATGACCGAGATCGCGGCGCAGCCGAGGCCAAGGAAACGAGCCAGGATGATCTCTGGCACCGTCGACATGCCGACCGCGTCCATGCCGAGGATGCGCGCCGCGCGAATTTCGGCCGGGGTCTCGAAACTGGGGCCGGAGAACCATCCATAGACGCCTTCGGGCAGGTCCACGCCCTCGGCCCCGGCGGCGGCTTTCAGGGCGGCGCGCATTTCCGGGTCATGGGCGTCGGTCATCGGCACGAAACGGGCATCCGTCGCCTCGCCGATCAGGGGATTGGTGCCGGCAAAGGCGATGTGATCGCTCAGCAGCATCAGACCGCCCGGTGCCAGTGCCTCGTTCACTGCGCCGGCGGCATTGGTCAGGATCAGCTTCTTCGTGCCAAGCGCGGCCAGCACCTCCAGCGGCAGGCGCATGGCATCGGCGCGACCGGACTCGTAGTAATGCGACCGCCCGCCGAAGACCGCGACCCGCGCGCCCTCAAGATCCCCGATCACCAGTTGCGGCACATGGCCGGAAACCCCGGCATGGGGAAATCCCGGCAGGTCGTCATAAGGAATCGCCACCCCATCCACCGCGCCCGACAGATGACCGAGGCCCGAGCCGAGGATCAGCCCGTATTCCGGGGCGGCCCCGCCGGCGCGGGCGCGGATCAGATCGGCAAGCTCAACGCTCTTTGACATAGGGTTCTCCGCCCGCGCGCGGCGGGATGGCGCGGCCGACAAAGCCCGCAAGGATGATGACGGTCAGGATATAGGGCAGCGCGTTCATGAACATGGACGGAATGGTGACCGGCCCGATTTCAAGGTTCGGATAACGGTTGGCAATCGCCTCCAGCAGCCCGAACAGGAAGGTCGCGAAAAGCGCGCCCCAGGGCGTCCATTTGGCAAAGATCAGCGCCGCAAGTGCAATGAAGCCGCGCCCGGCGGTCATTTCCTTGACGAAACCCGCAGACAACCCGGTCGCGAGGTAAGCCCCCGCCAGCCCGCACAGCACGCCGCAGATCGCCACCGCCGCATAGCGCAGCCGGGTGACCGACACCCCCGCCGTATCGACCGAGGCCGGATTCTCGCCCACCGCGCGCAAGCGCAGGCCGAAGCGCGTCCGGTAGAGCAGCCACCAGGTCGCCGGCACGCAAAGGAAGGCGACATAGACCAGAATGGTATGGCCGGAGATCAGATCGGCATAGATCGGACCGATCACCGGCACATCGCGCAACTGATCGGCGAAGGGCAGCCGGATCTCGGAAAACCGCGCCCCGCCGCTGAGATTGGGCGTGCGCCCGCCGAGGCCGAAGATCTTCTGCCCAAGCAGCACGGTCAGCCCCGAGGCAAGGAAGTTGATCGCCACGCCCGAAATCAGCTGGTTGCCCCGGAAGGTGATCGAGGCCACGCCATGAACGAGCGACAGCGCCAGAGAACCCGCGATCCCCGCCGCCAGCCCCAGCCAGACATTGCCGGTCAGTGCCGCCACCGTGGCCGCCGAAAACGCCGCCATCAGCATCTTGCCTTCCAGCCCGATATCGAAGACGCCCGCCCGTTCCGAATAAAGCCCGGCCAGACAGGCCAGCAGCAAGGGCGTCATCAGGCGCACGGAACTGTCGAGGATCTGGATGATGGTGTTGAAATCCATGGCTCAGCTCCGCTCTGCCGTGCCGCGACGGCGACGCGACAGGAAGAAGGCCTCCAGCGGCATCCGCACCATATTGTCGAGCGCGCCGGTGAACAGGATCACCAATGCCTGAATGACGATGATCAATTCGCGCGGGATCGAGGTCCAGAGCGCCAACTCGCCCCCGCCCTGATAGAGGAAGCCGAACAGCAGCGCCGCCAGCAACACCCCAATGGGATGGTTGCGGCCCATCAGCGCCACGGCGATGCCGATAAAGCCCGCGCCCTCGACATTGTTCAGGATCAGACGCTCGCCCTCGCCCATGACATTGTTGATGGCCATCATCCCGGCCAACCCGCCCGAGATCAGCATGGCGATCACGGTGATCCGCGTGGGCGAGATACCGGCATAGCGCGCGGCACTCTCGGACTTGCCGAAGGCGCGGATCTCATAGCCCAGCCGGGTGCGCCAGATCAGCAGCCAGACGGCGAGGCAGGCCAGCAGGGCGACGAAGAAGGTGATATTGGCCGGCGTATGCTTGCCCCATTCGATGCCAAACCCGGCGAACATGTCGGTGATCTTCGGCAGATGGGTCGAGGCCGGGAAATTGGCCGAAGCCGGGTCCATGCTGCCTATGGGGCGCAGCCAGTTAACCAGTGCCCAGTTCAGCAGGGCGGCGGCGATGAAGTTGAACATGATCGTGGTGATCACGATATGGCTGCCGCGCTTGGCCTGCAGGATCGCCGGGATATAGGCCCAGGCCGCCCCGAACAGCGCCGAGCCGATCATCGCCGCGATCAGCGCCAGCGACCAATGCGGCCAGGGGATGAACAGACAGACCATGGCGACGCCCAGCCCGCCCAGCCCCGCCTGCCCCTCGCCGCCGATATTGAACATGGCAGCGTGATAGGCGACGGCGACGGCCAGCCCGGTAAAGATGAAATTCGTCGCATAATACAGCGTGAAGCCCCAACCATAGCTGGAACCCAACGCGCCGGTGACCATGGTCTTCAGCGCCTCCCACGGGCTTTCACCGATGGCGAGGATCACCAGCCCCGAAATCGCGAAGGCGAGGAACAGCGAGATCAGCGGAGTCAGCACCACATCCGCCCATTTCGGCATCTTGTCCATCAGGCGGCCCCCTCTGCCGGCGTATCGGTGACGCCGGCCATCAGCAGGCCCAACTCGCCAGCGGTGGTGGTTTCCGGATCGCGCTCGCCCATGATCATGCCGTCGAACATGACCAGGATGCGGTCGGACAGCGACATGATCTCGTCCAGCTCGACGCTGACCAGCAGCACCGCCTTGCCGGCATCGCGCAACTCCACGATGCGCTTGTGGATGAACTCGATGGCGCCGATATCGACGCCGCGCGTCGGCTGGCCGATCAGCAGCAGGTCGGGATTGCGCTCGACCTCGCGCGCGACGACGATCTTCTGCTGGTTCCCGCCCGAGAAATTGCGCGCCGCGAGGTCAGGGTTCGGCGGGCGCACGTCGAAGCGCTCGATCTTGCCTTCGGCATCGGTGCGGATCGCCTTGCGGTCCAGCCAGATGCCGTTCGAATATTCCGGCGTGTTGTGATAGCCGAAGGCCACGTTTTCCCAGGCGGCGAAGTCCATGATCAGGCCCTCGTCCTGCCGGTCCTCGGGCACGTGACCGATGCCGCGCGCACGCCGTGTCGCCGCGTCGGAACGCCGCCCGCTCAGGTCCAGCGACTGGCCGTTCATCAGGATCTCGCCCGAGACCTTGGCGCCCTTTTCGGGGAAGCCCCCCAGCAGTTCCAGCAGTTGCGTCTGGCCGTTGCCGCTGACGCCGGCAATGCCGACGATCTCGCCCGCGCGGATGTCGAAGCTGATGCCACGGATACGCTCGACCTTTTCGTCGTCGATCAGGCGCAGGTTGCGCACCTCCAGCACCGGGGTGCCGGGCTGGGCCGGGGACTTGTCGACCTCCAGCAGCACCTTGCGGCCGACCATCAGCTCGGCCAGTTCCTCGGGCGATGTCTCGGCGGTCCTGACCGAGGCCACCATCTCGCCGCGCCGCATGACGCTGACGGTATCGGTGATCTCCATGATCTCGCGCAGCTTGTGGGTGATCAGGATGATGGTCTTGCCCTCGTCCCGCAAGCCGTTGAGAATGCGGAACAAGTGATCCGCTTCGGCCGGGGTCAGAACGCCCGTGGGTTCATCGAGGATCAGGATATCGGCCTGCCGATACAGCGCCTTCAGGATCTCGACCCGCTGCTGGTGACCGACAGAGAGTTCGTCGATCGTCTCATCGGGATCGACCTGCAATTCGTATTCCTCGGCCAGTTCGCGCAGCCGGGTGCGGGCGCGGGCCAGCGAGGGCCGCAGCATCGGCCCGTCCTCGGCCCCGAGGATGATGTTCTCCAGAACGGTGAAGTTCCGCACCAGCTTGAAATGCTGGAAGACCATGCCGATCCCGGCACGGATCGCGGTCATGGAATCGGTGATCTGGATGGGCGTGCCGTTGATTCGGATCTCGCCCGAATCGGGCTTGTAGAAACCGTAAAGGATCGACATCAGCGTCGATTTCCCGGCCCCGTTTTCCCCGATGATGCCATGGATCGAGCCCCTGGCGACGGTCAGGTTGATGTCCTTGTTGGCCTGAACCGGGCCGAATGCCTTGGAAATCCCGCGAAGCTCGATGGCCGGGGGCATATCCTGGGGGGCCGCAGCCGGCCCCCCGGTCTTGGCAGTTTCCGCCGTCATCAATCGGCCGGGCAGGTATTGTCGGTCATGTAGTCATGCACGACGATCTCGCCCGATGCGATCTTCGCCTTGGCCTCGTCCACCGCTGCGGTCATTTCCGGGGTCACGAGGGGCGCGTTGTTTTCATCCATGGCAACGATCACGCCATCGGATTTCACGTCCCAGACCTTGATGCCCGGCTCGACCGCGTCGCCGGCGGTAAAGGCGTCATAGACGGCGCTGTCGACACGCTTCACGACCGAGGTCAGGACCTTGCCCGGATGCAGGTGGTTCTGGTTCGAATCGACCCCTATGCTGAGCACGCCTTCATCGGCGGCGGCCTGCAGCACGCCGATCCCGGTGCCGCCGGCTGCCGCATAGATGACATCCGCGCCCTGCGCCTTCTGCGCCTTGGCCAACTCGCCCCCCTTCACCGGGTCGTTCCAGGCGGCGGGCGTGGTGCCGGTATAGTTGATGATGACCTTGCCATCGGGCTTGGCGGCCAGAAAACCCTGGCGATAGCCGCATTCGAACTTGTGGATCAGCGGAATATCCATGCCGCCGATGAAGCCCACCGTCCCGGATGTCGAGGCCTGCGCCGCCATGATCCCGGCCAGATAGGAGCCCTCGCCCTCGTTGAAGACGTTCGACTGCACGTTGGGCTGTTCGACCACCATGTCGATGATGACGAACTTCGTCTCCGGGTAATCGGGCGCAACCTTGTTGAGCACCTCGCCGAAGGCGAAGCCGGTCATCACGATCGGGTTGGCGCCGGTCTCGGCCAGCCGGCGAAGCGCCTGCTCGCGCTGCGCCTCGGACTGCATCTCCAGTTCCTTGTAGCTGCCGCCGGTCTCTTCCTTCCACTTCTCGGCGCCGTGATAGGCGGCCTCGTTGAAGGATTTGTCGAATTTGCCGCCGAGATCGAAGATCAGTGCGGGTTCGGCATGGGCGGCCCCCACCAGCAGGCCGACAGCCGTGGCCGAAGCGAGGACGGATTTCAGAAGGGTCATGGCAACCTCTTGATTCAGGCGGGCGACCTTGCCCGCGGATGGACAAGTTTAGGGCGGAAGCCGGGCCGCCGGTCAAGGCGGTTTATTCATGCTGCCCCAAGGTCAGGGGAATCGAATCGTCCTTTCAGATCATTTTTCCAGCATTTGCCGACCTTAACGGTTTCTTCAGCATTCTGCCCGATCCTCCTCGCATGAACCGGAATCATCATGCCTTCTCGGAACCGCCCCTGACGTTGTTCCTGCCCGACAGCGACGAGGCCGTGCCGACCCCGCCCAAGGCCGGAAAGCCGCCCTCCTACATTGCCGATCACCGTGCCCGGCTGCGCGAACGGTTCATGACCGGCGGCGCGGGGGCGATGCCGGATTACGAATTGCTGGAACTGCTGCTGTTTCGCGCCATTCCCCGACAGGACGTGAAGCCGCTGGCGCGCCGACTGATCGCAACCTTCGGGGATCTGGCCCGGGTTCTGGCGGCGCCGGTGGCAAGACTTTCCTCCGTCGAAGGCGTCGGCCCCGCCGTGGTGACGGAATTGAAACTGGTCGGCGCCGCCGCGCAAAGGATGGCGCGCGGTCGGGTCATGCAGCGCCCGGTCCTGTCCGGCTGGGATGCGCTGCTGGACTATTGCCATACCGCGATGGGTCACGAAGGGGTTGAGGAATTCCGGGTCCTCTTCCTCGACCGCAAGAATGTGCTGATTGCGGATGAGGCGCAGGGTCGCGGCACCGTCGATCACGTCCCCGTCTATCCCCGCGAAGTCCTGCGCCGGGCGCTGGAACTGGGGGCTTCCGCGCTGATCCTTGTCCACAACCACCCGTCAGGCGACCCGACGCCGTCCGAAGCGGATATCACCATGACGATGCGCATCCGCGCCGGGGCCGAGGTGATGGGAATCACCGTCCACGACCACCTGATCATCGGCACCGGCTGCGAAGTCAGCTTCCGGCGGGAGGGATTGCTTTAGAAACGCGGTCCCAGCTCTCGGGGCCGCCGCTCAAGACGGAACTTACCGCAGGATCAGTTCTGCCAGACCTCGATCTCGGGCAGATCGGTCAGGGACACGCCAAGCGCCTGCATCGTGGCCAGCGAAAGCTGGCTGCCCGAGGCCCCGCCGCCCAAAGGTTGCAGATCGACATTTGCCGACTTGCCATTGGCCGGGTTGACCACACGCCCCTTTGCCAGGGCCGGGACCAACGGCGTCTTGACCCAGAAACCCGATTCCGTCGCATCGCCAAGCGAGGCGATGGTCGTCCCCAGCTTGCCCCCCCCGGTCGCGGGCGCAGCGGCGGCCGCCTTTTCCGCCGCCGTGGTCTGGTCAAGCTGCGCGACGGTCTGCCCGCCCCCCTGCAACCCCGCCGCCGAGGATGCGCCGGCCACCGGTGCCGAGGCCGGCGCGGCACTGGCCGCCGCAGCACTGGCGGCAGCTTCCTGCGTCGCCGCGTCCGGGCGCGAGACGATACCGCTGTCCCCGGCCAGCCCACAGGCGCTCAGGATCGGCAGGGTCAGGCTCAGCACGGCCAGGGTTCTTGCTCGGGTCATCATGTCCTCCGGTTTTGCGCCCGAAGGCTAACGGCGGCAGGCGATGCGCGCAATGGTCGCGCTTGCGACAAGGCAGGGATCGGCCTATCTCCATGGCATGGAACCGGCGCCGCTGATCGATCCCTTTGCCCGCCCGATCACCTATCTCAGGGTGTCGGTCACGGATCGCTGCGACTTTCGCTGCAACTATTGCATGGCCGAGCACATGCAATTCCTGCCCAAGCGCGAATTGCTGACGCTGGAGGAACTCGACCGACTCTGTTCGGCATTCATCGGGCTTGGCGTGCGCAAGCTGCGCGTGACCGGCGGCGAGCCGCTGGTGCGGCGCGACATCATGTCCTTCTTCCGCGCCGTCTCGCGCCATCTCGGTGCCGGGCTGGACGAATTGACGCTGACCACCAATGGCAGCCAGCTTGGCCGCTTCGCCGATGAACTGGCCGATATCGGCATTGCCCGGGTCAATGTCTCGCTCGATACGCTGGATGCCGCGAAATTCGCCGAGATAACCCGCTGGGGTCGTCTCGAACAGGTGCTCGACGGCATCAGGGCCGCGAAGCATGCCGGGCTGCGGGTCAAGATCAATGCCGTTGCGCTGAAGGGCTTCAACGAGGACGAGCTTTTCCCGCTGATCGACTGGTGCGCGGTCGAGGGCCATGACCTGACCTTCATCGAGGTCATGCCCATGGGCGACATGGCGGAGGCCGAGCGGCTGGACCGCTACTGGCCGCTTTCGGATCTGCGCGCCCGGCTGGCTGGGCGCTTCTCCCTCGTCGATCTGGCCGAGCGCAGCGGCGGTCCGGCCCGTTATGTCCGGCTGACCGAGACCGGCCTGAAGATCGGCTTCATCACGCCCCTGAGCCATAATTTCTGCGAAAGCTGCAACCGCGTCCGCATCACCTGCACGGGCGAGCTTTACATGTGCCTCGGCCAGGAAGACCGCGCCGACCTGCGCGCGCCCCTGCGCGCCAGCACCGAGGATGCCCCGCTGACGCAAGCCATCCGTGCGGCCATCGCCCGCAAGCCCAAGGGTCACGATTTCGATTATTCCCGTCAGCAGGTCACAGGCCAGGTCAGCCGCCACATGAGCCATACCGGCGGATAGGCTGCGCCCGCGACGCGCAGGTCAAAGCCCGTCAGCGGCTGGGCATACGCGCTTCGACCATGCCGGCAAGCCAGCTTGCGCCGAAGGGGATTGCCTCGTCCGCGAAGACATAGCGGGGGTGATGCAGGGGGGCGCTGTCGCCATTGCCAAGGAAGATATAGGCGCCGGGACGGGCTTCCAGCATGAAGCTGAAATCCTCGGCGGCCATGGTCGGTTGGGTGGCGGTCTCGACATGACCGAGGCCGGCCACGGCTTCGGCCACGGCGATGGCGTGGCGGGTGGCCTCGGGGTGGTTCACGGTGACGGGATAGCCGTGATGGTAATCGACCCGGGCCGAGGCGCCGAAGGCCCGGGCGGTGTTTTCGGCCACGCGGGCGATGGCCTCGGCCTGAAGCCTGCGGGTTTCGGCATCGAGACTGCGGGCGGTGCCGCGAATGATGACGGTTTCGGGCAGGACGTTATGGGCGTTCGAATCCGACTCCACCACGCAGCAGGAAATCACCCCGCTTTTCAGCGGATCGACATTGCGCGACACCACCGATTGCAGGGCGACGATGATCTGGGCCGCGACCAGCATCGCATCGACCCCGATCTGCGGCAGCGCGGCATGGCCGCCCTTGCCGGTCACGGTGATCTCGAATTCGTCGGCCGCCGCCATCAGCCCGCCCTCGCGGATCGCGAAATGACCGAGCGGAATGCCTGGCATATTGTGCAGCCCATAGAATTCCTGAATCTTCCAGCGCTCGACCAACCCGTCATCGAGCATCGCCTTCGCGCCGGCCTCGCCTTCCTCGGCGGGCTGGAAGATGACGATGGCGGTGCCGTCGAAATTGCGCGTCTCGGCCAGGTATCGGGCCGCGCCGAGCAGCATCGAGCTGTGCCCGTCATGGCCGCAGGCATGCATCCGCCCCGGCACGGTCGAAGCATAGGGCAGCCCGGTCACCTCGGTCACCGGCAGCGCGTCCATATCGGCGCGCAGCGCGATCACCCGACCGGCGCTGTCGCTGCGCCCCCGGATCACGCCGACGACGCCGGTCCGGCCGATGCCTTCGGTGACCTCGTCCAACCCGAAGTCGCGCAACAACCCGGCCACCCGCGCGGCGGTGCGATGCACGTCGAACTGCAGTTCCGGATGGGCGTGGAAATCGTGCCGCCAGGCGGTGATCTCGGGCAACATTTCGGCGAAGCGGTTCCTGACGGGCATGATGAGCTCCTTTCGCCCTATTCGACCGTAACCGATTTTGCCAGGTTGCGGGGCTGGTCGACATCGGTGCCCTTGGCCACGGCGGCGTAATAGGCAAGATACTGCATCGGCACCGCATAGACGATGGGCTGGAAGATGCCCCCGCCTTCGGGCATCGTCAGCGCCGCGCGAATGCCGTCGCCGCCCTCCAGGATGCCGTCCGCGTCCGAGACCAGCAGGACCTGACCGTGACGGGCCATCACCTCCTGCATGTTCGAAATGGTCTTTTCGAACAGGGCATCGCGGGGTGCGACCACCACGACCGGCATGTGCTGGTCGATCAAGGCGATGGGCCCGTGCTTCAACTCGCCCGAGGCATAGCCCTCGGCGTGAATATAGCTGAGTTCCTTCAGCTTCAGCGCGCCTTCCAGCGCCACCGGGTAAAGCGGGCCGCGCCCGAGGAACAGCACATCCGTGCTTTCCGAGATCCAGCCGGCCAGCTTTTCGCAATCCTCGGCCGTGTTCAGCGCCTGATTGACCAGCGACGGGATGGAGCGCAGGTCGGCAAGATGCGCGGCCAGTTCGCCGTCACTGATCCGGCCGCGATCGTGGGCGGCCTTCAACGCCAGCACGGCCAGCACCGCAAGCTGGCAGGTGAAGGCCTTCGAGGAGGCCACGCAGACCTCGACCCCGGCCAGCGTCGGCAGGGCGATATCGGTATCGCGCGCGATGGCCGAGGTGCCCACATTCACCACGCCCACCGTCCGGGCCACCTTGCCCCGCGCATAATGCAGCGCCGCCAGCGTATCGGCGGTCTCGCCCGACTGGCTGATGAAGATGCCCCAGCTTTTCGGCGACAAGGGCGGCTCGCGGTAACGGAATTCCGAGGCCACATCGAGATCGCAGGGCAGGCCGGCCAGTTTCTCGAACCAGTATTTCGCCACATGGCCGGCCAGATAGGCGGTGCCGCAGGCGACCAGGGTCAGACGGTCGACATCGCGGAAATCCACCAATTCGGGCAGGACGATCCGGCCATCCTTGATGTAATGGTTCAGTACATCGCCCAGAACGGCGGGCTGCTGGGCGATTTCCTTGGCCATGAAATGACGATAGCCGCCCTTGTCGATGGCGGTGGCGCCGACATCGATCTGCGCGATCTCGCGATTGGTGGGCCGGCCTTCGGCATCGAAGAATTCGGCACCCGCGCGGGTCAGGACAACGTGATCGCCGTCTTCCAGATAGCTGATCCGGTCGGTGAAGGGGGCAAGCGCGATGGCGTCGGAGCCTACGAACATCTCGCCCGTGCCATGACCGACAGCGAGCGGGCTGCCCTTGCGGGCGGCGACCATCAGATCGGCCTCGCCATCGAACAGGAAGGCAAGCGCGAAGGCGCCATGCAGGCGCTTCAGGGTGGCGCGGGCGGCCTCGACCGGGGTCATGCCATCGGCAAGGTGTTTCGCGGTCATGAGGGCGACGGTTTCGGTATCGGTTTCCGATTCCGGCGAAAAGCCTGCCGCGATCAGTTCCTCGCGCAACTCCTTGAAGTTCTCGATGATGCCGTTATGGACCACGGCGACCGGGCCGCGCCGATGTGGATGGGCATTGCCCTCGGTCGCGGCGCCATGGGTGGCCCAACGGGTGTGGCCTATGCCCGCGTGACCGGGCAGCGGCTCGGTCACCAGCCGGTCGGACAGGTTCACCAGCTTGCCGACCGCGCGGCGGCGATCCAGCTTGCCATCGGTGTCGATGGTGGCCACCCCGGCGCTGTCATAGCCGCGATATTCCAGCCGTTTCAGCGCCTCGACCAGTTGCGGTGCGACCTGATGATTGCCCAGAATTCCGATGATCCCGCACATCTGCCTTACCCCTTCTTCGCCTTCTGCTCGCGCAGGGCCTGCATGATCCGGCGTGCGAGTCCGGGCTTGTTGATCTGTCGCGCCCGCCCGAGGCCGAGCGCATCGCCGGGAACATCGGTGGTAATGACCGAACCCGAGGCCGTCATCGCCCCGGCGCCGACCGTGACCGGCGCCACCAGCATGGTGTCAGAGCCGATGAAGGCATCGGCGCCGATCTCGGTGCGATGCTTCATCACCCCGTCGTAATTGCAGGTCACGGTGCCGGCGCCGATATTGGTGCGCTCTCCCACATGGGCATCGCCCAGATAGGTCAGATGACCGACCTTCACGCCCTCGTCCAGAACGGTGTTCTTGATCTCGACGAAATTGCCGACATGGACATCGCCGCCCAGTTCCGCGCCGGGTCGCAGCCGGGCGAAGGGGCCGACCGTGGCCCCCGAGGAGACATGGCAGCCTTCCAGATGGCAGAAGCCCAGCACTTCGGCCTCGGATTCGACGGTGACGCCCGGCCCGAAGATCACGTTCGGCCCGATGATGGCGTCGCGCCCGATATGGGTATCGAGCGCGAACCACACCGTTTGCGGCGCGGTCAGGGTCACGCCGTCCTCAAGCGCGGCAGCGCGGCGGCGGGACTGGAAGATCGCCTCGGCCCGGGCCAGTTCGGCGCGGCTGTTGACGCCAAGCGTCTCGGCCTCGTCGCAGGTCACCACGGCGGCGCGGAAGCCGGCCTCGCGGGCGAGGCCCGGAATATCGGTCAGGTAATATTCGCCCGAGGCATTGTCATTGCCGATCTGGCCGATGAAGCGGCGCAGCAAGTCCGCATCGGCGGCCATGACCCCGGAATTGCACAGCCGGATCGCCCGCGTGGCCGTGTCGGCATCCTTGAACTCGACGATCTTCTGCAAGGTGCCATCGGCATCGGTGACCAGCCGGCCATAGCGACCGGGGTCGGCGGCCTCGAAACCCAGCACCACCACATCGGCATCGTGGCCGGCCATGGCAGCGAGCGTGTCTTCGCTGATGAAGGGGGTGTCGCCGTAAAGCACGATGATCCGGCCGGCAAACCCGTCCAGCAGCGGCAGCGCCTGCGCGACGGCATGGCCGGTGCCAAGCTGTTCGGTCTGCAACGCGATCTGCGCCGTCTCGTCCAGCTTGCCCACGGCCTTGGTCACCGCCTCGACCCCGTGACCGGCAACCACGACGACACGCTGCGGATCGAGGCTGCGGGCCGCGGCAAGCGCATGGCCGACCATCGGCACCGCGCCGATCCGGTGCAGCACTTTCGGCAGGTCGGATTTCATCCGGCTGCCCTGTCCCGCCGCGAGGATCACCACGGCCACATCCCGATTTTGCTGCTCTGCCGACATCTTGCCCGTTTCGTTGTTTGCCGTTTCTTGTCGGGCGGTTTACCCCTTGGCGAGGCAGGGCCGCAAGCCATCCTGCCTTCACGTGATTTGACGAAAGGTTACAGCATGGCCGGAACGGTGGTTTTCGACCTCGACGGAACGCTTGCCGAAACCTCGGGCGACCTGATCGCTGCGGCCAATGCGGTGCTGGCCCGGCGCGGGCTTGGGGCGCTCGATCCGGTGACGGATGCGAAGATCGCGGGCTATGGCGCGCGGGCCATGCTGCGGGCGGGCTATGCCCGTGCCAGTGCCGGCATCCTGATCCCGCCACAGGCCGAGGATGAGGATTTTCCGCTCGTGCTCGACGCATACGATGCCGCCATCGCCGTGCATTCCCGGCTTTATCCGGGGCTGGAGGCGGCGCTCGCGCGCCTCGATGCCGCCGGCTTTCGGCTCAGCGTCTGCACCAACAAGCCCGAGGGTCTGGCCGACAAGCTGTTGCGCGAACTGGGGGTGCGCGATGCCTTCGCCGCGCTGATCGGGGCCGATACGCTGCCGGTCAGAAAGCCCGATCCGGCACCCTATCGCGCGGCGGTCATGCGGGCCGGGGGCGAGGTCGGGGCGTCGTTTCTGGTCGGCGATACCGAGACCGATTTCAAGACCGCGCGCAACAGCGGCGTGCGGGTGGCGCTTGTCTCCTTCGGGCCCGAGGGGCCGGAGATTTCGCGCCTCAAGCCCGATGCGATGCTGGATCATTACGATGCGCTGCCGGAACTGGCGCGGGGATGGTTGGGCTGAACCTGTCCCGCGCCTGGCGGAAATCGCAGCGGGCCGCCTATTCGACCCCGCCCAACTCCATCAGCACCTGCCATTCGGCATCCGAGATCGGCTGCACCGACAGGCGCGAATTGTTGACCAGCACCATATCCTTCAGGCGCGGCTCTTCCTTGGCCTGATCCAGCGTCACGGTCCGCGCCAAGGGCTTCACCGCCTTGATGTCGACGCATTCCCAACGGGCGTCCTCGGTAGTGCTGTCGGGATGCGCCTCGGTCACGACCTCGACGATGCCGACGCATTCCTTGCCGATATTCGAGTGATAGAAGATCCCGCGCTCGCCCGCCTTCATCGCCCGCATATTGTTGCGGGCCTGATAGTTGCGCACGCCGTCCCATTCCTCGCCGGTCTCGCCCTTGGCGATCAGGTCGTCGAAGCTGAAGACATTCGGTTCCGATTTGAACAGCCAATAGGCCATCAGCCGATCACCCTTTTCCATTCGCTGATGGTGACCGACTGGAACAGCCCGGCCTTGCCATAGGGATCGCCGGCGGCCCAGGTCTTCGCGGCCTCCAGATCCGGCACATCGACAATCGCCAGAGAGCCGGCCATCTGCCCATCCTCGATCAGCGGACCGCCGACGAACAGCACGCCGCTTTCGCGGGCATAGGCAAGATGGGCCTCGCGGTTTTCCATGCGCAGGGGCAGCGAATCCGGCTTGTCGCGGCAGATCAGGGCAAAATAGGGCATCATTCCTCCTTCAGGGGGCGGCTCATCAGGGTTTCCATCACCTCTGCCACGCCGGCCCGGCCCTCGGCAAGGGCGGCCACGGAATCGGCGATGGGCATCGGGGTTTTCAGGCGGGCGGCAAGTGCCGCGACGGCGCGGGCGGTGGCGGCACCTTCGACGGTGAGGCTGCTGTCGAAGTCCTCTCCCGCGCCAAGCGCGCGGCCATAGCGGAAATTGCGCGACAGCTCCGAGGTCGAGGTCAGGATCAGATCTCCCAGTCCCGACAGACCGGCAAGCGTTTCCGCCCGCGCGCCAAGCGTGGTCGCCAGCCGCACCATCTCGGCAAAGCCACGGGTGATCAGCGCGGCGCGGGCGCTGTCGCCGAAGCCCGCACCGATGGCCACGCCGGCAGCGATGGCCACGACATTCTTCAACGCCCCGCCCATCTCGGCCCCGCGCAGATCGTCGCTGCGATAGATCCGCAGGACCGGCGTCGACAGCGCATGTTGCAGCGCCGCGATCCCCTCGGCCTCCGAGGCCAGCGTCAGCGCCGTCGGCAGCCCGCGCGCGATATCGGCAGCAAAGCTCGGGCCGGTCAGGGTGGCGATGCGCGCCTGCGGGCAGGCCGCCCGGATCAGTGCCGAGGGCGATTCCCCGGTGCTCAGGTCGATCCCCTTGGCGGTGTTGATCAGCCAGCGCCCATCCAGCCGCGCACCCTCCTGCGCCAGAAACCCGCGCAACGCCTGCGCCGGCAGGGCCAGGATCACGCGATCCTGCCCGTCGAGCGCCGCGCCCAGATCGTCGGTCAGCGCCACCGCCTCGGGCAGGCTTACACCGGGAAGGCGCGTCATCACCCGCCCTTCGGGCAGGCGCCGCCCCCAAAGCGTCACCGGCTGCGTGCCCGACAGCGCCACCGCCAGCGCAGCCCCGAAAGCACCGGCACCAAGGATCGCAGTCATGCTTTCGCCCCCCGTTTGCCGGCACCCAGCATCGGGGCGGCGTTTTCATCCAGGGGCCAGCGAGGCCGCCCGGCCAGATCCATGCCGTCGCGCCGGCCCAGCCGGAAGGCCTCGATCCCGGCCCAGGCGATCATCGCGGCATTGTCGGTGCAAAGCCGCAAGGGCGGCGCAAGGAAACGCGCGCCCCCAGCCTCTGCCACGGCTTCCAGCGCCGTGCGGATCGCGCCATTGGCGGCCACGCCACCGGCCACGGCCAGAACCGGCACCGGATGGGCGGCAAGCGCGCGGCGGGTCTTTTCGGCCAGCACATCGGCCACGGCGGCCTGAAACCCGGCGCACAGATCGGCGCGGTCCTGACGGCTCAGCCCGCCCTGCGCCGCGACCAGATCGTCGCGGGCGCGCAGAACCGCTGTCTTGAGGCCGGAAAAGGACATGTCGCAGCCCGGCCGGTCCAGAAGCGGGCGCGGCAGCGCGAAACGCGCCGGATCGCCGGCCTTCGCCTCAACCTCGACCGAGGGGCCGCCGGGCTGCGGCAGGCCCAGAAGCTTGGCGATCTTGTCGAAGGCCTCTCCGGGGGCGTCGTCGATGGTGCCGCCCAGCCGGGTGAAGGCGTCCGGGCCGTCCACGCGCAGAAACTGGCAATGCCCGCCCGAGACGAGAAGCATCAGATAGGGATAATCCACCCCATCGGTCAGGCGCGGCGTCAGCGCATGGCCGGCCAGGTGATTGACCCCGACCAGCGGCAGGCCGGACCCGGCGGCGATGCCCTTGGCCAGCATCACCCCGGCCATGACCCCGCCGATCAGCCCTGGCCCGGCGGTCACCACCACCCCGTCCAGATCGGCCAGCCCCAGACCGGCCCCGGCCAGAGCTTCCTCGACACAAAGGTCCAGCTTCTCGGCATGGGCACGGGCGGCGATCTCGGGCACGACGCCGCCGAAATCGGCATGAAGCGCCACCTGGCCCGCCACGACCGAGGACAGGATCGTGCCATCGGCGCGCACCACGGCGGCGGCGGTATCGTCGCAGCTGCTCTCGATGCCGAGAAAGGTGAGGGTCATGGTTGCGGCCTTGCTCGCGTTGGGGTTAGCACTCAGATAGCCACCCTGACCCGAGGCCGCAATGACCGCACTCCTATGCCTTCTGACCCGGCCCGAGGCGCAATCGCGCGCCTTCGCCGCCGAATTGCCCGGAATCAAGGCACTGATCGCCCCGATCCTGCGCATCGAGCCGGTGGATTTCGACCGCACCCGCCTTCAGTCGGCGCCGGGATTCGTCTTCACCTCGGCCAATGCGGTTCCCTTCGCCGGTGCCGCGCAGGGCCGCCCCGCGCTTTGCGTCGGCACCCAGACCGCCGAGGCCGCCCGCGCGGCTGGCTTTCAGGTCACGCAGGGCCTGGGCGATGCGCTTGGCCTGCTGCCGCTTCTGGAAGGGCGCGCGGATTGGCTGCATCTGCACGGCCTGCACCGGGCGCGCGAATTGCCGGTGCCGGGCATGGCCGTCTACGATCAGGTGGCGCAGCCGCTCTCTGCTGCCGCCCGGAATGCGCTTTCGCAGCCGCAGCCCATCATTCTGCCGCTTTTTTCACCACGCAGCGCCAGATTGCTTGGCCCGGCAGCGGCCGGGGCGCAGGCCTCCATCGCCACCGTAGCCATCAGCGCGGCAGCAGATGCAGCCTATGAAGGCCCCGCAAACCTGCGGCGTGTCGCCGCAGCGCCAGAGCGCGGCGCCATGCGCGCGGCCATCCTGTCGCTGGTCGGAACGGAACGATCCAGTATGGGATGGGTTGAGACGGAAAGAAGCGCTCGCTAGACTGGCCCGGAATGCAGTCCGGGCTTGGTCGCGACTGCCGTGATTTCAGGGGGATATGACGTGGCCACGTCCGGCAAGAACAACAAGTCACCGAAAGCCGCATCCAGCAGCGCCGCGAAAGGCACAAAGAAGGCGGCAGCCACGACCCCGGTTGTCCCCTCCGAACCTGTCGCCGCCATGGATCCCGTCGTCTCGCGCATCCCGCCCTCGATCCCGATCGACTCGGCACTCGTTGGCGAGGCGACAAAGCCGATCGCCGCTGCCAGCGCGCGCGGGACCGAAACCGCGCCGGTGACCAAGGCAGGCTCGGTGCCAGCCGTGCCTGCTTCTGCGAAGCCAGAGGCCAAGGCGACGGAAAAGCCGGCTGAGAAACCCGCCCCGCCGGCGGCCAAGGCGCCGCCGCCGCAAACCACCGTCATCCGCAAGGGCGGTTTCTGGCCCATGGCGCTTGGTGGCGTGGTCGCGGCAGGCCTTGGGGCCGGGGCTGCGATCTGGGCCGGTCCGCAACTGATGCCACCGCCCGAACCCGCCCCGGCGACCGAGATCGACACCGCCGCCATCCGCAGCGAAGCCGTGGAAGCCGCAACCGCAGCCGGTGCCGAAGCAGGTGCCGCCGCCGGTGGCGAGGCTGCCGCCAAGGCCATCGCCGAACTTCCGGCACCCGCCGCCGCAGCCGAAGCCGGCGACACCGCCCCCCTGCAGGCAGAGCTTGAGGCGCAGGCACAGAAGATCGCCGCACTGGAAGCCGCGCTTGCCGCCCGCCCCGCCGCTGCCTCTGCCGATACGGCACCGTCAGCCGATGCCACGGCCGATAGCGGCGCCACGACGCAGTTGACCGAACAGATCGCCAGCCTGCGCGATGCTCTGGCGACGCAGGCGGGCCAGATCGCGGATCTCACCGCACGGCCACAGGTGGATGCGCAGGCCATTGCCGAGTTGCAGGCGCTGGCCCAGAATGCCGCACATGTGAAGGCCGAGATCGAATCCGCCGCCGCGGCGGCGCAGCAGAGCCTCGACACCGTTCAGTCCGAAGCGCAGGCGGCAACGCAGCGCGCGCAGGCCGTGGCCTCGGTCGCGGCACTTGGCGCGGCGCTCGAACATGGTAATTCGGCCGGCGAGGCGGTGCAGCAGTTGCAGGACGCCGGCATCGAAGTGCCCGAGCCTCTGGCGCAAGAGGATCTGCCCACGCTCGTGCAGATCCAGATGGGCTTCGACGCTGTCGCCCGCAGCGCGCTGACAGTATCGCTGAAGGCCGAATCGCGGGAAGGTGGCGCCATGACCGCCGTTGGCAACTTCCTGCGCGTGCAGACCGGCGCGCGCTCCGTTGAGCCGCGAGAGGGCGCCGACCCCGACGCCATCCTGTCGCGGGCCGGCGCGCTTGTCGATCAGGGCGAAATCGCCTCGGCGCTGGAAGAAATTGCGACCCTGCCGCCCGAGGGGCAAGAGGCCATGGCCAACTGGATGGCCCAGGCCAAAGCCTATATCGATGCGGAAGCCGCGCTGAACGATGTCGCCACGACGCTGAACTGAGGATCTGAACATGTTGCTCTCATTGCTGAAAATCCTGCTGTTCTTCGCCGTGATCCTGGCCGTCGCGCTCGGCCTCAATCGCCTCTCCGGGACCGCCGATGGCGTCCAGGTCGTGCTGGCGGGCACGGAATACACGCTCGGCCCGGTTCAGGCGATCGTGGCCCTTGTCGTTCTGGTCGTGGCCGGATGGGCCGCGATGAAGCTGCTCGGTATGCTCTGGGCCTTCATCCGCTTCGTCATGGGCGACGAGACCGCGATCAACCGCTATTTCGCCCGCTCGCGCCGCGAGAAGGGGATAGAGGCATTGTCGCAAGGCCTGCTCGCGGTCGCCTCGGGCGAGGGCAAGCAGGCGCAGGATCTGGCCGTGCGGGCGGCGAAATACCTCGACGATCCGCGCGCCACCCGGCTGCTGGCGGCGCAGGCCGCCGAGGTCGCCGGCGACAATGCCAAGGCCGAGACGGTCTATCGCGAGATGCTGGAAGACGACCGCACCCGCTTTGTCGGCGTGCGCGGGCTGATGAAGCAGAAGCTGGCGGCGGGCGACACCCACACCGCGCTGGCACTGGCGCAGAAGGCCTATGCGCTGAAGCCCCGCCACCTTGAGGTGCAGAACACCCTGCTGGAGCTTTCGGCCAAGGAAGGCGACTGGAAAGGCGCGCGCTCGATCCTCAAGGACAAGCGCAAACAGGGCGAGATGCCGCGCGATGTCCATATCCGCCGCGATGCCGTCCTGGCCCTGCAGGAGGCCCGC
The DNA here is from genome assembly GCF_937873615.1 of uncultured Paracoccus sp. Taxonomy (GTDB): domain Bacteria; phylum Pseudomonadota; class Alphaproteobacteria; order Rhodobacterales; family Rhodobacteraceae; genus Paracoccus. Next base: position 185,833 of record NZ_CALMYP010000066.1, read on the forward strand.
GACGTGCTGGCGCAGGGCAGTTCCATTTCCGCGCGCGAGGCGGCGATCTCGGCTGCCAAGGCCTCGCCCGATCTGGTGCCGGCCGTGGCCATGGCCGCGCGCACCTATATCGAGCAGAAAGACCGCCGCAATGCCGCGCGGCTGCTCGAAAAGGCGTGGTCGGTCCGGCCCCATCCCGATCTGGCCGAGGTCTATGCCGAAATCATGCCCGAGGAGACGACGAATCAGCGCCTGCGCCGCTTCGAAGCCCTGATGAAGCGCAACCCCGACGATGAGGAAACCCGGCTTCTGCGGGCCGAGCTTCTGCTCGCCTCCGAGGATTTCCCGGCCGCGCGCCGTGCCCTTGGCGATCTGGCCGAAACCCATCCGACGACGCGCACGCTGGCGATCATGGCCGCCGTGGAACGCGGCGAAGGCGCCGACGATACCGCCGTCCGGGCCTGGCTGGTGAAGGCGATGACCGCCTCGCGCGGGCCGCAATGGGTCTGCGACAAATGTGATCACGTCATGGAAGACTGGGCCCCGATCTGCGAGAATTGCGGCGGTTTCGACACGCTGAGCTGGCGCGAGCCGGCGCATAAGCGCACGGCTTCCGCCGCGTCCGGGGCCGAGTTGCTGCCGCTTCTCGTGGGCCAGAAACCCGCCCAGGAGGAGGCGCCGGGCGATGACGCAGAGATCGTGTCAGAGACGCCACCGCGCCCCGCCGCCAAGCGGGCCGAGGCACCGCGCTCCTCTGCCGGCTCGGTCGTGGCCGATGTCGCACCCGGCATGGTGCCGCGCGAAGCCGATTTCCAGAACGAGCCCTCGCGCACCATCACCGACCCGGAACCTGTGGCGGTCAAGCCGGCACCGGCGAAACCCCAGCCGGTCGAACCGAAGCCGGCCCCGAAAGCCGAAGCGCCGAAACCCGCCGCAACGCCGGAACCCAAGCCGGCGGCCCGGCCCGCCGCGTCCAACGGCGAAGGCACAGAGCCGGTGCGCCCCGATGTCGAACCGCCCGAAGGCACCGTCCTGCCGCCCGCCCGCGACCCGGTTCGCGCCCAACGGCTGGTGCTCGACGGCGACACCCCGCCGCGCCCCGATGTCGAACCGCCCGAGGCCCCGGCCAAGCCGCATTGACCCCGGCGATTCGCCGCGAAAGGGTCTTTTCCCCCGCGCCGGAACCTGCTATCCGGCGCGGCACGCAGACGGGGCCGCTGTAGCTCAGCTGGTAGAGCACGTCATTCGTAATGATGGGGTCGGGGGTTCGAGTCCCTTCAGCGGCACCACCTCTGCGCAAAACCTGTCCCAAATCATCCTCATTTCAGCGCCGATCCGCCGGATTCTCCCTTTGATTGACTGAAATCAAGGACCGCAACGCCCGCCAGGCGCAATCTGATGCGCATCCAAAGGGGGTGCCGGTGAGACTGACAGTTCGTACGAATCTCGCCATGCGGGTGCTGATGTATTGCGCGGTCCGGCGCGGAGAGCTGGTCCGCTCGGTCGACATGGCCGAAGCCTGCAATGCCTCCGTGCATCACATCGCCCAGGTGGTGAACCAGCTTTCCGTCCTCGGTTACCTGCATACCCTGCGCGGCCGGACCGGCGGCGTGAGGCTGGCCCGCAACCCGGCCAAGGTCACCGTCGGGGAAGTCTTCCTGCATTTCGAATCCAATGTGCCGCTGACCGAATGTTTCGACGACAAGGGCAATACCTGCCCGCTGCGTCAGGGCTGCCGGCTGCGCCATGCCCTGCAAGAGGCGGTCAATGCCTTCTACGGCGCGCTTCAGGCGGTCACCTTGCAGGAACTGGTCTGTGACAACCTGCGGCTGGAGACGCTGTTTGCAGGCCATGCCTGCGCGGCGGGTGCGGCCGTGACCTCGGCGCCAGTGACCGTTTGAACCTAAAAACTGTGGCTGACCCTGCTGATTCGGTCATGCTCCGGGTCGGATGCTGGTGCCTGTTCCGCCACGGGCGCCGATTGGAAGGGGCGGCATCGAGCCGCCGCCGAAATTTCGCCGGACGCCAGGGAAAGCACCACGATCTGTCTGATATGTCTGCGACGGATTTTCGGCGCTGCGGCGACGTAAAATTCCTGCCATTCGTGCTGCGTCCGGCCCGAACATGAGCATTCATATTGCAGTTGCAGCATAGACTGGGCGGATTTGACCGTTTGACATTGTTGAATTTTCGCGTTGTAGCTGAACAAAAGCCCAGAGGGCAAAATCAACCTAGGCTCCAGACCCATTGATTTCGTGCGTTTGACGTGATTCAGGCTCCGCAAGG
>NZ_CALMYP010000067.1 GCF_937873615.1 uncultured Paracoccus sp.
ATTGTGCGTAGAGGCATTGGAACTGGAATCTCCCAGCGTGGGGGCGGTGAGTGTGGGCGGGGAAACCTTACGGAACGGGTACACTGCGGTGAGGGTGAGGGTTTCGGGTGCTTCTCCGAAGGCCGCGGCCAGAGCCTCCACCAGGTCCCCCGCGCGCTGGTAGCGATCCGCGGCGCTTTTTGCCATGGCTTTTTGCAGCACGTCATCTATGCCAGGGGGCAGGGTGCTGTTGAGGGCGGTTTAGGTCGCCGCGGGGCTCTGCGGGGCACGGGCGGGGATCGTCGTCACCGCCGATATTCGCGGCGCCGACGCCAATAATGCCGGCCTCTGGCTGGAGCTTGACGCCATCCTCGCCGTGGTGATCGGCGGCAACTCGCTTCTGGGCGGTCGCTTCTCGGTCCTCGCCTCGCTGATCGGGGCGATGATCATCCAGACCATCGACACCGGCGTGCTGCTGGCCGGGTTTCCGCCGGAATACAACCTCGTCATCAAGGCGGTGCTGGTGCTGGTGATCCTCGTGCTGCAATCGCCCCGCATCGCCGCCGAGTGGCGGGTCTGGCGCGACACCAGACGCGAACCGAAGCCGGTCAGCGGAGGAGCCCCGACATGAACACCCGCGCCCTGCCGCTTTACGCCACCATCGCGATCTTCCTGATCGCCTATCTGCTGTGCTGGCTGCAATTCCCGAATATCCTTTCGACCCGGGTCGTCGGCAACCTGCTGACCGACAATGCCTATCTGGGCATCGTCGCGGTGGGCATGACGCTGGTGATCCTGTCGGGTGGGATCGACCTGTCGGTCGGCAGCGTGATCGCCTTTTCCGGCGTCTTCATCGCCGTGATCCTGCGCGAGACGCCGCTGCATCCGCTGATCGTCTTCGCCCTGCTGCTGGCGCTGACCACGGCATTCGGCGCGGCCATGGGCCTTCTCATCGACCGGCTGGCCATGCCGGCCTTCATCGTCACGCTGGCCGGCATGTTTCTGGCCCGTGGCGCGGCCTATATGCTGTCCATCGATTCGGTGCCGATCCAGCACCCGTTCTATACCACGCTGCAGAAGGCCTATTGGCTGATGCCCGGCAAGGGCCGGCTGACGCTGATCGGGGTGGTCATGCTGCTGACCGTTCTGGCCGGCATGATCGTCGCCCACAAAACCCGCTTCGGGGCCAGCGTCTATGCCCTTGGCGGGGGCGAGGCGACGGCGCGGCTGATGGGCGTGCGCCAGGGCCGCACCACGATCATGGTCTATGCGTTTTCCGGGCTGATGGCGGGCCTCTCGGGCATCGTCTTCTCGATCTATACCGGCTCGGGCTATTCGCTGGCGACGGTGGGCACGGAGCTGACCGCCATCGCCGCCGTGGTGATCGGCGGCACGCTTTTGTCCGGCGGCGCGGGCTATATGTTCGGCACCCTGGTCGGCGTGTTGACCATGGGGCTGATCCAGACTTACATCGTCTTTGACGGCACGCTGTCCAGCTGGTGGACCAAGATCGTCATCGGCATCCTGCTGCTGATCTTCATCCTGCTGCAAAAGGGGCTGCTCAGCCTCTCGCAAGCCCGCCTGTCACGGGGGACCGCATGAACGACACCGCCACCTCGACGGCCAGCGCCTATGACGCCCGTGCCTGCTTTCTGGGCGAGGGCGCCTTCTGGCATCCGCAACGCCGGCAGTTCTTCTGGTTCGACATCATCGGCAAGCGGCTCATGTCGCGCGACATCTCGGGCGCGCGGGAATGGCAGTTTGCGGAAATGGCCTCGGCGGCGGGCTGGATCGACGCCAACCGCCTGCTGATCGCGACCGAGACCGGGCTTTCCGTGCTCGACCTGCGCGACACATCGCCCACGCCCCTGACCCCGCTGGAGGCCGCGAGCCCCGGCACCCGCTCCAACGATGGCCGCGCCGACCGGCAGGGCGGCTTCTGGATCGGCACCATGGGCAAACAGGCCGAGGCCCGTGCCGGCGCCATCTATCGCTGGTATCGGGGGGAATTGCGCAAGCTCGTCGATGCCGTGACCATCCCCAATGCCATCTGCTTTTCCGCCGATGGCCGCCTCGCCCATTACGCAGATACGCGCGAAAGCCGGGTCTGGACCCAGCCGCTCGATGCCGAGGGCTGGCCCGAGGGCGAACGCCGCCCCTATCTCGACCTCGCCCCGCGCGGGCTGAACCCCGATGGCGCGGTGATCGACGCCAGCGGTGCCTTCTGCGTCGCCTGCTGGGGCGATGGCGCGGTGCGGCGCTTCGACCCGCAGGGCCACGAACTCGACCGGATCGCGGTCGGCGGTCTTCATGCCAGTTGCCTGGCCATTGGCGGCAGCGACATGCAGGACCTGCTGGTGACCACCGCGCGTCAGGGCATGACTGACCCCGACCCCGCCCAGGGCCTGCCCTATCTGACCCGCGCGCCGGCCCCCGGCCTGCCCGAACCGAAGGTGATCCTGTGACCGCTTCCCAGATCGAAACCCTGCCCGACGGGCGCGAGGTGCAGCGCCTGACGCTTCGCGGCGGCGGGCTGAGCGCCACCGTCCTGACCCTCGGCGCCATCGTCCAGGACCTGCGGCTCGACGGCATCGACTATCCGCTGGTCCTCGGCGCGCCGGATGCGGCCAGCTATCTCGGCCCTGCGCGCTATTTCGGGGCCATAGTCGGCCGCCTCGCCAATCGCATCGGCAATGCCCGCTTCACCCTCGACGGGCGCGACTACCAAACCGATCCGAATTTCCGCGACCGCCACACGCTGCATGGCGGCAGCGATGGCGTCGATGTCCATATCTGGCAGATCGAGGCCCGGACGCCTTCCAGCGTCACACTCTCGCTCAGCCTGCCCGACGGCCATATGGGCTTTCCCGGCACGATCACGATGACCACCCGTATCGCGCTGGAAGACGGCGCGCTCAACTTCGTTCTGGGCGCGACTGCCGACGCGCCCACGCCCTGCAGCCTGACCCATCACGGCTATTTCAACCTCGACGGCTCGGACGATGTGCGCAACCATACCGTCCATATCGACGCCGAGCATATGCTGCCCACCACCGACGACCTGATCCCGACCGGGGAAGTCGCCCCCGTCGCCGGCACCCGCTTCGATTTCCGCCAGCCCCGCCCCCTCGGCCCCGAGCCCTGCGACCGCTGCTTCTGCCTGTCGGACGGCCCGCGCCCGCAGCGCCCGGTGGCCTGGATCACCGGCGAAAGCGGCCTTGCGCTGCGGGTCGAGACCACCGCCTGCGGGCTGCAATTCTACAACGGCGCTTACCTGCGCGACGTGCCGGGGCTGGACGGCCGCATCTACGGCCCCCAGGCCGGGCTGGCGCTGGAGGCTCAGGCCTGGCCCGACGCCCCGAACCAGCCGAATTTCCCCGATACGATCCTGCGCCCGGGCGAGGCCTGGTCCGAAACCACCCGCTACGTCTTCACGCGGCCCTGACAGCGGATCATGCCGCCTTGCGCACCACATAGGCGTCATGGCGCGACGCCGTGCGCGCGGCTTCATGGCGCACCACCGACAACCCCTCTGGCAGCAGCGTCTCGACAAAACCCGGCAGCAGGAAGCTCAGCCCCCAATCCGCCGTCGTCGGCTGCGCGGCCCCCCTGAGATCGGACTGGTGATAGATCTCGCGGAAGGCCGCGAAGAAATGCCCGTCCGCGCGGAACCCCTCGATGATCGCCATCAGGAACTCGTCGCGCGTCCAATGCGGATGCCCGGTATAGCGTTCGTATTTCGGCCTGGGCAGATCGCGCAGGATGCGCGAGGCCACGTCATGCGGCCCGTGGGTCGAGAAGAAGAAATGCCCGCCCGGTTTCAGGCATCGCCCGATCTCGGCAAACCACGCCTTCGCGGCAGGCGGCGAAAAATGCGTCCAGATGCTCTTGGCAATGACGATGTCCAGAAAATCATCCGCGAAGCCAAGCGGCGGCGACTGGCTGGACTGACAGGCCGTCACCCCGTCGATATGCTGCTCAAGCCAATTGATCGAGGCCCCCGAAGGATCGACCCCGAACAGCTCCAGCCGATCCGGAAAGGCGCGTTTCAGCACCGCGAGGCTGCGGCCCGAACTGCACCCGAAATCGAGAAACCGCCCCTCGATCTTCGCCCCGGCCCGGACCAGCTCGGTCAGGACGATGTCGAGATTGCGGAAATCGTAGAAGATCGGGTATCGCCCCGCGACATGGTGGATCACTTTCGGCGGCACCGGCAGGTCCAGCCCCGCCACCGCCTTCTCCTCGTCCGAGGCCGCCATAATCCATTGGCACAGCGCATCTATGACCCCGATCTCGTCCGAGGGCCGGGGAAGACCCGTCAGACCGGAAATCTCATGCAGCGCGGCGACCACGCGCCGGCTCGACACCGGGATGAAATCCGTGGTCTCTGTCTGCAATTCACCCTCGGAAATCCTGATCTGATCGCTGAAATCGGAAAGGAAATCCCGAAAGGCCCGCCGGGCATCGTCGCTGGAAGAAATAACTGACAACATGACTGCTAGACCCATACAAATGTCTTGCCCGACCTTGTTGTCCTCATTTCTGCCCTGACGCAATATTTCTCTGTGTCCGACCCGCCCCGGCACGGCACGACAGCGCCCGGTCAGGATTTCCCGCGCCCGCACGCTCGCGCCTTGCCAAGCCAGCCGCTGCTGACTAGATAGGCCCGTCCGTAATCGAAAGGCCCGAGTCTTGGAAAACGTCGTCCTGACCGTCCACCTGATCCTTGCGCTGCTGCTGATCGGCATCGTGCTGCTGCAACGCTCCGAAGGCGGTGGGCTTGGCATGGGCGGCGGTGGCGGTGCCGGCGGCGGCGTCATGACTGGCCGTCAGGCCGCCAATGCACTGTCGAAGATGACCTGGATCATCGCGGCGGCCTTCCTTGCGACCTCGATCACGCTGGCGGTGCTGGCCTCGAACAGCGCGGATGGCGGCTCGGTCCTCGACCAGCTCGGCGTCTCGACCGGCGGCAGCGACAGCGGCCAGACCGACAGCGGCGCGCCCGCCCTGCCCAGTTACACGCCGCCGCCCGGCGCCGGCGAACCGATCGCCCCGCCCGCGCCCGAAGCTGCGGCCCCTGCGGCGGCAGAAGCGGCGGCACCTGCCGCCGATGCCCCGGCTGACAGCCCGGTCGCGCCGCCTGCGGCCAACTGACACCCTATAACTTGGGGGCAGCACTTGCGCCCCCACGACAACTTGCGGTCCGCGTTGCGGACACGGGATAATTCGGTTATATCTTTCCTCCCGTGAACGGTGCGTATCTGCGGCCGCGCATCAGACTGATTCGAACTCACGGGGGCCGTATGGCGCGTTACATTTTCATCACCGGCGGCGTCGTCTCCTCGCTTGGCAAGGGTCTGGCCTCGGCGGCGCTCGGCGCGCTTCTACAGGCCCGTGGATTCACCGTCCGCCTACGCAAGCTCGACCCCTATCTGAACGTCGATCCCGGCACCATGTCGCCCTTCGAACATGGCGAGGTTTTCGTCACCGATGACGGCGCCGAAACCGATCTCGACCTTGGCCATTACGAGCGTTTCACCGGCGTCCATGCCCGCAAGACCGATTCGATCTCCTCGGGCCGGATCTATTCCAATGTGCTGGAGAAAGAGCGGCGCGGCGAATATCTCGGCAAGACCATTCAGGTGATTCCGCATGTCACCAACGAGATCAAGGATTTCCTGACCATCGGCGATGACGAGGTCGATTTCATGCTCTGTGAAATCGGCGGCACCGTCGGCGACATCGAAGGCCTGCCCTTCTTCGAAGCCATCCGCCAGTTCATCCATGAACGCCCGCGCGGCGAATGCATCCTGATGCACCTGACGCTGCTGCCCTATCTGGCGGCCTCGGGCGAATTGAAGACCAAGCCAACCCAGCACAGCGTCAAGGAATTGCAATCCATCGGCCTTGCGCCCGATGTGCTGGTCTGCCGTTCCGAACATCCGATCCCGGAAAAGGAACGCGCCAAGATCGCGCTCTTCTGCAATGTCCGCCCCGACGCGGTGATCCCGGCCTACGATCTGAAATCCATCTACGAGGCGCCCTTGGCCTATCATCGCGCCGGTCTCGATCAGGCGGTGCTGAACGCCTTCCAGATCAGCCCGGCCCCGCGCCCGGACCTGACCCGCTGGGAAGATGTCATGGACCGGCTGACCCATACCGACGGTCAGGTGAAGATCGCCATCGTCGGCAAATATACCCAGCTTGAAGACGCCTATAAGTCGATTGCCGAGGCACTGACCCATGGCGGCATGGCCAATCGCGTGAAGGTCCGTTCCGACTGGATCGCCGCCGAGGATATCGAGGCCGAGGGCGGGCAGCATCTTCTGGACGGCTATCACGGCATCATCGTGCCCGGCGGCTTCGGCGAACGCGGCACCGAGGGCATGGTGACGGCGGCGCGCTATGCGCGCGAAAAGAACGTGCCCTATCTCGGCATCTGCCTCGGGATGCAGATGGCGGTGATCGAGGCGGCGCGCAATCTGGCCGGGATCGAGGATGCGGGTTCCGAGGAATTCGACCACGAGGCCGGCAAGGAACGCTTTACCCCCATCGTCTACCACCTCAAGGAATGGGTGCAGGGCAATTACACCGTCCAGCGCAAGCTCTCCGACGACAAGGGCGGCACCATGCGGCTCGGTGCCTATACGGCGGTGCTGAAACCCGGCTCGCGCATCTCCGCGACCTATGACGGCGCGCATGAGATCGAGGACCGCCACCGCCACCGTTACGAGGTCGATGCCAGCTATATCCCGCAGCTAGAGAAAGCCGGCCTGTCCTTCTCAGGCATGTCGCCCGATGGCAAGCTGCCCGAGGCGGTCGAATATCCCGATCACCGCTGGTTCATCGGCGTGCAGGCCCATCCCGAGCTGAAGTCGAAACCCTTCGACCCGGCCCCCCTGTTCGACGGCTTCGTCGAGGCCGCGAAGGAAGGCGCCCGGCTGGTCTGAGCCTGCCGCGCCGGGGCGCAGTTTCGGCTGCGCCTTGCCTCACCGGCGGGTGCCGAAAACATATGCACGCGATATGCACGGCGTATGTACGGGATATGTCTGCCCGGCGCCCCCTGTAAAACCGTCACAATTCGCGTTTATATCTCTCCAGGCAACCGGAGGATTTCATGGACGACGGACCGCAGGACTGGCTCGAAGCAGAGCTGCAGGACACGCTGGACGAGGATTACGAGCTCGAACTGGAAGACGCCGTTCTCAGCCGGGAGATCAAGCAGATCTACCGCGACACCCATCCTGATCAGATGGATAGAAGTCTTTATTTTCAGTCACTTCTGCGCCTGCAATCGGAACTTATCAAGCTTCAGGACTGGGTCAGCCACACCAGGGAAAAGGTCGTCGTGATCTTCGAGGGCCGCGACAGCGCCGGCAAGGGCGGCGCGATCAAGCGAATCACCCAGCGCCTGAACCCCCGCGTCGCCCGCGTCGTCGCCCTGCCCGCCCCTTCCGACCGCGAAAAGACCCAATGGTACTTCCAGCGCTACGTCCCCCATCTCCCCGCCGGCGGCGAAATCGTGCTGTTCGACCGCAGCTGGTACAACCGCGCCGGGGTCGAGCGGGTCATGGGTTTCGCCAGCGAGGACGAGGTCCGGCAATTCTTCGACGACGTGCCGGAATTCGAGCGTATGCTGGTCCGATCCGGCATCCGGCTGGTGAAATACTGGTTCTCGGTCACCGACGAGGAACAGCAGATGCGCTTCCTCATGCGCATCCACGACCCGATGAAGCAATGGAAGCTCTCGCCCATGGACCTGCAGTCCCGGGTCCGCTGGGAGGCCTATACCAAGGCCAAGGAGGAGATGTTCGAGCGCACCAATATCCCCGAGGCGCCGTGGTATATCGTGCCCGGCAACGACAAGAAGCGGGCGCGGCTGAACTGCATGGCGCATCTTCTGTCGCTGATGCCCTATACCGAGATCCCGCATGAGGACATCACCCTGCCGAACCGGGTCTTCAATCCGGATTACGAGCGCGAAGTGCTGCCCCGCGATCTCTACGTTCCGCAGAAATACTGAGCCCGCGCGCCGCGCGGCCAGCCGCATTCTGCTTGTCGTTTCCGCATGATAGCGTATGATCCTCGCATGTTCCGCAACCTCATGTCGCGCCTTTTCGATCAGGAAAGCCCCAGCTCACAGCTTCAGGGCACGGATGCCGAAGTGGCCATCGCGGCGCTTCTGGTGCGGGTCGCGCGGGCCGATGACCACTATACCGCGCAGGAAGAGGCTCGGATCGACCAGATCCTTGCCCGTCGTCGTGGGCTGGACCTGAACGAGGCCGCCGAACATCGCGCCGCCGCCGAGATGATCGAGGGCGAGGCCCCCGATACCGTCCGCTTCACCCGCCAGATCAAGGACCGGATCCCGCTGGACGACCGCTCGGGCGTGCTCGCGGCGATGTGGGAAATCACCTATGCCGATGGCGAGCGCAGCGCGGACGAGGAATCTCTGGTCCGGCTGGTGGCCGGGCTTCTGGGCATCAACGACCGCGATTCGGCCCTGATCCGGCAGCGCGTTCTGACCGATCTGGGCATCGCCGAGGGCTAAGCGGGCCGTTCAGTTCCAGCTGACTTCCGCCAGGAAGATATAGCCGGCACCATAGATGGTCTTGATCAGCTGCGGGTTTTTCGGATCTTCGCCCAGCTTGCTGCGCAGCCGTGAAATCCGCACATCCATCGCCCTATCGAAGCTTTCGCCCCCCGCCGCCCCCAGCGATTCCTGCATCTGCGCCCTAGAGATCAGCCGCCGCGAGGCATCGAGAAAGATGCGCAGCACCTCGGCCTCGGCATGGCTCATGGGGGTGTCGCTGCCTTCGGGAGAGGTCAGGCTGTAACGGTCGAAATCGGCAATCCAGCCGGCAAAGCGGGCACGGCTGCGCTGATCGGGATGGGCCTTCGCCGCCGGGCGACGCAGGCGCGCGCGCAGCCGGGCCAGCAGTTCGGCCGGCTCGAAAGGCTTGATGATGTAATCGTCGGCGCCGAGTTCCAGCCCGGTGACCCGGTCCTGCACCTGCGCCCGGCCCGAGACAATAATGATCGCCGCCCCCGATTCCATCGCCAGCCGGTGCACGAGCGCCAGCCCGTCGCGATCCGGCAGGCCAAGATCGACCAGGCAGGCATCGGGGGTAATGTGGCGCAGGGCCGCCTCGAATTCGGTGGCGCGGGAAAAGCCCATGGTACGGAACCCAGCCCCTTCCAGCACATCCATCATGATCCGGCGGATCTCGGGCTCGTCTTCGAGAATGGCGATCAGTTGGCGGTCGTCGGCGTCAGTCATGCAGCACCCGGTTCAGCGTTTCGGCCAGCGACACAGCGTCGAATGGCTTGGTCAGCACGATGCCGCCCGCCGCGACCCGCAGCGGATCGCCCGGCGGCAGCGCCGTCATCAGGATCAGTGGCGGCCCCCCGGCCCGGCGCAGGTCGGGGCCCAGCCCGTCGCCAAGCTGGATATCGGACAGGATCAGCGTCAGCCCCGGCAGATCGACCAGTTGTTCGGCCTCGGCGAAGGACGCCGTCTCGATCACCGAATGGCCCATGCCGATCAGCATCCGCCGCAGGACCTCGCGCAGGCTGTGATCGTCCTCGACCAGCAGGATCATCTGCGGCGTGACCGGGTGCAGCGGCAGGCGCAGCCGTGCCACGGCGCCGGGACCGTCGGAACGGTTCGACAGATGCAGGGTGCCGCCGGCCAGCTTGGTCTGGTCGAAAACCATGGCAAGCCCGAGGCCGGAACCCTGCCCGCGTTTGGTGGTAAAGAACGGCTCGGTCGCGCGGGCAAGCGCCTCGGCGGTGAAGCCGGGGCCGGTATCGCTGACGCTGAGTTCCAGCCAGGGCGCGGCGGCGCGGGCCTCGATCAGGATCGTGCCACCGGCCTCGCCCATGGCATCGCGGGCATTCAGGATCAGGTTCAGCAGCGCATCCTGCACATGGCCGGGATCGAGCATCAGCGGCGTCTCGGGCAGATCGCAGCGGACCTCCAACTGCAGATGCTCGCCCAGGCTGGGACGGGCCATCTTGCTGAGATCGTCGAGCAGGTCGCGCAGGGCCACCGGTTCGCGCGTCGTACCGGGGGGCTGGGCGATCTGACCGATCCGTTCCAGCAAATGCACCCCGCGCCGGGCGGCGGCCAATGTCGCCTCGACATCGCCCTGCGCCTCGGCCGGCAGACCGCTGCGCGCCAGACGATCCTGCAGCCCGAGGATCACGGTCAGCAGATTGCCGAAATCATGCGCAAGGCCCGAGGTGATCTTGGCCGCCAGCTCGCGCCGCGAGGCATGGGTCAGGGCCTCGCGCACCTCGACCTCGGCAGTGACATCGGTCGACAGGATATAGACCCCTTTCCCGGCCCGGTCCGGGGTCAGCGCGATGCGGATACGGCGCCCCGAATCCGAATCGGTAATCTCGAAGACCTGATTGCGGCCCGAAAGCGCAAGTTCCAGATAGGGGCGCAGCACGACGAAATTCGCCGGGCCAAGCGCCTGTTCCACGCTGAGCCCGACGATATCGGCGCGGCTGCCCGGAAACACCTGCGGCAACTGCCCGTTGGAAAAGAGATAGCGGAAATCCGGGTCGATATGGGCGATATGGGCGGCGACCATCTCGGTCACCTGCCGGGTGCGGGCCTGGGTCTCGGTCACAACCCGCTTGGCTTCCTGCAACGCGCTGATCGTCGCGGCGAGTTCGCGGTTCGCGCCCGCCAGCCGCTCGGCATGATCCAGCACCTGTTCCGAGAGCAGTTCGGAGCGGGTGCGCAACAGCGCCTCCTGCCGCTTGGTCTCGGTGATGTCGGTATAGACGGCGACCCAGCCGCCCTGCGACAGGGGCGCGCCCTCGACCGCAACCCAGCGACCGTCGGCACGCTCGCGCTCCATGTAATGCGGCTGGAAGGCGCGGGCCTGATCGACGCGGATGCGCACGGCCTCGTCCGGGTCGTCCTGCGGGCCGTATTCGCCGCGCAGGACCAGATAGCGGATGGTGTCTTCGAAGAAGGCACCGGGGCGGGTCAGGCTGTCGGGCAGGTCGAACATGGCCTGATATTGCCGGTTCGAGACCGCCAACCGCAGATCGGCATCGAAGATCGACAGGGCCTGACCGATCAGGTTCAGCCCCGATTGCATCAACTCTGCCCGTGAATTTTCGGTGACCATCTCACCCTCCGGATAGGTGGTTAGCACCGCTGGAGAGGTTCTGGAAGAGCGTAACAATTCGTTAGGATCTGGCAAAACTCCGGTAAGTATCGGGATGAAATCTGTTCGGGCCGGTGCGCAGGCGGAAGACCCGCCGCCGGCAGCGACCGTCCCTTCGCCAAAGGGGACGGAGGTGGGAGGAGACATGGCAGAGACGGCCCGGCCAGCGGATAACGGCCTGCAATCCATACCCGCGCTTCTGGCGCGCAACGCGACAAGCCTGGGCAACCGCCCGGCTTACCGCGAGAAGGAATTCGGCATCTGGCAAAGCTGGAGCTGGTCCGAGGCCGCCGAGGAGATTCGGGCGCTGGCACTTGGCATGCTGAGCCTGGACCTGGCGCCGGGCGATCATGTCGCGGTGATCGGTCGCAACCGCCCGGCCCATTACTGGGCGATGATCGCGGCGCAGATGTGCGGCGCGGTGCCGGTGCCGCTGTATCAGGACGCCGTGGCCGAGGAGATGGCCTATGTCCTGAATCATTGCGGCGCGCGTTTCGTCATATGTGGCGATCAGGAACAGGTCGACAAGGTGCTGGATGTGGGCGACGACGCCCGCTCGGTCGAGCAGATCATCTATACCGACAAGCGCGGGATGCGGAAATACGACCACACCCGCATGAACGCCCTTGCCGATGTGCAGGCCGAGGGTCGCGCCGCCAGCCAGCGCCTGTCGCCGGAACTGGACCGTCGCATTGCCGGGCTGGATTACGACAGCACCTGCGTGATGCTCTATACCTCGGGGACGACCGGCAAGCCGAAGGGCGTGGTGCTGTCGAACCGCAACATCATCGAGACGGCGAAGAATACCAGCGAGTTCGACGGGCTGACCCATCGCGACGAGGTGCTGGCCTATCTGCCGATGGCCTGGGTCGGGGATTTCATCTTCTCGATGGGACAGGCGACTTGGTCGGGCTTTACCGTGAACTGCCCGGAAAGTGCGGCCACGATGATGACCGACCTGCGCGAGATCGGGCCGACCTATTTCTTCGCCCCGCCCCGCGTTTTCGAGGGGCAGTTGACCAATGTAATGATCCGCATGGAAGATGCCGGTCCCGTCAAGCGCTGGCTGTTCCGGCATTACATGGCGGTGGCGAACCGGGTCGGGCCGTCGCTTCTGGACGGCAAGCCGGTGGGGCTTGGCGGGCGGCTGTCCTATGCGCTTGGCAACCTGTTCATCTATGGCCCCCTGAAGAACACGCTGGGTTATTCCCGCATCCGTGTCGGCTATACGGCGGGCGAGGCGATCGGGCCGGAAATCTTCGATTTCTACCGCTCGCTCGGGATCAACCTGAAACAGCTTTACGGCCAGACCGAGGCTTCGGTCTTCATCACCCAGCAGCCCGATGGCGGCGTGCGTTCGGATACGGTCGGCGTGCCCTCGCCGGGGGTGGAGCTGAAGATCGCCGAAAGCGGAGAGGTCTTCTATCGCGGCCCCGGCACCTTCGTCGAATATTACAAGAACCCCGAAAGCACCGCCTCGACCAAGGATGCGGAAGGCTGGGTGGCCACCGGCGATGCCGGCTTCTTCGACGAAGGCACTGGTCAATTGCGCATCATCGACCGCGCCAAGGATGTCGGCAAGATGGCCGATGGCAGCATGTTCGCGCCCAAATATGTCGAGAACAAGCTGAAGTTCTATCCCAACATCCTCGAAGCCGTCGTGCTGGGGAATGGCCGCGACTATTGCACCGCGATGATCAATATCGACCTGAGCGCGGTCGGCAACTGGGCCGAGCGGAACAATATCGCCTATGCCTCCTATCAGGAACTGGCCGGACATCCGCAGGTCTATGCGACGATCAAGTCCCATGTCGAAGAGGTCAACCGTTCGGTCGCAGAAGACCCGATGCTGTCGGGCTGCCAGATCCACCGCTTTCTGGTGCTGCACAAGGAACTGGACGCCGACGACGGCGAACTGACCCGCACCCGCAAGGTTCGCCGCGCCGTGATTGCCGAGAAATTCGCCGATCTGGTCAACGCGCTCTATGATGGTTCCGCCAGTGTCTATACCGAGACGGAAGTGACCTATGAGGACGGCCGCAAGGGCGCGATCAAGGCCACGCTCCAGATCGAGGATGCGGCCGTGGTGCCGGGCGCGCTGCAGAAGGTTGCAGCGGAATGAGGCCGGGCGCCGCGACGCGGAAAACAAAGGAACTACCTGATGAATAAACCTGTCGTGACCTACAAACCCAGCTATGTCATCGGCGCGGCGATTGCGCTTGCCGGGCTGGTGATCGCTTGGCTTCTGCCCGATTTCCTGCCGCCGGTGGTGGCGAACCTTCTGGCCGGCGCGATCACCGGCGGCTTCGGCGTGGCCTTCGCCGCCCGCTTCTGGCCAGGCCTGCCGCTTGGCCAGATGATCCAGTATGGCCCCGCCGTCGCCGTCTATGGCGCGCTTGTCGGCTGGCTTGCAGCAAGCGGAAGCTGATCATGCTCGACGCCGCCGAAAACCAGACCACTGCCGATGGCCGCCAGATCGGCCCGGTGGTGATGGACCTCAAGAACATCACCCTGCGCTTCGGCGGCGTCGAAGCCATCAAGAATATCAGCTTCGACATCCGCGAGGGCGAGATCCGCGCCATCATCGGGCCGAACGGGGCCGGGAAATCCTCGATGCTGAACGTGATTTCCGGCTTCTACGTCCCGCAGGAGGGCGAGGTCTGGTTCAAGGGCTATCGCCGCGGCCCGATGCGCCCCTATCAGGTGGCGCGCCTTGGCATCGCCCGGACCTTCCAGAACATCGCGCTGTTCGACGGCATGTCGGTTCTGGACAACATCATGACCGGACGGCTGAACAAGATGAAGGCCGGCTTCCTGAGCCAGGCGCTGTGGTGGGGCCGTGCCGAGGCCGAGGAGATCGCCAATCGCGCGCAGGTCGAGAAGATCATCGACTTCCTGGAGATCCAGAATATCCGCAAGACCCCGGTCGGCCGCCTGCCCTATGGGCTGAAAAAGCGGGTCGAACTGGCCCGGGCACTGGCGGCGGAACCGCAGATCCTGCTGCTGGACGAGCCGATGGCCGGGATGAATGTCGAGGAGAAGGAGGACATGTCCCGCTTCATCCTCGACGTGAACGACGAATTCGGCACCACCACCGTGCTGATCGAACATGACATGGGCGTGGTCATGGACCTGTCCGACCGCGTCGTGGTCATGGATTACGGCCGCAAGATCGGCGACGGCACCCCCGACGAGGTGCGCAACAACCAGGAGGTCATCGATGCCTATCTGGGGGTGGCCCATGACTGACCGCAATTGCAGGAGCGCGCGCTGATGGACCAGCTTCTTTATGCCTCGGAAGTCTTCATCAACGGGCTGATGACCGGGGTGATGTATTCGCTCGTCGCGCTCGGTTTCGTGCTGATCTACAAGGCCTCGGGCGTGTTCAACTATGCGCAGGGCGTGATGGCGCTGTTCGCGGCGCTGACACTCGTGGGCATCATGAACGGACAGGTGCCCTTCGCGCATCTGATCAACGCCATGTTCGGCACCCATCTGGACAAGTTCGGCTGGACCGTGCCGGCGGTGCTGGCCATCGTGCTGACGGCGGGCGTCATGGTGCTGCTGGCGATCCTGATCGAGAAGCTGGTGCTGAAACATCTGGTCGGGCAGGAGCCGATCATCCTGTTCATGGCGACCATCGGGCTGGCCTATTTCCTTGAAGGTCTGGGCGACGTGATGTGGGGCGCCGATATCAAGACGCTGGATGTGGGCCTGCCGCAGGGGATTTCCGACACCGTCGAGCAACTGACCGACAGCTGGTTCGGCTATGGTTTCTTCATCGACCGGCTGGACATCTGGGCCACGATCATCGCCGCACTTCTGGTCACCGCACTGGTCGCCTTCGCGCAATATACCAAGCAGGGCCGGGCCATGCGGGCGGTGGCCGACGACCATCAGGCGGCGCTGTCGGTCGGGATCTCGCTGCAGTTCATCTGGATCATGGTCTGGTCCATCGCCGGCTTCGTGGCGCTTGTCGCGGGCATCATGTGGGGCACCAAATCCGGGGTGCAGTTCAGCCTGTCGCTGATCGCGCTGAAGGCGCTGCCGGTGCTGATGCTGGGCGGCTTCACCTCGATCCCCGGGGCCATTGTCGGCGGGCTGATCATCGGCGTGGGCGAGAAGATGTTCGAATTCTGGATCGGCCCCATGGTCGGCGGCGCGACCGAGAACTGGTTCGCCTATGTGCTGGCGCTGATCTTCCTCGTCTTCCGGCCGCAGGGCCTGTTCGGCGAACGCATCATCGAGAGGGTGTGACGATGTTCTACCGTGAGGCCGGAGACTTCAAGACCAGCTATCGCGACGACGGGCAGACCTTCCCGATCGCGCTGGATCGCTGGGGCTATTACGCCATCGTCGCGGTGGCGGCGCTGGTGGTGCCCTTCGTCATCAACGATTACTGGGCCAGTGCCATCCTGCTGCCCTTCCTGATCTATGCCATCGCCTCGATCGGGCTGAATATCCTGGTCGGCTATGCCGGTCAGGTCAGCCTCGGCACCGGCGGGTTCATGGCGGTGGGGGCCTATTCGGTCTACAAGCTGATGACCGCCTTCCCCGAGATCAGCATCATCGCCCATATCCTGCTGGCCGGCGGCATGACCGCGCTTGTCGGCATGGCCTTCGGCCTGCCCAGCCTGCGCATCAAGGGCTTCTATCTGGCCGTGGCGACGCTGGCGGCGCAGTTCTTTCTGGTCTGGCTGTTCAACAAGGTGCCGTGGTTCTACAACAACTCGGCCTCGGGCCAGATCAACGCGCCGGAACGCACGGTGCTGGGCTGGGCGGTGACCGGACCGGCGGCCACACCGGCGGCGAAATATCTGGTCTGCCTTGCCTTCGTCGTCTTCGCCGCCTGGATCGCGCGCAACCTGACGCGCGGCATGTTCGGGCGCAAATGGATGGCCATTCGCGACATGGATATCGCCGCCGAGATCATCGGCGTGAATCCCCTGACGGCGAAACTCTCGGCCTTCGGGGTCAGCTCGTTCTTCGTGGGGATCGCCGGCGCGCTGCTGTTCGCGGTCTATCTGGGCGCCGCCGAGGTGACCGAGGCCTTCGGCATCAACAAGTCGTTCCTCGTCCTCTTCATGGTCATCATCGGCGGGCTGGGCTCCATCTTCGGCAGCTTCGCCGGCGCGGCCTTCCTGGTCGTCCTGCCGGTCTTCCTGAAGAACCTGCTGGTCGGCACATTCGGCTGGCCGACCGACCTTGCCGCGCATTTCGAACTGATGATCGTGGGTGCGCTGATCATCTTCTTCCTCATCGTCGAACCCCATGGCCTCGCCCGGCTGTGGCGGCTGGTGAAGGAGAAACTGCGGCTCTGGCCGTTCCCGCATTAACCAATCAGAACCGGGCAAGCCGGCACCTGAAACCCTTGGGAGGAGACCAAGAATGAAACTGAAATTCGCAAGCCTCGTGGCCGGCGCGGTGATGGCCGCAGCCCCCGCCATGGCCGATCTGATCGTGCCGAACCTGTCCTATCGCACCGGCCCTTACGGCGCCAACGGCACCCAATATGCCGACGGCTTCAACGATTACTTCACGCTCCTGAACGAACGCGACGGCGGCATCGGCGGCGAGAAGATCCAGGTCCCCGAATGCGAGACCGCCTATAACACCGAAAAAGGCGTCGAATGCTACGAGGCGACCAAGGAGGGCGCGCTTGTCTTCAACCCGCTCTCGACCGGGATCACCTATCAGCTGATCCCGAAGGTCTCGGTGGACAAGAAGGTGCTTTACACGCCCGGCTATGGCCGCACCTCGGCCAAGGACGGGGCGGTCTTCGAGTGGGTCTTCAATGCGCCCGCGAACTACTGGGACGGCGCTTCGGTCGCGATCAAGTATCTGCTCGACCAGAATGGCGGCGACCTGAACGGCAAGAAGGTCGCGCTCGTCTATCACAACTCGGCCTACGGGAAGGAACCGATCCGCACCCTGCAGGAACTCGGCAAGAAGCACGGCTTCACCCTGACCGAGATCCCGGTCGAGGCACCCGGCCAGGAACAGAAGTCGCAATGGCTGCAAATCCGCCGCGACAAGCCGGATTACGTTCTGATGTGGGGCTGGGGCGTTATGAACCAGGTCGCCATTCAGGAAGCCGCGAACATCCGCTTCCCGATGGAGAATTTCATCGGCATCTGGTGGGCCGGGTCCGAGCTTGACGTGCTGCCCGCCGGCGACGGCGCCAATGGCTACAAATCGCTGACCTTCAACGGCGTCGGCATGGACTACCCGCTTTACGACGACCTCAAGACCCATGTCATCGACCCCGGCAAGGCCAGCCAGGGCGGCGAGCATGTCGGCTCGGCAGTCTATTCGCGCGGCATGTATGCCGCCGTCGTCATCGCCGAGGCGATCCGCAAGGCGCAGGAGCTTTCCGGCACCTCGGCGATCTCGCCCGAACAGCTTCGCGACGGGTTCGAACAGCTCGACATCACGCCCGAGCGGCTGGTCGAGATCGGCCTTCCCGATTTCGGCCCCGAGATCAAGCTGAGCTGCGCCAACCATGGCGGCAGCGGCATGGCCCGTCTGCAGCAATGGGATGCGGCGGCGAAGAAGTGGAACCTGATCACCGAGTTCACCGAACCCGATGCCGAGGTTCTGGCCCCGCTGATCGCCGAGGACGCGGCGGCCTATACGGCCGAGAACAACATCACCCCGCGCGCCTGCGATTAAGACCGACCGGCCCGGCGGCACCCGCTGCCGGGCCCCCTTCCCTTTCGAGGACCCGCCATGCTCGACGCCACGCCAGAGACCGAGACCCTGCTGGAGGTCAACAATATCGAGGTGATCTACAATCACGTCATCCTCGTCCTGAAAGGCGTCAGCCTCTCGGTCCCCAAGGGCAGCATCACCGCGCTTCTGGGCGGCAACGGCGCCGGCAAGACCACGACGCTGAAGGCGATCTCGAACCTGCTCGCCTCAGAACGGGGCGAGGTCACCAAGGGCGCCATCACCTATCGGGGCGAGCGGGTGGCCGATCTGAACCCGGCCACGCTGGTGAAGAAAGGCGTCATCCAGGTGATGGAAGGCCGCCATTGCTTCGAACACCTGACGGTCGAGGAAAACCTGATGACCGGTGCCTATACCCGCACCGACGGCGCAAGCGCGATCCGGCGCGACCTCGACATGGTCTATGACTATTTCCCGCGCCTGCGCGAACGCCGCCGGTCCCAGGCCGGCTATACCTCGGGCGGCGAGCAGCAGATGGTCGCCATGGGCCGCGCCCTGATGTCGCGCCCCGAGATGATCCTGCTGGACGAACCCTCCATGGGCCTTGCCCCGCAACTGGTCGAGCAGATCTTCGACATCGTGAAGGCGGTGAACGAGGGCGAGGGCGTGACCTTCCTTCTGGCCGAGCAGAACACCAATGTGGCGCTGCGCTTCGCCCATTACGGCTATATCCTTGAAAACGGCCGCGTGGTCATGGACGGCGCCGCCAAGGCGCTGCGCGAAAACCCCGATGTGAAGGAATTCTACCTCGGCATGTCGGACAAGGGCCGCAAATCCTTCCGCGACGTGCGCTCCTATCGCCGCCGCAAGCGCTGGCTGTCCTGATTTCACTGGACAATCTGTGATCCTGCCGATGGAATGAGGGCCGATGATGGGTGAATATTTCGACGATCTGGAACTGCGCAGCGAGGATGAGCGCGCCGAATGGCTGGCCACGGCGCTTCCGGCAGCGATCTCGCGCGCGAAGACGGCACCGGCACTGGCGCGGCTGTTGCGCGATGTCGAACCGGGCGAGGTAACGGATCGCGCGGCACTGGCGCGGCTGCCGGTGATCCGCAAGGCCGAACTGACCGAGGCGCAGAAGAAGAATCCGCCCTTCGGCGGCTTCGCCACCCGCCTCGCCGCCGAATTCGACCATATCTTCCAGTCGCCCGGCCCGATCTATGAACCCGGCCGGCGCGAGGGCGACTGGTGGCGGCTTGGCCGCTTTCTGTTCGCCTGCGGGGTGCGGCGCGGCGATATCGTGCAGAACTGCTTCGCCTATCACCTGACCCCTGCCGGCATGATGTTCGACAGCGCCGCCCGCGCCGTCGATGCCGCCGTGCTGCCCGCCGGCACCGGCCAGACCGACCTGCAGGTACGCGCCGCCGCCGATATCGGCACCACCACCTATGCCGGCACACCGGATTTCCTGAAGGTCATCCTCGACCGCGCGGATGAATTGGGCGAAACCCTCTCCTTCACCCGCGCCGCCGTCGCCGGGGGGGCGCTGTTCCCCTCTCTGCGCCAGTATTACGCGGATCGCGGCATCGTCACCCAGCAATGCTATGCCACCGCCGATCTGGGCAATATCGCCTATGAATCCGAGGCGATGGAAGGGATGATCGCCGACGAGGGCGCCATTATCGAAATCGTCCGCCCCGGCACCGGCGATCCGGTTCCCGATGGCGAGGTGGGCGAGGTGCTCGTGACCACGCTTAACCCCGATTACCCGCTGGTGCGCTTCGCCACCGGTGACCTTTCGGCGGTGCTGCCCGGGCTGTCGCCCTGCGGGCGGACGAATATGCGCATCAAGGGCTGGATGGGCCGGGCCGACCAGACCACCAAGATCAAGGGCATGTTCGTGCGCCCCGAACAGGTCGCAGCCCTGGTTGCCCGCCACCCCGAAATCACCCGCGCCCGTATCATTGCCGAACGCGAGGGCGAGATGGACAGGATGACCGTCCAGATCGAAAGCCCCCGCTCGACCGAGGCCGATTACGCCGGCTCGGTCGTCGAGACGCTGAAGATGAAGGGCCGCATCCAGATCGTGCCGCCGGGCAGCCTGCCAAATGACGGCTTGGTGATCGAGGACCGCCGCAAATACGACTGAATACCATCACCGTGCCTTGTCGTCGGCAGGGCGCGCTGAGATGTGGACAGGTCAGTGGCAGCCAACAGGACAGGCTGGCCCACGGCGACCTTGCAGGGAATGTTGTGCTGGGAGGGGCGCGTTCACATTCAGCAGTTTCAATAGGTTATGTGAAGGCACCTTCCGCATTGAAACTTCCAGGATCTGAACCTGAAGGGCAGAAGATGGAAACCACCTACCGCGTTGCCAGTTGAGCAATCAGGTCATTGGCCATTTGTGCAATCTGTGCCGATGCAGCGAAATCGAACTGGTTGATGGCGATGAAGACACCGATATCATGCGACGGCGCGAAGGCGTGGTAGAGGAACATTCCCTGCAAGCCCCCTGCCTTTTGCAGGATGAACGGCTGGTTTCCCTTTTGTTGCATGACGATCCAGCCAAGGCCCATTGCGTCCATGTCTCCCGATTCGTCGAACCCATAGGCAGGATCGAGCCCGTCACGCGTAACGAAGACCGCGTGATCGAGAAGACGGGTCTCTGGCCGATCGCCATCGTCCAGATGCCATTCCATCCAGGTCAGCATGTCATTGGCGGACGAGTATAGCCCGCTGGCACCAACCATAGCCGGGGACGTAGGAATATCGGGAAGAACTTCGCCGTCGAAGCCATGCCCCGACATCAGTCGATCAGCGTCACGCGGTGCGAAACCGGTATCCTCCAGGCCGAGCGGGTCCAGGATGCGCTCGCTCAGCAAAGACGGGTAGGCCTTGCCGCTCGCCTTCTCTAGCGCGACCGCCAGCATGTCGAAGCCGAAATTCGAATACAGGCCGCCTGTTCCAGCCGGAAAAAGCTGCACGCCCGCCGAAAGCGCATCCAGATAGGCTTCATGCGTCAGTGTTGCGAAAGGGTCGTCATCCGGTCCAGCGGGGCGATCCAACTCTCTCGGCAGGCCAGAGGTATGCGTCGCCAGATCGATCAGTCGGATCGGGCGGCTGCCAAGCTCTGGAATTTCTGTGCCATCCAGGTGCTGCTGAAGACTGTCGGTCAGGCCTATCTCTCCCTCGGCGGCCATCTCGGCCAGCACCGCCCCGGTGAAGACCTTGGTGATCGAGCCGACCCGCATCAGAGTGTCGCCATCAGGCGTGACACCATTGCCACGTTCGGTCTCGCCAAAGCCAAAGACCGCCCTGTCGCCATCCCGAACCGCACCGATGACCAGACCCGGAACGCCGGTTTCAAGAAAGAGAACCTGTCCACTGAAGGACACGGTTTCCTCAAGCAGGGAGGTTTGCGCAGCGACTGACCTGGCCGAGGTCGTTTGCATCAGTATTGAGAGTGTTAGAGCCACGGCCAGTTGTAACATCGGTCTACGCATTTGCTTATGTTCCTCAATCCGCCTCCGCTTCGGTAAGGATAATGGCCTGCAACACTGCAAATAGTACAGCGGCCGGCGGCGATATTTCCAAGCCGTTTACCGGTCTGGTCTGGACCGAACTCCTTGATCATGTTCCTTTCCACGCGTCTTCCCAAGGCCCCGGACCGGGGGTCGGGATGGCATCGAAGGTCACGCCGGCGTCGACGATGCGGACATCGCTTGCGATGTCGGACGCAGGCACAGCCCAGTTTGAGCCGTCAAGATTGCCCCTGAAATGCAGCCCAACGACCGAGCCGCTGTCGATATCTACCACCGCGCTGCCGGAATTGCCCGTCAGGGTCGAGCAATCGTGCCCGAGGAAGCGCCCGGTTCTGCCATTGATATTGCGGATCTCAACCGAGCCGACGATGCCGGGCGACAGGTGCTTGGTGTCAAATTCGGAAATCGTCGCGTTTTGCAGCGCCACGTCCTCTTCTGAATTTTTAGAGGGATAGCCGACAACCACCACCCGCGCATCGTCGGCTCCGGCGGCATCGGCGACCGACAGGGCCAGCGGCTCGGCGCCATCCGGCTTGCCCTCGATGCGCAACAGCGCGAGGTCGAACCAGGGATGGCGCATGACGATCCGCGTCACCGCTCGCGAGGCCGTCGGATCGGTGTCCCAGCGGTCCCTCTCGCGGCAGAAATTGACGCGTACAGAATATCCGGGGCGGATATAGGGGCCAAAGACCTCGTGGTTTCCGGAAAATACGGAGGCGACATGGTTGTTCGTCATCACGAGGTCATCGGCGACCAGGAAGCAACTGCCGTATTTCTGGAATTCTGCGCCCGAGGAATACTCGACTCGCGCCGTCGCGCGGCAGATGGGTTCGAGACGCGCATGGGCGGCAGGTTCGTTGAGGTCGGTCCAGAGCGGCCCCTCGATATGTTCAGGCAGGTCATTCAGCACCGGGGCTGCCGGCTGCATGAATATCGAACGCAAGACCATCTGTTCGGATTCGCTCAACTCCTCGCCCTGCTGCAATCGCTGGTGCAGCCGTTCGACCCGATCCGGATCGAGCCGGCGCTGTTCGAGCATCCGGGGCGAGACAATCTTGGCAAGTGGCTTGCCGGCGAGCCGCCTCAGCGTCTTGGGTTGGATCGCAATCGGGCGGCGAGGACGGGTCGGAAGATCCTGCATGATCGGCTCCTTTTACGAAATTACCGGAAGAATCTTTGACGAAAAGGGAATCATTGGTATCGTGGAAGTCTATCGTTCTATTGGCTTTCTTTCAATTCCGGCGCGTTTCGCGCCGGAGCGGCTTTCTTACAAGAGGCTGAATTCATGGACCGATTTGTACATTTTGTCGCTGTCTCGCTTCTGTCTGCGTGGCTGATGCCCGACGCTCTGCATGCCGCCGATTCTCAGGTGCAGACGGGCGGCCAGACCACAGCCGACGCGATGGATTGCGCGCCCATTCACGCAAAGTTCGCGGAGTTCACGGATCTCAAGCTAGATCGGACGGTCTGCGCCGATGTCGTCGCCCTGGACCAGACGCTGGTTTACAACCGCTTCGGCTCGTTCAACCCTTATGGCATGATCTTCGCGCTGAGGCGCGATGTGGCTTCGATGGACGAGGCGCCCAAAAGTTTTACCGCCGATGCCTGCGACGCATTTCTTGGCACCGAGGCCGGTGGCGGCGACCTGGTCGCGGGCAACGTGCGTCTGAAGGATTGCAAGCGACCGCGCCCGTTGACCCTTCGCGCCAATGTCGGCGACTTGCTGCATGTGCGGCTCGACAACCTGTTGCGCCACGAGGCGCCGGGGATTTCCGAAACCTTCTGCCGGAGCACGCCGGACGGCGCCGACAACCTGTTCAAGACCTTGCGCGATTGGGTGGCCTGGGGCGACGCGAGCCGTGTCAAACATGGCGAGGCGCTTTGCGAAGCCGGTTCGGCGGCGCAATCGCCCGGCGCGGCGCCCGAAGGCGGCGACTGGCCGCGCACGCGTGGCGTTAATTTCGCCATCCAGGGGCTGAGGGCCGTCAACATCAACGGCAGCCAGGCGGACAACCGTTGCGTCGGCCTGGCGCCGGTCAAGCAGGGCTGGCCGGTCGATTGCTACTACGCGGTAGAGCGCGAGGGACCGTATTTTCTGGCCTCGACCGCGGCGCCTTCGGGGGGCGAGGGCGATGGCGGCTCGCTGACGCATGGGCTTTTCGGCGCCGTGGTGGCCGAACCTGCGGGAACGCGCTGGTATCGCAGCCAGGTCACGCGCGCCGCTTTCGACGCCGCCTGGGAGGTGACGCGTGCAAGTGACGGTCGGCTCGATGCCGTGGCCGATGCCGATGCCGATGTGATGAAGCCCTACGAGGCTGCCGACGACAACGGCGTGCCGATCCTCGATATGCTGATGGATCGGGGCAGCGGCGCGCATGAACTGGTCCATGGCGACCTCAATGCCATCGTCCACCGCGCGCCCGATGCTGGCGCCGGCGTCATCTATCGCGAGTTCTCGGTGTTTTTTCATGATGAAACGAAAACCTTCGTCACCCGGAATTTCCAGGAGCTTGGCATGTTTGCCAACGGGCAGCTTGCCGGGGTCAAGGACGGGTTCGCGATCAATTACGGCGCCAGCGGCATGGGGGCGATGCTGGTTGCCAACCGCAAGGGCATCGGACCTGCTGCCGATTGCATCGAGTGTCTATACGAGGAATTCTTCCTGACCTCGTGGGCCAATGGCGATCCGGCGCTTTTGGAACAGTTCAGCGACGATCCGTCGAACGTGCATCATTCCTATCTGAACGATCCGGTGGTGTTCCGGAATTTCCACGCCGGCCCCAAGGAAACCCATGTATTCCACCTGCACGCCCATCAGTGGTTCAGTGGCAACGATACCGGTCGCGGCGCCTATCTCGACTCCCAGACCGTGGCGCCGCAGCAGGGGTTCTCGTACCGCATCTATGGCGGCGGGACGGAAATCTATCGCCGCGACGACGAAACCCAGAAGGGCTGGTACGACACGCTGGGTTCGGGCAACCGCAATCGCACGGTGGGAGACTCGATCTTCCACTGTCACCTCTACCCGCATTTCGCCCAGGGCATGTGGGAGTTGTGGCGCGTCCATGACGTGCTGGAGGACGGCAGCCGTAAGCTGCCCGACGGTCAGCTGGAGCCGACCCTGTCCCTGGCCGAGATGGCACCCGAGATCCGCGCCCAGAGCCGCCCCGGCTCGGTCGATCCCACGACCGGTGCCTGGAACGCGCCCGGCCCCGAAGGTGCGACTGCGCTTGGCACGCCGATCCCGGCGATCGTTCCCCTGCCCGGCCAGCCCTGGCCGGTGCTGCCGTCCTATGGCGACGAGGATGTGACCCCCGAGCCGGGCGAGATCGCCGACGCTATGCCGGGCTATCCCTTCTACGTCGCGGGCCGTCCCGGCCACCGCCCGCCCCAGGCGCCGATGGACATTGCCCGCAACCCCGCGCCTGGCCCAGGCGACGAGTTTCTTGATGGCGGCCTGCCGCGCCATGTGGTGACCGGTGGCGAGCGGCATTTCCCCTTCGAGATCCCCGATCTAGGCGACGCGCCGACGACCGGGACGTTGGATCAGGCCTTGAATGACCGCACCCGCACGGCGCGCGAGATCACTCAGGAGCAGATCGTCGCCAAGGCGCTAGCGCTCGGCGACATGACGATGGAGATCGAAAAGGTCAAACTCGACCTGCTGGATTATGACGGAACACCCCTGGAACGCGCCGCGATGGCGTTCCATCACGACGGCGCCGGGCTGACCCTGCGCGACGCCAAAGGCAATCTGACGGCTTTCGACACCGTGCTCGGGGGATATGCTTCGCCCGGCGGGATCTATTCGGTCAATGGTGCCCCGCCGAAACCCGGCGCGCCCTTTGCCGATCCCTGCGGCGCGCCCGATCAACTTGGCACGATCACCGACTCGGGCGGAGGCTATAGCCACTTGGGCCGACCAGTGTTCTTCGTGAACGGTGACATCGACCCGAGCATCCCCATAGCAGAGGCCGATCGCGCGGCGGCCGGGGCAATGCAGGTGACGGCTTGGGTCCGCCGCCTCGCCCCCGGTGCCAAGCCAGAGGACCGGCCCCGGCTTTACACCGTCGATCCCGGCGGCAACCAGGTCGAGATCACTGGCCCGGTTCAGATTGTCGAGGATGATCCATTCCTGACGAGCACCGAGATCGCGGGCGCCTTCACTGCCGATCCGGCGGTCGTCGGCTATCGTCGCTACGAGGCTTCGGCGGTGCAGCTGGATCTGGTGACAAACCGCGCCGGCTGGCACGATCCGCAGGCGCGCATCAACGTACTGAGCGCCAATTCCGGGCGCTACAAGACCGGCCTTGGCTTCGACTACGGGACCGCTCAGGGGCGGTTCTCGCCCGTCATCAGCGCCAGCGAGGAGCCGTTCTTCTTCCGCGCGGTCTCTGGCGAATGCATCGAGTTTCGCCATACCAACGAATTGCCCAAAGAGCTGGAGCTTGACGATTTCCAGATCAAGACACCGACCGACACCATCGGCCAGCACATCCATCTGGTGAAGTTCGACGTGACCTCGTCTGACGGATCTGGCAACGGCTTCAACTATGAGGACGGCACACTGGCCCCCGACGAGATCGCCCACCGCATCTGCGCGGCAAAGAACGCCGAAATGGAGACGACGGGCGAACGCGCGCCCTCGGCACTGGAACTGCGCGAGGTGCCGGGCTTATGCGTCGAGAAAGACGGGGTGTGGCATGTCAGCGAGGATTTCAAGGACATCTGGCGGCGCGAGATGCAGGCCGATACCAACCGCAACCTTTTCCAGACCACGGTGCAGCGTTGGTTCGCCGACCCGATCCTGAGCGCCACCCGCGTTGAAGGCGATGGCGATGGAGGCCTGGCCGACCGCACGCTCAAGACCGTCTTCAGCCACGACCATTTCGGCCCCTCGTCGATCCAGCAGCACGGATTTTATACCGCTCTCGTGATCGAACCGCAGCGCTCGATCACCTGCGCACCCGAGAGCAACGGCACCGGCGAGACCTGCACCGACCAACGCAACGACCGCGCACTGGTTCAGTCGGATGATCGCGACGTGGGCGCGCGCAAGGTAATCTCGGATCGGGACGTGATTGACCGCTATGACGCTTCGTTGCTCAGCGTCAAGGGTCTGGCCGCCGCGCCCGGCCCCGATTCCATCGAGGACCGCACCTATCGCGAGTTCGCTCTGGCCGTGGCGGATTTCGCGGTGCTCTATGACCCGCGCGACCGCATGACTCCGCAGGAATTCGAAGTCGCTTTGGACGATCGCCAGGGGGCCGGTTTCAAAGGTATGGGAACGCTTGTCTGCGAGGCTCGCCACCAGGGCGACCCCGTGGCACTGGCCGCAATCTGCCACTCCGAAATCAAGAAGGACGAATTGAACCCCGGCCACTTCTTCGCGCCGAGCGGCAATGCACCACCATCCTGGGTCGCAGCAGGACGTCCGGGCGACCTGCCGGCCCATATCGCCGGGACCTCGGCGTTGATTACAGACGAAGAACTGGCCGGCTTGAAGAATTGGATGACCAGTTATCGCCAGATGGCCGCCGGATATGCCCCTGGCCCAGGGGCGCCGATGGCGAAACCCGTGGTCGCGCCGCAGCGGCCCGAAAGCATCTCGGTCGACCATCACGACCCCTATCTGGTCAACTACCGGGGCGAGCCGATCCCACTGCGTGTCGGGGAGGGCATAAATTCGGGCGAGGATTGCGCCTTGAAGGCGCCGGAATATTGGGTGCCGGAGCTGGCATCGGGCGTCACCGAGACCTGTTCGGTCGCGCGTCAGAGACCGGGTGAGGCCGGTGATATGGCGAACGTGTTTCTGTCCCCGGTCCACGGCGACCCCGCGACCCCGGTATTTGAAACCATGTCGGGCGACAAGGTGCAGTTCCGGCTGATCCAGGGCGCGCAGGAGGTGCAGCACACCTTCACGCTTGAAGGCTATACCTGGCCGCGCCATATCGACCAGCACTTCCCCGCCGGGTATCCGATCGGCGGTGACCTGACGCCGGACGGCACGCTGACCATTGCCTGTTCGCGTCTGGCCGAGGCGCGCGCTGGACGGCCCGACCAGTATTCGACATGGCTCAGGCTTGGCCCCCTCGGCTTTGCTGCCCCCGCCGATCAGGCCTATTGGAGCGACTACGAGGAATATCTGGCCGATTGCTTCAACGCCACCGGGCGCGTTCCCGCCCAGGAAATCGGCATCTCGGAACATTTCGAGTTCCAGGGCGTGTTCAGGCAAGAGGCCTCGGGGCTGGAATTCAGGCGCCCCCCCAACTCAGAGTTCCAGGCCATGTTCAGGCGAGACGACTCGGGGCAAAAAGCCGCGCCGGCCATCAACCCAGACGTGCTTCAGGACCGGCCCTCGGATACGCTGATGCATTTCGGTTCAGTCGATGCCTTGTGGAACGGTGCCTGGGGGCTCTTCCGTGTCCACAAGACGCGCGCGGCGACCTGCGGATACCGCATCGCGGCGATGGTTCCGCCCCCCACCGATCGTGGGGATGCCATGGACGAATGCCTGGCTGACCTGTCGGTATACGCGCTGAGTGGCAGTTCTGCGGCGGTTCCCGGCGGCGATGTGCTGGAGTTACCACCCACCCAGGTGTTCGGCTGCGCGCCGGGCGCGCCCCGCATCCACGCCGCCGCCGTCGCCATCGAGGCCAGCGCCGTCTTCGGCAAGCTGGATGAGGCGGGCGATTGGGGCACGCCCTATGACAAAGGCCATTACGACCGGAACGGGCTGTTCCTGGCCCTGGTCGATCCGCGGGTGCTGATCGACCCCGCTGATCCGGCCAGCGTCACGCCCGAGGCGCTGAACCGTCCCGAGACCTGGGACGGAATTCCGCTGTCGCGGATCACCAAGGCGATCAACGACGCCTATGTGCGCCCCGAACCCTTCGTCTTGTCGGTCAACGCGGGCGATTGCGTGAACCTGGCGGTTCTGAACGCACTGCGCGACACCGGCGAGGGTGACCCGAGCGGGCTGTGGGACGATCTGGGGGATGCGCGGATGCCCCAGATCACACCGCTCAATGTCGAACCCGTCTGGAGTGAAAGCGACGGTGGGCACAACAGCCCCGGTACCTTCGATCAGCGCGAGACGGTGAACCTCAGGCCCTCGTCGCGGCTGGCGCTGTCGATGCCGCTCCCTGTGCTGAACCATCGTCAGAACGTGGCCATGCCGATCGGCGGCAACGTCACCTGGGCGCTGGCGGGCATTCCCTCTGCAGGCGATCCGGCGCTCAGGCTATGCACTGGGTCGAACGGCTGCACCGACACTCCGGATGCGCCGCGTCAGAGCCAGATCGAGTTGCTGACGTTTTACGCCGGGCGCGCCTCGGCGCCGAAGGATCTGGATTTCGATCCATTCGCGCGTGTTGCGAGCGCTTTTGAGGCTGCCTGGAACTCGGAGGATCCGGCTTGGAGCGGGCTGCGTCGCGCGGCCGAGGCCGAGGGGCTGAACGGCATTAGCAAGGTGCTTAAGAGCGAGCAGGCGGACGCTGTCTTCACGGTCGCGGGCCGACCGATAGACATCAATGTCTTTGCCTCTGGCGAGCGAAAGAACATGCGCGATGTCCTGCCGCAATCCCAACACAAGGCGCTGCAGGACAAGATCAACGAGCTGACCGAGACGGCCCGGGCGAAGATCGTCGAGGATGTTCACTTCATCCCCTATGCCTATGGCGCCCTTCCGGTGAAATCGCTGGGCGACGTGGTCGGGCACGGAACGCATGGTCTGTTCGGCTCGCTGAATGTCATGCCGCGAAGCGCAAAGCTGACTTCGGGTCCGGAGCGCATCGCCATCGCGCCCAATACCTTCGTCATTGCGCCGGGCGCGGCGGCGCGGCCCTGGGTCAGCCGGATCGAGACGACGCTAGGGGACCAGCCCCACGCCATCCGCCAGTTCACGCTGTTCTGGCAGGACGGGCTGAACCTGCGCGACAACGACTCGCTGGACATTTTCCGGGGTTTTCTGCCGCCGGGCAAAACCGTGCCAATTTCGCCCAAGCTGGTCGCCGAATGCGAGGTCTGCGACGACAGTTACGACCTGGGCGACCAGGGCGTGAACTATGGCAGCGCGAGCTTCGCGCGCGCCCTTCGCGGCGTGAACGGCAATGCGACGTCCGAACGGCATTACAACCTGAATGCCCTCGACTTCGGCGAGGGCGTCTTCAAAGCGGACGAGGCCACGCCGGTTCTGCGCGCCGAAGCCGGCGAAGAAGTGGTGATCCACCTCGTCCACCCGGGCGGGCGGGCGCGCCAACGCGCGTTCGTCACCATCGCGCAGGATTACCATGACTTGTTCCCAGGCTTCGGCTTTCCGCATTCGGGGCTTCTGGCGCCGGGTAAATCAATGACCGCCAGCCTGACGAGGGTGATGGCTCCGGGCTGTTACCTGTGGTTCGACGGGCCTTTGCACCTGCGCTCGGGCGGCACCTGGGGCCTTCTGGATGTCGTGGGCGCGGGACAGGCGGAGGACAAAAGTGTCTCGCGCTGCGACCATTAGGGCGGGGATGCTGGCCTTCGCCTTGGCCGGCGCGGGCGGTGCGGCAGGTGCCGAAGAATCCGCGCGCGCCAGTCTGGCCGCCGAACTGGCGACTTCCGACCCCGTGACGGGCCGCACCATCCGCGTCGAGGCGGGGCAGCCCTTTCGCCTGTCGGCCATGCTTACCGACGTCACCACCGGGCGGGCACCGCGCGGCGTGGCGCTGGCGGGGTGGATTCGCGCCGTCGTCGCCGGCAATTCCGATTGCAGGGACGCCGCCCGCGCCTTTCGCGTGACCG
This sequence comes from uncultured Paracoccus sp., assembly GCF_937873615.1. Lineage (GTDB taxonomy): Bacteria > Pseudomonadota > Alphaproteobacteria > Rhodobacterales > Rhodobacteraceae > Paracoccus. Next base: position 30,164 of record NZ_CALMYP010000067.1, read on the forward strand.
CAGAGGCTCCGTTCGGGGCCACCGATCTGAACGGCATTCTGCTGGTCTCGGTCAACGAGGACGCCAGTGTAGGCGTCATCGACCCAAAGCTGAACCTGAAGTCGTCGAACATGATCGCGGCAGCACGACTGGATGCGCCGCCCGTGGCGATGGCGGTTGATCCCGAAAGCTTCCGCGCCTTTTTCGTGCTGCCCGACGCGCAGGGTATCGTTGTGATCTCGATCCTGGATGGCGCGCAGGAGGTCTTGTTATCCGACATGGCGCTTTCGGATGTCGTCGCCCGGGGAGGGCGGGTATGGCTGGGACGAGAGGACGGCGCCATCCTCGCCACCGACGCGCCCGAGGCGGCGCAGGTGATCGGATTGGGCGGGGTGCGGTTTCGCGCCTCGTCCGAACCCGACAGCCCGCTCGTTGCGGCCTTTGGCGCGGGTGGCGGGCTAAGTGTGTTCGACGCAGCTACAGGACGCACCGTGTTCGAGCGCGCTCGGTACGAGGCCTTGGCCGATCTCGCACTTCTGGCCGACGGCACGGTGCTTAGTCTGCCCAAGGATGGTGACGTGATGCGCATCGTCTATGGCGACGCGCCCGATCATGCAGTTGATGTGCCGCTCGGGCTACGGGCTGGGCGCATAACCGCCAGCCCCGATGGCCGCCATGCCATCGCCTATGCTCCGGCGGGCGCGGGCGCGGTGGTGATCGACGTGGTGCGCGGCGAGGTGGTGCAGCCGCTTGCATTCACTCAGGGCGGGATCAGCGACGTGGCATTTACCGACGAGGCGGCATACCTTCTCAGCCTAGACGGTGGCTTCGCCGGGCTTATCGACCTGGATTCGGTGGCGCCGGGCCGGGCCGCCCAGATCAGAAAGATCGACCTAGCGCGCAAGGCGGCGGATCCGGTGGCGGGCGAGGGCCTTCTGGTGCCGCTTTGGCCTTCGCCTCAGGTGATCGCGGTGTCGCCCGAGACCCAGACCGGCTGGATCCTGCACGACAACCAGGCGGTCGGAGAGATGCCGCCGATGGACTCGGTCGGCCTGAGGGGCGGTGTGCCCGCCCGCCTCGCCGTGCTGGATCGCAGTTTGCGCGAGGTGGCGCCGGGCCACTTCCAGACCGTCGCCGTCCTGCCGGCGGGCGAGCACGAGTTGGTCCTGACAACGGGGATCGGCGGCATGACCGCCTGTCTGCCACTGTCGGTCCGGGGTGGGAGCGACGCTCAGGCGATTGAGCCGGTCACACTTGCACTGGCCGAGCCCAACGGCCCGCTGATGGCGGGTCAGGACATAAACATCGCGCTGACGTTCCGCGACCGCAAGGGCGCCGTGGTCCCGGTCGAGCGGGCGGAGTTTCTGGTGCCGAGCCTGGCCTCATCCTGGATCGGCCGCATGAGCCTGTCCCGGTCAGAGGACGGCACGCTCAGGGGCCAAATGCGGTTCCCACATCCCGGTCCTTTCGTGCTGCAACCCCTTGGGCTGCCGCGCGATCTTTACCTGACAAGCGCCCTTTTGCTGGAGGTCTCGTCATGATCCGACCACTCACGCTGATCTTGGGTCTGGTATTGACCCTTGCCACGCTGGGGTTAGGCGCAGCAGCCAATGGGTTATGGCGCGCCGACCCCGAAAACTTCCGCGCCGAACGGATCCTCCTGCCGGATGCCACGATGCTTGACAAGTCGGGCACGCCGTTCCGCTTGCGCGGCGACATCGGCGACGACGCGCTGGTCGTCATCAATTTCAGCTACACGACCTGCGGATCGATCTGCCCGCTCGGCAACCAGATCCTTCAGTTCGTCGACGAACGGCGGGACGAAATCGGGCGCGAGGTGCATCTGTTGACGATCACCATAGACCCGGCCAACGACACCCCCGAGGTCATGCGCGCCTCTGCCGAAGCGTTTGGCGCGAGCGGCAACTGGCACTGGCTGACTGCCGCGCCCGGCGTGATCGCCGAGATCCTGCGCGCGGCGGATGCAAGCACGGCGGATATCGAATCGCACGACCCGGTGTTCCTTGTCGGCGATATGGATACGGGGCGTTATTTCCGGTCGCTGTCGCTGCCGGATGCTGACGAGTTGATTGCGATGCTCGACCGGTTCGATGCCTGATGCGCGCTCTGGCGGCAGTCGTGGCCGGGCTTTTGGCCATCGACTCCGGTGCGGCGGCCGATCCGGGACGCGCGATTTTTGAAGGCCAGCCGGGCGCGGCTGGCGCTGCCCTGATCGGCAGCGCGCGAGTGCCAATACAGAAGTTTGCCTGCCGAAACTGCCATCGCCGCGATGGTGAAGGCGGCGGCGAGGGCGACGCGCCGCCGATCACCTGGCAGGCACTGACGCAGCCGACAGAGGAGCGCCCGGCCTACGACACAAGGGCTTTCGCGCGCGCGCTCTCCACCGGCAAGGCCCCTGGCGGGCGCGATCTGAGCCGCCTCATGCCGCGCTACGATCTGGATGAAGAGGTGGTCGCGAAGCTGATTGCACATCTGACCAGGCTCCCGGCCGAACAGCGTGCCGGGGTCTTGCCGGACCGCATTGTGCTGGCCGTGCCGGTTCAGGCGGGTGACCTGCGCCTGGCCAAGGCGCTGGAAGCGGCGATCGTCGCGCGGCAGCCGCCCAACGGGACTCATGGAAGGCGCATCGTGTTGCAGATGCTGTCGGGCGACATGCCCGAGATTCTGACAAGCGTCCGTTCCGAAGCCACGGCTGTCCTGTCACCTGTTCACGGTACGGCAGAATTTACAGCAGCAGGCATACCCGTCCTTTTCCCACTCGCGGCGATTTCCGAGGCCGACGATCCGGAGCTGGTCCGAAGTCTTTATGCAACGCGAGAGCAGTTGCACGCGGCACTGGCCGAGCGCGCGCGCACAGATGGCTGCAGCCTGGACGACGGGGCCACCGACTGCGCACTGATCGCAGACGGTGGTGGGGCTGTCGTCGGGGACTGGGCGGACACCACGCGCCTCTATCTGACGGTCGAGAGCGCCCACGCGCTTGGTCCCGCGATTGTCGGGATCGGTGGAACCTTGGTTATCGCAAGACACGAGGCAGCAACGCTGACACGGGCCGCTGCCACGGAACAGGAACCGTTGGATGTCCATGCAGCACTTGTTGCCGAGATCCTGCTTGACGCACTGACCGTGGCAGGGCGGGACTTGACGCGTACCGCCTTGATGGAGGCGATCGGCCAAGTCGCTCGGCCGGATCTTGGGCTGAGCTTTCGCCCCGGCGCACCGTCGGGATCGGATGCGGTGGCGATCTACGTTGTGAATCCGAAGGAAGATCGCTGAGCCCAAAGCAACCCGCCTTTAATCTGAGACAGATCCGGCAGCCTTGACGTAATGCCAACACTCTAAAGCGTCCCGCCCAGCACGGGGATTTTCATGTCAGCAATAGTAAGCTTGTCGAATCGACCTGCCACGACCAACCTGTGCCGGGTGGGGGTGCCGATGTGCGGACGATTTGTTGACCCGGATTTTCGCAGTCTCGGGCTTGATCCAAGTTGGCTGAACTTTATTCGGTTCGTGGGCCGGGGCGCTACGCCCAGATGATACGCCTTGCGGTCAGTTAGATTCCCCCCTTTTTCACATTTACCACCGACCGAAAGGGGAACCAAAAGGAGGGCAGAAAAAGCACACTACTGCAGTATGCTGATGTTATCGACTAATCTTCATTAAAGTGGTGCCCGGAGGCGGATTCGAACCACCGACACGCGGATTTTCAATCCGCTGCTCTACCAACTGAGCTATCCGGGCACATCAGCCTTGGCTGAGGTTGGGCGTATTTACGCAACGCGCCGTGCGGTGTCCAGACCGAAAACGCTATTCTTCGTCATGAGTTTCGGCAGGATGCGCCTTGTCGCCCGGAATGACGTAATCGCCGCGCAACCACCGCGCCAGGTCGATATCGGCGCAGCGTTTGGAACAGAAGGGATGATACTCGGGAAGAGAGGGCTTCCTGCAGATCGGACAGCGCGACATCACCCCTCCCTCGCGATCAGGGACAGCGGGATGCGGTCGCGCTTGCGGCTGAGTTCGAACAGCCCCATCGCCGTCCAGCCCGACAGCGCCGTATCGGCCCCATCGGCGCGGAAAGCCTTTTTCAGCTCCTGCTCCAGCGTGCCGCGGTCGCGCTTCGACATTGGCGCGAAATCGACGACGACCTGACCGCCAAGACCGCGCAGGCGCAACTGGCGCGGCAGTTCGCGGGCAAGCGCGATATTGGCCTTCAGACCGGCGGCGGGGGAATGGTCGCGGCCGGTATTGACGTCGATGGCGACAAGGGCGCGGGTGGGCTCGATCGCGGCGAAACCGCCGCCGGGCAAGGGCAGGCTGTCCGACAGAAGCGCGTGCAGTGCATCGGTCGCATCGTCGGGCAGCAGATCGAATTCCTCGATACTGTCGGGCGGCGGTTCGGCCCAGTCGCGCCAGGCGGTGTCGGCAGGCGTGGGGGCATCGAGCAGCAGTTCCTCGGAACCCTGAAGATCGCCGGTGATGGCCATGGCGATGTCGAGGACCTGACCGAGTTCCTCGGCAATGTCCTGATCGTCCGCCCATTCGGCGGCGCTGCGCAGGATCACCCCGCAATCGCGACCGGCAAGGATCTCATCTCCCACAGCTTGCAACGCCGCGCGGCGGTCGGGATCGGCGATGCTGCGCGAGACGTTCACCCCCGGCTTGCCCGGCGTGGCAATGGCATGACGACCCCGAATCAGCAGGCGGGAATTCAGCGGCACGGCCTTGCCGGGCTCGGCCACGCCGCTGACCTGGACCAGCACCGGCTGCCCCTCGCCCAGACCCGCACGGTCGCGCAGATAGCCGCTTTCGCCGCCCGGCAGGGTGACGAAGACACCGCCCTGCCCCTTGATCAGCCGGTTGACCCTGCCGCGCAGGATGGCACCGGGGGCGAAGGGCACCAATTCGCCCGGGTCGATGGCGAAATCCTCCAGTCGGCCATCGACCAGAAGCACGGCACCGTCACGACCGAAGACCTGCCCCAACAGGATCTGGCGTCCCTTCATCGGTTCACATCCTTTCCGCCGCAGCGGCTTTCAGAAGCCCGGCGGTTTCCGCCAGCGGCAGGCCGACGACGCCGGTAAACGACCCCGAAATCCAGCTGACGAAGGCCCCGGCATGGCCTTGCACGGCATAGCCGCCGGCCTTGCCCTGCCATTCGCCGGTATCGAGATAGGCGGCGATCTCGGCCTCGTCGAGCGGGCGCATCTTCACGATGGTCTCGACCAGCCGGAACCAGTGCCGGTCGCCGCGACGCAGGGCCACAGCCGTCATGACGCGATGCCGGCGGCCCGAGAGAAGCTTCAGGAAATCCCGCGCCTCGCCCCGATCCTCGGGCTTGCCGAGGATACGCCGGCCGGCGGTCACCACGGTATCGGCGGTCAGCACGGCCTCATCCGGGGCGGCGGGAATGGCGGCACATTTCTCGACTGCCATGCGCCGGACATAGTTGCGCGCAACCTCTCCGCGATGCGGGGTCTCGTCGATATCGGCAGGCCGGATCGCGTCGGGGGTAATGCCGATCTGGGCCAGCAGCTCCTGCCGGCGCGGGCTGGCAGAGCCGAGGATCAGGCGGAAGGGGGCATTGGCAGTCATAGCGGGGCCGAATCTCATGGTCGCGTCGGCCTAGCGCGAAATGCGGGCGGTGAAAACAGCCGGCTTGCGCCGCCGCCCCACATGCATCGCTTAGCGGAAGCGATAATTGATGCGACCCTTTGTCAGGTCGTAAGTGTTCATTTCCACCTGAACCTTGTCGCCGGCCAGAACCCGGATGCGGTTCTTCCGCATCTTACCTGCCATATGCGCGATGATCTCATGGCCGTTTTCAAGCTCGACCCGGAATGTCGCATTCGGCAGGAGTTCCTTCACGACGCCGGGAAATTCGAGCATTTCTTCCTTGGCCATGGTCACTCCTTGATTGCGTGCCTGCGGACATCGCAAGCGCGCGTTAAATGCGACCGCAGCCGCAGATAATCAAGGGGAAAAGCGCCGGATGCGCGCTTTCCGGCTTGGGCGTGGCAAAACAGGCGCGAAACCGACCCTGCAAACCGTCCGAGAGACATGTCGCAGGCCCGATTCGCAGCCCGGACCTTGCTTGCCCTCGTTCAGGACGTTTCTGCGGAGGCGCCCAGTCCCGGCGGACGCACCGGAAGTTCCAGCCGGAAGGCCGCGCCGTCATGGCCCGGCAGATAGGTGATGGTCCCGCCAAGCGCCGTCATCACCTCGCGCGAGATCGCCAGCCCCAGCCCCGCCCCGCCCGCCCGTGCGGGATCGTTCAGGCGCGAGAATTTCTCGAAAACCAGGTCCTGCTGCTCAGCCGGAATGCCCGATCCGTTATCCATGACCGTGATCTGGGTGCCGTCCGTCAGCTTGCGGGTGCGGATGGTCAGCACCGGACGAGCGGCATCGCAATATTTACGGGCATTGCCGATCAGGTTGATCAGCACCTGCAGCAGCCGGTCGGCATCGGTCATGACCATGATCTGCTCGGTCGGTGTATCGCGGTCGATGCGCAATTCGGCACCGCTGCCTAGGGCGGAACTGGCCTCGATCGCGCGCGAGATCAGGTCGTGGAGGTTGACCACCGAAGAGGACAGCCGCGCCCGCCCGCTTTCCAGCACCGAAAGGTCCAGCAGATCGTCCAGCAGCCGGGTCAGGCGCGTGGCTTCCTCATTGATGATGCCGGCGAAACGCTCGCGATCCTCGGGCGACAGGTCGGGCAGTTTCAGCAGTTCGGAAAAGGCCCGGACCGAGGTCATCGGCGTGCGCAATTCATGGCTGATCTGGCCCAGGAAGGCATCCTTCTGCACCGACAGCGCGGTCAGGCGGTCATTGGCCTCCTGCAGGCTGCGGGCGGTGCGGGCCAACTCGTCTGAATCGTCCTCAAGCTGGCGGGCGCGTTCCTTGGCGCGCTGCGCCTCTCCGGCCACGGCCATCAGTTCGGACATGGTGGTCTGCCGCTGACCGGCGACCTGGGCCAGCATGGCATGGGCCGTGGCCGTGCCCATGGACCCCGCCAGCCGGCGTTCCAGCCGCGACAGGAAACTGGCGGTGACATCGGGCAGGAAGCCGGATTTGCCCTGCCGGTCGGCCTCGGACCGGAAGAAGAGCAACGCCTCGTCCCCGCCCCAGACGCGCCGCGCCAGCGTCAGCAGCGCCTCGGCCCGGACTGCGCCCTCGGGCCTCACGGCACCGCCGGCCATGGTCGCCTCGGGCGAGACGGCATGGACGAAGGACAGGCCCTGCAGCCGTTCCTGCGGGTCCGGCAGGGTCAGCAGCGAGACGGCGGTGAAACAGGCGATGTTCAGCCCCAGCGAGACGAAGACCGCCCCCGCCAGTGGATCGACAGGGCCGAGATCGGGCAGCCCGCGCAGCCCGAGCGAGGGCAGAAAGACCCAGAGCAGCCAGATCGCGCTGCCCATGCAGATCCCTGCATAGGCCCCCTTGCGCGTGGCACCGCGCCACAGAAGCCCGCCCAGCATGGCCGGAAGAAGCTGCGCCACGCCGACAAAGGCCACCGTGCCCATGGCCGCCAGTGCCTGCCCGCCGCCAATGGCCTGATACAGCGCGCCCGCCCCGATCACCGCCATGATCGCGATCCGGCGCGAGGCCAGAAGCGGGCCGCGGATATCGGCCGGGGCGGTATCGCTCGCATCAATCCGGCGCAGCGCCAGAAACAGCGGCACCAGCCAGTGGTTCGAGACCATGGTCGCCAGTGCAATCGTGCTGATGATGACCATCGAAGTGGCGGAACTCAGCCCGCCGAGAAAGACCAGAAGCGCCAGCCCGTCCGCCCCCTGCGACAAGGGAAGGTGCAGAACGTAAAGGTCCGGGGCGGCATCCGCAGGCAGCATCTCCTTGCCGATCACGGCGATGGGCAACACGAACAGCGACATCGCCATGAGATAGGCAGGAAAGGCCCAGGCGGCAGAGGTCAGTGGGGTCTCGTCGGCGGGCTCGATCACCATGACCTGGAACATGCGCGGCAGGGTCAGAAGCGCCGCCGCCGAAACCGCGATCAGCGCCGTCCAGCGGTCCGGGCGCAGGGTCCAGCCGGCGGCGTCTGGCTGGGCGGCGCGCGCGGCGATCCGGGCCAGCATGTCGGCAGGGCCATCGGCCAGCCCCCAGACCACCCAGATGCCAAGCGCGATGAAGGCCAGAAGCTTCACCATCGCCTCGACCGCGATGGCCATGACCACGCCGTGATGACGCTCGTCGGCAGCAAGATTGCGGGTGCCGAACAGGATGGCGAAGACGGCAAGCCCCACGGCGACCCAGCCATCCAGCGGCCCGGAGGGCAGATCCCCCGGGCTGAAGGCCGCGAAGGAGACCGAGATGGATTGCAGTTGCAGCGCCAGATAGGGCGTGGCCGCGATCAGCGCGATCAGGGTAATCAGCGCCGCCAGCGGGTTCGACTTGCCGAAGCGGGCCGAAACGAGATCGGCGACCGAGGTGACACGGTGCAGGCGCGAGACCCGCACCAGCCGCCGCAGCCCCCACCAGCTTCCCGCCAGCACGATGGTCGGACCAAGATAGATCGTCGCGAATTCCAGCCCCGAGCGGCTGGCATAGCCGACCGCGCCGTAAAACGTCCAGGCCGAGCAATAGACCGAAAGCGACAGCGTATAGACGATGGGCTTGTCGGTCCATCGCGTCCGCCCGCGCGCGGCGGCGCGGTCGGCGGCCCAGGCGACCGTGAACAGCAGACCGACATAGCCGAGTGCGGCCAGGATCAGCGTGTCAAAGCTCATCTTTCGGGGCCTCTGTCGGCAGCGGACGGCCAAGGCGGCGATGCAGCAGCCCCGAGGCGATGACGATCAGCAGCCAGACCGCGAACAGCCCGACCATGCCGAGCGCGCCGGACAGGGCGGAAGGCATCAGCCAGACCGGCACCAGAAGCAGGACGATCGTCGCCATCGGCAGCAGCCGCGCCGCGTCCTGCAGGCGGCGGCGGCGATAGGCGGCGCGTTCCAGAAAGATCGGGCCTTCGGGCGGCAGGCTCATCCGGCGGCGCCCAGCATATCGCGGACCACCTGGCGCAGTTCTGCATTGTCGAAGGGCTTGGCCAGCACCCGGTCGGCCGCGTCAGAGGCAACGCCGCTGCGCCCGGCGGTGCCGCGCGCCGTCAGCAGCAGCACCGGCGTCGGACGAAGCGCCGGATCGGCGCGCAGATCGTCCAGCACCTCCAGCCCCGACCGGACCGGCAGCATCACGTCGAGGATGAGCAGGCGCGGCCTGAGCGCGCGGATCCGGTCAAGCGCCTCGCCGCCCTCGTGCCAATGCTGCATCTGCCAGCCCTCGCGCGACAGGATGAAGCGGATCGCCTCGGCGATGTTCGGCTCGTCCTCGATCAGCAGAATGTCGGTGCCCGATGTCATCACTGCCCCCTTCCCCGCGCCAGATTAGGCACGCGACCGCCCCGCTTGTCAAAGCGCCAGAGGCCCGCCGCGTGCTAACGCTGCGGCGCTGTCGCCTTATCGCTGCAGAATCGAGGCGACGCGACGGCCCGGGCAATCGCTGCGCGGGCAGATACGGCAGGTCGGCCCGACCGGGATGGCGGGGCCGTCTTCTTCGGCAACCGGGCGCATCAGCATTACCGCGCGGCTGAGGACCGGCGCAGCGATTGACGCCGCCGGCAGCCGTCGGGCGATGGCAAGCGCGCGCAGGCGCTGCCCGGTCTCTGTCTCAATCAGCCGTTCGACCGGGGCGCCGGGCTGGGCCAGGGCCTCGAAGATCGGCAGCATGGCGCAGGGATCGCCGGCGCGGAAGGCGCCCATGCCGCGTGCCGGACGACGAAAGATCACGCCACCGGCCCCGTCACAGATCAGCAGGCCCGAATCGGGCTCGATCCCGGCCAGCCGCCGCAGCACCAGATCCAGCGGCTTGTCCTGCTGCACCGCCAGTCGCATCGGGTCAGCGCCTTCGGCCCCTACCAATCGCTCATCGGGAAGGGCCGCGCGATCCGCCGCTTCAATCTCCGACCAGTCCCGGGCCAGATCCCGGGCCGCATCCGTGGCGGGTCCTTCGGCGGGACGACCCTCGGCAATCCAGGCCTCGAACTCCTCCTGCGGGGGCAAAAGCGCCGCGTCCTGCTCGAAGCTTTCCAGATAGGCGACGAGCGCCTGCGCCGTGACCGACAGCCGGCGGCTGTCCTGATCGAGATTGCCGTGAAACCGCGCGCGCCAATCCGGCGTCATCTCGGGTTCCTGCACAAGGATCGAGGCGGTCGAGCGCAGCGAGGTCACTGCCGAAAGCACCTCGTGCAGCGTGTCCAGCAGATAGGGATTGCGGGTCATCCGGTCGGACAGGCCAGCGAGCCGCCGCTCCAGCCCATCGGCCTGCTGGGTCAGCGCCACGACCAGCCCGGCCCAGCCCGGCATCCTTGTGGCGAATTCGGCCATGCGCCCGGCCTCGACCGCGATATTGTCGGGGGCGGCCGCCACCGCGACACGCAAGCCAGCCAGCAGCGATTCCTCGCGCCCGGCCTCCAACTCCTCCTCGGTGGTGCCAAGTACCTCGGCCAGACGGGCGCGCACCGGGGCGGTCAGGCTGCGCCGGTCATGTTCGATCAGGTTCAGATAGGCCGGAGAGATCCCCGCCGCATGGGCCATCTCGGCCTGGGCGCGGCCCTGCGCCAGACGCAGCTCGCGGATGCGGGCACCGGCAGAGATGCGGGAGGGGGTGTTCTGCGGACTCATCTTTACAGAAAAGCCGAAGCGGCGAAATCAAGCAAGCATTTGCTTGAGCGACAGATTTACAGATCGGCGATGATTTTACAGCCGCAAGCCGTGACGCCCGGCCAGATCGGTGAAGAACTGCCAGGCCACCCGACCCGAGCGCGCCCCGCGTGTCGCCTGCCACTCGATCGCTTCGGCGCGCAGCGCCTCGTCCCCGATCTCCAGCCCATAGGCGTCGCAATAGCCCCGGATCATCTGCAGGTATTCGTCCTGCGCACAGGGATGAAAACCCAGCCACAGCCCGAAACGGTCGGACAGAGAGACCTTTTCCTCGACCGCCTCGCCGGGATGGATGGCGGTCGCGCGTTCGTTGTCGATCATGTCGCGCGGCATCAGGTGACGCCGGTTCGAGGTCGCATAGAGGATCACATTGTCCGGTCGCCCGGCCAGCCCGCCATCCAGCACCGCCTTCAGCGATTTGTATTGCGTATCGTCATGGCTGAAGGACAGGTCATCGGCGAACAGCACGAAACGCTTGTCTTCGGCATGACCCAGAACGGACAGCAGCCGACCGACGCTGTCCAGATCCTCGCGCGCGATCTCGACCAGCACCAGCGGCAGGCCCTGCGCGCGTGCCTCGGCATGGGCGGCCTTCACCAGGCTGGACTTGCCCATCCCGCGCGCACCCCAGAGCAACGCATTATTCGCCGCATGGCCGCGCGCGAATTGCAGCGTATTGGCCAGCAGCGTGTCGCGGGCGCGGTCGATGCCGACCAGTTGGGACAGATCGACCCGGTTGACCTTGGTCACGGCTTCCAGCCGGTCGGGATTGGTGTGCCAGATATAGGCATCGGCCTCGGCGAAGCTGGGCGCGGGTGCGGGCGCAGGGGCCAGACGCTCCAACGCCGCGGCAATGCGGGTCAGGGCCGCGTCATTCATCGACCGGCAGGCCCTGTGCGCGCAATTCCTCGTTCCGGCGGCGCTCGATCCGGCGGACAAGCTGGATCGAGATCTCGTAAAGCCCGTAAACCACGGTAAACAGCACCACCTGGCTGATCACATCGGGCGGGGTCACCACCGCCGCCAGAATCAGGATCAGCACGATGGCATATTTGCGCATGCTGCCGAGACCCGCCGAAGACACCAGCCCCGCCTTGCCCATCAGCGTCAGCGCCACCGGCAATTGGAAGGACAGACCGAAGGCAAGGATGAATTTCGTTGTCAGCGACAGGTATTCGCTGACCGAGCCCTGAAAGACGATCCCCGCCATCGCGGTCGAGGCGGTCTGCACGGCATCGGGGTCGTCCGGCAATGCCAGCGGTCCCTGCTGGAAGCCCAGGAAGAAGTCATAGGCCATCGGCAGGATGACGTAATAGGCGAAGGACGCGCCGAGGAAGAACATCACCGGAGAGGCGATCAGGAAGGGCAGGAAGGCCTGCTTCTCGCTGCGGTAAAGGCCGGGCGCGACGAAGCGCCACATCTGATAGGCAATGACCGGGAAGGCCAGGATGAAGCCGCCGAAAAAGCTGATCTGGATGGCGACGAAGAAGCCTTCCTGCAGTTTCAGCAGGATCAGCCCGCATTCCTGCCCGCGCCCTTCCAGCGCCGAACAGATCGGCCGGGTCAGGAAGTTATAGACCGGGTTCCAGACCGTATAGCAGATCACCATCGCGGCCAGGAAGGCCAGCACCGACCAGATCAGCCGGGTCCGAAGTTCGGCCAGATGCTCGATCAGCGGGGCCGAACTGTCGTCGATCTCGTCCCCTGTCGCGGGCTTCTCACTCACCTCAGGCGTCCTTCGAATCACTGCGCCGAACCGCGTGCAAGCGACGTTGGCCGGCGGGGCTTTCCTGTTGCGGCGCCTCGGCGAGCGCGGCTGTGGCCGGGGCGGGGGCCGGTGCGACCGAGGCCGGCGTCTCTCCATCGCTCGGTGCCGGGCCGGAGGCCGCAGGATCGGGCTTGGCGGCGGCGCGCGCGGATGGCATCTTCGGGTCCCATTTCTCGAACCGGTCGGCGGCGCGATCCAGCGCCTCCACCCCGAGCGAGCGTTTCGAGGTCAGGTTGCGGACATCGTTCAGCGATTTCGTCGCCTCATCCAGACCCGAATCGCGCGCCGCATCCTCCATCGCCGAGGAGAATTCGCGCGCCATCATCCGCACCTTGCCGGTGATCCGGCCAAGGGCGCGAAACATGTGCGGCAGGTCGCGCGGACCGATCACGATCAGCGCCACCACTCCGATGAGCAGAAGCTCGCTCCAGCCGATATCCAGCATCTGGCGCCCCTAACGCGGCCCTGGCCCTCAGGCCTGTTTCTGGTCGTCCGGGGTCACGTCGCGCAGCTTTTCGTCGCGCTTGGCCTCTTCGGTCTTCATTTCGGCGGTCAGTTCGCGGCCGGAATTCTCGACTTCCTCGCTGCCTTCCTTGACGCCCTTCTTGAACGAGCTGATGCCCTTGCCCACCTCGCCCATCAGCGACGAGACCTTGCCGCGCCCGAACAGCACAAGCACGACAACGGCGATCAGCAGAAGGCCTGGAAGGCCGATATTGTTCAGCATGTCTCTTTCCCTTCTCGAGCGGGATCGCCCGATGACGCCATATATCTAGGGGGTCCGGGGGGCATTTGCAAAGCCTCGTTTGCGCCGCGCGACGATGTGATCGGGACCTTCGCCCCCTCATTCGCGGTCCGGCTTGGCAGCGCCGTCCGGCTGGGCCATAAGCGGGACTATGGACATGGCCGCGATCCTGACCGCTTTCGTGACGCTGTTCGTGGTCATCGACCCGATCGGCCTGGCGCCGCTGTTCATCGCGCTGACCCAAGGCATGAGCGATGCGCAAAGGCGGCGAATCGGCTGGCGTGCCACCCTGATCGCAGCCATCCTGCTGACGCTTTTCGGCCTTGCCGGCGAGAATATCCTGACCGCCATCGGCATCTCGCTGCCGGCCTTCCGCATCGCCGGGGGGATCCTGCTGTTTCTCACCGCGCTCGACATGCTGTTCGAGCGCCGGACCGAGCGGCGCGAGGGCCAATCCGCCGATCACGACCACGACCCCAGCGTGTTCCCGCTGGCGACCCCGCTTCTGGCCGGGCCGGGTGCCATGGCAACAATGATCCTGCTGGTGGGCGAGGATCCGGGTGCCGTTCATACGGCTTTGATCCTGCTGGTGATGTGCATGGTCCTTGGCACCGCAATGCTGCTGTTTCTTTTGGCCGGACCGCTGTCGCGCGCGCTTGGCCGGACCGGGACCATGGTGGTGACGCGGCTTCTGGGGATGCTGCTGGCGGCGCTGTCGATCCAGTTCATCCTTGACGGGTTGCGCGGCACGGGTCTGTTCACATGAGCGACAACTGGCCGCGTATCGCCTATTTCGTCCTGCTGCTGATCGCGCTCAGCGGTTACCTGCTGGTCGAGATGCGCAAGGATTTCGGCAAGTCGCTGCGCCAGATGCTCGCCTGGGGGCTGATCTTCCTCGGCCTGATCGCGGGTTTCGGGCTCTGGGACGATATCCGCAAGAATATCGCGCCGCCGCAGATCGTCGAGGGCAACCGGATCGAGTTGCCGATGGCGGTCGACGGGCATTTCTATATCGACCTGCGCCTGAACGGGGTCGAGGTGCCCTTCATGGTCGATACCGGCGCCAGCGATATCGCGCTGCGCCGCAAGGATGCGGAACGCGCCGGGATCGAGATGGACCGGCTCAGCTATACCGGCTTCGCCTCGACCGCGAACGGGACCGTCTCGACCGCGCCGGTGCGCATCGGCCTGATCGAGATCGGCGATATCAGCGACGAGGATGTCCGCGCCGACGTGGTCGAGGGCGATCTGGATATCTCGCTTCTGGGCATGTCCTATCTGCGCCGCTTCGCCCGCGTGGGTTTCGAGGGCGAGACCATGGTGCTGGAACGCTGAGGCTTTCGGCCTAACGCTTCTTTTCCCAGCGACCGCCGGCTTCCGACCAGTATTCCGCCTCGACGCCTGCGCCGGTCAGGGCGCGCCACTGATCGCGGGCGCGCTCGACAGCCGCCTGATCGTTGCCGTCGAAGATGATGCAGGTCCGGGCGACGGCACCGGCTTCTTCCGCGCCGACCTCCACCCCGTCGATGGCCATGATGCAGTCGGGATTATTGGCGGCGGCGAGTGCTGCGGGGTCGCGCAAAAGGACCGGCTGGCGGACGTCATGTGCGCCGCCCGCCAACCCGTGCGGCAGGAAACCGTCGCCCATCCAAAGCGCTTCATCCAGCCCTTCCAGCCGCGCCCGGTCGGGGCCGCGCAATTCCACCCGCCAGCCCGCGCCCATCGCCTTGCCGATCAGTTGCGGCAGCAGCGACGCGGCATTCGAGCGCGTCAGGTGATAGAAAAGCGCATTGCCCATGGCCCCCGATCAGCCCTCGTAATTGTCGCGGATCATGCGGTTCAGCGTCATCACCCCCCAGCCCGAGGCGCCCTTCGGGGCCAGATCCGTCGCACCGGGCGGCAGCGCCACCCCGGCAATGTCCAGATGCACCCAAGGCTGGTCCTCGCGGATGAAGCGCTGCAGGAACTGCGCCGCCGTGATCGAACCCGCCGGGCGACCGCCGGTGTTTTTCATGTCCGCCAGCCGGCAGTCGATCAGCTTGTCATAGGCCGGTGCCAGCGGCAGCCGCCATGCGCCTTCGCCCTCGGCCCGGGCGGCCTCCAGCACCTGCCCGGCAAAGGCATCGTCATTCGAGAAGACGCCGGCATTTTCGTGACCGAGCGCGATGATGACGGCCCCGGTCAGCGTCGCCAGATCGACCACCGCCGCAGGCTCGAACCGGGTCTGCGCGTACCAGAGCACATCTGCCAGCACCAGCCGCCCCTCGGCATCGGTATTGACGACCTCGATCGTGTCGCCCTTCATGGAGTGCACGATATCGCCCGGACGCTGTGCGGCACCGTCGGGCATGTTCTCGACCAGACCCACAAGACCCACGACATTGGCCTTGGCCCGGCGCAGCGCCAGCGTGCGCATGACGCCGGCGACGACGCCCGCGCCGCCCATATCCATGGTCATTTCTTCCATGCCCGCCGCCGGCTTGATAGAAATCCCGCCAGTGTCGAAGACCACGCCCTTGCCGACCAGAGCGACCGGCGCCTGATCCTTCCTGCCGCCATTCCAGCGCATCACCACGACCTTGGAGGGCGACACCGACCCCTGCCCGACCGCCAGAAGCGCCCGCATCCCGAGCTTTTCCAGATCGGCCTCTTCCAGCACCTCGACATCGAGGCCCAGGGCCTCCATCGCCTTCAGCCGGTCGGCGAAATCGCTGGTGGTCAGGACATTTGCCGGCTCATTGACGAGATCGCGGGTGAAGAAGACGCCCTCGGCCACGGCGGCATGATCGCCGGCGGATTTCGCCAGAGCCTCTGGCTTTGCCGCCATGAAGGTGACGCGGGGACGGGCGGAACCGCTGGTTTCCCCGTCCTCGGGCTTCTTCGACTTGTAGACCGAGAAGTCATAGCCGCGCAGCGCCAGACCCAGGGCAACCTCGGCTGCCTGCGGATGGGTGCCTGCCATGACCAGCACTTCGCCCTTGCCGAGTGCCGCGCCGATGGTCGCGCCGGCCCGGCGCGCCTCCACCACGCTGGCCTTGCGCGGCAGCTTGACCAGCAGGACCGATTCGGCAGCCCAGCCCGCCGGCCAGGCCAGTTTCAGCGCCTCGCCCGGTTTCAGCTTCTGAAAATCGCTCGACCCCAGAGCGCGCGACAAGGCCGCGCGCGCGCCCCGCGCCAGCCGTGCCGGCAACTTGCCGCCATCGTCCAGGATCATCGCGATCCGGCCTTCGCGCGCGGTCAGGCCTTCGGTTGCGGTTTCTGCGAATCGGATCTCGACCGGATGGGTCATGGGGCACTCCTGTCTGCGTTGCCGTGAAACCTATCCCCGCCGCCCGCGCTTGACCAGAGAGAGGCCCGGACCATCCCCGGATAAAGGCCGGGCTTCCCCAAAGCCGCGACAGGGGCTAATCAGGTCGCAGCCCGAAGGACCGTGTGCATGACCAGCATCGACCGTTACATTCTGAAAACGATGCTGATCTTCTTCGGCTTCTTCGCGCTCGTGCTGGTCGCGGTCTATTGGGTGAACCGCGCCGTGTCGCTGTTCGAACGCCTGATCGGCGACGGCCAGACCGCGCTCGTGGTGCTGGAATTCACCCTGCTGACGCTGCCCTTGGTGATCTCGGTCGTGCTGCCGGTCGCGGCCTTCGCGGCCACCGCCTATGGCACCAACCGCCTGTCCGGCGAATCCGAGCTTGTGGCCATGCAGGCCGCCGGCCTTTCTCCCTGGCGGCTGGCGCGGCCGGTGCTGATCTTCGGCTTTCTGGTCAGCCTCATGGTGGCGGTGCTGGTCCATGCGCTTGTGCCTGCGGCGCGGGCGCAGCTGGCGGCACGGCAGGACCAGATCGCCGAGAACGTGACCGCGCAGTTCATGCGGCCGGGCGTCTTTCAATACCCGGTCAGCGGCATCACCCTGTTCATCCGAGAGATTTCCCCGGTGGGAGAGCTTGAGGGCGTCTTCCTTGAAGATGCGCGCAATGGCGAGGTTGCCACCTCCTACAGCGCCGAGAAGGCGCTGATCGTGAAATCCGAGACCGGCCCCAAGCTGATCATGCTGAACGGGATGATCCAGTCGCTGCGACCGGGCGAGACCGCGCAGCGCCTTTCGGTGACGCGCTTCGACGACATGGCCTATGATCTGGCCGCGATGTTCGGCGGATCGTCGAAAAGCGGGCGCGACCTGCGCGATTATTCGACGAAACGGCTGATGTTGCCCGATCAGGCGCTGCTCGACGCGACCGGGGCCACGCCGGCCCAGGCCCGGCTGGAAGCGCATGAGCGGATCGCCCAGCCCCTGCTGTCGCCCGTGGCGGCGATGCTGGGCTTTGCCGCGCTTCTGGTCGGCGGCTTCTCTCGCTTCGGGGTCTGGCGCCAGATCGCCTGGGCCGTGGTCGCGCTGATCTTCGTGCAACTGCTGAGCAACTGGGCCGCGAGCCAGGCGGGCGAGGATGCCGCGAAATGGCCGCTCGTCTACCTGCCGGCGCTTGTCGGCACCGCGATCTGCATCACGCTTCTGTGGCTGGCGGCCCGGCCGCGCAAACCGCGACCCGGCATTCATGACGTCGAGGCTGCGACATGATCCTGGCCCGCTATGTCGCCAATCGCTACCTGCGCGCCTTCCTGCTGCTGGCCGGGGTGTTTCTGGCCATCCTGCTGCTGATCGACATGGTCGAACAGATCCGGCGGTTTGCCGATAATGGCATCACGCTTGGCGATGCGGCGGAACTTTCGGCGCTGGCAGTGGCGGGCAGCTTCTATACCATTCTGCCGCTGATCGGGCTTCTGGCGGCGATCATGCTGTTTCTGGCGCTGTCGCGATCCTCGGAAATGGTGGCGATCCGGGCGTCCGGGCGTTCGGCCCTGCGCGTGGTGGCGGCACCTGCGGTCATGGCGGCACTGATCGGGATATTCGCGGTTGCGGTGCTGAACCCAATGGTGGCGGCAACCGAATCGAAATACTCGGCCGCTACGGCGCGCATCGAATCGGGCACGACGCAGACCGTCAGCATCAGCGAGGACGCGCTCTGGCTGCGGCAGGCGATGGGCCAGGATGGCGGCCAGATGATGATCCGCGCCGCCCGCAGCAGCCCCGACGCGACCACGCTTTATGATGCGAGCTTCGTGATCTATGAGCCCACCATCGGCCCGGCCACCCGGATCGAGGCGCGCGAGGCGGTGCTGGCCGATGGCAACTGGCAGCTTCGCGATGTCAAGCGGTGGTCGCTGACCGACCCCAACCCCGAGGCCACCGCCAGCCGCGCCGACGCGATGTCGCTGCCGACCGAATTGACCGCCGACCGCATCCGCGACGGCTTCGGCAGCCCGCAGGCGATCCCGGTCTGGGAATTGCCGGCCTATATCGCCGGGCTGGAGCGGGCAGGCTTTTCCGCCCTGCGCCACCGGGTCTGGCTGCAGATGGAACTGGCCCTGCCGCTGACGCTGGCGGCGATGGTGCTGGTCGCCTCGGTCTTCACCATCCGCCACATGCGCGGGCGCAAGACCGGCGGGCTGGTCATGGCCGCCTTCACCTGCGGGCTGGCGCTTTTCTTCCTGCGCAGCATGGCGCAGGTTCTGGGTGACAGCGCGGGCCTGCCGCCGGCCTTCGCGGGCTGGGCGCCGCCGGTCATCGCGCTGCTGTTTTCGATCGGCGCGCTGCTGCAACTTGAGGACGGATGATGATAAGCCGCCTGACAATCGCATCGCTCTGCCTTGCGGCGGCCCCGGCCTTCGGTCAGGACATGACCGAGCCGCCGTGGTGGACCACCGATCCCGCCTATGCCGATGTCGATGGGCCCGCCCTTGCCCCGACCGAGAGCCGCGATCTGAACGCGCCCTATGCCGACGGGACCGAACTCAGCCGGCTGACCCGCTCTGTCAGCACCCGCCCGCGCGACGTGACCATTTCGGACGGGGGCGGTCAGGCCGGGGACGAGGGCGGCGCGGCAACGCTGCTGGCCGATTACATCACGCTGTCGGGCGACCGGACGCTGACCGCCTCGGGCGGGGTGGTGGTCTGGTATCAGGGCGCAAGGCTTGTCGCCGATCAGGTCCGCTATGACGGCGGCACCGGGGCCATGACCGTGACCGGCCCGATCCACCTGACCCGACCCGGCCAGGCCGGCACCGAGGACGAGGCGATCCTGATCGCCGATGAGGCCCAGCTGAGCCAGGACATGCGCGAGGGCATGTTGCGCGGTGCCCGCGCGGTGCTGGCCCGCGAGATGCAACTGGCCGCGACCGAGGCGGTTCTGTCCGGCAATGGCCGCTTCACCACGCTGAACCATGTCGTCGCCTCCTCCTGCCGGATCTGCGCCGAAGACCCGATCCCGCTGTGGGAGGTGCGCGCCCGTCAGATCGTGCATGACGACGAATTGAACGTGCTGGTCTTCGACCACCCGCAACTGCGCGCCTTCGGCCTGCCCATCGGTGCCTGGCCGGGCCGCGTCACCGCCCCCGATCCCACGGTCGACCGCATGTCGGGCTTCCTGCGCCCGAACTTCCGCACCACCTCGAATCTCGGCTTCGGGGTGATGGTGCCCTATTTCAAGACGCTCGGGCTACATGCCGACCTGACGGTGACGCCCTATCTTTCGGCCTCGCGGACCTCGACGCTGATGCTGCGCTATCGCCAGGCCTATTGGAACGGCGCGATGGAATGGAACGGCGCCATCACCCGCGACGATATCCGCGACGGCGAGACCCGCGGCTATCTGTTCGGTGCCGCGCAGTGGGAATTGCCGCGCGGCTACAAGCTGGGCCTGCAGATCCAGCTCACTTCGGATGACGGCTATCTGCTGGATTACGACATCTCGGATGCCGACCGGTTGTGGAGCGGGCTGACGCTGGAGCGGGTCACCGCCGACAAGCTGGTCTGGGCGCGGGTCGGCAATTACCACTCGCTGCGCGATGACGAGGACAATTCGACCTCGCCCGCTCAGGTCGCCGACGTGATGTGGATCCGGCGCTGGCAGACCGGCGGCGGGCAGGCGCAACTGCAATGGTCGGTCCATGCCCATCGCCGCCCCTCCAGCAAGGATATCATCGGGCGCGACATGGCGCGCGGCTCGATCGCGTTCGACTGGCAGCGGATGCAGATCCTGCGGGGCGGGCTGGTGGCGCGGGGCGCAGCCGGGATCGACGCCGACATCTTCGCCATCGGCGATGACAGCCGCTATGATCGCACCGTGACCCGCGTCACCCCATGGCTCTCGACCGAGTTGCGCTTTCCGATGACCGGCAGCGACGGTTATGCCTCCTATGTGCTGGAACCGGTGGCGCAACTGGTCTGGTCGCCCGACCGCGATCAGGACGATATCCCGAACGAGGACAGCCGGCAGGTCGAATTCGACGAGGGCAACCTGTTCTCGCTGTCGCGCTATCCGGGCTGGGACGTTCAGGAAACCGGGCTCAGGGCGAATCTGGGTATCACCTGGACGCGCTTCGATCCGACCGGCTGGTCGCTGGCATTTGCCGCCGGGCGGGTTTACCGCAATCTCGACAACAGCGACGACAACACCACATCGCTGCTGCAACGCGGCAATCGCTCGGACTGGCTGATTGCCGGGCATTACGCCAACAATAACGGCCTGACCATCGCCAATCGCGCGCTGCTGGACGACGATCTCAACGTCACCCGGGACGAGCTTCGCATCGGCTGGCTTCGCCCCGGGCTGCAATTCGGCCTTGGCTATCTGTGGATGGAGGCCGACCAGTTCGAGGATCGCAGCCGCGACCTGTCGGAACTGACCAGCGAGATCGGCTGGCAAATGGCCGAGGGCTGGTGGGCAAATGCCTATGGTCGCTACGATATCGAGGAAAGCACCGCCCATAAGGCCGGCTTCGGGCTGACCTATCGCAATGAATGCGTGAGTGTCGAGCTGGCGGCCTCGCGGCGCTTTACCGATACCGAGGAGGTAGATCCCTCGACCGATATCGACCTGTCGATCCGCCTTGGCGGTTTCGGGCGCGCACCGGCCGGCAAGGGCACGGTGGCGCGGCGCAATTGCTTGCGCTAGATTGGCGGCAAATCAAAAGGGGGCATGGGTTTCATGCGGCAGTTTCTTATCTCCATGGCGCTCGCGGCAGCCCTGACCGGGCCAGGCGCGGCCCCGGTGCTGGCACAGGATTTCTCGCCGGTCGTCTATATCAACAATTCCGTCGTCACCCGCTACGAGATCCAGCAACGGCAGCGCTTCATGAAGGTGCTGAACGCGCCCGACCAAAGCGAGGCCGAGGTCGAGAAGGCCCTGATCGAGGACCGTCTGCGTCTGGCATCCGCCCGCCAGCTTGGCGTCGAGGTCAGCGACGAAGGGCTGGAACAGGGTCTGTCGGAATTCGCCGGTCGCGCCGGGATGAGCACGGGCGAGTTCATTCAAGTGCTGGAAAAGAATGGCGTCGACCGCCAGGCCTATCGCGATTTCGTCAAGGCCGGCGTCGCCTGGCGAGAGGTCATCCGCCGCCGCATCGCCCCGACGATCAGCGTCTCGGACGCCGAGGTCGATCAGGCATTGAAGCGCATCGTCGAGACCCCGCTGATCAAGCAGGTCCTGCTGTCGGAACTGATCATGCCCGCCCCGCCCGGCCAGGAAGAGGCCGTGCAGGCCCGGGCCGAACAGATCCGCGCCAGCGTCCGCAGCGAGGGCGGCTTTGCCGATGCCGCGCGGCGCTATT
Organism: uncultured Paracoccus sp.; assembly: GCF_937873615.1. GTDB lineage: Bacteria > Pseudomonadota > Alphaproteobacteria > Rhodobacterales > Rhodobacteraceae > Paracoccus. Next base: position 52,080 of record NZ_CALMYP010000067.1, read on the forward strand.
CGGCCACGCCCTCGGCCGGGCGCGGCGGTCGGCTGGAATGGATGGCGGTCGAGAACATGCCGCCAAGCCTGCGCCAGATCATCCTCGGGCTGCAGCCGGGCCAGATGACCCCGCCGCTGACCGTTCCGGGCGCGGTGGTGATGTTCTATCTGCGCGACACCCAGGGCGAATTGCGCCCCGGTGCCAGCGAACAGCAGCTGGATTACATGACCGTCACCTTCGCCAGCATGGCCGATGCCCAGAACGCCGCCTCGCTGGCGCGCTCCTGCGACGAGCTTTACGTCTTCGCCAATGGCCTGCCCGACCAGCAGGTGCAGCGCACCGATGCGAGCCAGGGCGCGGTGCCGGAATATGTCGCCATCCGCCTTGCCTCGATGGACAAGAACGAGGCGACGGTGACGGATCGCGGCGGCGCGGGCGAGGTGCTGATGCTGTGCGATCGCCGCCCGGCGCTGCTGGCCGGGCTGGATGCAGGCCCCGTGGCCACCGCCAGCACAGAAGGCGAGACGGTGACCGAGGCCGATCCCAATGCCCTGCCCGAACGCGATTCCGTGCGCGAGCAGATCTTCAACCGCAAGATCGGCCTCGCCTCGGACGCCTATCTGGCCGAATTGCGCGCCGATGCGGTGATCCGGAGGCCCTGACATGGCGCGGCCGGTCATCGTCACCTGCGGGGAACCGGCCGGGATCGGACCGGAGCTTGCGCCCCTGATGACCGCCGCCCGCGTGCCGATGGTCTGGCTGGGCGATCCCCGCCACCTGCCGCAGGGTTGCGCCTGGGCCGAGATCGCCTCGCCAGAGGCTGACCTGCCCGAAGGCGTGCTGCCGGTCCTGCGTCACGATTTCGCCGGCCCCGCCATACCGGGCCGACCGGAGCCAGCCAATGCGCAGGGCGTCATCGACGTGATCGCCCGCGCCGTGACGCTGGTGAGCGAGGGCAAGGCCTCGGCCATCTGCACCCTGCCGATCAACAAGAAGGCGCTGAAGGACGGCGCCGGCTTCCCCTTCCCCGGCCATACCGAATATCTCGCCCATCTCGCCGGCGGGGCGGATGTGGTCATGATGCTCGCCTCGACCACGGTCCAGCCGCCCTGCCGGGTGGTACCGGCCACGATCCATGTCGCCATTTCCGAAGTGCCGGCCCTGCTGACACCCGCGCTTCTGGAACGGGCGATCCGCCTCACCCGCGACGGGCTGATCCGCGATTTCGGCATTGCCGCGCCGCGCCTCGCCGTGGCCGGGCTGAACCCCCATGCCGGCGAAGGCGGCGCCATGGGGCGCGAGGAAACCGACTGGATCGCCCCGCTGCTGGACCGGCTGCGGGCCGAAGGGCTCGACATCGCCGGCCCCCTGCCCGCCGATACCATGTTCCACGCCCCGGCCCGGACACGCTATAACGGCGCGATCTGCGCCTATCACGATCAGGCGCTGATCCCGATCAAGACGCTGGATTTCGCCGGCGGGGTGAATGTCACGCTGGGTCTGCCCTTCATCCGCACCTCGCCCGATCACGGCACCGCCTTCGATATCGCGGGGCAGGGCCGCGCCGATGCGGCAAGCGCCATCGCCGCCCTGCGCATGGCCTGGGACATGGCCGGGGCCAGGGGCACGAGATGAGCACCATCGACGGGCTGCCGCCGCTGCGAGAGGTAATCGCGACCCACGATCTGCGCGCCAGAAAGAGCCTCGGACAGAACTTCCTGCTGGACCTGAACCTGACCGCCAAGATCGCCCGCCAGGCCGGCGATCTGGCCGGCAGCGATGTGCTGGAAATCGGCCCCGGCCCCGGCGGGCTGACCCGGGGCCTGCTGGCCGAAGGCGCGCGCCGGGTGCTCGCCATCGAAAAGGACGCCCGTGCCCTGCCCGCTCTGGCCGAGATCGCCGCCGCCTATCCGGGCCGGCTTTCCGTCATCAATGGCGATGCGCTGGAAATCGACCCGCTGGCGCATCTGACGCCGCCGATCCGCATCGCCGGCAACCTGCCCTATAATATCGGCACCGAATTGCTGGTCCGCTGGTTGACGCCGCCGAACTGGCCGCCTTTCTGGGACAGCCTGACGCTGATGTTCCAGAAGGAGGTGGCCGAACGCATCGTGGCCCGGCCCGGCAGCAAGGCCTACGGTCGGCTGGCGCTGCTGGCGCAATGGCGCACGGATGCCCGCATCGTCATGACCCTGCCGCCCGAGGCCTTCGTGCCGCCGCCGAAGATCCATTCCGCCGTGGTCCACCTGACCGCGCTGCCTGCGCCGCGCTTTCCCGCCGATCCGGCCACGCTGTCGCAACTCACCGCCGCCGCCTTCAACCAGCGGCGCAAGATGCTGCGCGCCTCGTTGCGCGGCCTGCACCCGGATATCGAGACCCTGCTGAAAGATGCCGGCATCGCGCCCACCGCAAGGGCCGAGGAGATCGACCTCGAACATTTCTGCGCCCTCGCGCGCCTGTTGCAGGCCGCGCGCCAGAAGAACTGAGCACCGACAAAGCAAAACGGGCCGCATCGGCGGCCCGCTTCGCTCATACAGCAATCTGCGGCAATCAGCCCTGTTCGGCACCATCTGCCGCCGGCGCGGCGGCGGCTGCCGGCTTGCGCCTGGTTCGCGGGGTGGAATTGGCACTGCGCGGCGCGCGGGCCCGGCTGGCCGGGGCCTTTTCCTCGGGCGTCTCGACACGGCTTTCGCCGCTATCGGCATCCGTGCCGACCGCATCGGGCAAGGCATCAGAGGATGCAACCGGCGCGGCGTCGGATGGCGCATCAGCCGAGGATGCGGCCTGACGACGCGGCCCGCGCGAGCGGCGAGCGGAAGGGGTTACCTCGGCCTCGGCGGCATGTTCGGGCCGAGAAGCGGGCCGGGGTTCCGGCTGTTCGCGGCGCTCGGGCGGGGCATCGGCACGCGGCTGGCCGCCATCCTCGTTACGCGCGTTCTGGCCGTCGCGCGCATCATCTGCCTGACGGGGCTGCGGTTCGTCACCGTTACGGTTGTATTGATGCTGGTTCTGATGATTTTGCTGCTGGTTCAGCAATTGCTGTTGCTGACGCTCTGCCTGTTCGCGCTGCGCCTCGCCCAGCATACGGGTGTAATGTTCGGCATGTTGCAGGAAGGACTGTTCAGCCACACGGTCGTTCGACAGTTGGGCATCACGGGCCAGTGTCAGGTATTTTTCGATGATCTGCTGCGGGGTGCCGCGGACCTTGCCCTCCGGCCCCGAGGAATCAAATACACGATTGACAACATTGCCGAGCGAACGCTGACGGTTCGACTTCGAACGCGAACGGGATTTCGATGATCTCATTTGCCTGACTTTATCCAGTGATCTGGAAGTTCCTCTCGCCCGCGACAACTTGCTCTGGCCCCATGATTGCGGTCACCCGCATCAAGGCTTCAGAATGTCGTGGCTGGTCAGCGCAGCGGACTGCCGTCCGCCATCACTTGAGCCGCAATAACCACGGCACGACCCGCGTTACAAGCGAAAAGTGACTATTTCCCTGTGGAAGGCGGAATATTGCCCGAGTTTAACACGTTTCAGGCCGGATTCGTATCGAATCTTGCCCGAATCACCCGGTCGCGCGCTCCGAGATCGCGGATAACCTCGGTCCGGGCACCATGTTCGGAAAAGATCGCGCTGACATCGGCGGCCTGCTGCCAGCCGATCTCGACGAAAACCTGCCCGCCCGGGTTCAGGTGCGCAACCGCGCCCGCCGCGATCGCCCGATAGGCCGACAGCCCGTCGCCGCCATCGGTCAGCGCCAGATGCGGTTCCCAATCGCGGACCTCGGGTTGAAGCCCGTCCATTTCGGATCGGGCAATATAAGGCGGGTTCGAGACGATCAGATCGAAGCGCCCCTGAACCCCGTCGAACCAGTCGGCCCTGATGAAACGCGCGCCCACCCCGATCAGCGAGGCATTCTCCCGCGCCACATCAAGGGCGGCCTCGGACATATCCGTGCCCAGCCCCGTCGCCCCCCGACGGTCGGCCAGAAGCGAGATCAGGATCGCGCCGGTCCCGGTGCCAAGGTCCAGCACGCTTTGCCAGGGCTGTTTCAGCGCCGCCTCGACCAGGGTTTCGGTATCCGGGCGCGGGTCCAGCGTATCGCGCGTCACCCGGAATTCATGCTTCCAGAAGGCGCGCAGCCCGGTGATCTGGCTGAGCGGCTGGCGCGCCACCCGTGCCGCCAAGATACCATTCAAGGCCTGCAACCACTCGGCATCGACGGGCTGGGTCAGCGGCATGTAAAAGCGCGTATTGCGCGGCATGACCGCTGCGACAATCGCCCGAGCCTCATGTTTCGTATCCTCGATTCCGGCCGCGGCCAGCCGGGCCTCGGCCAACTCGAACCATTCGAGCCAGGTCATTCCTGCGCCGCCAGCTTCTCGGCCTGGTCATGCGCGGTCAGCGCGTCGATGATTTCGGTCAGATCGCCCGCCATCACCCGGTCGAGCGCATAGAGCGTCAGGTTGATCCGGTGATCGGTCATCCGCCCCTGAGGAAAGTTATAGGTGCGGATGCGTTCGGATCGGTCACCGGAGCCGACCTGGCTCTTGCGGTCGGCAGCGCGTTCGCTGTCGGCGCGCGCGCGTTCCATGTCGTAAAGCCGCGCACGCAGCACCGCCATCGCGTTGGCACGGTTCTGGTGCTGCGACTTTTCGGAACTGGTGACCACGATCCCGCTTGGCAGGTGGGTGATCCTGACCGCCGAATCGGTGGTGTTGACGTGCTGACCGCCCGCGCCCGAGGAGCGATAGGTGTCGATGCGGATATCGGTGGCGGGGATGTCGATATCGACCTCCTCGGCCTCGGGCAGAACGGCCACGGTCGCCGCCGAAGTATGGATGCGCCCGCCCGATTCGGTTTCCGGCACCCGCTGCACGCGATGCACGCCGGATTCGTATTTCAGCCGGGCGAAGACGCCCTCGCCCTCGATCCGGGCCGAGGCTTCCTTGATCCCGCCAAGCTCGGTCTCGGACAGATCGAGCATCTGGAAGGACCAGCCCTGAGCCTCGGAATAGCGGCGATACATGGACAGCAGATCGCCCGCGAAAAGCGCCGCCTCCTCGCCGCCGGTGCCGGGGCGGATCTCGACGATGGCCGGGCGGGCATCGGCGGCATCCTTGGGCAGAAGCGCGATGCGCAGCGCCTGTTCCAGAGCGGGCAGCGCGGCCTTCAGGCGCGTCACCTCCTCCTCGGCCAGTTCGCGCATGTCGGGATCCGAGAGCATCGCCTGTGCCTCGGCCAGCCCGTCGCGGGCGGCGCGCCATTCGCCGATCTGGGTCACCACCGGCTTCAGATCGGCATATTCGCGGCTGATCGCGGCGATCTCATCGGGGGCGGGGCCGGCATTCAGCTTCGCTTCGAGAAACTCGAAACGCTGGGAAATCTGGACAAGGCGATCTTCGGGCAGCATGTGCCGCAATTACCGCCGCGACGGCTGACCGACAAGGCGCAATCCGGGCTCAGCCCGGATAGGCGCGTCGATGCATCCACCAGAAAAGCGGCGGCAGGATCAACTCGAAGATCAGGAAGGCGGTGATCGAGGGAACCGGCCAGCCGACCATCGCGACCGAGACCAGACGCGATAACCCGGCAACGAAGAACAGCGCCACAAGCGCGAAGAAGGTGCCGCGCCGGGCGGCAAGGTCGCGCGCCGCCCAGATCATCGCGACCCCGTAGCCGAGGAAGACGGTCGCATAGAAGCGATCCTCGTTATCCATGGTCACCGTGCCCGGAATGCTGCCGGGAATGACCGAGGGACCGAAAAGGATATGCGCCAGCCCGATCAGGCAGCACAGCCCGCCGAAAAGCAATGCGAGAAGGGTCAAGAGCTTTGCCATATGGTCCTCCTGTCAGGTTGTCACGCCTGCCGCCGGGTCCAGCCGTAAAGGCAGATCAGTTCGGTGGCGACATGGGCGCCGGCAATCGCCGTGGCCCCGGTCGTGTCATAGGGGGGCGAGACCTCGACCACGTCGCCGCCCAGAAGGTTCACCCCCGCCAGCCCGCGCAGCAACGCCGCCGCCTGCCAACTGGCCAGCCCACCCCAGACCGGGGTGCCGGTGCCCGGCGCAAAGGCGGGGTCGAGCGCGTCGATATCGAAGGTGATGTAGACAGGCCGCTGGCCCACCACCTCGCGGATACGGGCCAGCGTCGCCTCTACCCCATCCCGATGAACCGAAGCCGCATCGAGGATCGTCACCCCGAGCGTGTCCGGGTTCTCGGTCCTGATGCCGACGCTGACACTGGCGGCAGGGTCGACGACGCCCTCTCGGATCGCCTTGTAAAGGAAGGTGCCATGGTCGATCCGGTCGGGATCGTCATCGACCCAGGTATCGGAATGGGCGTCGAACTGGATCAGCGCGACGGGGCCATGCCGCCTGGCATAGGCGCGCAGGATCGGCAGGGTGATGAAGTGATCGCCGCCAAGCGTGACCGTGCCCACGCCCTGATCCAGCAAACCGCCGATATGGGCCTCGATCCGGGCCGGAACCTCGCGGGTATTGGCGTAATCGAAGGCCATGTCGCCGGCATCGGCGATGGCCAGCTCGGTCAGCGGGTCGTAACCCCAGCCAAAGGGCGGATCGTAAGGTTGCAGGGTCGAGGCCTCGCGGATGGCGCGCGGCCCGAAGCGGGTGCCGGGGCGATGGGTCACCGCCTGATCGAAGGGAATGCCGGTCACCGCCAGATCGAAACCGGCCAGATCCTTCGTATAGCGCCTGCGCAGGAAACTGGTGGCGCCACCGAAGGCGTTCTCAAAGCTGGGACCGCGCGGGTCCGTCCGCGTAAAGGCCTGATCGACCTGGGTCTTTGCGTCTTCCAGCGCCATCTCCACCCCCGAACAATGGACGTCCCGCCATCGCAAGCCATATCACGACCACCCCGAAAGGCGAGACGTGATCTGTCGCGCAGCGGGCGGCTTTCCGCCCGCGCTTGGCGGGACGAAACGAATCGCCTTGTGTTGACGCGCTTCGCCGCTATAAAGCCCCATCCTTCCGCAATCGCGAAACCGGCAGGCCCCTCGTGGCGGGGCGCGGAAGGTTATCCCGCCGTTGAAGCCGCCCTGAACCTGAAAGGTCTGACATGCCGCTATACGAGCATGTGATGATCGCCCGTCAGGACCTGTCGAATGCGCAGGCCGAAGGGCTGATCGAACATTTTTCCACCGTGCTGGCCGATAATGGCGGCAAGGTGGTCGACAGCGAATACTGGGGTGTGCGCACCCTCGCCTACAAGATCAACAAGAACCGCAAGGGCCATTACGCCTTCCTGCGCACCGACGCGCCCTCGGCCGCCGTGCAGGAGATGGAGCGCCTCGCCCGTCTGCATGACGATGTCATGCGGGTGATGTCGATCAAGGTCGACGCGCATGAGGAAGGCCCCTCGGTCCAGATGCAGAAGCGCGAAGAGCGTGGCGAGCGCGGGGATCGTGGCGACCGTGGTGATCGTTCGGACCGTGGCGAACGCCGCGAGCGCCGCGACCGCGACAACTGAGGAGATCTGATCCATGGCGAACAAACCGTTTTTCCGTCGTCGCAAGGTCGATCCGTTCGGTGGCGATAACGCCCCCAAGATCGACTACAAGGACACCCGTCTGCTGCAGCGCTACATCTCTGAGCGTGGCAAGATCGTGCCGTCGCGCATCACCGCCGTCTCGGCCAAGAACCAGCGCAAGCTGGCCCAGGCCATCAAGCGCGCGCGCTTCCTGGCGCTGCTGCCCTACGTCGTGAAATAAGGAGGAAGACCGATGCAAGTCATCCTGCTGGAACGCGTGGCCAAGCTCGGCGCCATGGGCGACGTGGTGAACGTCAAGCAAGGTTACGCCCGTAACTTCCTGCTGCCCCAGGGCAAGGCGCTGCGCGCCTCGGACGCCAATATCGCCGCTTTCGAAGCGCAGAAGGCCGCCCTCGTCGCCAAGAACGACGAATCGAAGGTCGATGCGCAGAAACTGGCCGAGAAACTCGATGGTGAAACCTTCGTCATCATCCGCTCGGCCTCGGATGCCGGCGCACTTTACGGCTCGGTCACCCCGCGTGACGCCGCCGATGCCGCCAACGAATCGGGCCATTCGGTCGACCGCAAGCAGGTCGTTCTGGGCGCGCCGATTAAGGAGTTGGGCCTGCACAAGGTGCTGGTCGTCCTGCACCCGGAAGTCGAGGCGGAAATCGTGCTGAACGTCGCCCGCTCGACCGAAGAGGCCGAATTGCAGGCCTCGGGCAAGTCGATCCAGGATCTGGCCGCGGAAGAAGATGCCGCTGCCGAGTTCGAGATCGCCGAGCTGTTCGACGATATCGGTTCCGCCTCGCGCGACGAGGACGGCCCGGAAACGACGGCGGGCGCCGGCGAATAAGCCGCACCATCCGTTGCAAGGACCAGAACCGCGCCGGGGATTTCCGGCGCGGTTTTTTTTATCCTGCGCGATTTATCCCGCACGATACTGTCCGTCCCGATGGCAATCCGCGCCGGGACAGGTCACAACCGGAACGAAACCGCCCTGCCGCTCGTTTTCGTAGCACTCATGATCTGAAAGGGACCGCCAGCATGTCACGCTTTGCCGATGTCACCTCCGACACGCCGCACGGACCGCGCCCGGTTCCCGAAGACCATATCCCGACCGAGGATCCGCCGCCGGCCCCTGCGCCGAAATCGCTGCGCTCGACCCTGCTTGTCTGGGGCGGGCTGGGGCTGGCCCTGACAGTGGGCGCGCTTGCCGCCCGCGCCGCCGCCGATGCGCTGGCCGGCGACAGGGAGGACCGGCCCCGGCAACCCCCACGCCCCCGCCACGCGCCGGGCTATGCGGCACTGGATGCGGAAGCCCGCGACCGGATGCGCGCCCGCGCCCAGGCCGATTTCGCCGATTACGAGGACCGCGCCGAGGAAATCCGCGCCGCCGCCCTGCGCGCGCGCCGCAGACGCCGCCGGCCCCCGCAGACGGCCAGCCTCGGCGACAATATCGGCGCGGCCGCGCGCAATGTGACCGCCCTGATCGGCGCGGCGGCGACGGCGCTGGAAGCCTTCCGCCAGGTCTCGACCAATAGCGACGAGATCATCCGCGATTTCAGCAATGCCGCCGACCGGCTGCACGAATTTCTCAACACCCGCAGCGGCGACACGCCCGAGCGCGAGGCCGAGGCCGAGCGCACCGAGAACGACAAGCGTATGCGGAACCTCTGACCGATGGCCGACGCGCCAGAGATGCCCGGCCTGATCGACCTGCTGCAAAAGCGGGGCGGCCACAAATACGATCACGGCCATGCGCTGATCGTGGCCGGCGGGCCAGGCATGGGCGGCGCGGCCCGGCTTGCGGCGCGGGCGGCGTTGCGGATCGGTGCCGGGCTGGTGACCATCGCGCCGCCCGCCTCGGCCATGATCGAGCATTGCGGGCCACCCGACGCATTGATGCGCCATCCGCTCGATCAGGCGCGTGACCTGCCCGGGCTGCTCGCCGCACGGCGGATCGGCGTCATCGTCATCGGCCCCGGCTGCGGGGTGGCACGCGCGGCCTCGCTTCTGCCGGCGGTGCTGGCCGCAGACCTGCCCACGGTGCTGGACGCCGATGCGATCACCGCCCTTGCCGGGCAGGAAGCGCCCCTGCCCCTGCGCCCGGATATCGTCCTGACCCCGCATCGCGGCGAATTCGCGCGGCTTCTGCCCGATCTGGCCCGGAACCTTCCCGACGATCCCGAGGGCCTGGTGCAGGCCGCTCGCAGCGCCGCAAGGCAACTTGGCGCGACCCTGCTGCTGAAAGGCCCGGCCACGGCCATCGCCTCGCCCTCGGGCGAATCGGCGCTGAACCGGGCCGAGGACGCGCCCGGACTGGCCACCGCCGGATCGGGCGATGTGCTCTCCGGGCTGATTGCAGGACTGCTGGCGCGCGGATTTACGCCCTTCGACGCCGCCCGCTTCGGTGCCCATATACATGCCGAGGCCGCCCGCCGCTTCGGGCCGGGACTGATCGCCGACGACCTGCCCGAACAGATCCCCGCGATCCTCGGCGAGGGGGCTTGATTTTCCCCTCGCGCCCCGGCCTGCGCTTTGCTAGAACGGCGCGGATTTTCGTGGCGGGCCTTGGTGTCCGCTACTGGACATTGCGGGTGTGGCGAAATTGGTAGACGCACCAGATTTAGGTTCTGGCGCCGCAAGGCGTGGGGGTTCAAGTCCCTCCACCCGCACCATGACGAAGGATAGGACATGCAGGTCAAAGAGACCCAGAACGACGGCCTCAAGCGCGGCTACCAGATGACCCTCCCGGCGGCCGATCTGGCCACCATGGTCGATCAGAAACTGAAAGAAGCCCAGCCCGAAGTCGAGATGAAGGGCTTCCGCAAGGGCAAGGTGCCGATGGCGATGCTGAAAAAGCAGTTCGGCCCCCGCGTGATGGGCGATGCCATGCAGGATTCCATCGACGGCGCCCTGCGCGAGCATCTGGAGAAATCCGGCGACCGCCCGGCCGTGCAGCCGAAGATCGAGATGCAGGATGGCGAGAACTGGAAAGAGGGCGACGATGTCATCGTCAACGTTTCCTATGAAATCCTGCCGGAAATCCCGGAAGTGGACCTGGCCAAGCTGAAGCTGGAACGTCTGGTCGTGAAGGCCGAGGACGCCGCCGTCACCGAGGCGTTGGAAAATCTGGCCAAGAACGCGAAATCCTATGAGGACAAGCGCAAGGGCTCCAAGGCCGCCAAGGACGATCAGGTGGTGATCGACTTCAAGGGGTCGGTAGATGGCGAGCTGTTCGAAGGCGGCACTGCCGAGGATTACCCGCTGGTTCTGGGCTCGGGCAGCTTCATCCCCGGTTTCGAGGATCAGCTGACCGGTGCCAAGGCCGGCGACGAGGTCGAAGTGAAGGTGCAGTTCCCGGCCGATTACGGCCATGCCGCCCTGGCCGGCAAGGACGCCGTCTTCGCGACCACCGTCAAGGCGGTCAAGAAGCCGGTCGATGCCAAGATCGACGACGAGTTGGCCAAGCGCTTCGGTGCCGAATCGCTGGACAAGCTGAAAGAGCAGATCGGCGAGCGTCTGGAATCCGAATACAAGGGTGCCAGCCGCGCGGTGATGAAGCGCGCCCTGCTGGACCAGCTCGACGGGTTGGTGAAGTTCGATCTGCCTGACGTGCTGGTCGAGGCCGAGGCCGGCCAGATCGCGCATCAGCTTTACCACGAGGAACACCCGGACGATCATGGCCACGAACATGGCGCGATCGAGCCGACCGACGAGCACAAGAAGCTGGCCGAGCGCCGCGTTCGCCTGGGCCTGCTTCTGGCCGAAGTTGGCCAGAAGGCCGAAGTTCAGGTTTCCGATCAGGAATTCACCCAGGCGGTGATGATGCAGGCGCGTCAGTTCCCGGGTCAGGAACGCCAGTTCTTCGAGTTCATCCAGCAGAACCCGCAGGCGCAACAGCAGCTGCGCGCCCCGATCTTCGAGGACAAGGTTGTCGATCACATCGCCGAGCAGGCGAAGGTGAAAGACAAGGAAGTCTCGAAAGAGGATCTGGAAAAGGCGGTCGAGGCGCTCGACGAACTTTGATTGCACCTTGCAGTTGAACGGAAAAGCCGCGACTCTCGGGTCGCGGCTTTTTTGTTCAGGAGGTCTGATGAACAGCGCTGATATTGTGCGCGCCTTCTGGGCCGCGATGCGCAGCAACGATTTCGACAGGGCGGCGCGGACATGGCTCGCGCCCGATTATATCGGTCTCTGGCCCCAGACCGGCGAGGTCATTCGTGGCCCGGGCAAATATGCCGAAATCAACCGGGCCTTCCCCGGCGGCGGCACCTGGGAGTTCGAGGAATTCTCGCTGGTGGATGCCGGGCTGCGCGTGGTGACCGACATGCGCATCTCGAACAACCCGCTGGAGGTCTCGATCCACGCCATCACCTTTCACGAGATACGGGGCGAACAGATCCTGCGGCAGACCGAATACTGGCCCGATTCCTATCCGGTGCCCACCTGGCGGAGCGGGATCCTGGAGGTGGATCGGAAGGTCTCGCAATGGTGATCTGCGCGAAATTTCGACATGTTGCGTAAATTATGTGCAGATATCCGGCTAACTTGACCCCAAACGCCCGCATATTACGCTGAACGCGTGGACGATTGACGGCAAACCCGGCAAGCAGGTCACAGACAAGCGCAGGAAGGATCACCGCGATGAAGAAGGTCGAAGCGATCATCAAGCCTTTTAAACTGGATGATGTGAAAGAAGCCCTACAGGAAGTCGGCGTGCAGGGCCTGACCGTCACCGAGGTCAAGGGCTTCGGTCGTCAGAAAGGGCATACGGAACTGTATCGCGGGGCGGAATATGTCGTCGACTTCCTGCCCAAGATCAAGATCGAGATGATCCTGCCCGACGACCAGATCGACGCAGCCGTGGAGGCCATCACCTCGGCTGCCCGGACCGAGAAGATCGGCGATGGCAAGATCTTCGTCTCGCCGGTCGATCAGGCGATTCGCATCCGCACCGGCGAGACCGGCGACGACGCGGTCTGATCCACACAGCTTACACGTTACCAACCAGATACCATTACACTGGGACCGGCCTTGGCCGGTTCCGCCTTGAAGAAGGAAAAGGCGCCATGAAAGTCAAAGACGTCCTCGAACTGATGAAGGATGAAGGGGTCGAATATGTCGACATCCGCTTCACCGATCCGAAGGGCAAGCTGCAGCATGTGACCCTGGTCGCCGACCTGGTCGACGAGGACTTCTTCGAAGAAGGCTTCATGTTCGACGGCAGCTCGATCGCCGGCTGGAAGTCCATCGACCAGTCCGACATGAAGCTGATGCCCGACCCGGCCTCGGTCTATATCGACCCGTTCTATGCCGAGAAGACGCTTTGCGTGCACTGCAACGTGGCCGAGCCCGATACCGGCGAAGCCTATTCGCGCGACCCGCGCGGCACCGCCGTGAAGGCCGAAGCCTATCTGAAATCCTCGGGCATCGGTGACACCGCCTATTTCGGCCCGGAAGCCGAGTTCTTCCTGTTCGACGACGTGCGCTATTCGGTGACCCCGCAGAAAGTCGGCTATCAGATCGATTCGGTCGATGCCGCCTGGAACACCGACACCGCCTATGAGGACGGCAACCTCGGCCACCGCGCCCCGCATAAGGGCGGCTATTTCCCGGTCAACCCGATCGACGCCGCCCAGGATATCCGCGGCGAGATGCTGTCCACCATGAAGCGCATGGGCATCAAGGTCGACAAGCACCATCACGAGGTCGCTTCGGCCCAGCACGAGCTTGGCATGATCTTCGGCGGTCTGACCGAGCAGGCCGACAACATCCAGAAATACAAATATGTCATCCACAATGTCGCCGATGCCTATGGCAAGACCGCGACCTTCATGCCGAAGCCGATGAAGGGCGATAACGGCTCGGGGATGCATGTGAACATGTCGATCTGGAAGGACGGCAAGCCGCTGTTCGCCGGCGACAAATATGCCGACCTGTCGCAGGAAGCGCTGTGGTTCATCGGTGGCGTGCTGAAACATGCCAAGGCGCTGAACGCGCTGACCAACCCCTCGACCAACAGCTACAAGCGCCTGATCCCTGGCTTCGAAGCCCCTGTTTTGCGGGCATATTCGGCGCGGAACCGGTCGGGCTGCGTGCGTATTCCGTGGACCGAAAGCCCGAAGGCCAAGCGCGTCGAAGCCCGCTTCCCCGACCCCTCGGCGAACCCCTATCTGTGCTTCGCGGCGCTGCTGATGGCGGGTCTCGACGGGATCAAGAACAAGATCGACCCGGGCCCGGCCTCGGACAAGGACCTTTACGACCTGCCGCCGGAAGAACTGGCCGAGATCCCGACCGTCTGCGGCAGCCTGCGCGAAGCCCTTGAAGAACTTGAGAAAGACATGGACTTCCTGCTGGCGGGCGATGTCTTCACCCGCGACCAGCTGGAAGGCTACATGGCGCTGAAGTGGGAAGAGGTCTACAACTACGAGCACACCCCGCACCCGGTCGAATACGCGATGTATTACAGCTGCTGATCGGGCAGTTATCCACAGAACCATCCACAGGCGCCCCTCTGGGCGCCTGTTTTTTGTGCAATTTTCGGGGTGGCATATCCCGTCCATATCGCGTGCATAGCCTGTGCATACCCTGTCGATACAGCGGCAGCCCCCGGAATCCGGCCCGGCCTGAGGGGGGCTTGACGAAGAACGGGCGTCCTCCCATATCAGCGCTCACGGGGTCAGGCCCCGGCCGCTCACAGGGTGCAAGCCCATGGTGAAGTCCTGAGATCGAGACCCCCATCTGGCATCCTGCCGGTTGGCGGCAATGTGAGCCCCGCCCTTTCAGGCATGTATGCAGACAGGTGATACCATGGCCATGATCCATGATTTGAACAGAATGAAATCCCAGGCGAAGAACCTTCGCGCCGCGCTGGAACGTGCGGGCAATCCGGTCAGCCATTCGCAGGCGCTGGAACTGGTCGCGCAAAGCCACGGCGCGCGCGACTGGAACACCGCCCATGCCAGTGCCGAGACGGCGCCGCTCTGGCAGTTCGGCGGCGCGGTGAAGGGCCGCTATCTCGGTCAGGAATTTACCGGCCGGGTAATCGCGGCAAGCGAGCGCGGACCGAAGCACCACGCGCTGACCATCGCCTTCGACAGGCCGGTGAACGTCTCGCAATCGGCGCTGATGGAGGTGCCGCGCAAGCGGATCAACGCCACGATCAACGCAGATGGGCGCAGCATCGGGCGCACCTCGGACGGCCAGCCGCATCTGGTGCTGGAAGCGGCCTGAGACTGTGAAACCGACGGAACGGAAAAGGGGGCCATCGCGGCCCCCTTTTTCATGCCCGGCTCAGACCAGCATCTGATGCTGGCCGTCGCGCATCAGATGGACGGCGCCCTGCCGGACCTCCAACTCCTCCAGCCGGTTGTCAGGCCAGCCCAGCACCACCAGCCGGATCATCCGCAGCGTGATGCCATGGCAGACGATGGCCGCAGGCCCGCTCAGATCGGACAGCGCGGCGGTCACGCGGGCGCGCAACCCGTCCAGACGCTCGCCCCCCGGGGCGCGGTCATACCAGCCGAGCCAGCTTTCGGCGAACAGTTCGGGGAAGGCGGCTTCCAGTTCCGGGCGGGTGCGGCCCTCGAACGCGCCCACCGAAATCTCGCGGAAGCGCGGATCGGTGGCATAGGGCCTTTCGCCGAAGACGATGCCGGCGGTCTGGACCGCGCGGCCAAGCGGGCTGGCGATGCGGGCAATGCCCGGATCGGCAAGGACCGGGGCCATGATCCTGGCCTGCCGCGCCGCCTGGGTCCGGCCAAGCGCGGTCAGCGGGCTGTCCATATGGCCCTGCATCCGGCCGGCGGCATTCCATTCGGTCTGGCCATGCCGCATCAGCCAGAGATCGGGCCAGTTCCCCATCGTCACAGCCAGATGCCGGTGAAGACCCAATAGAGCAGCGCCGAAAGCAGCGCCGCCGCCGGCACGGTGATCAGCCATGCGGCGAGGATGGTGGTGAAATGCGCCCGGCGCACGACCTTGCGGCGGCGGCGCTGTTCGGGGGTCGAGGCGGTGTCGGTCCGCATCTCTCCCATGACGCGCTCGTGATACCATTCGCGGAAGAAGCCGACGCCGAAGATGCCGCCGATGGCGATATGGGTCGAACTGACCGGAAGCCCGAGCCAGGAGGCGATGATGACGGTGAAGGCCGCCGACAGCGCCACGCAATAGGCGCGCATGGCGTTCAGGCGGGTGATCTCGTTGCCGACGATATTGATGAGCTTCGGGCCGAAGAGCAGCAGCCCGACCGACAGCCCGACGCCGCCGATCAGCATCACCCAGAGCGGGATCTGCACCTTGTCGCCCATGCCGCCATCCTGCACGGCGTGGACGATTGCGGCGAGCGGGCCGACCGCATTGGCCACGTCATTGGCGCCATGCGCGAAGGAGAGCAGCGCCGCCGACAGCACCAGCGGGATGGCGAACAGCTCTTTCAGCGCCTTCTTGCGGTTCTCCAGCCCGGCGCTTTGGCGGGCGATGATCGGGCGCATGGCGAAGGTGGTGACAAGACCGATGGCCAGCCCCAGAAAAATCGCGGTGCCGAAGCTGACCGGGAAGATCTTCTTGAAGCCTTTCAGTGCCAGATAGGAGGCGAAGGTGCCGGCCATGATGCCGATCAGCACCGGCACCCAGCGCCGGGCCGAGGCCATCATGTCCTCGGTATAGATGATCTTGATCTTGATGAAGGCGAGGAAGGCCGCCGCGATCAGCCCGCCCATGAGCGGAGAGATGATCCAGCTGGCGACGATGGCGCCCATGGTGGACCAGTTCACCGCCGCAAAGCCGGCAGCGGCGATGCCCGCTCCCATGACTCCGCCGACGATGGAATGCGTGGTCGAGACCGGTGCCCCGATCCAGGTGGCGAGGTTGATCCAGAGCGCGCCGGCCAGAAGCGCCGAGAACATCGCCCAGATGAACACGCCCGGCTGGGCCACGCTTTCGGGAGAGATGATGCCGCGCGACACGGTCGAGACCACGTCGCCCCCGGCCAGCAGCGCGCCGGCGGTCTCGCAGACCGCCGCCACAACCAGGGCCGAACCGATGGTCATCGCCCGTGCGCCGACCGCCGGGCCCATATTATTCGCCACATCGTTGGCGCCGATATTGAGCGCCATATAGGCGCCGACCACGGCCGCCGCGATGACGATGGCGGTGGTGGTGCTCAGACCGGTGAAGATGGCCACGGCCAGCCCGACCAGAACCATGAAGGCCAGCCCGATCCCCGGCGCCACCAGCGGGCGCGAGACCAGCGTCGCGGCCTGCTCCAGCATGGAGATGCGTTCGAGGTCCTTGTTCAGTGTCTTCCAAGACTTTGGGTCGCTGTCGGCCATCATTCCCCCGCAGGATTCGCGACTTTCTCGTAACAGCAATGCGACAAACGGACAATTGCGCAGCAGCGGCGAATGCGCGCGCCCCATCACGGCATTGTTTGCGTGGCACACTTGCCGGAAGCGCCGGGGGGCGTCAGGCTGTGTCCCGGAAAACAGGAAGGGCAGATGATGCAGAAGCCAGAAACCGGGCAGCGGATGAACCGGCGGATCGTGATCGGGGCGGGTGCGGCCGCCATGGGGGCGGCGCTTGGCGGGCTGCCGGCGCGGGCGCAGGACACCCGGCCCGAACATCCCAATCCGATGCCGGCGGAATTGCGTAAGGTGCTGGAACGCAACCCGGCCCTGCCGGTTCTGGGCAATCCGCAGGGCGATGTCACGCTGAGCGAATTTTTCGACTATAACTGTCCCTATTGCCGCCAGAACATGCGCGACGTGCAGCGCCTGATCGGCGAGGACAAGGCGCTGCGGGTGGTCTATCGCGAATGGCCGGTCTTCGGCGAGGGGTCGATGTTCGCCTCCAAGGCCTCGCTGGCCTCGCTTCAGCAGGGGAAATACTGGCAGTTCCACGAGGCGCTGATGACGATGAAGGCCCGCGCCGAGGAGGCGACGGTGATGCGCGCCGCCCGCGAGGTCGGGCTGGATACCGACAAGCTGCGCGTGGATATGGAGAAGCGCGCCATTCTGGATCAGATCTACGAGACCATGGATCTGGCCGACACGATGATGCTGACCGGCACGCCAACCTTTATCGCCGGCCACGAATCCGCCTTCGGCAAGCTGAATGTCGCCGATCTGAAACAGCTGGTGGCCGATGCGCGCAAGTACCGGCTTTAGGGTTGCAGCCATTGACGCGGGCCGCGCACCGGCCCAATCTGTGGCCCGCAAAGGGAGATACTGCATATGACACGACATTTCACTCTGGCTGCCGCGCTGCTGGCGGCATCGAGCGTCATGGCCTCGGCCACCGATCTGAAGCTGGGCTATGCGCTGTCCGAGGACAGCCATTACGGTGCCGGCGCCAAGGCCTTCGCTGAGGTAATCGACGCTGAGCTGGGCGATGACTTCACCGTTCAGCAATTCCCGAATTCGGGTCTGGGCGGCGAGCGTGAGGTGATCGAGGGCATCCAGATCGGCACCATCGAGGCGACCATCGCCTCCTCTGGCACGCTGTCGAATTTCGTGCCCGAGGTGGGCGTCTTCGACGTGCCCTTCCTGTTCCGCGATCTCGATCATGCGCGCACGGTTCTGGACGGCCCGATCGGGCAGGAGATGCTGGCCAAGTTCGACGATGCCGGGCTGCATGCGCTGGCCTGGGGCGAGCAGGGTTTCCGCCATATCACCAACAGCCGTGGCCCGATTGCCGCGCCGGCCGATCTGGACGGGCTGAAGATCCGCACCATGGAGAACCCGGTCCATCTGAAAGCCTTCGAGGCGCTTGGCGCGGCGCCGACGCCGATGGCCTGGCCCGAGGTGATCCCGGCCCTGCAACAGGGTGCCATCGACGGGCAGGAAAACCCGCTTTCGGTGATCGTCTCGGCCAATCTGAACGAGGTGCAGAAATACCTGTCGCTGGACGGCCATGTCTATTCGCCGGCGATCATCCTGGTGTCAAAAACGCTCTGGGACGGGCTGGATGACAGCCAGAAGGCCGCCTTCGACAAGGCCGGGACTGCTGCCGTTGCCGCCATGCGCGCCTATGTCGATACCGTCGAGGCCGAGGGCGTCGCCACGCTGAAAGAGCGCGGCATGGAGGTGAACGAGGTCTCGCCCGAGGACAAGAAGGCGTTTCAGGAGCAACTGGCCGGGGCCTATGCCGATTATGAAGCGCAATATGGCAAGGAGTTGATGGACAGCATCATCGCCACCGAATAAGACCGCGGCCTTGCCGGATCACGGCCCGCCCGCAGCGATGCGGGCGGGCCTTTTTCGTCAGCGGGTGCGCATCTCGGCATCGCGGGGCAGGAAGATCGTCAGCAGGCCGATGGCCGGCATCCAGGCGCAAAGCTGATAGACATAGGCAACCCCGTTGCGGTCGGCGATCACGCCCAGCACCGCCGCCGCGATGCCGCCCATGCCGAAGGCGAAGCCGAAGAAGATGCCGGCGATCAGCCCGACCCGGCCCGGCACCAGTTCCTGCGCGAAGACGACGATGGCCGGGAAGGCCGAGGCGATGACGATGCCGATCACCACCGTCAGCACGCCGGTGCCGACCAGCCCGGCATGGGGCAGCATGAGCGTGAAGGGCAACACGCCGAGGATCGAGATCCAGATCACCGTGATCGGCCGGAAGCGGTCGCCAAGCGGGCCGCCCAGCAATACCCCCACCGCCATGGCGGCAAGGAAGACGAACAGCATCAGCTGCGATTGCTGCTGGCTGAGGTCGAAGCGGTCGATCAGGAAGAAGGTGTAATAGCTGGTGATCGAGGCGGTGTAGATGTTCTTGGAAAATGTCAGCAGCGCCAGCACCACGATGGCCAGCCGCACCCGCTCTCGTGACAGGTTGTGCATGGGCAGGGGCCGCCGCCGCGCCGCCGAGGCGCGCATATAGGCGCCATACCACCGCCCGACCCGGGTCAGGACCAGAATGCCGACCATGGCCATGACGGTGAACCACAGGATCGAGCCGCGCCCGTTCGGCACCACGATGAAGGCCGCCAGCAGCGGCCCGAGTGCCGTGCCGGCATTGCCGCCGACCTGAAAGAAGGATTGCGCCGTGCCGTAACGCCCGCCCGAGGCGAGGCGGGCGACCCGGCTGGCCTCGGGGTGGAAGACGGCAGAGCCGAAGCCGATCAGCATCGCGCCGAAGACCAGCATCGGATAGCTGGCGGCCTGCGACAGCGCCACCAGCCCGATCAGGCTGGAGCCCATGCCGATGGGCAGCGACATCGGCATCGGGCGGCGGTCGGTCACCGCCCCCACCGCCGGTTGCAGAAGCGAGGCGGTGCCCTGGAAGGCCAGGGTCAGGAAACCGATCTGCCAGAATTTCAGCGCGAATTCGGCCTTTAGCAGCGGATAGATCGCCGCCAGCAGCGATTGCATCACATCGTTGAACATGTGGCCCAGACTGACGCCGGCCAGGATCAGCCAGGTGGTCTTCTCGGGCGGGGGCGTTACGGCAGCGGGCGGCGCGTCCTCGGACGCGGCCGGCGGGGACAGATCTGACATGGGAACCTCACTGGGGTCCTGTTGTTTCCCACAACCGGGGAATCGTCAAGCCCGCTTGAGCGAAATGCGGCGCACCGAAGGCGCGCCGCCCTCGGGCCGGTTGGATATCCCGCCCCCGAACCGGCAGGGAATCGCCGATCAGCTGAGCCGGTGGCGGAACAGCCAGCCGGCCAGCGGCAGGGTCAGCGCCGCCACGATCAGCAGCGGCAGGAATGCGGGGGCGATGTCGCGGAAGCTCGCGCCTTCCAGATAGATGCGCCGGGTCAGCTCGATCCCGAAGCGCAGGGGGTTGGCGTAAGTTGCCCATTGCAGGATCTCGGGCATGTTCTGGACCGAGGTCAGAAGCCCCGACAGCAGGATCAGCGGCATGATGAGGATGAAGGTGTAGAGCATCGCCTGCTGCATGGTCAGCGCAATGGCCGAGATCGACAGCCCGATCCCGACTGCTGCCGTGGTGAAGATGATCAGGCCGAAATACAGCAGCCAGATCTGGCCATTCATCGGCACGCCGAACCAGAAGCGGATGACCAGAAGGATGATCGTCGATTGCAGCAGCCCGACCATGATCGAGGGCAGCGCCTTGCCGATCAGGATCTGGGTCGGGGTCAGGGGCGTGACCAGAAGCTGATCGAAGGTGCCCTGCTCGCGCTCTCGCGCCACCGACAGCGCCGCCAGCATCAGCGTTTGCAGCATGGAAAGCGAGGCGATGAGCGCCGGAAGCAGGTTCCAGCGCGACTCGAAATTCGGGTTGAACCAGGCCCGGCGGACCACGGTCAGCGGATGGCTGGCGCCGGTCTCGGCATTGTAGCGCCCGATGATCGCCGCCACCTGCGCCGAGGCCAGCCCCGCCGTCGCCGAATTGCGCCCGTCCAGCAACACCTGCACCGGCGCCGGCCCGCCAGAGGCCAGACGGGCGGCGAAATCGGACTGGAAATGCACCACCATGAGCGCGTTGCCGCTTTCGATCTGGGCGGCGATCTGGTCCGAATTGTCCAGCGTGGCGATGCGGTGAAAGACCCCGGTGCCTTCCAGCCGGGCGAGGATTTCGGTCGAGGCTTCGCTGCGGCTTTGATCCAGCACGGCGAAGGGGGCGTTGGTCAGCTCGAACGTGGCGCCGTATCCGAACAGCAGCGCCTGCATCAGCGCCGGGCCGAACAGCAGCGCCCGGCTGGACGGATCCTTGAGGATGGTCAGCAGTTCCTTGCGGATCAGCGCGACGATCCGCGCCAGATAGATCATCATCGCCATGGCCCTAATCCAGCCTTTTCACCAGTTTGCGGCGCACCGCCCAGATCAGCACCACCGCGTAAAGCGAGAGGATGAGGACTTCGCGGACGATCTCGGGCCAGTAGTCGCCGACCATGAACAGGGTCTTGATCAGGGTCATGAAATGCGTGGCCGGCAGGATCTGGCTGACGCCCTGCACCACCAGCGGCACATTGCGCAGGTCGAAAACGAAGCCCGAGAGCATCGTGGCGGGCAGGAAGCTGACCAGAAGCGCGATCTGGCTGGCGGTGAACTGGTTCTTCGTCACCCCCGAGATCCACAGCCCGAGCGCCAGCGAGACCAGCAGATAAAGCATCGAACTGAAGGCGATGATGCCGAGCGAGCCTCGGATCGGCACCCCGAACAGTAGCTTCGCCGCCAGGAGGCACATGATGAGGTCGATGGCGCCGACGACCATGTAGGGCGCGAGTTTCGACAGCACCAGCTCCAACGGGCGGACCGGGGTAACGAAAAGCGATTCCAGTGTGCCGCGTTCCCATTCCCGGGCGATCAGCAGCGAGGTCAGGAAGGCACCGATCAGCGTCATGATCAGCACGATCAGGCCGGGGACGAGGAACCAGGTGCTGTTATTGGCCTCGTTGAACCAGATCCGCTGGACCATGGCGATGCCCTCTGGCCCGGTGATGCGGGTGTCGCTGCGGTCGGAGAGATGGTCCAGCACATTGGTGACGGCACCGGTGGCATAGCCCTCGATCGCCTGGGCGGTGTTGGAATCGACGCCGTTCAGGATCAGTTGCAACTGGCCCGATCCATGGACCAGATCGCGCATGAATTCCGAAGGCACGCGCAGGATGGCATCGGCGCTGCCGGCGCGGATCATCGCCTCGGCCTCTGGCATGGAATGCAGCCAGATCGGGCTGAGATAGTCGGACCCCGCCAGCCCCGCCACCGCGTTCAGCGTCGCCGGAGAGCTGTCTTCCAGCACCACCGCCACCCGCGCATCGCGCACGTCGAAGGACAGGCCGTAACCGAACAGCAGGATCAACACGGCGGGCAGCATCAGCCCGATGATCAGGTTGCTGCGGTCGCGCAGCATCTGCCGGGTCTCTTTCCGGGTCAGCGCGATCAGCCGCCGGGCGAAACCGGAACTGGTCATGCCGCCGCCCGCCCGTTGTCACGGCGGGCGCGATTCTGTTCGACCACGGCGATGAAGGCCTCGTTCATGTTGCGCACGGTCGCGCCGCCCACGCCAAGGGCGGCGCGTTCGCGCACCTCGCGCGGGGTGCCGATGATCAGCATCTCGCCCGCGTCCTGAATGGCGATGCGGTCGCAATATTCGGCCTCTTCCATGAAATGTGTGGTGACGACGATGGTCACGCCGCCCTCGGCCAGGGCGGTGATGGTGCGCCAGAAGGCGCGCCGGGCCAGGGGGTCGATGCCGCTGGTCGGTTCGTCCAGAAACAGGATGCCGGGCTGGTGCAGCAGCCCCGTGGCCATGGCCAGACGCTGCTTGAAGCCCGCCGGAAGAAGCCCGCTTTTCGCCGCCGGGTCGAGCTCGAACTGCTCCAGCGAGGCGCGGATGCGCTGTTGCAGCGCCTTGCGGCGCAGCCCGTAGGCGCCGCCGAAGAATTCCAGATTCTCGCGCACGGTGAGATTGCCATAGAGCGCGAATTTCTGCGCTACATAGCCGATCCGGGCGCGGGCCTCGGCCCAGGCGGTGCGCAGGTCGCGACCGGCGACTTCCAGATGTCCGCTGGTGGCCGGCAGCAGCCCGCAGAGCATCCGGAAGGTGGTGGTCTTGCCGGCGCCATTTGGGCCGAGAAGCCCGAAGATCTCGCCCCGCGCGACCTCGAAGGAAGTATTGGCGACGGCGGTGAAATCGCCGAATTTCCGCACCAGATCGCGCACCACGATCACCGGACCGGGGGCCGAGCCGGTGGCGGCGATCCGGGTATCGGCGGGCACCGTGGCGGGCGGCACCTCGCCCTGCTGGCGCAGGAGCATCATGAAGGCGTCTTCCAGCTCGGGCGGGCGGGGTTCGGCAGGGATGTCGCCCAGAAGCCCGGCCAGCGCATCGGGCGTGGCAGCGGGCTGGCGGATGAAGCGGACGCGCCCGGCCTCGGGTACGGCATCGGTGATCAGGTCGGGGCGGTCGATCAGCCGCGCCTGCAGGGCCCGCGCCGGCATCCCGGCGGGCGGGACCGCCGCATAGGTCAGCCCCTCGGCCCGCGCGGTCAGCCCGTCGGGCGTATCGCTGGCCAGCAACCTGCCGCGATCCATGACGAAGACCTCGGCGCAGCGTTCGGCCTCGTCCATATAGGCGGTGGCGATGACCACGCTCAGCTTCTCGTCCTCGACCAGTTGTTTGATGATCGACCACAGATCGCGGCGCGACAGCGGGTCGACCCCGACGCTGGGTTCGTCCAGCAGCAGCAGGTCGGGAGAGCGCACCAGCGTGCAGGCCAGCCCCAGCTTCTGCTTCATCCCGCCCGAGAGCTTGCCGGCGGGCCGCGCGGTGAAGCGGGCCATGTCGGTCATGTCCAGCATGCGCTGGAACCGCGCCTGCCGCTCGGCCATGGGCACGCCGTGGAGATCGGCATAGAGGTCCAGATTTTCCTGCACGCTCAGGTCGTCGTAAAGGCCGAAGCGCTGCGGCATATAGCTGATCCGGTCCTGCACCGCCTGCGGATCGGCAAGCACATCCGTGCCGAGAACCGACAGCCGCCCGGCCTCTGGCCCCAGCAGCCCCGCAAACAGCCGCATCAGCGTGGTCTTGCCGGCCCCGTCCGGCCCGACAAGGGCGGTCAGCGCACCGGGGCGGATGGAGAGCGACAGATCGTCCAAGGCCACCACCCGGCCCCCATCCGGCCCGGCGAAGGTCTGGCGCAGCCCCTCGGCCCGGATGATGTCGCCGCTCATGACGCCGCCGGGATCAGGCGCACGGTGACCGGCTGGCCAAGGCGCAAGCGGTCCTCGGCATCGTCGAGGATGATATGGACCTCATAGACGAGGCTGGTGCGCAATTCCTCGGTCTGGACGGATTTCGGGGTGAATTCCGCGACCGAGGAAATATAGCCGACCGAGCCCGCGGCCGGCTGGTCGGAGCCGTCGCTGGTGACCTCGGCCCCCATGCCGGGCTGGACCCGGCCCAGATCCGGTTCGCTGACATAGACGCGCACCCATTTCGGCTGGGTCAGCGCCAGCGAGAAGACCGGCGCGCTTGGCGTGACCATGTCCCCCGGCTCGCGCAGGCGGGTGCGGACCACGGCATCGGCGGGGGATTTCAATTCCCCCTGCCCGATCTGGTGGCGCAGCAATCGCAACTGCGCCTCGGCACCGCGCAACTGGGCCTCGGCCTGGGCGATTTCTTCGGCCCGGGCGCCGGCCTCGACCAGACGCAGCGCGGCGCGGGCCTGTTCGACACTGGCCGCCGCCGCCTGCGCCTGGGCCTGCGCCTGATCGACGCTTTGCTGACTGGCCGCACCGCTGCGCGAGGCGCGAAGCTGGGTCGCGCGCGTCAACTCCTGCTGGGCCAGCAGTTCCGAGGCCTCGGCGGAATCGAGCATGGCGCGGGCCTGAGCGACCTCCTCGGGGCGGGAGCCGTTGCGCAGCTTCAGCAGCACCTGACGCTGCGCCTCGACCGCCGCTACCTGCGCATCGGCCTGCAATGCCAGCACCTCGGTATCCAGCAGCCCCACCACCTGCCCTTTCGTGACCCGGTCGCCCTCCTCGACCCGCATTTCGCTGATCCGGCCGCTGCCATCGAAGGCGAGCGCGACCTGACGGATATCGACATTGCCGTAAAGCAGCAGATCGGTGCCGGTGCCGCTGTCGCGATGACCCCACCAATACCAGCCGCCGGCAATGGCGGCGGCAAGGACGACAATCGGGATGAGCTTCTTCATGGGCAGGGCTTTCGATATTGCGGGCCTGACATGGCTTGACCATTAGTCTAATATTGATTTAGTTTAAATTTGATTTCATGTCGAGATGGAATCTTCATCGACACCAGCCGGAGGGGCGCATTACCTCATGACCAGCACCACACGCCCGCAGCGCGCCGATGGCGAGGCGACACGCGCCCGGATTCTGGAAGCCGCCGGCGCGCTTTTTGCCAGCGCCGGCTTTGCCGAGGCGACGAACAAGATGATCGCCGCCCGGGCCGGGGTCGACATGGCCTCGATCAATTACCATTTCGGCAGCCGCAACGGGCTTTATCAGGCGGTGCTGATCGAGGCCCATCGCCGCATCATCGACCGCAGCAAGATCGAGCCGCTGGCGACATCCGAGTTGCCGGCGCGCGAAAAGCTGCGCCAGTTCATCGCCTTCCTGGCCTTCAGCATTTCGGGCACGGATCGCTGGCCGATCATCGTGCTGGTCCGCGAGATCGCCTCGCCCAGTTCGCAAATCGCGGTGCTGCGCGAAACCGAGATTGCGCCGAAGCTGCGCCTGCTGCTGCCGGTGTTAAGCGAGATTACCGGGATCCCGGTGGGCGACCCGGCGCTGCTGCGCTGCGTGCCCTGCGTCGGCGCGCCCTGCCTGGCGCTGCTGCTTCTGGACAGCGCGCATTCCCCCTTCGACCGCAGCGCATTCGAGCTGCCACGGGCGCAGATGGTGGACCACATCCACCGCTTCGTCATCGGCGGGCTGGAGGCCGTGGGCGAAGATTATCGGCGTGGGTCAGATGAGCCGCAGTATCGTTGAGGGCAGCGGGACCAATTCAGGGAGCCGTGGCGTGAGAGGGTGACGAACCGACCAGGGCCGCCGGGACGAAGGTGAACTCTCGGGCAGGTTGCAGGAGCGGCGGCGACGAACCAGGAACGAGGCCGGCGGACGGCTTTTCGCGCTCCGGCACGACCAAGACCGATCGGAACAATATTCCTGAAAAACGAAAGGGCGCCGAATGGCGCCCTTTTCCCGCTTCTTTGGGAGCAGCCGCGGCAGTGCCTCTCGACACTGCCGCCACTCAACCAAGTTAACTCGCAACACAATGTAAATGTAGCAAACATGATCGCGCTTGCAGAGTAAAAAATCGCCCTTGGACCTATCTTTTTGGATAGTGACGCAGCGTAAAATTTCGAAATCCACCCGTTTTGACGCAAGATTTTGAACGTCGTTCATTCTTTGCACTACCGCGACGCGAATCAGATCCTGCGCTTTTATCGCCGCCTCGGCGCGCTGCCGGTCCAGATGAAAATGCGAGGGCGAAATATTTTCCCTGATGCCATGCCGGCACCCCGCCCACGGGAAAGGGGCAAGGCGTTCGGCCTGACGCATGGTCAACAAACGCTGCCTGTAACGCCTTCGTGAACGGGTGCCCGCGCCTGCAATGCAAACCGCTCGATCAGATGAAAATGACCCGCCTCATCTTCGCCCATCAGGCAGATGTCTTCGATTGGCAAAGGCTTTGGCACCACCCTCAGCCGCGGTTCAAGCACCGCCGCGACCCGGTCCAGATCGGCATCTGTCAAGGGCCCGCTCAGCGTCATGTGGAAGCGGAATTCTTCCAGCACAAAAGGATAGCCCCAGCGATCCAGATATTCCCGTTGCCGCGCCGTCAGCCGGTCGGGGTAGCGCCGGGCGCGCTCGGCCTCGGTCAGGGGTGCGCGCAGCGGATCGAGCCCGGTCACGATGGCTGCGCCAAATTCCGCCAAGGGAAGATCATTCTGCTTGGGAACCAATGCAAGGAACGAGCCCAGTCGCACCAGGTCGAGGCAAGGCAGCACAACCGGAGCGGTCCTTGCCGCCAGCGTCGCGACGGCGGCCACAAGCTCGACTGGCCCCATGCTGGCGGCCAGACGGAAGGGCGCCTTCAGGGTGGCGTGAAAGCCATAGCGGCGCGGCGCGGCGGTCAGTGCCGGCAGGTCCAGCCCCGAGATCGCCGGCTGCGCCACCTCGCGGCCCGTCGCCACGTCCCATCCCAGCCATGCCGCGCCGAAATCCGCGAAAGGTCCCGGCGGTGGGCTGTAATAGACGGCGTATCTGCGATATGGCGACATCAGGTGACCTCTGGGTATGACAATGCAAGAAACCGTTCTGGCCCATGCGACGCTGATCCTGCCCGATCGCCTGATGAAAGGCCATGTCGTGATCCGCGACGGCCTGATCGCCGAGATCGGCGAGGGCACAGCGCCGCGATCCGCGCAGGATTGCGACGGCGCGCATATCGCCCCCGGCCTGATCGAGTTGCATACCGACAATCTGGAACGCCATATCCAGCCCCGCCCCGGCGTCGACTGGCCCCATGCGGCGGCGATCTATGCCCATGATGCGGAGCTGGCCGGTTGCGGCATCACCACCGTCTTCGATGCGATGCGTGTGGGCTCGATCCCCGACCGCAAGGATTACGCGCCCTATGCGCGCCAATTGGCGACCGAGCTGCTGGCTCAGGTCGATGCCGGGAACCTGCGCATCAGCCACCACCTGCATCTGCGCGCGGAAATCTGCTGCGAGAGCCTGCTGGAAGAACTCGCCAGCTTCGGTCCCGGCGACCGCGTCGGGCTGGTCAGCCTGATGGATCACACCCCCGGGCAGCGCCAGTTCCGCGACACATCCGCCTTCCGCACCTATCTGCGCAGCAAGGTGCAACTGACCGACGACCAGATCGACGCCTATTTCGCCCAGCTTCGCGAGATGTCGGCCCGTAACGGTGCCGCGCACGAGGCCGGAACCGTGGCCTTTGCCGGCCGCATGGGCGCGGTGCTGGCCAGCCATGACGATTCGACCGCGGGCGAGGTCGGCCGCTCGGCCGCGCATGGCATCCGGCTGGCGGAATTCCCGACCACCCGCGAGGCCGCCGAGGAATGTCGGCGCCATTCGATCCGCACCATCATGGGGGCGCCGAACCTGATCCGGGGCGGCTCGCATTCCGGCAATGTCTCGGCGCGCGAACTGGCCGAGGCCGGGCTTCTGGATATCGTCAGTTCCGACTATGTGCCCTCGGCGCTGCTCTCGGCGGCGGCGCTGCTGGCGGATATCTGGGCCGACTGGCCGCGTGCCATGGCTTGCGTCACCGCGACCCCCGCCGCCGCCGCAGGTCTGGCCGACCGGGGCCGGTTGCAGCCGGGTCTGCGCGCCGATCTGATCCGCTTCCGGCTGGTGGGCGGCACCCCGGCCCTGCGCGAGACATGGGTGCGTGGGCAGCGCATCGCCTGATCCCCTCTGGACGTGGCCGTAACAGGCTGTAATTCTGGCCGACATGAAACGGTAGCCGCCCTTTTTGGGGCCGTAATGATGGAGGCCTCCGCATGTCCGGATTTCTGATGCTGGCGACGATCTTTCTGGTGGCGGGCATTCTGGCCGTGCCGCTGGCCTCGCGTTTCGGCCTCGGCTCGGTTCTGGGCTATCTGGTCGCCGGGATCGTGATCTCGCCGATCCTCGGCTGGCTGCATGTCGATGTGGTCTCGATCCAGCATTTCGCCGAATTCGGCGTGGTGATGATGCTCTTCCTCGTCGGGCTGGAGCTGGAGCCGAAGATGCTCTGGCAGATGCGCAGCCGGCTTCTGGGCCTTGGTGGGTTGCAGGTCGTGCTGACCTCGCTTCTGGTCGCGGCGGCGGGGATCGCCTTCGGGCTTTACTGGACCATTGCGCTGACGCTGGGGATGGTCTTTGCGCTGTCGTCAACAGCCATCGTGCTGCAAACGCTGGGGGAAAAGGGGCTGCTGCGTTCTGACGGCGGGCAGGCCTCGTTCTCGGTTCTGCTGTTTCAGGATATCGCGGTCATCCCGATGCTGGCCTTCATCCCGCTGCTGGCCATGCCCGGGCTGATGGACCCCGCCCCGGTGGCCGAACACGCCACCGAGGCGGCACATGCCAGTTTCAGCCTGGTTGATGGTCGGCCCGGCTGGCAGGTGGCGCTGATCACGCTTGCGGCCATCGCCGTGGTGATCGCCGCCGGCACCTATCTGACCCGGCCGGTCTTCCGCTATGTCGCCATGGCCGGCCTGCGCGAGATCTTCATCGCCACCGCGCTCGGCTTCGTGGTCAGCATCGCGTTGCTGATGTCGGCGGTGGGACTGTCGCCGGCGCTTGGCACCTTCCTGGCCGGCGTGGTTCTGGCCGGCAGCGAATACCGGCACGAGCTGGAAAGCGATATCGACCCGTTCCGGGGGCTGCTGCTGGGTCTGTTCTTCATGACCGTGGGGGCGAGCATCAATTTCGGCCTGCTTCTGGATAATGCGCTGATCGTCGTCGGCGCGACACTGGCGCTGATGGTGCTGAAGGCGGCGGTGCTTTACGGGCTCGGTTGGGTTTTCGGCGTGCGCGGCAGCGACCGCGCGCTGTTCGCGCTGGCACTGGCGCAGGCGGGCGAGTTCGGCTTCGTGCTTCTGTCCTTCACCGTCGCCAATGACGTGATCCCGCAAAGCGTGGCCGACATTGCCCTGCTGATCGTCGCCCTGTCGATGCTGCTGACGCCCGGCCTGTTCATCCTTTACGACCGCGTCGTGGCCCCCCGCTTCCTGAACGAGCAGGAGCGCGAGGCCGATCAGATCGACGAGCCGGGCAAGATCATCGTGCTGGGTCATGGCCGCGTCGGCGGCATCGTCGCGCGGATGATGCGCGCGCTTGGCAAATCGGTTGTGGTGGTCGATTTTTCGTCGAAACAGCTGGAAATGCTGCGCGCCTTCGGGGTGCAGGCCTATTTCGGCGATGCCACCCGCCCCGACATGCTTCATGCGGCCGGAGTTGCCGAGGCCTCGGTCGTGGTCATCGCCATCGACAACAAGGACCAGACCACCGAGATCACGCATTACATCCGCCAGAACTATCCCGATGTGCATATCGTCGCCCGCGCCTTCGACCGGATGCATGTGTTCGAACTTTACAGCGCCGGCGCGCAGGACATCATCCGCGAGACCTTCGACAGCTCGCTGCGCATGGCGCGTTCGGTGCTGGAGGCGCTTGGCCTGACCCGGCCCGAGGCGCAGGAGATCACCAGTGGCTTTGCCGCTGCCGATCAGACGCACATGCTGACGATGGCGCAGGCCTGGCGTCCCGACATTGTCAGCCACGAAAACCCCGAGATGCTGAAGGCGGCGCAGACCGCCACCGTCGAATTGGAAGCAGAGGTCCGCGCGCTCGGCGAACGCATCAAGGCCGCGCGGCTTGCAGCGGGTCAGCCTGCCCCTATCGGAGAGCTTCCGCCGGCCCCGGTCGAGGGCGATGCGACTGCGGTAGGCGCGGCCAGCTAGGCCGCGTCTAGGCC
Source organism: uncultured Paracoccus sp. (assembly GCF_937873615.1). Classification (GTDB taxonomy): domain Bacteria; phylum Pseudomonadota; class Alphaproteobacteria; order Rhodobacterales; family Rhodobacteraceae; genus Paracoccus. The sequence continues at coordinate 82,491 of NZ_CALMYP010000067.1, forward strand.
GCGTCCACCGCTGCCCGCCAGCGTCTGGCATAGGCGCGCAGGGCCTCGGCATTATCAGGCACCGCCACGGCCCGCGTCGCCGGCGGTGCGGCTTGGCCAAGGCTCAGCAGCGCCGCCCCGACCGAGGTGCCGGTGGCTGAGGCCGCCACCTCGACCCCATCGGGTCGCAGCGCGGCCAGCATGGCGCAGTAATCGGGATTGCGCGCGAATGGTCCCTCGATGATGGTCGGGCCGCGCGCGCCGATCAGGTTCAGGCAGGTCTCGGTCATCAGCGCCAGATACCAGGAGAGCGCCAGCATGATCTCTCCCGGTCGCTCTGGCCGGTGGTGCCAGCCGGCGGCGCGGCCGGGAAACGGACCCGAGCCATGCTCGACCGAGGGCAGCAGCATCGCCCCCGCCGCCAGCACCGCCTTGCGGTCGGCATCGCTGGGCACGGCCTCGCTGCCCTCGCGGACGATCTCGTATTCGCGCCCGCCCATGAACCGCGCCGAGGGCACCGGCTGGCCAAGGGCGTTGACGTTCACCAGCACGTCGCGGGCCGGGTCCAGCACCGGATCTTCGGCCCCCATCGCCATCGCGATCACCCAGGTGCCGGTCGAGACCACCGCGAAAGGCGCGGCCCGCCCCAGCACATAGGGATAAAGCGAGGCATTGCTGTCATGGATCCCGACCGCCACCGGCAGCCCGGCGGGCAGGCCGGTGCGCGCCGCGATTTCGGGCAGCAGACCGCCCAGACGCTCGCCCGGCTGGCGCGGGGGCGCGATGCGGCCGGTCAGGCCCAGCCTGTCGACAAGCGCCGAAACATCGCCAACCCACGGGTTCCACAGGTCGGTATGACAGCCGAGCGAGGTCACGTCGCTGGCCAGTTCCCCGGTCAGGCGCAGCCCCCAATATTGCGGATAGGTCAGCACATGCGCCAGCCGCGCATCCAGCCCCGGATCAGTCTTCAGCATCCAGTGCAGCTGCGCGCCCACATTCAGCCCCATCGGCAGGCGCGGCGATCCGGTTTCGGCGAAATCCGGCCTCAGCGCGTCATATTCGGCGGCCAGATCGTCCGGGCCGGGATGTTCGTAATCCAACATTGGCGCCGCCAGCCCGCCCGTGCGATCCAGCACCACGCAGGAGGCGCCATGCGTCGTCACTGAAATCGCGTCGATCCCGTGGCGGGCATGGAAATCGGCCAGATGAGTCAGGAAGAAATCCCAATGCCCGTCGAGGTCGAAATGCGGCCAGGGCGGGCCGGGCAGGACCTTGTTCGGGCGGGTCACCACGTCGATCTCGGCCAGCGTCGCGCCGTCGACAAGCGCCAGCTTGGCATTGGTCTTGCCGATATCGATGACGGCGATACGGGTCATGGCAGGTGGAACATCGGGATCAGCGGCACCGCCATCGGTTCGTTATCCGGATGCGTCTGCATCAGATCAGCCATATGCGCCCACCATTTGCGCATCACCGGATGCGATGGCAGGTCGTCCATGCCGTGATCGTCCTCGCGCCACAGGACCCCGAAAAGCGCGTTGGTCTCGGGGTCCAGATGGATGGAATAATCGCTGACGCCCGCGCCTTTCAGCAGCTCAACCAGTTCCGGCCAGATCGCGTCATGGCGGCGGCGATACTCGGCCTCCATGCCGGGGTTCAGCATCATGCGGAAGGCGTATTTCTGCATCATCTCCTCCTTGCCATCGCCCAGAGCCTCGGCAGCGCGATCACCCCGATCAGCAGCAGGCCCATGATGATCGACATGACGATGCCGGGCACGTTCAGCAGCCCAAGGCCAAAGGTCACCAGCCCCATGACCACGGCGGCAATGACCACGCCGGGGATCGACCCCGAGCCGCCAAGGATGCTGACCCCGCCGAGGACGACAATCGTCACCACCTCCAGCTCGAACCCCGCCGCGATGCTGGGCCGGGTGGAGCCGAGGCGAGAGGTCAGGCAGATCGCGGCGATCCCGCTCATCAGCCCGGTCAGCAGGAAGAGGATGAACTTGATCCGCTCGACCCGGATGCCGCTGAAACGCGCGGCGGTGTCGTTGTTGCCGATGGCATAGGTGATGCGGCCGAAATCGGTGCGGTGCAGCAGGATGCCGAAGATCAGCGCGGCGATGGCGAAGATCACCAGTTCGACGGTGATGACCCAGAAGACATAGCCCTGCCCGAACCAGGCGAAGCCGGACGGATAGCCGGTAAAGGCGCTGTCGCCCAGCACGATATAGGAAATGCCGCGAAAGAGGCTCATGGTGCCGATGGTGACGACGATCGAGGGCAGCCCGAAACGCGCCACCAGCAGCCCGTTGAAGGCACCGCAGGCCAGCCCGGTGGCGAGGCCTACCAGCACCAGAACCGGCGTGCCCGCACCCGCCTGCATGGCGAGGCCCATCGCGGTCGAGGCAAGCGCGATGATCGCGCCGACCGACAGGTCGATCTCGCCCGAGATGATCAGCAGCGCCATGGCGAAGGCGATCATCGCCTTCTCGGTGAAGTTGAAGGTCGCGTCCGACAGGTTCCACGGATCGAGGAAATAGGGCGAGGCCAGCGAGTTCAGGATGAAGATCGCCACGGCGACGACCAGCAGCAGGGCCTCCCAGCTTTTCAGCGCGCGCGCGAGCGGTGTCTGCAACCGGTCGGGGACGGCGCGGCCCGTGGGATGGTCGGCATGGGTTTCGGTCATATCGGTCATGCCCGGTGCTCCGCCTGTTTCAGGATGATGCGGCCCGGCGCGCGGTTGGTGCGGGCGTTGAAGGCTATGGCGATCAGGATGGCGCTGCCGGAAATCGCCATCTGCCAGAACGGCGAGATGCCGACCACGGGAAGCGCGTTCTTGATGATGCCCAGAAACAGCGCCCCCATGACGCAGCCGGCGACGCTGCCGGCCCCGCCGGCGATGGCGATGCCGCCGATGACGCAGGCGGCGACCACGTCGAGCTCAAAACCCCCGGCAATATCGACATAGGCGACGGCATAGCGCGCGACCCACAGATAGCCGGTCAGCCCGGCAAGCGCGCCTGCGATCACGAAGGCGGCGAATTGCGTCCGCCCGACCGAGATGCCGGTATAGACCGCCGCATGAGGGTTGCCGCCGACCGCATAGAAGGCGCGGCCCAGGGCGGTGCGGCTCAGCAGCAGGACGAAGCCCGCGATCACCGCCACGGCGATCCATGCCATGACCGGCAGGCCAAGGATCACGGCGCGCGGGAAGGCCTTGAAGGCGTCGCTCATCTGGTGGGCATTGATCCAGGCGCCATCGGTCAGCAGGAAGATGGTGCCGCGATAGATGGTCATGGTGCCAAGCGTGACGACGATGGAGGGGATCCCCAGCAGCCAGACCAGCACCCCGTTCACCGCGCCAAGCACCGCGCCAAGCGCGATTACCATGGGCAGGATCACCACCAGCGGCACCCCTGCCCCGTCCATCAGCGCCGCGATCATCCCGCAGAGCGCGAGGTTCGCTGCCACCGACAGGTCGATGCATTTGGTCAGGATCACCACCATCTGCCCGAGCGCCAGCAGCATCAGCGGCGAGGTATCGGTGAAGACGCGGGCGAGGTTGTCGGGCCGGACGAAGGCGGGAAAGCGGGTGGCGATCACCGCCAGCAGGACCAGAATGGCAAGACCCAGGATCGCCTCGCGGGATTTCAGCAGGTTCATGCGGCGGCTCCTTCGATTCCGACGGCGGCGCGGACAAGGTTTTCCGGCGTCATCTCGTCGCCCGCGAATTCTGCGGCGATGCGGCCCTCGCGCATGACGATGACGCGGTCGGCCATGCCCAGCACTTCGGGGATCTCGCTGGAGACCATGATGACCGCCAGCCCTTCCGCCGCCAGTTCCGACATGAAGTCATGCACGGCGGCCTTGGAGCCGATGTCGATGCCCTTGGTCGGTTCGTCCAGAATGATGACGCGCGGCTTCGTCGCCAGCCATTTCGCGATCACCACCTTCTGCTGGTTGCCGCCCGAGAGCAGCGCCACATCCTGATCGAGGCTGGCCGCGCGCAGATCCAGCCGTTGCGTATAGTCCCGCGCCAGTGCGAATTCATTGGCGAGCTTGAGGAACCCGTTCCGGCTGGTCTGGCTCAGCGATGGCAGGGTGACGTTCTCGAAGATCGCCATGCCCTTGACCACGCCCTGCTTGCCGCGATCCTCGGGGACATAGACGATCCCCGCCTCTACCGCCTGCGCGGTCGAGCGGATGACTCGCACATCCTCGCCGATCCGGGTGGCCCCTTTCGACGGCTGGGTAATCCCGAACAGCGCCTGCATGACCTCGGATCGGCCGGCGCCGACAAGCCCGTAGAAGCCCAGGATCTCGCCCTGATGCAGGGTGAAATTGATGTCCTCGAACTCGGTCGGGTGGCTATAGCCGGAAACGGTCAGCGCCGGCGGGCCGATTTCGGCCGGGCGCTTGGGATAGATCTGGTCGACCGCACGGCCGACCATCAGGCGGACCAGTTCGGCCTCGGTCACATCGGCCATCAGGCCTTCGCCCACGAATTGCCCGTCGCGGAAGACGGTCCAGCGGTCGGCGATGCGGAAGATCTCGTCGAACTTGTGGCTGATGAACAGGATCGCCTTGCCCTGCGCCTTCAGCTTCTCGACCAGTTCGTAAAGCTCGGCGATTTCCTTGTGGCTGAGGGCGGCGGTCGGCTCGTCCATGATGACCACGCGGGCGTCGATGGACAGCGCGCGGGCGATGGCGACGAGGTGCTTGGACGCGATGCCCAGATCGGCCAGCTTCACGCCGGGATCCAGATCGGCCTCGATGCTGTCCAGAATCTCGCTGGCGCGCGCCTTCATCGCGGCGCGGTCGATCAGCCCGAAACGGCCCCGGGGCGCATGGCCGATGAAGATATTCTCGGCCACGGTCAATTCGTCGAAGAGCACGGTTTCCTGATGGATCGCGGTGACGCCGGCATGACCCGCCGCCTGCGCGGTGGGAAAGCGCGTCTCGACCCCGTCGACGAAGATCTGGCCCTCGTCAGGCTGATAGATCCCGGTCAGGGTCTTCACGATGGTCGATTTCCCGGCCCCGTTCTCGCCGATCAGCGCGGTGACCTGGCCCGGGTAAAGGTCGATCTGCACCCCATCCAGCGCCCGCACGCCGGGGAATGTCTTGACGATGCCGCGCAGGGACAGCACCGGCTGTGTCGATTGATCCTGCATGTGCTCCCCCCCAATGAAAGCGGGGCCCGGACCCACCGGACCCCGCAAGTCGCAATCAGAAGATCGAGCTGAACTCGTCGATATTGCTGGCGTCATAGGTGAAGGGGTCGGCCATCGCGGCCTCGGTCTTGTCGTCGAGCGTGACTTCCCCCATGCGCCCGACCGGGATCACCGCGCCGGGTTCCGCCTTCACGTCACCCTTGGCCAGGTGATAGGCGATCATCGTCGCGGTATAGCCGAGGTCGATCGGGTTCCAGATCGCGAAGCTTTGCGAGGCGCCCGATTTCACATGCCCCGCCATTTCGGACGGCAGGCCCAGACCGGTGACATTCACCTGCCCGATCTTGCCGGCATCGGTCACCGCCTGCGCGGCCGCCACGATCCCGACCGAGGTCGGCGCGATGATCGCCTTCAGGTCGGGATAGGTCTGCATCAGCCCCTGCGCCTCGCGATAGGACTTGTCGGCCAGATCGTCGCCGTAAACCGTCGCCACGACATTGATGTTCGGGTAGTTGTCCTTGACCTTGTTCATCTCCTCGATCCATGTGTTCTGGTTGGTCGAGGTGGTGGTGGCCGACAGCACCGCCACATCGCCGCCATCGGGCAGGTGATCGGCGGCCAGCTTGATGATGGTATTGCCGATCAGGGGCGAGCTGGACGGGTTCAGCTGCATCATCCGGCCTTCCGGGGCCACGCCCGAATCCCAGCTGATCACGGTGATGCCGCGATCCATGGCCTTTTTCAGCGTCGGCACCAGCGCGTCGGTGTCATTGGCGCTGATGGCGATGGCGTCGACCTTCTGGGCGATCAGGCTGTTGATGACCTCGATCTGGCCTTCCGCCGTGGTGTCGGTCGGGCCGGTATAGATGATCTCGACATCGCCGAGCTCCTTCGCGGCTTCCTCGGCGCCCTTGTCGGCGGCCTCGAAAAAGCCGATGCCGAGCGCCTTGGCGACAAGCGCGATGCGCATGTTTTCAGCTTGGGCGGTGGTGGCCAGAAGTGCCGTCGCCAGTGCTGCGGTGGTCAGTGCCTTCTTCAGAATGCTCATCGTTATCCTCCCCATGAGCGTGATTGCGCGTTACTCCTCCGCGCGTTTCCTGCGGTCCGAGGCAGCCACCTCGGCCACGATCAGACGGATTTCGGCGGCCTCCAGCATCTGCGCCTCGCGATCGCCGATGCCATCGTCGGTGATGACGGTATGGATGCGGTTCAGCGGGCAGAGCAGCAGGCTGGAGCGCTGTTTGAATTTCGAACTGTCGGCCAGCACGACCAACTCATCGGCCTGACCGATCAGCTTCTGTTCGGCCTGAACCAGCAGCGGATCGCCCTCCATCAGCCCCAGCGGGCCGAGGCCCCGGCAACCCATGAACATGCGCTTGGCATAGAAATGGCCAGAGCCATCGGCATCGAAGGGCGACAGGATGATGTTCTGTTCGCGATAGATGGCGCCGGCGGGCAGCAGCACGGTGTTCTTCGACTGCTTCAGCAGATGTTCGGCAATCGGGAAACTGTTGGTAAAGACCTGCAACCGCTTGGTGGTCAGCGGGTGGACCATCTGGAAGGTGGTGGTGCCGCCATTGATGATGATCGCGTCGCCGTCATCGCACAACTCGACCGCCGCCTGGGCGATGGCGCGCTTCTGGGCCACGTTGACGGTCTGGTTCACCGCGAAGGGGCGCGCATTGATGCCGGCGAATTGCGGCGGCGCGATGGCCTCGGCCCCGCCGCGCACCCGGCGCAGCTTCTTGCCCATATGCAGCGTGGCGATATCGCGGCGCACCGTCGCCTCGGACACGCCGGTCAGCGCACACAGGTCCGCGACCGTCACCACCGGCTTTTCCTGCACGGCGGACAGAATGATGCGATGGCGTTCGGTTTCCAGCATGTCCCTCTCCCTTGTCGCAAAATTTCATCGGTTTCGATCATTGTCAATCATTTTCAATCGCAGAATTGCTTTCTGCACCTGCATAATGATCGCTTATGATCGAAATTGATTGACCATTACGCGGTTTTGCCTGTATCCGAAGGCAGGAACGCGCGCCGCCGCGCTGCGATGAGGGAGGCACCCATGACCCAGTCCGATACCGGGAATCGTCTTGAAAATCTGTGGGATGACGCAAAAGCCGCATCCATGAGCGAATCGGAAAAACTGCTTTACCGGTCGAACCTGCTGGGGTCCGACAAGCGGGTGACGAATTACGGCGGCGGCAATACCTCGGCCAAGGTGATGGAAACCGACCCCCTGAGCGGCGATCAGGTCGAGGTCCTGTGGGTCAAGGGCTCGGGAGGCGATATCGGCTCGATGAAGATGGACGGGTTCTCGACGCTCTACATGGAGAAGCTTGAGGCGCTGAAGGGCAAGTATCGCGGGCTGGAACATGAAGACGAAATGGTCGGCTACCTGCCCCATTGCACCTTCGCGCTGAACCCGCGCGCCGCGAGCATCGACACGCCGCTGCACGCCTATGTGCCGAAGAAGCATGTCGATCACGTCCATTCCGACGCGATCATCGCCATCGCGGCCTCGGTCAATTCAAGGGAGTTGACCGCCGAGATCTTCGGCAACGAAATCGGCTGGCTGCCCTGGAAGCGCCCCGGTTTCGAGCTTGGCCTGTGGCTGGAAAAATTCGCCAGGGAAAACCCGGACGCCAAGGGCGCGGTGCTGGAAAGCCACGGGCTGTTCACCTGGGGCGACACGGCGGAAGACTGCTATCAGACCACGCTCGATGTCATCAACAAGGCCGCCGCCTGGCTGGAGGCGAAGACCGACGGCAAGCCGGCCTTTGGCGGCGAAAAGGGCCCCACCCTGCCCGAGGCGCAGCGCCGCGAGATTGCCGCGAAACTGATGCCGGTCATTCGCGGGCTGATCTCGAAAGATCGCCACAAGGTCGGTCATTTCGACGACCAGAAGGCGGTGCTGGACTTCGTCGGCTCGGACATGCTGGACGATCTGGCGCCGCTCGGCACCTCTTGCCCGGATCATTTCCTGCGCACCAAGATCCGCCCGCTGGTCGTCGATTTCGACCCGGCCAACCCCGATCTGGACGCCACCATCGCCAGCCTGCCCGATGCCGTCGCCGCCTATCGCGCCGATTACGCCGCCTATTACGACCGCTGCAAGCATCCCGACAGCCCGGCGCTGCGCGACCCGAATGCGGTCGTCTATCTGGTCCCCGGCGTCGGTATGCTGACCTTCGCACTCGACAAGGCGACGGCGCGGATCTCGGGCGAGTTCTATGTCAACGCCATCAACGTGATGCGCGGTGCCTCCGGCGTCAGCACCTATCAGGGCCTGCCGGAACAGGAGGCTTTCGACATCGAATACTGGCTGCTTGAGGAAGCCAAGCTGCAGCGGATGCCGAAACCCAAGGCGCTGGCGGGCCGGATCGCGCTTGTCACCGGCGGCGCGGGGGGCATTGGCGCCGCCACCGCCGAGCGTTTCCTGCGCGAGGGCGCCTGCGTCATGCTGGCCGATATCGACGCCACGGCCTTGGATGAGGTGACGAAGGGCTTCGCCGCCCGGCACGGCGCCGATGTCGTGCGCGGCGTTGCGATGAACGTCACCGACGAAGCCCAGGTCGCCGCCGCCTTCGCGGAAACCTCGGTCGAGTTCGGCGGATTGGACATTCTGGTATCGAATGCCGGCATCGCGTCCTCGGCCCCGGTCGAGGAGACCTCGCTGGCGCTGTGGAACAAGAACATGGACATCCTCTCCACCGGCTATTTCCTCGTCAGCCGAGAGGCGTTCCGCCTGTTCCGCACCGAAAATATCGGCGGCTCGGTGATCTTCGTGGCTTCGAAGAACGGCCTTGCCGCCAGCCCGAATGCCAGTGCCTATTGCACGGCGAAGGCGGCGGAAATCCACCTTGCGCGCTGCCTTGCGCTTGAAGGGGCCGAGGCGGGCATCCGCGTCAATGTCGTCAACCCCGACGCGGTTCTGCGCGGCTCGAAGATATGGGAGGGCGACTGGCTGGATCAGCGCGCCTCGACCTACAAGACCGACAAGGAGGGGCTGGAGGAAATGTATCGCCAGCGTTCCATGCTGAAGCGATCCGTCCTGCCCGAGGATATCGCCGAAGCCGCCTATTTCTTCGCCAGCGACCTGTCTGCCAAGTCGACCGGCAATATCCTCAACGTGGACGCAGGCAACGTCCAGGCCTTCACCCGGTGAGCGCCATGATCGACAAGCACATCATCGAATCCGAAAACGCCACACGCGCCGCCGATCTGGCCAGCGATTACGACGCCCTCGGCGCCCGTCTGGCGCGGCGCGGCGTCGATATCGAGGCCCTGACCGCCCGCGCCACCGGTTTCGGCGTCGCCATCCCCAGTTGGGGCACCGGCACCGGCGGCACCCGCTTCGCCCGCTTCCCGGGCGAGGGCGAGCCCAATGGCATCATGGACAAGCTGGACGATTGCGGGGTCATCCAGCAATTGACCGACGCCACGCCCAAAGTCAGCCTGCATATCCCCTGGGACAAGGCCGACCCCGCCGACCTGCTGGTCAAGGCCGAAGAACAGGGCCTGGGCTTCGACGCCATGAACTCGAACACGTTTCAGGATCAGGCGGATCAGGCCCATAGCTATAAATTCGGCTCGCTGTCGCATACCGACGCCGCGACCCGGCAACAGGCCATAGAGCATAATATCGAATGTATCGAGATCGGCGAGAAGATCGGCTCCAAGGCGCTGACGGTCTGGATCGGCGACGGCTCGAACTTTCCCGGCCAGACCTCGCTGTCGCAGCAGTTCGAGCGCTATCTCGATGCGATGAAGCAGGTGTATGCGAAGCTGCCCGGCGACTGGCGGATCTTCTCCGAGCACAAGATCTATGAACCCGCCTTCTATTCGACCGTGGTGCAGGACTGGGGCACCAGCCTGATGATCGCGCAGGAACTGGGCGATCAGGCGCAATGTCTGGTCGATCTGGGCCACCACGCGCCGAATGTGAATATCGAGATGATCGTCGCGCGCCTGATCCGCGCCGGCAAGCTGGGCGGTTTCCATTTCAACGACAGCAAATATGGCGATGACGACCTGGACAGCGGCACCATCGAACCCTTCCGCCTGTTCCTCGTCTTCAACGAGCTGGTCGAGCTGGAAGACACGCCCGGCCTGAACCTGTCGCACATGATCGACCAGAGCCATAATGTCACCGATCCCATCGAAAGCCTGATCGTCAGCGCGTGCGAGATCCAGCGCGCCTATGTGCAGGCCTCGCTGGTGGATCGTGCGGCGCTGGAGGGCTTCCGGCAGGAGAACGATGCGCTGATGGCGGCGGCGACCCTGCGCGCGGCCTTCCGCACCGATGTCGAGCCGATCCTGGCCATGGCGCGACAACGTGCCGGCGCGGCCATCGACCCGGTCGCAGCCTACCGCGCCTCGGGCTATCGGGCGAAAGTGGCGGCGACGCGGCCCAAATCGGCGGGCGGCGGCGGCGGGATCGTCTGAGGCGAGCGAGAAGACAGAATTCGGGCCGGATCGCCAAGCGAACCGGCCCGAAATTCCATTACATCAGCAGTTCCCTGCTTTGGATTGCGTGGCGGTTTGCCAGTTGGCGACCGCGCCGACCCTGTACCAGCAGCCGTGCCGGCAGCATGGTGGTATCGTCTTCCACAAGCTCTGGGAAGATCGAGAAGACCTCTGCCCGCGCAGCCGGGGACAACGCCTTTATCGCCTCTGGCCCGGTGAACAGGCTTTCGGTCGGGGCATCATTGGCGAAGATCACCTCATGTTCCTCGAAAAGGATGTGGAAATACTCCACCCCCTGCCCGATCTCGTCGATCTCGACCCCGTCGATTGCCAGAAGCTGCTTGGCCGCAACCAGCACTTCCAGCGCGCCGAACATGCGCTGCGCGATTTTCGAGCGGACCAGCATCCGGTGCTGCGGGCTGACCACAAGATCAGCAGTGGGCAGCCCATCCCCAAGCGCGCCGGCACGAATGCGGATCGGGCGCAACTCGGGCGAAGCGCTCAACCCGGACGCAGCGACCTTGGTCGAGCAGATCATCGCCACCGGACGGGCACCGTGATCCGCCGTTGCGACCATATCGCCGACACGCAGCGCTTCCACTGCGACCGTACCGCCGGGCGTGCGCACAAGCGTGCCGCGCGTCAGGCAGGGCGGGGTCAGCTTGCCGGGGCGGAACGGGCTGAAGTTACCCTGTCCAGGCTGATAGCCATCACCTATTGTCGCGGCCGTGATCGGGTCCAGAGTAATGATAATGGCGTGATTGGAGGACTGGATGGAACCGCCGTCGACAGCAAGGCCTACTGAAGGCTCCAGCCCGCCGGGACCGCTGCCATCAAGGTCGATATCGTTCGTGCCCAGGAAACCGGAATTGTTGGGAAACGTGTAGCTCAGGCTGTTAGTCGAACTGTAGGTTGAAAACGCCGCTTTGGTCTCATCCGCGTTGACGAGGGAATCCGTGCTTATGATATGAATATCGTAAGCACCCTGCTCGGTCGTGGTCAGCGCATTCCACTCTGCTTGGGTCCCAAACCAGACATCGACCTGCGTCGATGTGCCGTTGACCGTCTAATCCCCGCTGCCACCCGTTCTCGTCACATCGGTCAAATACCAGGTAACAGATTGAGCCATTCACACTTTCCCCTTTAACAGACGCAACGGCGGCAGACCGCGTCGCAATCGATAGGCAATTATCCATACGGAAACGTATGGTTCACTTGTGCCACGCCTTTTGGCGTGACGCTGGGTTAGGATAGACTATACCAAAGCATATACAAATTAGCTAAATTTGTTCTGAACCTGTCCTTTTCGGCAGGTTTGCGCTCACATATCGCTTCTGGCGCAGAAATTCTTGACTTTTTTCTGCATATTTATGCGACTCGCGCCGGAGTGCATTCGCAATGGTTGTGGCCTATCTGAAGTCAGCCGGCTTGCGTCCCAAGGCAGGCGATCCGCTGCCAACGCACGCAGGGCAGGCCCCGGAACCGGCCAGATTATCTGGTTGCGTTCGGCGCGGGCACCGTTCGATGGATTGCTCCACAGGCGACGGGGCATATGCAAACAGCCGGCCCTTTCGGACCGGCGGCCTCGCCCTGACAGCGACAGGACATGCCGTTATTCTGCGGCCAGCGCCTTTTCCAGTTCGGGCAGGAAGCGGTTCGTGTAATCCTCGCGCACCAGCGGGCCGGCATGGCGGTAAAGGATGCGGCCCTGAGCATCGATGATGAAGGTCTCGGGCGGCGCGGTCACGCCCCAGTCGATGGCGCCGCGCCCCTGCGGATCGGTGGCCATGGCGTGAAAGGGATTGCCGTCCTGCGAAAGGAAGCGCAGCGCGTCGGCCTCGTTATCCTTCAGATCGACGCCGTAGACCGGCAGGCGGGCCGAAAGCTCGGTCAGGGTCGGATGCTCGGCCCGGCAGGGCGGGCACCAGCTGGCCCAGAAATTCACCAGCTTCACCCCGGGCTGGCGCAGCATCTCGTCGGTCAGCTGGGTGTTGCCGGGCAGCGCGGTCTGCGGCAGGGGCGGTGCCTCGCGCCCGACGAAGGTCGAAGGGATCGCGTTCGGATCGTCGCGACCCATCCCCCACAGGAACAGCAGCGCCAGACCCAGAAAGACCAGCGGCGGGATCAGCATCAGGGGCTTAATGCGCATCGCGCTTGCCCTCCTGCCGTTCCAGCGCGCGCCGGGCGCGGGCATTGCGGGAAAGGCTCTGCCAGATCAGCAGGGCCAGAAGCGTGATGCTGACCCCATAGGACAGCAGCACCGGCAGGGTATATTTGCCGAGTTCCATCATGAGCGGGCCTCGCGGGCTTGCAGGGCGGCGGTGCGGCGGATGCGGATCTCGGTCCGGGTGCGGATCAGAAGCAGCGCCACAAAGGTCAGGAAAAACCCCAGCATGGTCAGGTAAAGGGGATAGCGATAGACCTCGCTCATCCGCTCGCCCGGGGCGACGGAAAGCGACGATCCCTGATGGATGCCCTGATTCCAGAACAGCGCCGCATAGCGCGACAGCAGCGCGAAGACCGAACCGACAAGGCAGAGGACCCCGGTCAGGTCGGCGGCGCTGTCCGGGTTCTCGACCGCTTCCCAAAGCGCGATATAGCCGAAATAGAACAGCAGCAGGACCAGGAAAGAGGTCAGGCGCGGGTCCCATTCCCACCAGGTGCCCCAGGTCGGCTGGCCCCAGGCGGCACCGGTCACCAGCGCGATCAGGGTCATGGTGGCACCGATGGGGGCGGCGGCCTTGGCGGCAAGCGCGCTGACATGGTGGCGCCGGACGATCCAGATCAGCGAGGCGACCAGCATCATCAGCCAGCAATTGATCGCCATCATCGCGGCGGGAACATGCAGATACATGATCTTGACCGAGGCGCCCTGCCGGTAATCGGGCGGCGTCGAGTAGCCCCAGACCAGCCCCGTCACCATGCACAGCACCGCGCCCGCGACCACCCAGGGCAGAAATCGCCCGGAGGTCTGCATGAACTTGACGGGGTTGGCGTATTCCCAGATCGACATGGGCATTTCCTAGCGCGCGGCGGGGTTCGCGTGAAGCCCTTACCGGCTTCGGCTGGCGAAGTCTTTACCGCAGGTTGATACGTATTGCCGCAGCCGCCGCGAAGGGGATCAGTGCCAGCACCAGAAGCGTGATCGCGCCTTGCAGCACCAGCAGCGTGGTCGGGTCCATGCCGGCGGCCCCGCGCCGGGTGGCCTCGGCCCCGAAGATCAGCGTCGGCAGGTAAAGCGGCAGCACCAGCAGCGACAGAAGCAGCCCGCCGCGCCGCAGGCCCACCGTCACCGCCGCCCCGAAGGCACCGAGCATCGACAGCGCCGGTGTGCCGATCAGAAGCGAGGCGATCAGCCAGCCGGTCGCAGCAGTGGGCAGGTGCAGAAGCAGCCCGAACAGCGGGGCGGCCACGATCAGCGGCAGGCAGGAGGTCAGCCAATGCGCGAAGGCCTTTGCCGCGACCGCACCTTCCAGCGGGATCGGCGCGGTCGCCAGCAGGTCAAGCGAGCCATCCTCGTGATCCAGCGCGAAGATCCGGTCGAGCGACAGAAGGCACGCGAGCAGCGCCCCGACCCAGAGGATGCCGGGGGCGATTTTCGCCAGAACATCGCCTTCCGGTCCGACCCCGAAGGGGATCAACATGCAGAGGATCAGGAAGAACCCCAGTCCCAGCCCGAAGCCGCCGCCGGCGCGGGTGGCAAGCCGCAGATCGCGCAGAAGCAGCGCCATCATGGCCGGGTCTCCCTGACGGCGCGGCTCATGCGAAGGCCTCGTTGAAGCTTTTCGGCGCGTTCTGCCGGTCGCCCAGCCTTGCGCGGTAAGGGCCAAGATCGAGGATTTCGGCCTCGGGCAGGCCAAGGTCGATATGGGTGGCGATCAGCGCCGCGCCGCCCTGCCCCAGATGGGCGCGGACCAGACCGGCAAAAAGCGCCACCGATTCGGCATCGAGCGACACGGTCGGCTCGTCCAGCACCCAGAGCGGGCGGCCCGTGACCAGCAGTCGTGCCAGCCCCAGCCGGCGCTTCTGGCCGGCCGAAAGCGCACCGGCCGGACGCTCGGCCAGCTCGCGCAGGTTCATCGCATCAAGCGCCGGGGCAATGTCGGGCTGTCCGAAGATATTGGCCCAGAAGCGCAGGTTCTCAACTACGCTCAGCGCCGATTTCAGCCCGTCGGCATGGGCGGCATAGGCGACGCTCTCGGGGGCGATCTCTACCCTTCCGCCAGCCGGCGGTTGCAACCCGGCGACACTGCGCAGAAGCGTGGTCTTGCCGATGCCGTTCGGCCCGCGCAGGATCAGCGCCCGCCCGGCATCGAGCGAAAAGGACAGCCCTTCCACCGCCCTCAGCCCGCCGCGCGCGACGGCAAGCTCGTGGACGGCCAGCAGGCTCATACCGGGATGAGCGCGCAGGCCACGCGCCGCCCCTCGGCCAGCAGCACGTTATAGCTGCGCGCAGCCGAGGGTGAGGACATCGCCTCGGCCATGATCCCCGCCGCTTCAAGCTGGGCCAGAAGCGGGCGCGGCGGCGGCGCGATATCGCCGCCCATGCCCAGAAACAGCACATCCGTCTGACCTGCCAGCGCCAGCAGCGGGGCCTTATCCGCCAGCCCGCGCCAGGGCGAGACACCGAGGGCCGAGACGGTCACCCCGCCCTCGTGCACCTTGCCGGCGATGCGGAAGAAACCGGGCCCGTAGCCGTCGATGGGCCTTGCCCCGGACGGAAACTGGGCCTCGGTCAGTTGCATCAGGGCGCGTCCCGGAACTGGTCGGGCAGTGCCTCGGGGTCGGGCTTCGACCAGTCGCGCTTGACGCCCAGCCAGAGCACGATGTTCTTGGCAACATAGATCGAGGAATAGGTCCCGATCACGATCCCGAAGGTGATGGCGAAGACGAAGCCACGGATCACGTCGCCCCCCAAAGCCAGCAGCGCGATCAGCGCTACCAGCGTCGTGCCCGAGGTCATGACCGTCCGGCTGAGCGTCTCGTTGACCGAAAGGTTCATCAGATCGCGCAGCGGCGTGGTCTTGAACTTCATCAGGTTCTCGCGAAGCCGGTCGAAGACGACGACGGTATCGTTGATCGAGTAGCCGAGAATGGTCAGCAGCGCCGCGATGGTGGTCAGGTCGAACTTGATCTGGAACAGGCTGAAGACGCCGAGGGTGATCAGCACGTCATGGATCAGCGAAACGAAGGCACCGGCCGCGAACTGCCATTCGAAGCGGAACCAGATATAGACCGAGATCGCCACCAGCGAGGCCATCACTGCCATGACCGCCGTCTGGATCAGCTCTCCCGAGACCTTGGGACCGACCGATTCGACCGAGGGGAAGGTGATCGAGGGATCGACCTGTTTCAGCGCATCCTCGACCTTGGCGATGGTCTCGGGGCTGACCGCCTCGGCGCCTTCCTGGGCCTGAATGCGGATCTGGGCCACATGCTGGTCGGCGCCGAAGGTCGGATCGAAGACCTGCGAAATCGCAACATCGCCGAGGTTCAGGGGCGCAATCGCCTGCCGGTAGGCACCGACATCGACCGGCTGCGTGGCCTCGGTGCGGATGGTGGTGCCGCCCCGGAAGTCGATGCCGAAGTTCAGCCCCATGACGAACAGGCAGACGACCGAGGCCACCGCCAGCAGCGTCGACACCCCGAAGGTGATGGCCTGCAGACGGAAGAAGTCGATCTGCGTATTGTCGGGTACGAGTTTCAGTCGCCAGGCCATATCACACCTCAATCGTCTTCGGGCGGGCGCGGTCGAACCAGGTCACCATCATCAGGCGCGTCACCCAGAGCGCCGTGAAGACCGAAGTCACGATGCCGATGGCCAGCGTCACGGCAAAGCCCTTCACCGGGCCGGAGCCCATGGTGAACAGGATACCGGCGATGATCAGCGTGGTGACGTTGGCGTCGACAATGGCCGACATGGCATTGGAATAGCCTTCCTCGATGGCGCGGGCGGGGCCGCGTCCACGGGCGGTTTCTTCGCGAATACGCTCGAAGACCAGCACATTGGCGTCGACCGCCATACCGATGGTCAGCACGATCCCGGCGATCCCCGGCAGGGTCAGGGTCGCGCCGATCATCGACAGAAGGCCGAAGATCAGCCCGATATTCAGCGTCAGCGCGACCGAGGCAAAGACGCCGAAAAGCCCATAGCTGGCGATCATCAGCGCGACCACGGCCAGAAAGCCCACGAGCGAGGCGATACGACCGGCATCGATGCTGTCCTGGCCAAGCTCGGGGCCGATGGTGCGTTCTTCCAGGAAGGTCAGCTTGGCCGGCAGGGCGCCTGCGCGCAGCAGAACCGCAAGCTGGGTCGAGCTGGCGACATCCATCGAGCCCGAGATCTGCCCCGCCCCGGTGGTGATCGCATCGCGGATCACCGGGGCCGAGATGACCTCGTTATCCAGCACGATGGCGAAAGGCTGGCCGATATTCGCCGCAGTATAGGCACCGAACTTGCGTGCCCCCGAAGGGTTGAAGTTGAAGCTGACCGCCGGCTGGCTGTTCTGGTCGAAGCTGGGCTGGGCGTTGGTCAGCTCCTCGCCGGTGACGACGGGGCTGTCCTCGATGACGTAATAGACGCCCTCCTCGTCGATCGAGGGCAGTAGCGCATTGCCGATCCCGGGCGATTCATTGGCATCGGTGGTGCGGCGGATCACCGGGTTGAAGGTCAGCTTGGCGGTGGTGCCGATCAGCGCCTTCAACTCGGCGGCGGAACCGATGCCCGGCACCTGGATCAGGATACGGTTCGCGCCCTGACGCTGGATGGTCGGTTCCCGAGTGCCGACCTCGTCGACGCGGCGACGCACGATTTCCAGCGATTGCTGGACGGTGCGGTCGTCGGTCGCGGTCTTTTCCGCATCGGACAGCTTGATCGTCAGCACCTTGCCCGAGGCCGAGATGTCGATGTCGTTCTGCCCCGCCCCGCTCAACGAGACGACCGGCGTGGCCAATGTGCGTGCCGCGGCGACGGCGGCGGCCATCTGGTCGGCATTGCCGATCTCGATATGCAATTCGCCATCGGGCGCCGGCACCCGGCGCACCGCGCCGATGGTGTCGCGCTGTTCGGCCAGCACCCGGCGCATTTCCGGCCAGAGCGCGTCCATGCGGGACTTGTAGACCTCCGCAACCTCGACCTCGGCCAGAAGATGCGCGCCGCCGCGCAGGTCGAGACCCAGATTGACCAGCCCGTTCGGCAGCCAGTTCGGCCAGCCTGCCATGGCAGCCTGCTGTTCCTCGGTTGCAAATCCAGCCTTTTCAGACGCGGCAACCGCGTCGTTATGGGTCTCGACCCGGCTGTAGAACAGATTCGGCATCGCCCAGATCAGGCCGATTGCCACCACGCCCAGGATCAGGACGCGTTTCCAGAGCGGGATGTCCAGCATGTCGGAAAGCCTTGAATGGGCCTCAGGAATTGGCGGCGACAGGGGCGGTGACGTTCAGCACTTGGGCAATGGTGCTGCGCACGACGCGAACCTTGACGCCCTGGGCGATCTCGACGGTCACTTCCTCGTCCTTGACATCGGTGACCTTGCCGATCAGTCCGCCTTGGGTGATCACCTGATCGCCGCGCTTCAGCGCGCCGACCATGTTGCGATGTTCCTTCATGCGCTTCTGCTGCGGGCGCAGGATCAGGAAATACATGATCACGAAGATCAGGATCAGCGGGATGAACTGGCCAATCGCGGCCACGCCACCCGCGCCACCGGCGGCTTGCGCATAAGCAGGAGAAATGAACATCGGCGGTCCTTTCGGAATGTCGGTCAGGGTGATGGAACGCGTGCACGCGCCCCGAATTGCCGCGCAACCTAATCTTCGCGGCGGGTAATGGCAAGAAAGCGGCAACGATGCAGGCGCGGTTGCCGCGCCGGGCGGTATCGGGCCAGAGTGGACTTACCCCCCGCGCTGTGGCACCCCTGCCCGGGAAGGAGATCGCCATGCCCGACAGCGCCGCCCTGAACATGCCCGAGACGCCCGACCGCAACCAGGCCGAGATCGCCCGCCTGATCGGGATCATGGCCGCCCTGCGCGACCCCCAGACCGGCTGTCCCTGGGATATCGAACAGGATTTCGCCTCGATCTCTCCCTATACCATTGAGGAGGCGCATGAGGTCGCAGATGCCATCGCCCGCGAGGCCTGGGACGAATTTCCGGGCGAACTGGGCGATCTGCTGCTGCAGGTGGTCTTCCATGCCCAGATGGCCGAGGAAAAGGGCATGTTCGATTTCGCCGATGTCGCGGCGAAGATCTCGGAGAAGCTGATCGACCGCCACCCGCATGTCTTCGGCGACGAATCGCGCGACAAGTCGGCCGAGCAGCAGATCAAGGATTGGGAAACGATCAAGGCCGCCGAACGCGCCGCCAAGGCCGAGAAGGGCGTGCTCGACGGGGTGGCGCTTGGCCTGCCGGCCCTGACCCGCGCCATCAAGCTGCAGAACCGTGCGGCAAGGGTCGGCTTCGACTGGCCCGGCCCGGAACAGGTGCTCGACAAGCTTGCCGAGGAGACCGCCGAACTGGTCGAGGCGAAGGACAATGCCGATCACGCCCATCTGACCGAGGAATTCGGCGATCTCATGTTTGTCATGGCCAATCTCGCCCGGCATCTCGATATCGACCCCGAGGAGGCGCTGCGGGCCGCCAATGCGAAATTCACCCGTCGCTTCCAGTCGATCGAGGCGGCATTGCAGGCCGAAGGCCGTCGCCCCGAGGATTCGACCCTGACCGAGATGGACGCGCTCTGGGACGCGGCCAAGCGGGCCGAGCGCGGATAACCATCGGGGCCAGATGCAGAACCTGCCGTCCCACCCGATCCGGGTCCATATCAGCACCTGCGCGCAGCGCAACGACCGCGAGAACTGGGGCGATACCGCCTATGCCGAGGCGATTGCCCAGGCGATTCGCGCCCGTGGGCATGAGGCCGAACTGTTCTTCTCTGGCGAAGCGCCGCGCCTGTCGGGCGCGGGCGACGTGGTCCTGCGCATCGCTGGCCCGCATCTCGACGATACCGTGCCGGGGGTGCCGAACCTGGTCTGGATGATCTCGATGCCGAATTACGTCAGCATCCGGGCGCTGGCGCGGTTTCAGGGGGTGATCACGTCGTCGGCGGCGCTCAGCCGGCAATATGCGCAGGCGGGGCTGCCCGCGCTCTATATGGCGCAGGCGACCGACCCGGACCTGTTCCACCCTTCGCGCCGGCCCGAGGGCACCGAGACCCTGCCGCTTGTCTTCGTCGGCAATTACGGCCTGCGCGCGCCGCGCCGGCTGATCCGGCTGGTGGCCGGGCTGCAGGATTTCGATCTGGCGCTTTGGGGCGATGGCTGGAAAGGCGTGATCCCGGATCGCTGCATACGCGGCACCCGCTATCCCTACGAGGATCTGCCGGGCCTCTATGCCCGCAGCCGCATCGTGCTGAACAGCCATATGGGCCATATGGCGCAGCTGGGAATGATGAGCAATCGCAGCTTCGACGCGCTGGCCGCCGGGGCCATGGTGCTGTCGGACCCGGTGCAGGGGTTCATGGCCCCGGACCTGCCCGAACTGGTCCAGATCGAGGAAGACCCGGCCAGGCTGGAGGCCTGGCTGCATAAGGCCCTGGCCACGCCTCCCGCCGATATGGCGACCCGGCTGGACCGCAATGCCCGGATCCGGCAGGGCTACAGCTTCGGGGCGCGGGCGGATGCGATGCTGGCGATCTTCGCAGATCTGCTGGCCCGCGATATCCGGGTGCCGCGCCTTTTCGCCCAGCAACCGCCGCGCGCACATACTGCCCCCGCGACCGCCTTCGATCTGACCGACGATGTCAGCCCCGACAACCGCACGCCGACCGAGGATCCGATCGCCCGGCTGGATGCGGCACTGGCGGCGGGGCCGGTTCGGCTCAGGATGCGGCTTTGCGATCCGGCCTCGATGCCCGGGATCGACAGCCTGCCGCTGGCCATGCTGCGCGCCGCACTGGCGATCCGGCGCATCCTTGAGGTGCTGGCCCGCCGCCCTGCCCTTGCCGGGCTGGAAATCCTCCGCGACCCCGAGGGCGACGGCCAAGCCATCATCCACCCTTTGATGCAGGATCATCGGCGGGCGCAGGCACTGCTGGAGGGCCCGCCGCCCGAGGATCTGCCCGCCCGGGCCGAGGCGCTGGCGCTGCGCGCCCAACGGATCATCGACCAGCTTCTTGCCGCCGATAATGCTGAAACAATCCTGCTGCCATGCAGGCTGACCGATCCATATCTGGTCCGGGTGATGATCAACAAGCCGCTTTACCGGCATGAGGGGCCGGCCTTGGACCTCGACCGGCAGAAGACGCATGTCGCGCTCTGGCCCCGGCGCGCGGCGCTGGCACCGGAACGGCCCATCGGCGTCTTCCTGCATCTCTATTACGCCGAACTGGCCGGGATCTTCGCCGAAAGGCTGGCCCGGATCGACGCGCCCTTGCGGCTTTACGTCTCGACCGACAGCGACCAGAAGGCGGCGACGATTGCCGAGGCGCTGCCGCAGGCGCGGATCGAGATCATGCCCAATCGCGGCCGCGACATCGCGCCGAAATTCTGCGGCTTCGGCAAGGCGCATGAGGATCACGACATCGTGCTGCACCTGCATGGCAAGCGTTCGACCCATGCCCGGAAGCTGGATGGCTGGATGGAGCATGTGCTGGACTGCCTGCTGCCCGAGACCGCGCAGATCAACCGCATCCTATCCTTCTTCAAGGATATCGACCGGATCGGGCTGATCGCGCCGCAGGGCTATCGCCCGACGCTCAGGGTCGCGCATTGGGCGCATGACCGCGAACTGGCCGAGGAGTTGCGCCACCGCCTGAAGATGACAGCCCCGCTGCCCGATGACCGGGCGCTGGATTTTCCAGCTGGGTCGATGTTCTGGGCGCGAACGGGTGCCCTGCAGCCGCTGCTGGACCTCGGGCTCGGCGTTTCGAATTTCCCGCCGGAAGCTCGGCAGATGGACGGCACGCTGGCCCATGCGGTCGAACGGATGATCGGCATCGCCTGCCTCGATGCCGGCTTCGATCTGCTGCGCGTGGCGCCCTCGGGCAATAACGACTTTCCGAAACAGAAATTCGCGCCCTCCAGCAATGCCGAGCTGCGCGCCTGGCTGGACAGCGCCGCTCAGACCCGCCGGAACGAGGCATAGGCGGGGACTCGGCCCTCGCGCAGCGCCTTCTGTTCGTAACGGGTCGAGAACCAGTCGGGCCAGGCCTCGG
The DNA here is from genome assembly GCF_937873615.1 of uncultured Paracoccus sp. Taxonomy (GTDB): domain Bacteria; phylum Pseudomonadota; class Alphaproteobacteria; order Rhodobacterales; family Rhodobacteraceae; genus Paracoccus. The sequence continues at coordinate 104,333 of NZ_CALMYP010000067.1, forward strand.
CGCGCTGGCTGAGCAGTTCGAACCCGGCCTTCGGCACCTCCTCCAGCGTCTGCTCCATATAGGAGGGGATGTCGGTCGCGACCCGGAACTCCGCGCCCGGGGCCATGACCCGGTGCAACGGGATCAGGTGTTCGGGGGTGACGAAGCGGCGGCGGTGATGGCGGGTTTTCGGCCAGGGATCGGGATAGTTCAGAAACGCCTTGGCGATGGCGCCATCGGGCAAAACATCCATCAGGTCTCGGGCATCGCCGGGATGGACGCTGACATTCTTCACCCCCGCCGCCTTGATCTTGCCGACCAGCATGGCGACGCCGTTGATGAAGGGCTCGCAGCCGATGATGCCGATTTCGGGATAGGTGGCGGCCATGTGAACCATGTGCTCGCCCCCGCCGAAGCCGATTTCCAGCCAGATCGGGCGGTCGTCGCCGAAGATCGCTCCGGGCTCGATGGGCGTGCGTCCGGGATTGTCCTGCAGGGTGATGCCGGCCGGTTGCAGCGCGCCCAGATCCTCGGCCAGATAGCCCTTCTGGCTGCGCCGAAGCGTCTTGCCATGGCGGCGGCCATAGAAATTGCGATGGGTCGGGTTCGGATCGAAGGGCTTGTCGGACATGGCGCAGCATGTGGCAAGCCGCAGGGGCGCCGTCAAGCGGCCTTATCCGATGCGCCGCCAGAAGATCATGAGGCCGAAGACGGCCAGATACATGGCGACCGCATAGACCGCCGCCCCCGCCGCGAAACCGCCATGTCCCGCCGCCCAGGCCAGGGCCAGCAGCACCACGACATTCTGCATGGCGAGCGAGATCCCCATCGCCTCGCCCCGCCCGGTGCCGCGCAGCCCGCCCGCGACGCCGCCGAACAGGCCCGCCATACAGGCGATCAGCAGCGCCAGCGGGAACTGCGCCAGCAATTGCGGATCCCATTCCAGCCAGAGCGTCGCCAGCACCGCCAGCCCGGTCAGGACCGAGCCGGCCATGAAGACCGGCCGCTCGGCACGGATCGCGATCTGCGGGCGCAACTGGCGCAGGCCCATCCCCGCCGCCAGCGGCAGGACATAGCAGGCCCCGAGGACAAGGTTCAGATGCGGCATCACCTCGTCCAGGTCGATGGCCCAGACCACCATCAGGAAGGTCAGCGAGGACCATGCGGTCAGCGAGCGGGCAATGCCGATATTGCCGCCCGCCAGACCGACAAAGGCATGGCTGGCCGCCGTCGCCGGAAGCAACCCCACCAGCGACAGGCCGAAAGCCAGATCGCCCGCCGGCAGAAGCCCCGCAACCAGCAGCGCCATCGCCATCGGAAACAGCAGCGCCTGCAGGGCCAGCCCGATCAGGATCGGCGCAGGCGCCGTCTGGACGCGCAGGAAATCGCGGCCATGCAGGCCAAGGCCGGTGCCGAACATGGTCAGGACCATCGCCGCAAGCGCCAGTGCCGCCATTATCCGCCCCCCCCTCGCTGCCGCGATCAGCGGCCCGTCAGGGTGCCAGGCGGCTGATGATGACGGTGACCTCGGGCTTCTTGCCGATCTCCTCCATCGTCACCTGCCGGGTGATCTTGCGCACCGCTTCCTCAAGCTTCTGGTCGTCGGCGACGGTCTTGGCATCGGCGCGTTCCAGGAATTCGGCCAGTTCGGATTCGATCTGCTCGGCCACCGGCTGGTTCGAACGGCCGCACTCGGTCAGGCCCATCGGCTCGACCCAGGCATCGGGGAAGGGATTGTCGTCCTCGTCCACGATCACGCTGACGGTGACATGACCGTTCAGCGCCATGCGGATGCGGTCGCGGATGACCCCGTCCATGGCCCCGATCAGCACCGAGCCGTCAAGATAGATCCGCCCCGAATCGACATTGTCGACGATCTGCGGGCGCTTGCCGGTCAGATCGACCATGGCGCCATTGGTGGCCACGATCGAGGCAATGCCCTTGGACGCACCGATGGCCGCATGTTCGCGCAGATGCATATGCTCGCCATGCATCGGGATCAGCATCTTCGGCTTCAGCAGGTCGTGCACGGCTTCCAGATCGGGCCGGTTGGCATGGCCCGAAACGTGATAGGTGCCGTCCTGCGCATCGAAGACATCGACGCCGATTTCCGAGAACTGGTTCATGATCCGGATCACGCCGCGCTCGTTGCCGGGGATGACGCTGGAACTGAACAGGAAGCTGTCGCCCTCTTTCATCCTGAGCCCGAGATAGGAGCCGCGCGCCAGTTGCGCCGTCGCCGCCCGGCGTTCGCCCTGGCTGCCGGTGACGATCAGCATGACCTCGTTCCGGGGCAGGTTCGCGGCTTCCTCTGGGCTGATCGTCGCGGGGAAGTTGTGCACCACGCCGGTTTCCTGCGCCACCTGCGTCATCCGCCGCATCGAGCGGCCGAGCAGGCAGATCTTGCGCCCCGCCGCCACGCCGGCATCGGCCAGCGTCTTCAGCCGCGCCACGTTGGACGCGAAGGTGGTCGCCGCGACCATGTTCGGCTGCTTCATGACGAAATCGAGGATCGGGTTGGCCAGCAATGCCTCGGACCGGCCCGGATGCGGGCTGAAGACATTGGTCGAATCGCAGGCCAGCACCTTCACGCCATCCCCTTCGCCGGCGATGTCGTGCCACAGGATCGGATCGAAGGGTTCGCCGACCACGGGCGAGCCGTCCAGCTTGAAATCGCCGCTATGCACGATCCGGCCAGCGGGCGTGTCGATGATCAGCGCCGAGCTTTCCGGGATCGAATGGCTGATCGGGACGAACTGCACCTTGAAGGGGCCGGCCTCGATCACCGCCGGGCGCGGCTCGTGGATCTGGACGGCATCGGGCGACAGCCCGCGTTCTTCCAGTTTCATCCGCGCCAGCGCACCGGTGAAGCGGCGGCAATGGACGGGCTTTTCCAGCCGGTCCCAGAGCAGCCCGAGTGCGCCGACATGGTCTTCATGCGCATGGGTGATGAAGATCGCCTCGATCCGGTTTCTGTTGGCCTGCAACCAGGCAGTATCGGCCATGATCAGATCGACCCCGGGGGTCGAATCCATATCGCCGAAGGTCACCCCCAGATCGACGACGATCAGGCGTTCCTTGCCCTTGGGGCCATAGCCATAGACATAGGCGTTCATGCCGATTTCGCCCGCGCCGCCAAGCGGCAGATAGAAAAGCCGGTCAGACATTCCCCGCCTCCTTGTTGTGATCGTAGATGAGCCGCAGCCCGTGGACGGTCAGGTCGTCTTCGATGCTGTCGAAGACATCCGTTCCCTGTTCGAACAACGGGGCGAGCCCCCCGGTTGCAATGACTTTCATCGGCAGGCCGCGCTCGGCGCGGATCTGGCGGATGATGCCTTCCATGAGGCCGATATAGCCCCAGAAGATGCCCGACTGGATACAGGCGACGGTATTGGTGCCGATGGCCTGCGCGGGTTTGGTCACATCGACATGGGGCAGCGAAGCCGCGCCCATATGCAGCGCCTCAAGCGACAGGTTCACCCCCGGCGCGATCACGCCCCCGACATAGGCGCCATCGGGCGCGGCCACGTCGAAGGTGGTGGCGGTGCCGAAATCGACGACGATCAGGTCGCCGCCATGACGCTCATGCGCGGCCCAGGTGTTGACGATGCGGTCGGGGCCGACAGTGGCGCCGGCATCGACGCGCGGATCGGCCGGCAGCAGGCAGTCGGGCTTGCCGACGACCAGGGGCCGGGTGTTGAAATAGCGGCTGCACAGAACCCGCAGGTTGAAGACCACGCGCGGCACCGTCGAGGAGATGATGCAGCGGTCGATATCCAGCTCGAAATGCCTGAGCGAGATCAGTGTTTCCAGCCAGACGAAATATTCGTCGGCGGTGCGGGTGTGATCGGTGGCGATGCGCCAATGCGACAGGAATTTCTCGCCATCCCAGATCGAGAAGACGGTGTTGGTATTGCCGGTGTCGATACAGAGCAGCATCAGAAGAACACATCCGCAGCGGGGATCAGTTGCCGCCCGCTGGCCGAAACGAGGATCAGCGCGCCGCCATCGTCGATGCCCTCGAAGCGACCGCTCCATTCGGCGGTGCCGGTGCGGGCGATGATGGTTTCGCCAAGCCGGGCGGCGCGGGCCAGATAGGCCTGGCGCAGCGGCGCGAAACCCTCGGCTTTCAGGCGCGATTCCCAATGCGCAAAGGCAGGGGCGAGAAGGTCGAGGAAATCCTCGGGCGCGATGCCGATGGCGGTCTCGCCGCGCAGGCTGACCGGAACGAAGGCGGTGCCGGGCTCGGCCGGTGGGGCCTCGGCCAGGTTCACGCCGATGCCGATTGCAAGCGCAGATACGGCGCCGCCCTGCCCCTGACTTTCCAGCAGGATGCCGGCCACCTTGCCGCCATTCAGCAGCACGTCATTGGGCCATTTCAGCGCCAGTCGCGCCACCGGTCCGGCGGCAGCCGCAAGCGCGTCGTAAAGCGCCAGACAGGCAACGAAGGAATAAAGCGCCACCTCGCCCGGCGACCCGGTCGGACGCAGCGCCAGCGAGGCCGCGAAATTGCCCGCCGGCATGGACCAGTTGCGACCGCGACGACCGCGGCCCTGATACTGGTCATGGGTCAGGATCCAGGCCGGCCCGCTGAGTTGCGGCGCCATGCGCAGGGCATCGGCATTGGTCGAGGGGCTGCGCGGCAGGATATGCCGCGCCACGCCCTCGGGCCAGGTATCGCGCTCAGCCACCGTGCTGGGTCGCGGGTGCTGCGGCCTGCTCGACGGCGACGCCCTCGCTCAGCATCAGCGATTCCGCCGCCCGACCCGCCGCACGGTCGACGCCGAAGGTGGTCACCGCGCCGAGGACGACGATGACCGCAGCCCCCGCCAGCATGACGAATGAGACCGGCCCCATGCGGCTTGTCAGCGGTTCGGTCTCGCTGCCGAAATACATGTAATAGACGATGCGCAGGTAATAGAAGGCACCGATCACCGAGGCGATCACGCCCGCCACCGCCAGCCAGCCCATCCCGGCATTCACAGCCGCGTTCAGTACGCCCAGCTTGGCGAAGAAGCCCAGCATCGGCGGCACACCGGCAAGGCTGAACATCAGGATCATGACCGCGAAGGCCTTGACCGGCTCGACCTTGGCGAACTGGTTCAGGCTGGCCAGATCGGTCACCGGCTCTCCGTCGCGTTCCAGCGACAGGATCCAGGCGAAGACGCCGATATTCATCACCGCATAGATCGCCATATAGACCAGCATCGCCTGCACACCGATGGCGGTGCCAGCGGCAAGGCCCATCAGCGCAAAGCCCATATGGGCGATCGAGGAATAGGCCATCAGGCGCTTGATATTGGTCTGCCGGATACCGGCGATCGAGCCGAGGAACATCGACATCAGCGACAGCACCGCGAGGATCTGCCCCCAGTCGCCCGGCACCTGCCCGAAGGCATCGACCAGCACCCGGGCCAGAAGCGCCATGGCCGCGATCTTTGGTGCCGAGGCGAAGAAGGCCGTGACCGGCGTGGGCGAGCCCTCATAGACATCGGGCGTCCACATGTGGAAGGGCACGGCCGAGACCTTGAAGGCCAGGCCCACGATCACGAAGACCAGACCGAACAGCAGCCCCACGGGCAGCGTGCCGGCCTGCACCACGGTGATGATACCGGCAAAGCTGGTGGTGCCCGCAAAGCCGTAGACCAGCGAAGCACCGTAAAGCAGCATCCCCGAGCTGAGCGAGCCGAGCACGAAATATTTCAGGCCGGCCTCCGACGAGCGCGAGGATTCGCGGCGCATCGCGGCGATGACGTAAAGCGCCAGCGATTGCAGCTCCAGCCCCATGTAAAGCGACAGCAGGTCGCCGGCGGACACCATGACCATCATCCCGGTCGCCGACAGTGCGATCAGGATCGGGAATTCGAAGCGCAGCATGCCGCGACGCTCCATGTAATCGGCGCTCATCGCCATGACGGCGGCTGCCGACAGCAGGATCAGCACCTTGCAGAAGCGCGAGAACATGTCCGAGACGAACATGCCGTGGAAGGCCGCACCCTCGGGCGCGACGCCGAGTTCGATATAGAAGGCCAGCCCCAGGAAGACGAGAACCGTCACCCAGAGCAGCGGGCGCGCAATCGCGTCCTTGCCGAAATAGGCCCCGGCCAGAAGCGCCAGCATGGCGTAGGCCGCCAGCAGGATTTCCGGCATGATGATCGTGAAATCGAGCGAAGTCATGACGGTCCTCTCAGTGCTCTGCCGCGGCGCTATCCGCCGCAGTTGTGGCCTCGACCACACGGTAGGCTGCCGGGTTTTCCGGCCGGCTTTCGGTCGCGGCGCTGTATTGGCTCACCAAGGCCTCGACGCTCGGGCCGGTGATGTCGGTCACAACGCGCGGATAGATGCCCAGCCACAGGGTCATGACGATCAGCGGCACGAAGATCCAGCGCTCGCGCGGGGTCATGTCGGTGATGGTCTTGAGGCTTTCCTTGATCAGCGCCCCCAGCGTCACCCGGCGATAAAGCCAGAGCGCGTAAGCCGCCGACAGGATCACCCCGGTCGCGGCCACGAAGGCCACCCAGGTATTGACCCGGAAGGTGCCCAGCAGGGTCAGGAACTCGCCGACGAAGCCTGAGGTGCCGGGAAGCCCGACATTGGCCATGGTGAAAAACATGAAGATCAGCGCGTATTTCGGCATCCGGTTCACGAGACCGCCATAGGCGTCGATCTCGCGCGTGTGCATGCGGTCGTAGATCACGCCGACGCACAGGAACAGCGCACCCGAGACGAAACCATGCGACAGCATCTGGAAGATGGCGCCGTTCACGCCCGCCTGGTTCGCCGCGAAGGCGCCCATGGTGACATAGCCCATATGCGCAATCGACGAATAGGCGATCAGCTTCTTCATGTCCGACTGCGCCAGCGCCACCAGCGAGGTATAGACGATGGCAATCGCCGACAGCCAGAAGACGAAGGGCTGGAAGATGTCCGACGCAATCGGGAACATCGGCAGCGAGAAGCGCAGGAAGCCGTAGCCGCCCATCTTCAACAGCACCGCCGCCAGCACGACAGACCCCGCCGTCGGCGCCTGAACGTGCGCATCCGGCAGCCAGGTATGGACCGGCCACATCGGCATCTTCACCGCGAAGCTGGCGAAGAAGGCCAGGAACAGCAGCGTCTGCATCCCGCCGAAGATCGTCCAGCCAAGGAAGTGGATCGGCGAGGAGGAGAAGTCGAAGGCCAGAAGCTGCTCGATATCCGTGGTGCCGGCGGCGCGATACATGGTGATCATCGCGACCAGCATCAGCACCGAGCCGAGGAAGGTATAGAGGAAGAACTTGAACGCCGCATAGATGCGGTTCTGCCCGCCCCAGATGCCGATGATCAGGAACATCGGGATCAGGCCTGCCTCGAAGAACAGGTAGAACAGGATCAGGTCGAGCGCTGTGAAGACGCCGATCATCAGCCCTTCCAGCACCAGGAAGGCGATCATGTATTCCTTGACGCGGGCCTTCACCTCCCAGGTCGAGAGGATGGTGATCGGCATCAGGAAGGTGGTCAGCAGCACGAACAGGACCGAGATCCCATCGACGCCCATCTTGTAGCGCAGCCCGAAGATCCAGTTGCGATCCTCGACGAACTGGAAGCCGGTATTGGCCGGATCGAAGCCGAACAGGACATAGAGCGAGATCACGAAGGTCGCCGAAGTGGCGATCAGGGCCAGCCATTTCGCATTGCGCTGAGACGATTCGTCATCCCCGCGCAGGAAGATGGCCAGGATCAGCGCCGCGACAATCGGCAGAAAGGTGATGATCGAGAGAATATTGGTCATCTTATCACATGCTCCCGCGCATCATCACCCAGATCAGCAGGCCAAGGACGCCCACCACCATGGCAAGCGCATAGTGGAAGACGTAACCCGATTGCAACCGGCCCGCGAAGCGCGCCAGCCGCGGGATCAGCCCCATGGCAATACCGTTGATGGTGCCGTCGATGACCTTGCCATCGCCGTCGAGCCAGAGCACGCGGCCAAGCCAGCGCGCCGGACGCACGAAGACGCGGTCATAGAGCTCGTCGAAATACCATTTGTTGAGCAGGAAGTTGTAAAGCGGCCGCTGCGTCGCCGCCAGCTTCGCCGGCGCCTCGGGATAGCGGATATACATCATCCATGCGGTGAAAAGCCCGATCAGCATCGCGATGAAGGGCGACACCTTCACCCATTTCGGCGCCGCATGGGCCTCGTGGATGACATGGTTGTCGGGATGCATGTAGATCGCGCCGCCGACCGGGGCCGGCACATCGGTGCGCAGCACGCCCGGTTCCGCATGGGCGGCCTCGGCAGGTGCGGTCTCGGTGCCCGGAGCGGCATCGGTGGCGTGATCGGCGGGCGCGGCCTCGGCATGGTCGCCTTCGGCGCTCGCGTGGGCCTCGGCCCCGCCCAGGTGGAAGAAGCTGTTCACCTTGTCGCCGAAGAAGTCGCCATACCAGACCATGCCCGAGAAGATCGCGCCGACGGCCAGAACCCCAAGCGGGATGGTCATCACCGGCGGCGATTCATGGGCATGTTCATGGGCGTGGTGATCGCCCCGCTCGGAGCCGTAGAAGGTCAGGAACATCAGCCGCCAGCTGTAGAAGCTGGTAAAGCCGGCCGCCACGACCAGGGCCCAGAAGGCGAAGCCGTTGCCGACCCAGGCGCTTTCGATGATCGCATCCTTCGACAGGAAGCCGGCGAAACCGATGGTGGTCAGCGGAATGCCGACGCCGGTAATGGCCAGCGTGCCGATCAGCATGGCATAGAAGGTCAGCGGGATCTTCTTGCGCAGCGCGCCGTAGTTCCGCATGTCCTGCTCGTGATGCATGGCATGGATGACCGAGCCGGCACCGAGGAACAGCATGGCCTTGAAGAAGGCATGGGTCAGCAGGTGGAACATCGCCGCCGAATAGACGCCGACACCCGCCGCCACGAACATATAGCCAAGCTGCGAACAGGTCGAATAGGCGATGACGCGCTTGATGTCGTTCTGGACCAGCCCCACGGTCGCCGCGAAGAAGGCGGTGCAGGCACCGATCACGGTGATGAAGGTCGTCGCCTGCGGGGCGAATTCGTAAAGCGGCGACATCCGGCAGACCAGGAAGACGCCCGCCGTGACCATGGTCGCGGCGTGGATCAGCGCCGAAACCGGGGTCGGGCCTTCCATGGCGTCAGGCAGCCAGGTGTGCAGGAACAGCTGCGCCGATTTGCCCATCGCACCGATGAACAGCAGCACCCCGAGCAGGTTCGCCGCGTTCCAGTCGCGCCACAGGAAATGCACGCTGGTATCGGCAACGGCCGGAACCTGGGCGAAGATCTCGTCGAAGACGACGGTGCCGGTCAGCCACCAGAGCCCGAAGATCCCCAGCAGGAAGCCGAAATCGCCGACCCGGTTGACGACGAAGGCCTTGATCGCCGCCGCATTGGCCGAGGGCTTCTTGTAGTAGAACCCGATCAGCAGATAGGAGGCGACGCCCACCCCTTCCCAGCCGAAGAACATCTGCAGAAGGTTGTCGGCGGTCACCAGCATCAGCATGGCGAAGGTGAAGAAGCTCAGATAGGCGAAGAAACGGGCCTTGTAATGCTCGCCCTCAGTCCAGTTCTCGTCATGGGCCATGTAGCCCATCGAGTAGAGATGCACGAGCGCCGAGACCGTGGTGACCACGATCAGCATGATCGCGGTCAGCCGATCCAGCCGGATCGCCCATTGCGCGGTGAAATCGCCCGAGACGATCCAGTCCAGCACCGGGATATGCTGGGTCACGCCGTCGAAGCCCAGGAAGGTGATCCAGGACATCAGGCAGGCGAGGAAGAGGATCCCCGTGGTCAGGATCTGCGCCGCCTTCTCGCCGATGAAGCGCCAGCCGAAGCCGGCGATCAGCGCCCCGACAAGGGGTCCGAACAGGATGAACTTTTCCATGCGTCAGCCCTTCATCACGTTGACATCTTCGACGGCGATGGTGCCGCGGTTGCGGAAGAACACCACCAGGATGGCCAGACCGATGGCGGCCTCGGCGGCGGCGACGGTCAGCACGAACAGGGTGAAGACCTGCCCGCCCAAATCGCCCAGATGCGCCGAGAAGGCGATGAAATTGACGTTCACCGCCAGCAGCATCAGTTCGATCGACATGAGGATGACGATGACGTTCTTGCGGTTCACGAAGATGCCGAAGATGCCGGTGACGAACAGGATCGCCCCCACCACCAGAAAATGTGTCAAGCCTATCATGGTCTCATGTCCCTCCGGGCTATAGCCGGTTTATCGTCCATTCTTCCAACGCCGGGCGTCGGTCTGTCTCAGTCTGCCGCGCTCTTACAGGCCCTGCCCCGGCTTCACATCGCGCAGTTCCAGCTGCTTCGCCGGATCCGTCCACATCTGCTTCAGCACGTTCTGGCGCTTGATGTCGCGGCGGTGGCGAATGGTCAGCACGATGGCGCCGATCATGGCGACCAGCAGGATCAGGCCGGCCAGTTGGAAAGCCAGGAAATAGCGGTCGTAAAGCACCGTGGCGATGGAGTTGGTATTGCCCATATCCGCCGGGATCGGCGCGGCCAGTTGATCGGCGGCGCCGGGCGCGATCTGCCAGCCGGCAAAGCTCATTCCCAGGACCGTCAGCAGCACCGCCGCAATGACCAGCCCCAGCGGCAGGAAGCGCGCCAATTCGCCCTTCAGCTCGGCGAAATCGACATCGAGCATCATGACCACGAACAGGAACAGCACCGCGACCGCGCCGACATAGACGATGATCAGCAGCATGGCGACGAACTCGGCGCCCGCCAGCACGAACAGGCCCGACGCGCAGAGGAAGGTCAGGATCAGCCAGAGCACCGAATGCACCGGGTTCTTCGAGATCACGACCATGAACCCGGCCACGCAGGCGAGGACCGCGAACAGATAGAATGCGAAGGCCATCATGCCTCATCCTCCTCGTCATAGACCCTGGCAGCGATCTCCAGCGCCTTCTGCATGGCGGGCAGCCCCGCGAACATGCTCATCTGATAAATGGTTTCCGCGATCTCGCGCTTGGTCGCGCCTGCCTCCAGCGCCTGACGGATGGTCAGGCGAAGCTGCGGCTCGGCCAGGGCGCCCTGAACGGTGATCGCGCCGATGGTCAGAAGCAGCCGGGTCTTCGAATCCAGCCCCTCGCGGTTGAAGGTCTTGCCGAACCACATTTCCAGCACATCGGCCGGCATGGTCGGCACCAGCTTCTCAAAGGCCTGGGTATCGACCTGTTCCAGCGCAGGATTGAAGGCACGCGCCATCTCCTGCCCCGATTGGAGCATCTGCTGGAACAGGCGTGTGAATGCGTCGTTCATCGGTAAGGCGCGTCCAAAGCGAGGTTGCGGGCGATCTCGGGTTCCCAGCGGTCGCCGTTTTCCAGCAGGCGCTGCTTGTCGAAGAACAGTTCTTCGCGGGTTTCGGTGGCGAATTCGAAATTCGGACCCTCGACGATGGCATCGACCGGGCAGGCCTCCTGGCAGAAGCCGCAATAGATGCACTTGGTCATGTCGATGTCGTAACGCGTGGTCCGGCGGCTGCCATCGTCGCGGGGTTCGGCGTCGATGGTGATCGCCTGGGCCGGGCAGATCGCCTCGCACAATTTGCAGGCGATGCAGCGTTCCTCGCCGGAAGGATAGCGGCGCAGCGCGTGCTCACCCCGAAAACGCGGGGAAAGCGGGCCCTTTTCATGCGGGTAGTTGATGGTTTCCTTCGGTCCGAAGAAATATTTCACCCCCAGGCCGAAGCCCTTGATGAAATCCCACATCAGGAAATATTTCGTCGCCCGGGCAAGATCGAGGGCCATGATCAGCGCTCCTTCAGGCGTTCGGCGACGAAGCGGTCGAAGGCCGCGACAAGCGCGCGGACATGCGCGGCATCGCGGTCCAGACCGGCATGATCGGCCAGGTAATGGGCGAATTCGGCCTTGTCGGTCTCGCTGGCACTGGCCAGGGCATGGGCGATGGTTTGCTCTGACATGAGATCAGCCTCCGACTGCTGCGCGGGCCCAGAACCCGCCAAGAACTTCATAACGCGCCATGATCGCCACGAACACGACCCAACCGAGCGAGAGCGGCAGGAACACCTTCCAGCCGATCCGCATCAGCTGGTCATAGCGATAGCGCGGCACGATGGCCTTCACCATTGAGAACATCCAGAACCAGAACCACATCTTCAGCACCATCCACAGCACGCCGTCAGGCAGGCCCGGAATCGGCGACAGCCAGCCACCGAAGAAGAAGATCGAGATCAGCGCGCACATCAGATACATGGCGATATACTCGCCGGCCATGAACAGCAGATAGGGCGTGGAGCCGTATTCGACCATGTGGCCGGCGACCAGTTCCGATTCCGCTTCGGCAAGGTCGAAGGGTGGGCGGTTGGTTTCCGCCAGGGCGCTGATAAAGAACAGCGCCAGCATCGGCAGATGCGGCAGCCAGTACCAGGACAGGAAGCCGGCCCCGGATTGCGATTCCACGATCACCGAGAGGTTCATCGAGCCGGCCGAGATGATGATGCCGATGATGATCAGCCCCATCGACACTTCATAGGAAATCATCTGCGAAGCCGAGCGCAGCGAGGCGAGGAACGGATATTTCGAGTTCGAGGCCCAGCCGCCCATGATCACGCCGTAAACCTCAAGCGAGGACATGGCGAAGATGAACAGGATGCCGACATTGATATTGGCCATCACCCAGCCCGGCCCGAAGGGGATCGCGACAAAGCCGATCAGGGCCAGCACCATCGACAGGAACGGGGCCAGGAAGAAGACGAACTTGTCGGCCCCGGCGGGGACGACGATTTCCTTCAGCACGTATTTCAGCGCATCGGCGAAGGTCTGTAGCAGGCCCCAGGGACCGACGACGTTCGGGCCGCGTCGCATCTGAACGGCGGCCCAGATCTTGCGGTCGCCGTAGACCATGAAGATCAGCGAGATCATCACGAAGGCGATGACCGCCAGCCCCTGCGCCAGCAGGATGATGGCGTGACCCCAACCGGATGCCCAGAACTCAGCCATTCTCTTTCGTCCCTTTCACAGGCCCGGCCGCTTCGATGCGGTCGGGTATGCCATGTGCCCTGCAATCGCGCAGAGTCTTTTCTCGTTCCATGACCCGCAAGCCCAGGGGCTTGGTCTTCGACATGGTAAAAATCGATTCCGCCGTCACGATGCCATCATCCTCGGCGTAGACCGTGCGGATATGGCGCGCATAGGGCGTTTTCGTTGTCTTCGACCATGCAGCCAATGTGCAGGTGGCATAGGCAAAGGCAGTGCTCTCGTCCACCCCTTGACGCAGTTGCGCCTGAACAGAAACCATATCGCCCGGTGCCTTGCTGCCGGACTGCACCACCCGCGCCACACGCCCGCCCAGGAAAGCCTCGGAAGGGGCCGGCGCAATACGTTTCGGCAGCGCCGAGGCGGTGCGGGCGGCGAATGCCTCGATCGCGACATCCTGCGCGCGGGGCGGCTTCGGCAGCGCCGAAAGCGGAATGCTGGTATCCTCGACCAGCACATCGGTCAGGCTGAACATCGCCTCGTCGGTTTGCCGCAATGTCTGCCGGCCCTTGGCCGAATCGACCGGTGTCCGGGTGACCGAACCGTCATTTTCCAGAATCAGCAACTCGCCGCTTCGGGTCGAGACGCCGGCCAGGATCGAGGTATCCTCGGTCGGCCCTTCAAGCTGCACCGGAAGGGTCGCGGGTTTCGCCCGCGGCGGTTGCGCCAGCCCGGCATCGGGCGTCGCACATGCGCTGAGCATGGCGGTCAGCGCCGTCATGGTGCCCATCCCGATGATCTGTGCGTGACGCATGCCACCTCTTACCCCTATTCCGCCGCCAGCTTGCCATCGGCACCGCGTGCCGCCGCCATGGCCGAAAGCTCGGCCATCAGCGGCGAGGCGCGGGTGATCGAATTGGTCAGGTAGAAATCCTTCACCGCATAGCGGAAATCGCCCGAGCCCATCGCCGCAGCCGGCAGCGCCTGCCAGTCGTTCACGGCCACCTGATCGACCGCGCCGAGGAGCGGCACCGCCTCGATCAGCGCGCGCCGCAGGCCGGCAAGGCTGTCCCACGGCAATTGCTGGCCCAGTTCCGCCGAAAGCGCCCGCAGCACCGCCCAGTTTTCGCGCGCATCGCCGGGGGCGAAATTGGCGCGCATGGCCAGTTGCGGCCGGCCTTCGGTATTGACGAAAAGCGCGTTTTCTTCGGTATAGCAGGCGCCCGGCAGGATGATGTCGGCGCGATGCGCGCCCCGGTCGCCATGGCTGCCCTGATAGATCACGAAGGCACCCGGGGCCACGTCGATCTCATCCGCACCGAGGTTGAAGACCACATCCGCCCCATCCAGCGCGGCATCCAGACCGCCTTCGGTCACGGCGCCCACATCCATCGCGCCGACGCGGGCGGCGGCGGTCTGCAGGATCATCAGCTTTGCCTGTGCGGCCTCGGCCATGGTCATGATCGTGCCCAGCACCGCAGCGCCATCCTCGCCCATCAAGGCGCCCTGTCCGACGATGATGACACCGGGGATGCCGTGCTTTTCGCTGTGATCCATCGCCGCCAGCCGTTCCAGCGCGGCGCGGTCGCTGCCGATATGGCTGTAGCCATAGGTCAGGTCGGTTGCCGGCCCGATCCGCGCGACCTTGGCGCCACGCGCCCAGGCGGCGCGGATGCGCGCGTTCAGCACCGGCGCCTCGGTCCGGGGATCGGTGCCGATCAGCAGGATCATCTTGGCGCTGTCGATATCGGCAATCGTCGCCGTCCCGACATAGCCCGAACGGTTGCCCGCCGGCAGCTTCGCCCCATCGGTGCGGCATTCGACATTGCCGCCCAGCCCTTCCACCAGTTGCTTCAGGCTGAACGCGGCCTCGACCGGGGCCAGATCGCCGACCAGCCCGGCCAGCTTCTTCGCGCCCTTCATGGCAGAGGCGGCCGCAGACAACGCCTCGGCCCAGTTGGCCGGGCGCAGCTTGCCGTTTTCGCGGATATAGGGCTTGTCCAGCCGCTGACGACGCAGCCCGTCCCAGACGAAACGGGTCTTGTCGCTGATCCATTCCTCGTTCACCGCGTCATTGTTGCGCGGCATGATCCGCATCACTTCGCGGCCCTTGGTATCGACGCGGATATTGCTGCCGAGCGCGTCCATCACGTCCACGGTCTCGGTCTTGGTCAGCTCCCACGGCCGGGCGGTGAAGGCATAGGGCTTCGACACCAGCGCCCCGACCGGGCAGAGGTCGATGATATTGCCCTGCATGTTCGAATTCAGTGTCTCGTTCAGATAGGAGGTGATCTCGCTATCCTCGCCCCGACCGGTCTGGCCCATCTGGGTGATGCCGGCGACCTCGGTGGTGAAACGGACGCAGCGGGTGCAGGAAATGCAGCGCGTCATATGGGTCTCGACCAGCGGGCCGAGATTGAGTTCCTCGGCGGCGCGCTTCGGCTCTCGGTAGCGGCTGAAATCGACGCCGTAGGCCATGGCCTGATCCTGCAGGTCGCATTCGCCGCCCTGATCGCAGATCGGGCAATCGAGCGGGTGGTTGATGAGCAGGAACTCCATCACCCCCTCGCGGGCCTTCTTGACCATGGGCGAGTTGGTCAGCACTTCCGAGGGCTGCCCTTCCGGCCCCGGTCGCAGGTCCTTGACCTGCATGGCGCAGGAGGCGGCGGGCTTGGGCGGGCCGCCCACCACCTCGACCAGGCACATGCGGCAATTGCCGGCGATGGACAGCCGCTCGTGATAGCAGAAGCGCGGAATCTCGACCCCGGCCTGTTCGCAGGCCTGGATCAGGGTCAGGTTCGGATCGACCTCGATTTCCTTGCCGTCGATCTTGATTTTGCGCAGATCTGCCATGTCAACGTCCTTACTTAGCCACCAGTAGCGAACCGGCGACCGACTTGCTTGCGATTTCGTTCCGTCCGATGCGGCAGTAGGATTCGGCATCCCCCTTCGCCGCCCCGTTACGGGTCAGATAGTCTTCGGCCGCGGCATAGATCCGGGCCTTGTCCTGCTTGCTGTCCAGGAATGCGTCGATCTGGGCCGAGGAATAGCCCTTGTCCTGCGCATAGCGTTTCAGCGCGCGCGCCTGGGTCCAGGCATAGACGATACGCGCGTCGATGGACGGGCATTCGCGGCGCACACGGTCAGCCACGCGCGCGGCGATCAGCCGGTCATTGACGTATTTTTCCTGCGCCAGCGGCTCCAGCGCCAAGGCGGGCTGGGCCAGAACGGCAGCGGTCAGGGCGGTTGCGATCAGTTTCTTCATGGCTCGTGCCTCCATTTGCTTATGGATGCAGCCATAGCACGACCCGCCGCGCCCGGCCCGACACGGTGGGGTGAGGGTGCCGTGATGCCCTGCCCGGTCGAAAGAAGATATGCGGCCCGAACGCTCATGCCCCGGCCCCCTCGGCCGCCGGGCGGCACCAGTTATAGAAGCTCCACGCGGCATTGCTGCCGGTCTCGGCGGCGGAGGAGAAGCGCGCCGGCGAAATCGAGCGTTTGTCGGTGAAGGTATGGCCCAGTCCCCGGCAATGGCTTCCAGCCGCCGCCAGCGCATCGTTCAGATCGTCGGCGGTTTCCGAGAATTGTCCCTGCGCCCGGCTGACCGCCAGATCGTAATCGACCACCTCGCGGGGCTGCTCGTCCTTCGCCGGATTCGTCGTCGGCATGAACACGGACGGAACCGCCAGCATCTCGACCAGATAGGTCTTGCCACCGACAGAGACCTGCTGCGGCGCGGGCAGGATAAGTGTCTCGACCGGTTCGCCGCCATCCGCTGCGGCGCAGGCCGCCAGCCCGGCAAGACACAGCACAGCGAAGGCAGACCGCCCCCGCCGCACCATGTTCGCATATGCCGGAATGCCGATCATCGCCTGTCTTACTCCGCCGCCATGGCGCCCATGCGCCCGGTTTTCTTGGCTTTCAGGCGGTCCTCGATCTCCTCGCGGAAATTGCGGATCAGGCCCTGGATCGGCCAGGCCGCCGCATCGCCAAGGGCGCAGATCGTATGGCCTTCCACCTGCTTGGTGACGGCGAAGAGCATGTCGATTTCCTCGACCTCGGCCTCGCCGGTGACCAGCCGTTCCATCACCCGCATCATCCAGCCAGTGCCTTCGCGGCAGGGCGTGCACTGACCGCAGCTTTCATGCTTGAAGAATTTCGACAGCCGCCAGATCGCCGCGATCACGTCGGTGGACTGGTCCATGACGATCATGCAGGCGGTACCGAAGCTGGATTTCAGCTCTCGCATACCGTCGTAATCCATGATCGCGTTTTCGCACATCTCGGCGGTCAGCACCGGGCAGGACGCGCCGCCGGGGATGATCGCCTTCAGGTTCTTCCAGCCGCCGCGAATGCCGCCGCCATGCTTCTCGATCAACTCGCGCATCGGGATCGACATCGTTTCCTCGACGACGCAGGGCGTGTTCACATGGCCGGTCAGGCCGAACAGCTTGGTGCCGGCATTGTTGGGCCGGCCGAAGCTTGCGAACCATTCCGGGCCGCGACGCAGGATGGTCGGGGCGACGGCGATGGATTCGACGTTGTTCACCGTGGTCGGGCAGCCATACAGCCCCGAGCCCGCCGGGAAAGGCGGCTTCATCCGGGGCATGCCCTTCTTGCCTTCGAGGCTTTCCAGCAGCGCGGTTTCCTCGCCACAGATATAGGCGCCAGCGCCGTGGTTCAGGTAGAAATCGAAATCCCAGCCCGACTTGGCGGCGTTCTTGCCCAGAAGCCCGGCATCGTAGCATTCGTTGATCGCCGTCTGCAGGGCCTCGCGCTCGCGGATGAACTCTCCGCGCAGGTAGATATAGGCGGCGTGCGCACCCATGGCGAAGCTGGCGATCAGCGCGCCTTCGATCAGCGTATGCGGATCGTGGCGCATGATCTCGCGGTCCTTGCAGGTCGCGGGCTCGGATTCGTCGCCATTGATGACCAGATAGGCCGGGCGGCCATCGGTTTCCTTCGGCATGAAGGACCATTTCAACCCGGTCGGGAAGCCCGCGCCACCACGCCCGCGCAGGCCCGAGGCCTTCATCTGCTCGATGATCTTGTCGCGGCCGCGCGAGATGATCTCGGCGGTGCCGTCCCAGCAGCCACGCGACATCGCGCCTTTCAGCGAACGGTCACCCATCCCGTAAAGGTTCTGGAAAATCCTGTCCTTGTCCTGCAACAGCATCCGTTCTTATCCTTCCTTGCCCGACCGCGCCTTGCCGCGCTGCCAGATACGCCAGGCCACCAGCAGCGACCAGACAAAACCACCCATCGCGGCCAGATCCGCGAGGAACGCATATTTCGAGGGCCAGCCGTAATGCTGCCCGGCCCAGTTCGCAGCCAGCCAGGCGAGCGCAGTCCCCGCCAGGACGAGCGCCACCAGGCGCATCTGTGCCGCATCCTGAGCCGCGCGCTCGACCATCAATAGACCTCGCCCTTGTCGACGCGGCGCGAGAACTCGGTCGAGCCGCCCGCCGCCAGCACTTTCGCCTGCGCCACCCAGTCATCCGAGCGGATGCGGCTGCCCATGCGGCCGATCAGCCCGGCATAGCGGTCCATGTCGGCCTCGGTCCAGGCGGCGATCTGGGCGAAGCCGGTCACGCCGTTCTCGTGCAGAAGCGCCTCAAGCGCCGGGCCGACGCCCTTGATTTCCTTGAGATCGTCCGCCGCCACCTTGGCCTTCTTCGGCTTGGCCGCTTTCGGCTTCTCAGCCTTGGCTTTGGCGGGCTTGGCCTTATCGGCCTTCGGCTTCGCGGCTGGCTTTGGTGCCTCGGCCTTCGGCTCCTTAACCGGCGGGGCACTGGCGGCCAGCGTCACCGGGGTTTCCTCGGCCTCATCGCGGGATGTCAGCGAATCGATCGCCTCACGACCGCGCGCGGCAAGCGCGCCCACCGCGCCCTTGACCGCTTCGCCGGCCTGTTCCAGCTTTTCCTCGGCGCGTTCGAGGATGCTGTCATCGTCGTCGCCGTCATGATCTTCGTGATCTTCATGGCGGTCGTCATCGCCATCGTCGTCATCATCGTCGCGGGATTTGTCGCGCATCTCCTGCAGCGCCTCGCGGCCCTTGGCGACGGCGGCCACGGTGCCCGCCGAAAAGGCCTGGCTGGCCTCGACCACGGCCTGCTCGGCCCGGTCAAGCACAGTGTCGCCCGCCGGCTCGGCGCTCGGGGTCTTGCCCAGAACCTCGGCATCCTCGGCAGCACCGCCGCGACCCGAACAGACCAGCCAGACCAGCAGGTTCCCGAGCAGGAAAAACGCGATCAGCCCCATGACGAGACCGCCGATGAAGCTTCCGTTGAAAATCCACACCAGCAGGCCGAAGACCGCAGCGGCCAGCCAGCAATTGCGCGTGCATTCGTTTTTCAGCATCGTTCCGCCCCGTTCCGGTCCCGGTCAGTCTAGTCGTTCGAGCCCTTGCGTTCCTTGACAAATACCTGTGCCTGCCGGACCCATTCGTCGCGGCTGACGCGGCCCTTGAAGCCTTCGAGATTCTCGTCGACCCAGGCGATTTCCTCGTCGTCCCAATCGGCGATCTGATCGAAATGATAGATGCCGAGGCTGTGCAACAGCTTCTCCAGCACCGGACCCACGCCCGAAATTTCCTTCAGATCGTCGGCCTGCCCGCCCTTCGGCGCTTCCAGCTTCACCGGCTGGCGACCCGAGATCGCGGGCTGACCGGCGGCCCGGTCGTCCCTTGCAGCCGATGCCTCGGCCTTTGCTTCGGCTTTCGCCTTGGCGGCCTTGCCACCCAGCCAGGGTGTCAGGATCGGCGCTTCGGTGCCGTCGATGCGCTTGATCGTGTCCTTCAGATCGACGGCGAGCGCGACCGAGGCATTGTATTTCTCAACCGCCGGGACCAGCCCGGTCAGCGCATTCGCGCCCGACTTGGGTTCAGAGGAGAACCGGCCATCCTGCGGGCCGGGCACCGGCACCTTGCCGGCGGCCATGGCATCGATCAGCTGGGCCAGCTTCTCGGCGGTCAGGTCCTCATAGTAATCCTTGCCGATCTGCGCCATCGGCGCGTTCGAGCAGGCCGCCAGGCACTCGACCTCTTCCCAGGAGAACTTGCCGTCTTCCGACAGCATATGCGCCTGCGGGGCGATCTTTTCCTTGCAGACGGCGATCAGTTCGCCGGCGCCGCAGATCATGCAGGTGGTGGTGCCGCAGATCTGGATATGGGCCACGCTGCCAACGGGTTGCAGCTGGAACATGAAATAGAAGGTCGCGACCTCCAGCACCCGGATATAGGCCATGCCCAGAAGATCGGCGCAATATTCGATGGCCGGACGGGTCAGCCAGCCTTCCTGTTCCTGCGCCCGCCAGAGAACCGGGATCACCGCCGATTGCTGACGGCCTTCGGGATATTTGGTCATCTGCGCCCGCGCCCATTCAAGGTTCGCTGGCGTGAACTCGAACGAGTCCGGCTGGACAGGGCTGAGGCGGCGAAGCATGGTCTTCTATCCGTTCCTTACTGTTGCGATCCGCGCCCGCATTTGCCGCGCGCGCCTTTCGTTTCTGGTTCCGGCCTGACATGGGGCCGGTGAATATCTACTGCGCCGGCGGCGGCGCCTGCGGGTTCAGGACCTGCGGCCCGGCACGTTCCGCCGACAGCCCAAGCTCGGGGTCGCGCTGGCAGGCGGCCAGAACGGCCAGCGACAGGCCAAGCGCGGCCACGATCCCAAGCGCCCTCACCGGTCGACCTCGCCGAAGACGATATCGAGCGTGGCGATGAAGGCCGGGATATCGGACAGCATATGCCCGGTCGCCATCCAGTCCATCGACTGCAGATGCGCAAAGCCCGGCGCGCGCATCTTGGCGCGGTAGGGTTTGTTGGTGCCGTCCGAGACCAGATAGACGCCGAATTCGCCCTTGGGCGCCTCGACCGCGGCATAGACTTCTCCGGCAGGCAGCTTGAAGCCTTCGGTGTAAAGCTTGAAGTGATGGATCAGGCTTTCCATGTCCGACTTCATCGCCGCGCGGCGCGGGGGCGTCAGCTTGCCGCGCGCCAGCACATCGCCGGGCGTCGCCCGCAGCTTGGCGCAGGCCTGCTGCATCAGCTTGCAGGATTCGCGCATCTCGGCCATGCGGACCAGATAGCGGTCATAGCAATCGCCGTTCTTGCCGACGGGAATCTGGAAATCGTATTCCTCATAGCCGTCATAGGGCTGCGACTTGCGCAGGTCCCAGGCCAGGCCCGAGCCGCGCAGCATGACACCGGAATAACCCCAGTTCAGCGCGTCCTGTTCGGTCACGACGCCGATATCGACCAGGCGCTGCTTGACGATGCGGTTCTCGGTCAGCAGCGTATGCAGGTCGTCCAGAAGCTTGGGGAAGGTCTCGCACCAGGCCTCGATATCGTCGATCAGCTCGGGCGGCAGGTCCTGATGCACGCCGCCGGGCCGGTAATAGGCCATGTGCAGCCGCGCGCCCGAGGCCCGCTCGCAGAAGACCATCAACTCCTCGCGGGCCTTGAAGCCCCAGACCGGCGGGGTCAGCGCGCCGATGTCGAGCATGCCCGTGGTCACGCCCAGCATGTGGTTCAGGATCCGGCCGATCTCGTTGAACAGCACCCGGATGATCTTCGCACGCGGCGGAATCTCGACCCCGGCCAGCTTCTCGATCGCCAGGCACCAGGCATGTTCCTGATTCTGCGGCGAGGAATAGTCGAGCCGGTCGAAATAGGGCAGGTTCTGCAGATAGGTCCGCGATTCCATCAGCTTTTCGGTGCCGCGATGCAGCAGGCCGATATGCGGATCGCAGCGTTCGATCACCTCGCCGTCAAGCTCGACCACCATGCGCAGCACGCCATGTGCCGCCGGGTGCTGGGGGCCGAAGTTGATGTTGAAATTGCGGATCGCCTGTTCGTCGGTGCGGGCATCCACGGAACCGTCGTCATAGCTGTTGACGCGAATATCGCCGTCCATGGCTCAGCACTCCTCTTTCGGGGCGAATGGCGGCAGGGCCGGGGTCAGGTGACGCGCGCTCATTGGCCGGCCTCCTTCGCCTTCTCGTCGCCGGGCAGCACATATTTCGCGCCCTCCCAGGGCGACAGGAAATCGAACTGCCGGTATTCCTGCGTCAGCCTGACGGGTTCATAGACGACGCGCTTCAGCTCATCGTCATAGCGGACCTCGACATAGCCGGTGGTCGGGAAATCCTTGCGCAGCGGGAAGCCGTGGAAGCCGTAATCGGTCAGGATCCGGCGCAGGTCGGGATGGCCCGAGAACATGATGCCGAACATGTCGAAGACTTCGCGCTCATACCAGTTGGCACCGGGGAAAAGCCCGGTCGCGGAAGGCACCAGCTCATCCTCGCGGACCGCGACTTTCAGGCGGATGCGCTGATTGCGATACATCGACAGCATCTGATAGACTACGTCGAAACGCGCCGGACGCTCCGGGTGGTCAACGGCGGTGATGTCGGTCAGCGTCGAGAAGCGGCAATTCGCGTCGGATTGCAGGAATTCCAGCACCCGCAGCAGGCCCGATATGCCGACGGTCACGGTCAGTTCCTCGTAAGCCAGATCGGCCGAGATCACCTCGTCGGGGAAGCGGACCTGCACCAGTTCGGACAGGTCGGTCAGGGCGTTGAGATCGGGATAGAGAGCCATGACTTACCTCACCAGCGTGCCGGTGCGGCGAATCCGCCGCTGCAATTGCAGGATGCCGTAAAGCAGCGCCTCGGCGGTGGGCGGGCAGCCGGGGACATAGATGTCCACGGGCACGATCCGGTCGCAGCCGCGCACGACGGAATAGGAATAATGGTAATAGCCGCCGCCATTGGCGCAGCTTCCCATCGAGATCACATAGCGCGGTTCCGGCATCTGGTCATAGACCTTGCGCAGCGCCGGGGCCATCTTGTTGGTCAGGGTGCCGGCGACGATCATCAGGTCGGACTGGCGCGGGCTGGCGCGCGGCGCGGTGCCGAAGCGTTCGAGGTCATAGCGCGGCATCGAGCTTTGCATCATCTCGATGGCGCAGCAGGCCAGACCGAAGGTCATCCAGTGCATCGAGCCGTTGCGGGCCCAGTTGATGATGTCCTCGGTCGTGGTCAGCAGGAAACCCTTGTCCTGCAATTCGCTCGACAGTTCGCGCACCTGAGCGTCGCGGTCAGGGCCGGCGACATTGGGTCCAACCATCACGCCCATTCCAGCGCCCCCTTCTTCCATTCATAGGCAAAGCCCACGGTCAGCACGCCGAGGAACAGCATCATCCCCCAGAAGGCCGCACCCGAAAGCTGATAGAAATTCGCAGCCCATGGGAACAGGAAGGCGACTTCCAGGTCGAAGATGATGAACAGGATCGAGACCAGATAGAATCGCACGTCGAATTTCGCGCGGGCATCGTCGAAAGCCTCGAAGCCGCATTCATAAGCCGAGACTTTTTCCGGGTCGGGATTGCGCACCGCCAGAACTGCGGCCGCAGCCATCAGGATCAGCGCGAGGGCCGATGCCATGGCGATGAACACCAGGATCGGCAGATATTCGGACAGCAGGTAGTCCACGTTGTCAGGCTCCCTTGTGCCACGACCGGGTGAGGGTCGCGTTTGGGTTGGGCTAATGTCCGTTTAGCCCTCGCAGGAATAAGGGTCAACTCGGGCCGGAACGATTCCGGGGGCCAAAAAACGGGTGCGATTGCCGCAGGCGGGGCCTGCAGCGCGTTCAGATCGCTGCAGAAGCCCGGAAACCGGTGCCCGGAACCTCTTGCGCCGGGCCGCGTTCGAACTGAACGGTCAGGCAACAACCGAAAGGAACAGGCAGATCATGGGCATCATCATCGCCATTATCGTCGGCGCCATCGCCGGCTGGCTGGGCAGCAAGATCGTGCAGGGCCAGGGCCAGGGCTTTCTGGTCAATGCCGTGGTCGGCATCGTCGGCGCGCTGATCGCCTCGTTCGTCTTCCCGGCGCTCGGCATGGGATCGGGCGAGGGCAGCAGCTTCATCGGCTCGATTCTCTATGCGACCGTCGGCGCAGTCATCCTGCTGGTGCTTCTGCGGCTGATCAACCGCGGCACCTGAACCGTTCGGCACAGAATGCCCGGCCCCCCCTCATCCCGCTTGCGGGGGGTCGCCATTGCGGGCAGAGTAGCGCGGATGTCAGCCAGAGCCTCGACCTTCGCGCCCTTCCGGCATTCCGCCTTCCGTACCCTCTGGACGGCGACGCTGGTGTCGAATTTCGGCGGGCTTGTGCAGGCGGTCAGCGCCGCATGGCTGATGACGCAGCTGACCTCGAACGCGACGCTGATCGCGCTTGTCCAGGCCTCCAACACGCTACCGATCATGCTGTTCGCCTTGGTGTCGGGCGCGCTTGCCGATATCTTCGACCGCCGCCAGATCATGATGGCAGCGATCAGCTTCATGGCATTGATGTCGGCGCTTCTGGCCTTCGTCGCCTGGACCGGGGCGATCACGCCCTGGGTGCTTCTGGCCTTCACCTTCCTGATCGGTCTTGGTCAGGCGCTTTACAATCCGCCCTGGCAGGCCAGCATGGGCGATCTGGTCCCGCGCGAGGACCTGCCGCAGGCGGTCACGCTGAACTCGGTCGGGTTCAACCTGATGCGCTCGGTCGGTCCGGCGGCGGGCGGCTTGATCGTCGCTGCCTGGGGCGCGGCCATGGGCTTCATCGTCAACGCCTTCAGCTATATCCCGCTGATGATCGCCATGGCGCGCTGGAAGCCGGACTATCCGCCCCGCACCATCGCACGAGAGCCGTTCCTGTCGGCGGTGGGGGCCGGGCTGCGCTATGTCGCACTGTCTCCGAATCTGGTGCAGGTGCTCAGCCGGGCGGGCGCGTTCGGCCTGTCGGCGGCGGCGCTGATGGCGCTGCTGCCGCTGGTGGCGAAATCCCATCCCGAGGGCGGCTCGCTGCTGTTCGGCACGCTTCTGGGCTGTTTCGGGGCCGGCGCGATCATCGGCGCGCTGACCAATACGCGCCTGCGCGCGACCTTCAGCAATGAATGGGTGGTGCGGCTCAGCATGGTGCTGTTCGCGGCGGCGATGATGCTCGTGGGCACGACCGACAATCTCTGGATCCACGGTGCCGCCATGTTCCCGGCGGGCCTTGCCTGGGTGGTGACGCTGTCGCTGTTCAACGTCACCGTGCAGCTTTCGACGCCGCGTTGGGTCGTGGCCCGGGCGCTGGCGCTTTACCAGACCGTCACCTTCGGCGGCATGGCGGCGGGTGCGTGGCTCTGGGGCGCGGTGGCCGAGGCTTCGGGTGTCGATCAGGCACTGATCGGCGCGGGCGTCGCCCTTCTGGCCGCCGCAGCGCTTGGCTTCGTCCTGCCGATGCCCGAGTTCAGCCAGTCCGACCTTTCGCCCGCCAACCGTTTCCGAGAGCCGGAACTGGGCCTCGACCTGCGCGGACGCTCGGGCCCGATCATGGTCATGGTCGATTACCACATCGCCCCCGCCGACACGCGCGAGTTCCTTGACCTTATGGTCAAGCGCCGCGACATCCGCCGCCGCGACGGCGCGCGCTCGTGGGTGCTGCTGCGCGATCTGGAAAAGCCCGACTGCTGGTCGGAAAGCTATCACATCGCCACATGGGACGATTACATCCGCCATAACAGCCGCCGCACCGTCACCGATACCGAAGTATATGAGGCGCTGCGCCGCCTGCATCGTGACGAAGGCAGCCCGCCCGTGCATCGCCTGATCGAACGTCACGACGCCGCCTCTCATGCCGATGTGCCCCTGCGCGGGAAGATCGACGTGCCGTGACGCGCCGTCGCTATTGCGACTGCTCCAGCAGCCAGTCGCGCAGGCCGGGCGCTTCGCCTGATCCTCGGGGCTGGTGAAGGCCTCGGCGCCAAGACCCTGTTCCAGCACCCGCAAGTCACGATAGCGCGCGCTTATCGGCGCGGACGCATTTGTCTGCCGCGCCAGAGGATAAACAGCCCCGAACAGACGATCAGCGCCGAGCCGACCAGCATCGCCGGTCCAAGGCTTTCGCCGAAGAAGATCACCCCGAAGGCGATGCCAAAGAGCAGCCGCGAGTAACGGAACGGGGTCACGGCGGATACCTCGCCCGTGCGCATGGCCTTCATCAGGCAGGCATAGGCCCCGACCCCGGCCAGCACGGCGCCGCCCATGAACAGAAGCGCAGCCGCATTGGGCCAGACGAATGCCGTCCCGTCCCAGATCCCATAGATCACCCCGGCGATGACGATGCCCAGAAAGCCATAGAAACCAAGGATCGCCGTGCCCAGACCGCGCGGCGCGGCGCGGCTGGCCAGATCGCGCCCGGCAAAGCCCAGCATCCCGGTCACCGCCAGCAGCGACATGGCCGAAAAGCTCTCGGTGCCCGGCTGCAGGATGATCAGCACCCCGAGCAGCCCGATCAGGATCGCCAGCCACCGCCTTGGCCCGACCCTTTCGCCGAAGATCAGTGCCGCACTTGCCACCACCACCAGCGGCGTCGCCTGCAGGATCACCGTCGTCGCCGAGAGGGGCGTCAGCGTGATCGCCAGCGTATAGAACAGCCGCCCGACGATCTCGAACCCCATCCTGACCCGCATCGGCCGCGACATCACATCGGCCGAGACCAGCCGCTGCCCGCTGGCCTTGGCGAAAGCGGCGAAAAGCACCGCACCGCCAAGCCCGAAGATCAGCAAGATCTGCGCCGTGGGCAGGGTCTTCGCGGCGGATTTGATCAGCGCATCCTCGACCGCGAAGACGGCCATGGCGGCCACCATCCAGAGGCTGCCGATCAGGTTCGCGCGGTCGTCCGTCGCAAGGGCGGGTTCACGCACCCTCGAACTCGCACAGCGCATGGACCGGCATCTGCATCGCTTCCAGCTTCCGCCGACCGCCGAGTTCCGGCAGGTCGATGACGAAGGCGCAGCCGATCACATCGGCACCCAGCCGGCGGCACAGCTTGATCCCGGCCTCGGCGGTGCCGCCGGTGGCCAGCAGGTCATCGACGATCAGCACACGCTCGCCCTTACTGAGCGCATCGTCATGGATCTCCATCACCGCCTCGCCATATTCCAGCGCATAGGCTTCCGAGATCACCGTGCCGGGCAGCTTGCCCTTCTTGCGGATCGGCACGAAGCCGGTCGAAAGCTGATGCGCCACCGCGCCGCCAAGGATGAAGCCCCGCGCCTCAAGCCCCACGACCTTGTCGATCTTCTGGCCGGCATAGGCGTGCAGAATCTGGTCCACCGCCATGCGAAAGCCGCGCGCATCGGCGAAAAGCGTGGTTACATCGCGGAAGATGATCCCCTCATGCGGGAAGTCATAGATGCTGCGGATGTAATCCCTGACGGTCTTCTGGGTCATTCCGGGCGCTCCATTTCAAAAAGATCGTGCACGGCGGCATAATCCCTGTAGCCCAGACGCGTCAGCCAGCCATCCTTCGACAGATCGAAGCGGCCATCGCGGATGCAGTCGTCGCGCAGATGCACGCCGGTCACGGTGCCGATGACCAGCCAGTTCGCCTCGCCCGGCAGGCGTTGGATCCGGGTCGAGCGGCATTCCAGCGACGCCGGCGCAGCGGCGACGCGCGGGCAGTTGATCGTGGTGCACTCGGCGGGCTCGATCCCTGCTGCCTCGAACTCATTGACGCCGGCGGGCAGTGGTGCGCTCGACGCGTTCATCTGGTCCTTCAGCGCGGCCGAGGCGATATTGACGCAGAAAACCCCGGTCTCGGCGATATGGGCCAGCGTGTCCTTCATCCCCGGCCGGTCCGGCTTTGCCGAAGTCGAGGCGAACATGACCTGCGGCGGAACGTAAGCCACGGCATTGAAGAAGCTGTAGGGCGCCAGGTTGTCGCCGTCGCCCCCCCGGGTCGAGATCCAGCCGATGGGGCGCGGCGCGACAATGGCGTTGAACGGGTTATGCGGCAGGCCGTGGCCGGCTTCGGGTCGATAGAACATGACGCCTCCTGATTGCGCCGCGCATCCTGCCCCTGCCCCGCCCCAGCGTCCACCAGATTCTTGCAACTGACGCGGGACGTGTTACGCATCGCGCCGGGAATGCGCGACAGGGTGGGAACAGGCGGTTGGAACTGTGCGAGGAAAAGCCGGAGGATTGGCACGAGGTCGAGGCGCTGATGGACCTGTGCTTCGCGCCGGGCCGGACGGCGCTGTCCTCCTATCGGTTGCGCGACGGGGTCGATCCGGTGCGCGGGCTGTGCCTGCTTCTGCGCGCCGACGGTGCCATCCGCGCCGCGATCCGCTTCTGGCCGGTGCAGGTGGGCGGCCAGCCGGTGCTGCTGCTTGGTCCCATCGCCGTGCACCCGACCGCGCAGGGCGAAGGCCTTGGCGCCTGGCTGATGCAGGAAAGCCTTGGCCGGGCGCGCGCCATGGGCTGGGCGCGGGTCATGCTGGTGGGCGACGCGCCCTATTATTCGCGCTTCGGCTTTCAGAAGCTGGAAGCGGTCGAGATGCCGCCGCCGACCAATCCCGACCGGGTGCTGGGGCTGGAACTTCAACCCGGGGCCTGGATTGGGGTGGAAGGCCCGGTGATGCGCGCGAGCGGTCTTGAAACCGCGCCCGCGCATGACAAGGTTGAAAGGGCCGGCGATTGCCGGGATGTCGAGCCGCGAAAGGAAGCGCCCGATGGCCGAAGCCAAGCAGGTCGTCCTGCCCCCGATCACGGATGAAACCGTCCTGAAGGAGGTCGACCGCCTCGCCCGGCGCTATGTCGAGGCGCGCGGGCTGGCGATGGACATCCTCGACCGGGTCGGCGGCGGCGGCGAACAACTGATCCAGCGCCTGCCCGAGTTCATGCGCAAGCGGATAGACGGCGCCGTCGCCACGGCCCTGAACCGGACCTTCCGTCTGGCCTCGGCCTCGCGCGGGGTGCTGCGCGACCGCGGCGACTGGTTCAACCGGCTGGGCACGACGGCGGCTGGCGCCATCGGGGGTGCCGCCGGCATCACCGGCGCCATCGTCGAGTTGCCGATAACGGTCACGATCCTTCTGCGCGCCATTCTGGAGATCGCGGACGAACACGGGCTCGATACCGAAAGCGACGAGATCCGGGCCGAGGCCCTGCGCATCTTCGCCACCGGCGGCCCGCTGGAGGAAGACGACGGCACCGATACCGCGCTGCTGGCGGCGCGCCTTGCGATCAGCGGGCGCACGCTGCAATCTCTGGTCACCCGCTTCGCCCCGCAGATCGCCACGCGCATGTTGACCAAGATCGGCGCGCAGGCGGTGCCGGTGCTGGGCGCCTTCGCCGGGGCCGGCATCAACTATACCTTCGCGCGCTACTATCAGGAGCTCGCCCGGGTCCAGTTCGGCCTGCTGCGCCTGTCGAACGAGACCGGCATCCCGCGCGAGGCGCTTGTCGAGCGGTTGCAGATGCGCATCGAAGCGCTGGAAAACAGGCTGCCGGCGGCGAAGAAGGCGTCCTGAGGCCCCGGCCTCACCCCTCGGCGGCCAGCAGTTCCAGCGGCGTCGCCGGCACCTCCAGATCCTCCACGCTGAGCGGCCCCGAAGGCCGCGCCAGCCGCGCCCGCACCACCCAGTGCAGCCGCTCCTGGGCACGGGTGATCGCCACATAGGTCAGGCGCTTCCACAGGGGAATCCCCGCCTCGGAGCGGCCGGACCAGGCGGCAGCCGAGATATCGGGGCCGAAGACCTGCACATCGGGCCATTGAGAGCCCTGCGCCTTGTGGATGGTCACCGCCGCGCCATGCAGGAAACTCGCGCCCATGCGGGCGGCAAAGGGGATGAAGGGCTCTTCCTCGTCCGGGGTCTCGATCTTCACGATACTGGCCGCCGAAAGGCGCGGATCCTCGGCCCCGATCACATGCAGGCGCGAAAATCCGGGCTTCTTGCCGGGGCCGAGATAGACCACCTGCGCCCCTTTGATCAGCCCCCGCGCCTCAAGGTCGATGCGCTTGTTGCGGTGCTTCAAGGGCAGTTCCAGCCCGTCGCAGATCAGCGGCTCGCCCGGCAGAAGCTGATCGCCCGGCGCGCCATGGGCGGCGCGGAAGGCGGTGATCAGCCGGATCCGCGTCGCATTGCGCCAGACCAGCACCGGGCTGCGCGCCATCAGGTCGCTTTCCACGCGCTCGGCCCAGATCACCCGGGGATCGCTGGCGGCGGCCTCGCGGACCATGCGTTCGAAGCCCTGAAAATCGAGGTTATCATCGGCCAACGCATGGGCCAGATCGAGGATCGGGCTGTCCCCGGCCTGACGGTGGATGCGGTTCAGGACCAGTTTCTGCGGCGCGGCCAGCTTGTCGAAGACCATTTCGCCCGATTGCCCCACCGGCGCCAGCTGCGCCGGGTCGCCGAACAGGATCAGCACGGGAAATATCTCGCGCAGGTCGTCGAACTGGCGTTCGTCCAGCATCGAGCTTTCATCGACCAGCCCGATATCGAGCCCGTCCTCGCGCCGCTTCCAGCCCTGAATGAAGTCCGAACCGCGCAGCCCCGCCGCCGCCAGAGCGCCGGGGATCGAGGCATGAAGGTCATAAAACGCCCTGGCCCGGTCGAGCGCGGTTTCGCTCAGCCCCTCGATCACGGGCCTGTCGCCGGTGCCGGTCAGCCAGTCGGCGATCCTTTCGTATTCCGGGTCATAGACCGGGGTATAAAGGATGCGGTGAATGGTCGTCGCCGGCACGCCCCGCATCCGCAGCACGAAGGCCGCCTTGTTCGTGGGCGCCAGCACCGCGACGGTGCGGCGATCCTTGCGCCGCTTGCCCTCGTAATCGCCGCTGATTATCTCGACCCCTGCCTCGCGCAGGGCCTTGGTCAGCGCGGCGAGGATCATGGTCTTGCCCGACCCCGCCTTGCCGATCACCGCCATCACCCGCGCCTTGCCGGGCTGGGGCGGCAGGATTTCCTCGGCGGTCAGGTCGATGCCGGCGCCCTCCAGCACCTCGGACAGGCTATCCCAGGCTTCGGCCTGATCGGGGGAAAGGGCGGGCAGGGTCATGGGCGACTGCCTAGCGCGCCAAGGCAGCAAAGGAAAGCGGCCCTCAGCCGGGCGGCGCCTCGGGCGCCCAATCGGGCGGCACCTCGGGCATGGCGGCCATCAGGCGCTGCGTGGTCGGGTGCTGCGGCGCGTCCATGACCTGCAGGGTCGGGCCTTCCTCGACGATGCGGCCCTTGTCCATGACCAGCACCCGGTCGGTCACGCCGCGCACGACACCGAGATCGTGGCTGATGAACAGATAGGCCATGCCGTGGCTTCGACGCAATTCGGCCAGCAGGTCCAGCACCTGCGCGCGCACGCGGACATCGAGCGCGCTCACCGCCTCGTCCAGAACGATCAGCTTCGGGCGGATGATCAGTGCGCGGGCGATGGCGAGGCGCTGGCGCTGACCGCCGGAAAATTCGTGGATATAGCGCCGCGCGGCGGAAGGCTCGATCCCGACCTCGGTCAGAGCCTGTGCCACGCGGTCGCGCCAGTCGGGCGGGCGGCCGGTCAGGAAGAAGGGCTCGGCCACCAGCCTTTCGACGCGCCAGCGCGGGTTGAAGCTGCCGAACGGGTCCTGAAAGACCACCTGCAGCTTGGCGCGCAGCGCGGCGGGCATCGCCGCCCCCGCCGTCACCCCCTGCCCGTCCAGCCGGATCTCGCCGCCCTGCAACGCGTCGAGGCCAAGGATGGCGCGGGTCAGCGTCGACTTGCCGCAACCGGATTCGCCGACCAGCCCGACCGATTCGCCGTCCTGAATATCCAGGCTGACCCCGTCCACGGCCCGCAGCACCGGATGCGGCGCGAAGGTCGAGGGGCGCGGCAGCACATATTCGCGCAGCGCATCCCGGACCGAGAGGATCGGCGTGTCATCCACCCGTGCCGGCACCCGTTCCGGCGCATGGCGCGAGGCGGCGAAGAGCGCGCGGGTATAGGGGTGGGACTGGGTGCGAAACAGCGCCTCGGTCCCGCCCTCCTCGACCACTTTGCCATCCTTCATCACCGCGACATGATCGGCGATCCCGGCCACCACGGCGAGGTCATGGGTGATGAGAAGAAGCGACATCCCCTCGGTCCGCACGAGGTCGCGCAGCAGGTCGAGGATCTGCGCCTGCGTGGTTACATCCAGCGCCGTGGTCGGCTCATCCGCGATCAGCAGATCCGGGGCCTCGGCAATCGCCAGTGCAATGGCGACGCGCTGGCGCTGCCCGCCCGAGAGTTCATGCGGATAGAGGCCGAGCGGAAAGCGCGGCTCGGTCAGGCCGACGCGGTTCAGCCGGTCGCGGGCGCGGGCAAGCGCCTGATCCTTCGGCAGGTTGTGATGGATGCGCAGCACCTCGGCCACCTGATCGCCGATATTCATCAACGGGTTCAGCGCCGTCATCGGCTCCTGAAAGATCATGCCGATGCGGTTGCCGCGAATCCGGCACAGTTGGTCCTCGGGCAGGTCCAGCAGGTTTTGTTCGTCCAGCAGCACCTCTCCCCCCGCCGTCGCGCCATGCGGCAGCAAGCCCATGATCGCCAGCGCCGTCATCGACTTGCCCGAACCGCTTTCGCCGACCAGCCCGGCGATCCGCCCCGGTTCCAGCTTCAGGTCCACGTCGCGCAACACGGCGCGGCCATGGATGGCGACGGACAGGTCCCGCGTCTCGATCATGCCTGCATCACCTTCAGCCGCGGGTCGAGCGCGTCGCGCAGCCCGTCGCCCAAGAGGTTCAGCCCCAGCACGGTCAGGAAGATGCAGAGGCCCGGAATGACGGCGACATGGGGGGCGAGGGTGACGAAGGTCTGCGCCTCGGCCAGCATCCGGCCCCAGCTTGGCGTCGGCGGCTGCGCGCCAAGGCCGACATAGGACAGCCCCGCCTCGGCCAGGATGCCAAGGCTGAACTGGATGGTGCCCTGCACGATCAGCAGATTGGCGATATTGGGCAGGACATGTTCGACGCTGATCCGGGCGCGGTTCTTGCCGGCGACGCGGGCGGCGCGGATGTAATCCAGCGTCCAGATCGGCATCGCCCCCCCGCGCGTCACCCGGGCGAAGACGGGAATGTTGAAGATGCCGATGGCGATGATGGCGTTGACCGCGCTCGGCCCGAAGGCGGCGGTGATCAGGATGGCGATGACCAGCGAGGGGAAGGCGAAGATCAGGTCGTTGCCGCGCATGATGACCTCGTCGATCAGGCCGCCCCGATTGGCCGCCGCGACCAGCCCCAGGGGCACGCCGAAGCCCATGCCGATGCCGACCGCGACAAGCGCCACCGCGATCGAGGTGCGCGCGCCGACCATGACCATCGACAGGATGTCGCGCCCGAACTGATCGGTGCCGAACCAATGCGCGGCAGAGGGCGGCTGCAGCTTGTTCGGCACATCCATCTGCAGGATGTCGTAGGGGGTCCACAGGAAAGACATCCCCGCCGCCAGCACGGCGATGCCCGCAAGGATCGCGCCGATGATCAGGGTCCACCTCATCTTGCGCGCAGCCTCGGGTCGACGGCGGCATAGGCCATGTCGACCAGAAAGGTGACCAGAATCACCGCCGCGACCAGCACCAGCACCGCCGATTGCACCACGATCAGGTCGCGCTGCGTGATCGCCTGAAAGATCAGCCGGCCGAGGCCAGGCAGGTAGAAGACATTCTCGATGATGATCGCCCCCGCCAGCAGGAAGGAAAACTGCATCCCCATGATGGTCAGCACCGGGATCAGCGCGTTGCGCAGCGCATGGCGGCGCAGCGACTGGCCCCGCGTCAGCCCCTTGGCGCGGGCGGTGCGGATATAATCCTGATCCAGCGTCTCGATCAGGGCCGAGCGCAGCACGCGCGCGAGGATTGCCGCCTGCGGCAGCGCCAGGGCCACGGCCGGTAGAAGCAGCGAACGCAGCGCCGCGACGGGGTGATCCCAGCCGGCAAAGCCGCCCGCCGGCAGCAGGCGCAGCCTGACCGCGAACAGCAGCACCAGCAGCATGGCGAACCAGAAATTCGGCAGCGCGATGCCGATCTGGGTCAGGCCCATTACCGTAGTATCGCCCACCCGCCCCCGGCGCGAGGCGGCGAAGATGCCGACCGGAAAGGCAATCGCCACCGCCAGCGCCAGCGCCATGACCGCCAGCGGCAAGGAGACCTGCATCCGATCCGCGATCATCCCGGCGACCGGGGTCTTGTAGGTGAAGCTCACCCCCAGATCGCCGCTCAGCACCGCGCCCAGCCAATCGGCATAGCGGATCGGCAAGGGCTGGTTCAGGCCCAGCTGGTCACGCAGGGCGGCCAGCGTGTCGGGCTGCGCGCCGGTCCCCAGCATGAAGGTCGCCGGATCGCCCGGCACCATCTCGACCAGCAGGAAGATCGCCATCGAGGCGACCAGCAGACTGAGCGCAAGCGAGACGATACGGCGGGCGAGGTAACGCAGCATGGGCGGAAGGCTAGGGCCGGCCTGCCGGTCGGGCAAGTCCCCTCACGCCAGCACCGCGCCGGGATTCATGATGCCAAGCGGATCAAGCGCCGCCTTGATCGCCCGCATCGCCGCCAGCCGCGCCGGATCGCCCCAGCGTTCCAGATCGGCGACCTTCAACCGCCCGACCCCGTGTTCCGCCGAAAAAGAGCCGCCGCGCGCCACGACCATCTCGTGCACGGCCTCCTGCACGCGCTTGCGGATATGGTCGTATTCGGCGCGGTTGCGGCCCCGCGCGGGGAAGACGTTGTAATGCAGGTTGCCGTCGCCCAGATGGCCGAAGCAGTTGATGCGCATGTCGCCCATCGCCGCCAGCATCGCGCCTGCATCGGTGATAAAACGCGGCACTTCCGACAAGGGCAGCGAAATATCGTGGCTGGAGATGGAGCCGATCAGCCGGTTCGCCTCGGGGATTTCCTCGCGCAGGCGCCAGAATTCGGTGGCCTGCTGGCCGGATTGGGCGATCAGACCGTCCTCGACCAGGCCCGCCTCGGCAGCGGCTTCGAACAGGGTTTCCAGCGCCGTGTCGGGGGCAAGGCCGGAGGGCAGGCCGATCTCGATCAGCACCATCCAGTCGGGGGGCGTGTCGAAGGGCTGGCGCAGGCCGGGCATGTTTTCGATCTGGAAGCGCGGCCCCTGCGCCGAGATCAGCTCGAACGCAGTCACGCAATCGCCAAGCTGCCGGCCTGCCAGCGCCAGCAGTTCCAGCGCCGCCGCCGGGTCCGGCACCACCATCAGCGCCACGCCATTGGCGGCAGGCGGCGGCACCAGCTTCAGGCTGGCGGCGGTGATGATGCCAAGACTGCCCTCGGCCCCGATCAGCAGGTCGCGGATATCATAGCCGGTATTGTCCTTCCGAAGCCGCTTGAGGTCGCGCAGAATGCTGCCGTCGGGCATCACCGCCTCGACCCCCAGACAAAGCGCGCGGGCGGTGCCGTAACGCAACGCGTTCACCCCGCCGGCATTGGTCGCCATGACCCCACCGATCTGCGCCGTCCCCTGCGAGGCGAGCGACAAGGGGAACAGCCGCCCCGCCGCCTCGGCCGCATCGCGGGCGGCCTGCAGGGTCACGCCGGCCTCGGCCAGCATGACGTTTTCCTCAGCGCGGACCTCGCGGACCGACTGCATCCGTTCCAGCGACAGGATCAGCGGCGCCGGACCGCCCTGCATGACCTGCCCGCCGACCAGCCCGGTGCCGCCGCCAAGGGGGACGATC
This sequence comes from uncultured Paracoccus sp., assembly GCF_937873615.1. GTDB lineage: Bacteria > Pseudomonadota > Alphaproteobacteria > Rhodobacterales > Rhodobacteraceae > Paracoccus. The sequence continues at coordinate 139,803 of NZ_CALMYP010000067.1, forward strand.
CCCACCCGCCGCGCGGCACAGGCGCGGACCACGGCGGCGGTTTCCTCGACATTGCGCGGCGCGGCCAGCAGGCCGGCATGGCCGTGATAGCGGCCACGGGGTTCTTCCAGATGGCGCGGCTCGATTTCGCGCAGCACGCCTGCCGGCAGCGCGTCTGCCAATGCCGCATCTGCCGGGTTCAGTTCCGCACCATTCGCCATTTCAGCTATCCCGCATCCGTCCTGCCGCGCCTGTCATTGCGCAGGTTGGCATAAAGCACATGGGTGCGCCACCGGCCATTGATCTGCAGATAGCTTTGCGCCACGCCCTCATATTTGAAGCCGGCCCGTTCCAGCGCCGCGCGCGAGGCGGCGTTGTCGGGCAGGCAGGCGGCCTCGATCCGCGACAGTTCCAGCACCGTGAAGGCATGGCGCACCACCGCGCCGATGGCCTCGGCCATATAGCCCTGACGGGCATGGCGCGCGCCGATCCAATAGCCGATGGTGGCCATCTGCGCCGGGCCGCGCCGGATATTGTCCAGCGTGATCGCGCCGAGAAGCGCACCATCGACCAGCCGTTCCATGAAGAAGGGAATGGCGCTGCTGTTGCGGCTGGCGCGCTGCGCCCAGTAGACCCGATTGGTGAAGGCCTTGCGCGACAGGTGATCGGCGGACCAGGACGGCTCCCACGGGGTCAGGAAGTCGCGGCTTTCCTCTCGCAGGGCAGTCCAGGCATTGAAATCGGAATGCTGCGGCAGGCGCAGCGCCATCCGTTCGGTCTCCAGCCGGATCGGACGACGCCGCCCGAACATCAGGCAGCGAGCCTTTCGATCAGCGCATCCAGCGTCGGCGCGCGGTCGACGGGGCCGTAAAGCGCCATGGCCGGCTGCCGGGCGATCAGCGCCTCGGTATAGCGGGCGATATCGGCGCGGGTCACCGCGTCCAGCCGTGCCGCGGTCTCGGCGGGTTCGGGCACCCGGCCCCAGATCGCCAGCGAGCGCGCGATGCGTTCGGCCTGGCCAGAGCTGCTTTCCAGCCCCATCAGCGTTCCAGCCTTCAGCTGCGCCTTGGCCCGCGCGATTTCGGCATCCGACAGATCCTCGGCCGAGCGCTTCAACTCGTCCACGGTCAGGGTGGCAAGCTCGGCGATATCCTCGGCGGCGGTGCCGGCATAGACGGTCATCATGCCGGTATCGTCGTGGAACCCCGATTGCGCGAAGATGGTATAGCACAGCCCGCGTTCCTCGCGGATCTTCTGGAACAGGCGCGAGGACATGCCGCCGCCCATCGCCACGGTCCAGATCTGGGCGGCGTGGTAATCGGGCGAGAGATAGCCCGGCCCTTCGAAGGCCAGCGTGAAATGCGCCTGTTCGAGATCCTTGATCCGCCGCGTCTCGGCCCCCCGCCAGCGGGCACCGTCGCGCGCGGGCGCGGTACGGCCGGTCAGGTGACCGAAAATCCCCTCGGCCTGACGAACAATGGCATCGTGATCGACCGCGCCTGCGGCCGCGAGGATCATCTGGCCCGGCCCGTAATGCTCGGTCACGAAGCCCGACAGATCGCTGCGCCCGAAGCTCGACACCCGCTCGGCCGGGCCGAGGATGGTGCGGCCGATGGCCTGATCGGGATAGGCGGCCTCCTGCAGCCAGTCGAAGATGATGTCGTCGGGCGTATCCAGTGCCTGCCCGATCTCCTGCAGGATCACGCCGCGCTCGACCTCGATCTCGCGCGCATCGAAGGACGGGTTCAGCACGATATCGGAAATCACATCCAGCGCCAGCGCCGTATCGGCCTCCAGCACGCGGGCATAGTAAGCGGTCGTGTCGCGCGAGGTATAGGCGTTGATATAGCCGCCGACATCCTCGATTTCCTCGGCGATCTGCAGGGCCGTGCGGCGCGCCGTGCCCTTGAAGGCCATGTGTTCAAGGAAATGGGCAATGCCGTTCTGCTCGGCCCGCTCGTCCCGGCCCCCGGCCGTGACCCAAAGGCCGAGCGTCGCCGAATGCAGCCCGGGCATGTTCCGGGTCACGATGCGCAACCCGTTCGGCAAGGTGGTGATATTGGTATCGCTCACGCAGTCCTCCGTTCAAGGATCAGCGATTTAAGCGCATCGACATCATTTTCAATACGGGTCTGGCGTTCGGGCCTGTCGAACAACCCCGCCATATGCGGCGGCAGCGCCGGACGGAGGCCCACGGCCTGTTCGACCGCATCGGGGAATTTCGCCGGATGGGCGGTGGCCAGCGTGATCATGGGCGTGCCCGCGCGCAGATGTTCGCGCGCCACCTTCACGCCGACGGCGGAATGCGGGCAGAGGATTTCGCCGGTCTCGTCGCGGATCAGGCGGATCATGTCGAGGGTTTCGGCCTCGGAGGCCCGGCCCGAGGTGAAATCCTCGTGCAGCGCCTGCAGCGCGCCCTGGCTGATGGTGAAGCCGCCGGCTTTCAACTCGTCCATGATCTGACGGATGGCCCCGGCATCGCTGCCATGGGCCCAGAACAGTGCCCGTTCGAAGTTGCTGCTGACCTGAATATCCATCGAGGGCGAGATCGAGGGCGCCACCTGCCCGACCCGGTATTCGCCGGTCGTGAGCGCGCGGTGCAGGATATCGTTCTGGTTGGTGGCGATGACCAGCTGGCCGATGGGCAGGCCCATGCGCTTGGCCACCAGACCCGCCAGAATATCGCCGAAATTCCCGGTCGGGACGGTGAAATCGACCTCGCGCCCCGGCGCGCCCAACGACACGGCAGAGGTGAAATAATAGACCACCTGCGCCAGCACCCGCGCCCAGTTGATGCTGTTGACGCCGGCCAGCCCAACCTCGTCGCGGAAGGCGTGGTCGTTGAACAAATCCTTCAGCCGGGCCTGACAATCGTCGAAATTCCCTTCCAGCGCGAGGGCGTGGACATTGGCGTCCCCGGGCGTAGTCATCTGGCGGCGTTGCACTTCGCTGACCCGGCCATGCGGGAACAGGATGAAGACATCGACATTGTCGAGCCCCCGGAACGCCTCGATCGCGGCCGAGCCGGTATCGCCCGAAGTCGCGCCGACGATGGTGATCCGCTGGCCAGAGCGCTTGAGCGCGATCTGGAACAGCTGACCGATCAGCTGCATGGCGAAGTCCTTGAAGGCCAGGGTCGGGCCGTGGAACAGTTCCAGCAGGTGATGACCCGGCGCGAGCTGGCGCAGCGGCGCGCGGGCGACATGGCCGAAATGCGCATAAGCCGCATCCAGCGCCTGCCGCAGTTCCGCGTCTGAGAAGCTTTCGCCAAGGAAGGGCTTGATCACGCGCAAGGCGGCCTCGGCGTAAGGAAGGCTTTCAAGCGCCGCGATATCCGGCAGTTGCGGAATGGTCTCGGGCAGGTACAGCCCGCCGTCGCGGGCCAGCCCGGTCAGCATTGCCTGTTCGAAGTTCAGCACCGGGGCCTCGCCCCGCGTCGAGATGTAACGCATGCCCTATCCCTAATATGTCCGCTGCCTGATACGCCAGATGAACCATGCTGTCATCCCTGCGCAGGTGGCCGCAAACAGGAACCATTGCACCGCATAGGACAGATGGCTGTTCGGTATCCCCTCGATGGCGACGGGGATCGGTGCCACGCCCTGCGCATCGCCCTGCACCTCGGCGGCGACCACCAGCACCGGCTGGGTTTTCAGCATCCTTGCCATGGCCGGCACGTCGCGGGCGAACCAGATCCCGGCGTCAAGATCCGGCTCTGGCGTGGCGCTGCCCTTGTCCTGCGGCCAGTGCAGGTTGCCGGCGACACGCAGCGCGGTGGCCGGGCGCGGGTCGCGGCGGTGATCCTGATCTATGAAACCGCGATCCAGCAGGATGCGGCGACCATCGTCGGTGACGAAGCCGGAAATGACATTATAGCCGCCGCCGCTTTCCTTCGTCCCCGAGAGGACCAGAATCTCCTCGCCCGTGGTGGTGCCGCTGACGATCACCGGCAGGTATTTCATCGCCGGACCGACCGGATCGGGCAGCGCGACCGGCGCGGCCTCGATCCCGGCCTGTATCTCGGCCAGCATGGCATTCTTCCATTCCAGCCTCTGCAATTGCCAGATGCCGAGGCCGATCAGGATGGCCGTGGTGATGATGCCGAAGATCAGCGGCGGGATGATGGAGCGGCGGGCGGTCATGTCATGTCCTGATGTCTTCGCCCTGCGATAGCGCGCCGCGCCGCCGGGACCAAGGGGCCGCGAACGGGTTTTCCGCGCGGCACCGAAACAAACGGAAAAACGGCGCAGGGTCGCTGCGCCGTTCGAAGCATTCAAATCGGGTGGTGATCCCCCTCAGCGACCCCAGATGTAGATCGCGAAGAACAGGAACAGCCAGACCACATCGACGAAGTGCCAGTACCAGGCGGCGGCCTCGAAGCCGATATGCTGTTCCTGGCTCATCTGGCCTCTCATCAGCCGGATCAGGCAGATGAACAGGAAGATGGTTCCGATGATGACGTGGAAGCCGTGGAAGCCGGTCGCCATGTAGAAGACGCCGCCATAGACGGTATCCGACAGGCCGAAGGCGGCGTGGCTGTATTCATAGGCCTGCAGCGCCGTGAAGCAGAGGCCCAGCACAACCGCCACGGCGATGCCGTTGATCGCGGTCTTGCGGTCGTTTTCATGGACGAGCGCGTAATGCGCCCAGGTCACCGCCACGCCCGACAGAAGCAGGATCAGCGTGTTGATCAGCGGCAGGTGCCAGGGATCGAAGGTGACGATGCCCTCGGGCGGCCAGACGCCGTCCTTCAGCGGGCTGTCCGGCCCCATCGGGTAAAGCGCGTTCTTGAAGAAGGCCCAGAACCAGGCAACGAAGAACATCACCTCGGACATGATGAACAGGATCACGCCATATTGCAGGCCGATGCGCACCACCGGGGTATGATCGCCGGTCTCGCCCTCGTTGATGACATCGGCCCACCAGCCGAACATGACGTAAAGCACGCCGACGAAGCCGATCAGGAAGGCCCAGGGGCCGGAATTATGCATCCAGGCGACAGCGCCGGTCAGCATCACGAAGGCCGAGATCGCGCCCAGAAGCGGCCAGAGCGAGGGCGGCAGGATGTGGTAATCGTGGTTCTTAGCATGCGCCATTGGCTGTCCCCGCTATTCTCTTGTCAGTTTATTCTGGTCGCGTCCGGTCCGGTCGTCAACGCGGCCTGATTGTCCGCGCCCGCCACCGGTTCAGGCGTGCCATATTGATGGAAAGTGTAGCTCAAGGTGATGTCGCGCACCTTGTAGGCGTCGCGATCGGTCACGATATCCGGGTCGACCTCGAAGGACACCGGCATCTCGATGCGTTCACCGGGCTGCAGAAGCTGCTCGGTAAAGCAGAAGCATTCGATCTTGTAGAAGAAGGATCCGGCGATCTCGGGTGCCACGTTATAGCTGGCGCGACCGATGATCGGGTGATCGGAATTGTTCACCGCCTCGTAGAAGGCCATGCCGGTCGCGCCGATGGGCAGTTCCAGCTCGGTCTGCAGGGGCCGGAAGGTCCAGGGCAGGTTCGGGTCGGTATTGGCGTCGAAACGGATGGTGATGGTCTCGTCGAGGATCACCTGCTCGGCGGCCTCCTCGGCAGTCGCGACCTGGGTGGTGCCAGCATAGCCGGTGACCCGGCAGAACCAGTTATAGAACGGCACCGCCGCCCAGGCGAGCGCGCCCATGGTCACAACCACGCCCAGAAGCGAGACGAGCACCCGCTGGTTCTTGTCCTTCGGCAGAAGGCTCATGGCGCGGTCCTCGCGCCGGCGGCGGCGGCGGGCGTGCCGGGGGCGGCGACGGGGTCGTCGCTCGGCTGGATATCGACGCCATCCTCGCGCGGCAGAAGCTGCGGGCGAACCTGATGGTCGAAGCCCTGCAACGAGGCCGAATTGCCGTTCTGCACCTTCACCACCGACAGGCCGAAAATCAGCGCGACAAAGCTCAGCAGCACGACCAGCAGGCCGATATTGCGCGACCGGCGGCGGCCATGCAGTTCATGTTCGGTGCGAAGCGCCATCATGCGCCCACCCAATGCTGAACCAGCAGCGCAGCGAAATGACCGAACAAGTAATAGAGCGACAGCTTGAAGAAGCGCTTCTCGGCCTTGTGGTGATCGCCATAGGATTGTTCATCCGTGCGCTGCATGACCTGCCAGCCGCGCCAGATGAAAAGCGCGTTCAGCAGCAGGGCGACAGCCAGATAGATCGGCCCGCCGATCGAGGTCAGGCCCAGCCAGATGGCGAAGGGGGCCAGCACCAGCGTATAGGCGAAGATATGGCGGCGGGTAACCTGCCGGCCATGGGTCACGGTCAGCATCGGCACGCCGGCATTGTGGTAATCTTCCTTCATGAACAGCGCCAGCGCCCAGAAATGCGGCGGGGTCCAGAAGAAGATCAGCGCGAACATCAGCAGCGATTCGACGGCAATCCCGCCCGTGGCGCAGGCCCAGCCGATCATCGGTGGGAAGGCCCCGGCGGCACCGCCGATGACGATATTCTGCGGCGTCGAGCGTTTCAGCCACATCGTATAGATGACGGCATAGAAGAAGATGGTGAAGGCCAGAAAGCCCGCCGCAAACCAGTTCGCCGACAGGCCCAGCATCATCACCGCAAGCCCCGAAAGCGTCAGCCCGAGACCGAGCGCCTCGCCCCCGGCCACCCGGCCCGCGGGGATCGGACGGCTCTGGGTGCGCTTCATCACCGCGTCGATATCGGCGTCATACCACATGTTCAGCGCCCCCGAGGCACCGCCGCCTATGGCGATGAACAGGACCGAGCAGAAGGCGACCAGCGGATGCAGCCCGTTCGGGGCCACGATCAGCCCGACAAAGGCGGTGAAGACCACCAGCGACATGACGCGCGGCTTCAGCAGCGCGACATAATCGCGGAATTCGGCCTCCTGAGGTGCCTGATATGCGCTTGTATCGGCCACCGGCGCTTACTTCGCGGCCAGTTGGATGGGCTTGGCGTTCAGCAGTTCGGCGGCGGCGAATTCGACCTTCGCGCCTTCAAGCCAGGCGGCATAGATCTCGGGCGAGACCGCCTTCACGACGATGGGCATATAGGCGTGGTTGATCCCGCAGAGTTCCGAGCACTGGCCGAAATAGACGCCTTCCTGGGTGGCGGTGAAGGCCATCTGGGCGATGCGGCCCGGCACGGCATCCTGCTTCACGGCGAAGGCCGGGATGGTCCAGGAATGGATCACGTCGGTGGCGGTGAACTGCATCAGCACTTCCTGGCCGACCGGGACCACGACCGCGTTATCGGCAGCCAGCAGATATTCCTCGGGCTTGTAGCCATTGGCTTCGAGGTCTTCCTCGGCCAGCATCAGCGCGTCGAAGGCCAGCCCTTCGTTCGGATATTCATAGGACCAGTACCACTGGTGCCCGATGGCCTTGATGACCACGGCCGGATTTTCCGGGATGGCCAGCTGGCGGAACAGGATCGGCAGCGAGAAGACGCCGATCGAGACCAGAATCAGGATCGGCACCAGCGTCCAGGTCACCTCGATCGGGGTGTTGTGGCTGAAACGTGCCGGCGTCGGGTGGACGCGGCGGTTATAGCGCAGGATGCACCACAGCAGCAGGCCGCAGACGAAGATGGTGACGGCGGTGATGATGACCAGCACATAATGATCCAGCCATTGCTGGTCCACGGCCTCGGGGCTCGACGCCGGCTGGAAGCCGATGCCGCCCGCGTGTGGCGTGCCGATCACCGGCAGATCGCCCAGCACATCCGCCGCCGCATCCTGCGCGCGCGCCACGCCCGCCGAAAGCAGCAGCGCCGCACCCATCCCTGCCGCAAACATGCGGCGCATCATCGCTGGAGCCACCATCCGAGTATCCCTTGCCTATGGCGACCGCCTGCCACGCTGATGCGCTGCCCGCCGGTCACCCTTCCGAGTCATGCTTTTTCCGTTTACAACCATAAAACCTCCCTTGCGACAAGTCACCACAGTAAGCAGATAACCCAGCATCGTTTTGAACGAATTGCACAAGCCGGACCGCGCATGACCCAAGAGACCTTCCGCCCCTTCGATACCGAGTTCGACCGCGAGGCGGCGCTTTCCATCCTGCGCGAGGCCACAAACGGCGCCGATGATGGCGAGATTTTCGTCGAGCGCGCCCATGCCGAAAGCCTGGTTTTCGACGATGGCCGGCTGCGCGGATCGAGCTATACCGCCAGTCAGGGCTTCGGCCTGCGCGCCGTGGCGGGCGAGGTCACCGGCTATGCCCATTCGACCGAACTGACCCTCCCCTCGCTTCGCCGCGCGGCCGAGACGGTGCGGCTGGCCGTCGGCAATGGCGGCCATGTGCTGGCCCCGCCATCGCGTGGCCAGGTGACGCCGCTTTACACCCCCGTCGACCCGGCCGAGGGCATCGCCATCGCCACCAGAATCGAGCTTTTGCGGGAAATCGACGCCTATGCCCGCGCCCTCGACCCGCGCGTGGTGCAGGTCAGCGTCTCGATGGCGACCAGCCTGCAGGAAGTCGCGATCCTGCGCCCCGAAGGCGGCCTCGTGACCGATGTCAGGCCGATGGCGCGACTGAATGTCGCAGTCATCGTCGAGGATAATGCCCGCCGCGAAAGCGGCGGCACCGGCGGCGGCGGGCGCATTCCGCTGGCCAGCCTGATCGAACCCGAGCACTGGAAGGCCCAGGTCCACGAGGCGCTGCGCATCGCGCTTGTGAACCTGCGCGCCCAGCCTGCGCCGGCAGGGGTCATGGATATCGTGCTCGGCCCTGGCTGGCCGGGCATCCTGCTGCACGAGGCCGTGGGCCACGGGCTTGAGGGCGATTTCAACCGCAAGGGCCATTCCGCCTTTGCCGGGCTGATGGGCCAGCGCGTCGCGGCGCCGGGTGTCACGGTGATCGACGACGGCACCATTCCCGACCGGCGCGGCTCGATCTCGGTCGATGACGAGGGCACGCCGCCGGGCCGCAACGTGCTGATCGAGGATGGCGTGCTGGTGGGCTATCTTCAGGACCGCCAGAACGCCCGGCTGATGGGGGTCGACCCGACCGGCAATGGCCGGCGCGAAAGCTATGCCCATGCGCCGATGCCGCGTATGACCAATACCTTCATGCTGGGCGGCGATACCGCCCCCGAGGCCATGGTCGCGGATCTGAAGGACGGCATCCATGCCGTGGGCTTCGGCGGCGGGCAGGTCGATATCACCAATGGCAAGTTCGTCTTCTCCTGCACCGAGGCTTACCGGGTGAAGAACGGCGTGGTCGGCGACCCGATCCGGGGCGCCACGCTGATCGGCGACGGGGCGACGGCGTTGCAGCATATCCGCGCCATCGGCAATGACATGGCGCTGGATCCCGGCATGGGCACCTGCGGCAAGCAGGGCCAATGGGTGCCGGTGGGCGTCGGTCTGCCGACGCTGATGATCGGCGGGCTGACCGTGGGCGGCTCGGCGGCGGGCTGAGCCTGCCCGTCGCTTCTGATGTCCGCCAGCGCGTCCGGCGTGCCGACGCCCGGAGGGGTGGTTGAAGCGTGGCCTGGGCCGCCTCGACAGGCCGCGCTGCGGCGTGACGGCTAAGCCGGGTCCGGGGCGCGGCTCAGCTCAGCCCCTTCTTGCCCATGTCGAGGAATTTCCGGCGACGATCCGCGATCAGTGCCTTGCGGTCCTTCGATTCCATGTCTTTCAGCGCAGCGGCAATGTCCTTGCCGACCGCCTCCATGGCTTTCCGCGGGTCGCGCTGGGCGCCGCCGACAGGTTCAGCGACGATGCCGTCGATGATGCCCAGTTTCTTCAGGTCCTGCGCGGTCAGGCGCAGCGCCTCGGCGGCCTCGCGCATCTTCTCGGCATCCTTCCACAGGATCGAGGCGCAGCCCTCGGGCGAGATCACCGAATAGATCGAATGTTCCAGCATCAGGATGCGGTTCGCGGTGGCGAAGGCCACGGCCCCGCCCGAGCCGCCCTCGCCGATGATGACCGAGATCAGCGGCACACCGATCTGCAGGCATTTCTCGGTCGAACGGGCGATGGCTTCGGACTGGCCGCGTTCCTCGGCACCCTTGCCGGGATAGGCGCCGGGGGTGTCGACAAGGGTGATGACCGGCAGGTTGAAGCGGTCGGCCATATCCATCAGCCGGATCGCCTTGCGATAGCCTTCGGGGCGGGCCATGCCGAAATTACGCTCGATCCGGGACTTGGTGTCGTTGCCCTTCTCGTGGCCGATGACCACACAGGGCCGGTCGTTGAAGCGGGCGAGCCCGCCCATCACGGCATGATCGTCGCCAAAGGCGCGGTCGCCGGCCAGCGGCGTGTACTCGGTGAACAGCGCCGCGATATAATCGGAACAATGCGGGCGTTCGGGATGGCGGGCGACCTGGGCCTTCCGCCAGGGATCGAGGCTGCCGTAAAGTTCTTTCAGCAGGGCGCCGGCCTTCTTGTCGAGGGCGGCTGCCTCTTTCTCGACATCCACGGCCTTGTCCTTCTCGGCCATGTTGCGCAATTCCTCGGCCTTGCCTTCGATATCGGCAAGCGGCTTTTCGAAATCGAGATAGGTCATCCGGCACCCCCGTCATGTCGGCCCCTATATGCGGCGGGTCGGCGCGGATTGCAACGCGCGACGCTTGCCGGGCGCGGTGCTTGCGCATATCTGATGGGGCATGAGAATTCCATTCGTGAACCCCGCCCCGCGTGTGAATGTCCTGCGTCTGCAGGGTGCCATCGGTATCTCCGGTCGCGGCGGCGCCGGGCTGAGCGATGCGGGCCTTGCCCCGCTGCTGGAACGCGCCTTCACCAAGGGCAAGCCCAAGGCCGTGGCGCTGGCGATCAATTCGCCCGGTGGCTCTCCGGTGCAATCCTCGCTGATCGCGGCGCGGATCCGGCGGCTGGCCGAGAAGCACGAAGTGCCGGTCCATGCCTTTGTCGAGGATGTGGCGGCCTCGGGCGGCTATTGGCTGGCCACGGCGGCCGACCAGATCTGGGCCGACGAATGTTCTGTCGTCGGCTCCATCGGGGTGATCTCGGGCGGGTTCGGGTTGCAGGATTTCATCGCCCGCCACGGGATCGAGCGGCGTGTGCACACCGCCGGACGCTCGAAATCGCAGCTGGACATGTTCCGGCCCGAAAACCCCGAGGACGTGGCCCGGCTGCAGAAACTTCTGGACGAGATGCACGGCATTTTCATCGCCCAGGTCAGGACCCGGCGCGGGGCGCGGCTGGCGGAAAGCGAGGACATCTTCACCGGCGCGTTCTGGCTGGCGCGGCGGGCGCAGGAACTGGGGCTGATCGACGGCATCGCCCATCTGGTGCCGCAGATGCGGGCGCTGTTCGGTGAAAAGACGCGCTTCCAGAACTTCGGGCAGCGGCGTTCGCTTCTGCGCCGTGTCGGACTGTCGGGGGCCGATCTCGCCTCGGACGCGCTGGCCGTGGCCGAGGAACGCGCCGCCTTCCAGAGGTTCGGCGCATGATCAAGGGCGTCATCATCATCCTGCTGCTTTTCGTCGTGCTCGGCCTTGTGTCCGGGCCGGGGATGCGTCGCTTCATCGCCAAGATGCTGGGGCTGCCCGATCGTGACCGCTGATCTGCTTCTGATCCTTGGCGGTCTGGCGCTGCTGGTTGTCGGCGGCGATTTCTTGGTGCGCGGCGCGGTGGCGCTGGCCTTGCGGCTGGGGATCGCCCCGGTCATCGTCGGGCTGACGGTGCTGGCCTTCGGCACCTCGGCGCCCGAGTTGATCGTATCGGTCGCCGCCGCACTTGGCGGGCAGCCGGGGATCGCGCTGGGCAATGTCGTCGGCTCGAACATCGCCAATGTGCTGCTGATCCTTGGCGCCACGGCAGTCATCGCCCCAGTGCTGAGCAGCGATGCCGAATTGAAGCGAAGCTGGCTCTGGGCGGTCGGGGCCGAGCTTCTGCTGATCGCGCTCTGCTTCGCCGGGCCGTTGATGTGGTGGCATGGCGCCATCCTGCTGGCGGCGCTGGCGGTGCTGCTGAGCGGGCAGCTGCGCCGCGCCAGGCAGGGCAAGGGCGAGGCGCCAGAGCTTGAGGTCGGCGCAGCGGGGCCGCGCAAGATCGCGCTCTGGCTGGTCATCGGGCTGGTGGCGCTGCCGATCGGGGCCAAGATTCTGGTCGCCGGGGCCAGCGACATCGCCCGCAGCTTCGGCATCAGCGAGGCGGTGATCGGGCTGACGCTGGTCGCCATCGGCACCTCGCTGCCGGAACTGGCGGCCTCGCTCGCCTCGGCGCTGCGCGGACGGGCGGATATGGCGCTTGGCAATGTCATCGGCTCGAACATCTTCAATATTCTGGCCATCATGGGCATCACCGCCTTTTTCGGCCCGCTGCCGGTGCCGGCGGAAATGCTGCGCGTCGACCTGTGGTTCATGCTGGCGACAACGCTTCTGGTCGGGCCGTTCCTGATCCGCCATATCGCCATCGGCCGGCTCACGGGGACGGCGCTGCTGTCGGTCTATGCGGCCTATACGCTTTGGCTTCTGGCATGAGCGTGGCACTGGTCACCGGGGCCGCGCGCCGGCTGGGCCGGGCCATGGCACTGGCCTTGGCCGAGGACGGGCTGGCGGTGGCGATCCATTGCCATGGCTCGGATGCCGAGGCCGGGGCACTGGCCGAAGAGATCCGCGCCAAAGGCGGCCGGGCCGAGGTCTTTGCCGCCGATCTTCTGGATCTCGATCAGGCCGAGGCGCTTGTGCCCGAGGTGGCGCGGCGCATGGGGCGGCTGTCGGTTCTGGTCAACAATGCCTCGATCTTCGAATATGACGATATTCTCAGCGCCAGCCGCGACAGTTGGGACCGGCATCTGGGCTCGAACCTGCGCGCGCCCTTCATCCTGTCGCAGGCCTTTGCCGCGCAGGCCGCGCCTGCCGATCTTTCGGGCACGGAGGCACGGGCGACGGGGCTGATCGTCAATATGGTCGATCAGCGGGTGCTGAAACCGACGCCGGAATTCATCACCTATTCCATCGCCAAGGCCGGGCTGTGGGAGATGACGCGGATGCTGGCCCAGGCGCTGGCGCCGGCGATCCGCGTCAATGCCATCGGTCCCGGCCCGACCCTGCAGGGTGCCCGCCAGACGGTCGAAGATTTCGCCCGTCAGCGCCGCGCCACCATTCTGGAACGTGGCGCCGATCCGGGCGACGTGGTTGCGGCGCTGCGCTATCTGCTGGCCGCGCGGGCCGTCACCGGGCAACTGATCTGTGTCGATGGTGGCCAGCATCTCGCCTGGCGAACTGCCGATCTTTCGGTTCGGGAATAAGGGTGGAACGCAGCTTCACGCGGCAATTTGTCCACCTTTCGCCATCAGGTCACGAAACCGTCATGATTCCCCGTTGTTTTTCAGTCATTTGCCCGGATGAGATAAAATAATAAGTAAAATCAGACCATTACCTATATGCCTAAAATATAGGCAGAATTGATAATCTCCATGAAATGTAAAGGAATCCGCCCGGGGCCACAGCCCGCCCACAGAGTTATCCACAGATTCCGTGGATATTCTTTTCCTTGCCTTTGGCATCCGGAACTTGCAGCCCGCCCCCAGAATCACCCATCTGTAAGCCCATGACCGAATCCCCGCCCAAACTGACCGGACAGGCGCTGATCGCCGATTATGTGAAGACGCTGGACGCCTCGCCCGGCGTTTACCGGATGCTGGGCGAGAAGGGCGATGTGCTTTACGTCGGCAAGGCCCGCAACCTGAAGGCGCGGGTGTCGAGCTATGCGCGCGGGCAGTTCCACAGCGCCCGCATCCCCCGGATGGTCAGCGAGACCCATTCGATGATGTTCCTGACCACGCGCACCGAGACCGAGGCGCTGCTGCTGGAACAGAACCTCATCAAGCAGCTGAAGCCGCGCTACAATGTGCTGCTGCGCGACGACAAGAGCTTCCCGAATATCCTCGTGGCCAAGTCGCATCCCTTCCCGCAGATCAAGAAGCATCGCGGCGCGAAATCCGAGAAGGGCGACTATTACGGTCCCTTCGCCGGTGCGGGCGCGGTGAACCGGACGCTGAACCAGTTGCAGCGGGTCTTCCTTTTGCGCAACTGCACCGATGCGGTCTTCGAAAGCCGGACCCGGCCCTGTCTTCTCTATCAGATCAAGCGTTGCAGCGGGCCCTGCGTCGGCAAGGTTTCCGAGGCGGATTACAACGGGCTGGTGCATGATGCCGAACTGTTCCTGAAGGGGCGCAGCACCAGGATTCAGGCCGATCTGGCGGCGGAAATGGCGGCGGCCTCGGAGGCGATGGAATATGAACGCGCGGCGGCCCTGCGTGACCGCATCAAGGCGCTGACCGCGGTGCAGTCGGTGCAGGCGATCAACCCGCGCCGCATTGCCGAGGCCGATCTTGTCGCGCTGCACATGGATGGCGGGCAGGCCTGCGTTCAGGTCTTCTTCATCCGCGGCAATCAAAGCTGGGGGAACCGCGATTTCTATCCGCGGCTCGGTGGCGCCGAATCGGCGGACGAGATCATGCAGGCCTTTCTGGTGCAGTTCTACGACAACAAGGTGCCGCCGCGCATGGTGCTGCTGTCGCATGGGGTCGAGGATATGGACCTGATGCGGGACGCACTGTCCGCGAAAGCCGGGCGGCGGGTGGTGCTGGGTATGCCACAGCGGGGCGAGAAGGCCGAAATGGTCGGAAATGCCCTGCGCAATGCCCGCGAAAGCCTGGCCCGGCGGATGTCGGAAAGCGCCACACAACTGCGCCTGCTGGAAGGGCTGGCCGAGGCCTTCGATCTGCCCGGCCCACCGCGCCGGATCGAGGTCTATGACAACAGTCACATCATGGGCTCGAACGCGGTCGGCGGCATGGTCGTGGCCGGGCCCGAGGGCTGGGTGAAAAGCCAGTATCGCAAGTTCAACATCAAGGGGACCGAGATCACGCCCGGCGACGATTTCGGGATGATGAAAGAGGTGCTGACGCGGCGCTTCACCCGGCTGCTGAAAGAGGACCCGGACCGCGAAAGCGAGGCCTGGCCGGACCTGCTGTTGATCGACGGCGGCGCCGGGCAGGTCGGTGCGGTGCACGAGATCATGGCCGATCTGGGGGTCGAGGATATTCCCATGATCGGCGTCGCCAAGGGTCAGGACCGCGATCACGGCAAGGAGGAATTTCACCGTATCGGCCAGCGGCCCTTCGCGCTGCGGATGAATGACCCGGTCCTGTATTTCATCCAGCGCCTGCGCGACGAGGCCCATAGATGGGCCATTGGCACCCATCGCGCCAAGCGGGCCAAGGCCATTTCAGCCACGCCACTGGACGAGATCGCCGGCGTCGGTGCCGCGCGCAAGCGGGCGCTGCTGGCGCATTTCGGCTCTGCCAAGGCGGTCAGCGGGGCGGCGGTCGCCGACCTGATGGCGGTCGATGGCATCAGCGAGGGGTTGGCGCAGAAGATCTATGACCATTTCCGGGGGTGACGGGACTCAATACACCCCGCCCTCGGTCACGATCAGGTCGAGCGCCTCATCATGCGGCTGCGGATAGATCGTTGGCAGGCGCCCCGCCTCCAGCCCGATGCCGATCGCATAGGGGCGCGGCGTCATAGCGGCCAGCGTGCGGTCATAGAAGCCGCCGCCATAACCCATGCGGAAGCGCGCCCCGTCCCAGCCGACCAGAGGCGCCAGCACCAGTTGCGGCAGAACCGTCGCGCTTGTTGCCGGTTCGGGGATGTTCCAGCGGCCCGGGCGCATGGGGGCCTCGGCGCTCCACGGGCGAAAGATCAGCGGCCGGTCGGGGGCGGTGACCACCGGCAGCGCGATCCTCGTGCCGCGCGCCGATTGGCGGGCCATCCAGTCGCGCAGGTCGGGCTCGGCCCGGATCGGCCAGAAGGCGGCGATGGTCAGGGCTTCGGCACTGCCGAAACGCTCGGCCAGGACCCGGTCCAGATGTGTGGCGATGGATTGATCGGCGGCGTGGCGGGTGGCTTCGCTCAGCGCCGCACGTTCGGCCAGAAGCCGCGCGCGTTCGGCCTTGCGCCAGCGGGCGGCGTCGCGCGCGGCACCCTCATCCACGGCCAGCGGGTCGAAATAGCCCGGCGCAATCTCGCCTGCGAGGCAGGCGGGCGAGGCGTAATCGCGCGGGGGATCGTCGTCGGACATGGGGTTTCGGGCTTGGGCTTGAGGCAAAGGGCTTTCGCTGCAATGCTGCGCCTCCCAGGGCGCGTTTGACAAGGGGGAGCGGCAGAATGAGCGACGTGACACGACAGGGCGAGGATTTCGCCGTCGAGGCCAAGGTGATCGCCGAAGGGCTGGGCCTGCCCGAACATGCCATCGCCCGGGCCATGTCCACGGGCGCCATCACCTCGCGCATGGAACGCGGCGAGGGCGCCGACGAAGGCCGCTTCCGCCTGTCCTTCTTTCACGGCAGGAAGGTGCTGCGCCTGACCGTCGACGCCTCCGGCAAGGTGCTGCGCCGCGCCCGGTTCGAGCGCAAGGCCTGAGCGGCCCGAAAGCGCCCCGCCCTGGGCCGAACATGAAAAGACCCGCCGGAATGCCGGCGGGTCCGGTCTCGACTTGAAGCCTGCGGATCAGAGGCGCGAGGCGACATTGTCCCAATTGACCAGCTTGTCGAGGAAGTTCGACAGATAGCCGGGGCGCTTGTTGCGGAAGTCGATGTAATAGGAATGTTCCCACACATCGCAGCCCAGAAGCGCGGTCTGACCGTAGCAGAGCGGGTTGACGCCGTTCTCGGTCTTGGTCACGGCCAGCGAGCCGTCGGCATTCTTCACCAGCCAGACCCAGCCCGAGCCGAACTGGCCCGCGCCAGCGGCGGCGAAATCTTCCTTGAATTTCTCGACCGAGCCGAAGCTGTCCACGATGGCCTTTTCCAGCGCCGCCGGAATCGCGCCGGAATTCGGCGCCATCATTTCCCAGAACTGGCTGTGGTTCCAGTGCTGGCTGGCATTGTTGAAGATGCCGTTCTGGGCCACGGCGCCCTTCTGGAAGGTGCCGGTGACGATATCCTCAAGCGATTTTCCGGCCCATTCGGTGCCCTCGATCAGCTTGTTCAGGTTGTCGACATAGGCCTTGTGGTGAATGTCGTGGTGATATTCCAGCGTTTCCTTGGACATGCCGCTCGCGGCCAGGGCGTCATGGGCATAGGGAAGATCGGGAAGCGTGAAGGCCATGTGTTCATCCTTTTGTCGGGGGCGGGGCATCGGCCCGCCCTGCTGCGATCACCCATGCAACGCAGGCTGGTTTGCACAGGTTCCGGGGTAGACTTAACATGCGGCAGAGAGAAGACAAAAGCCCCGAAGCGATGCTTCGGGGCTTTGCCTTGAGCAGTCCGGCGATCAGTTGGCCGGCGCGGTCTCGGTTGCGGCCGGTGCATCGGCAGGCGCATCGGCGGGTGCATCAGCCGGCGCATCGGCGGCAGGTGCGGCTGCGGGGTCGGCCGGGGCATCGGCCGCGGGTTCGACGGTCACGACAGCCTCTTCGCCGCCACCCGTCGCGGCCGTGGTGTCGTCACCGCCGCTCATCAACCAGAAAACAACCAGCACGACGACAATGATCGCACCAATGATGTAGTAAAGATTTTTACTCTGGGCTCCGTTCGACATGGATATGCTCCGCTATGGTTTGCCAGTGTGAATCTACAATGCGCAACTCTGCATGCAGATCCCTTGATGCAGCAATCTGTCGCACGAAGATGCATCAAACTTCGGATAGCGCCCGGCTCGGCGGGGTTTTGCCGGTCCACGAAACCGCTTAACTAGGGGCCAGTCGAAAAGGAGCGCCCATGTTCTGGCTTCTGGCCATTGCCTTGACCCTGACCGTCGCTCTGGCGATCCTGTGGCCGTTCTGGCGCGCCCATTCCGCCGCCGCCGAACCCGCCGCCGCCTATGACCTGCGCGTCTATCGCGATCAACTGGCCGAGGTCGAGCGCGACCTTGCGCGCGGGATCATCGCGGACGCCGATGCCGAAAGGCTGCGGGTCGAGATCGGTCGCAAGGTGCTGGACGCCGACCGCCAGTTGCAGCAGGACAGCGCGACACCGAAAGCCCGCAATCGCCACGCCATCGTGGCTGGCCTTGCGCTGATCCTGCTGATCGGCGCGGGCTGGGGCCTTTATGCCCGGATCGGCACCCCGGACGAGCCGGATATGGGCCTGAAATCGCGCATCGCCGCCGCCGAGGCGCGCTATGCCGCCCGCCCGAGCCAGGCCGAGGCCGAGGCCCGCAATGCCGAAAGCAATCCGGTTCCCCGGCCCGAACCCGATCCCGAATTCGCCAAGCTGATGACGCAGTTGCGCGATGCCGTCACCCGCAATCCCGACGACCCGCAGGGGCTGGCGCTCCTGGCCCGCAACGAGGCCCGGCTGGGCAATGCGCTTGCCGCGAAGGAGGCGCAGACCCACCTGATCGAGGTCCGGGGCGACAGCGCAAGCGCCGAGGATCACGCCTTCCTCGCCGGGGTCATGACCGAGGCGGCCGGCGGCCTGATCACCGCCGAAGCCGAGGCCGAGATCGGCCGGGCGCTGGCGCTCGATCCGGGCAATGCGCAGGCACGCTATATGGTCGGGCTGTTGCAGGCGCAGAATGGCAGGCCGGATCGCGCCTTTCCGGTCTGGGCCGCGCTGCTGGAAGACACGCCGCCCGATTCGCCCTGGAACCGGGCGATCCGGGGCGTGATCGAGGATCTGGCCTGGCTGGCCGGACAGCCGGATTATCGCCCGCCCGGCGCGGATGCCATGCCCGCACCCGATGCCGGCGCCATGGCCGCCGCCGCCGACATGTCGCCCGAGGAACGTCAGGACTTCATTCGCAGCATGGTCGGCCAGCTTGAGGCGCGACTGGCCGATGAAGGCGGCGGGCCCGAGGAATGGGCGCGGCTGATCTCGTCGCTCGGGGTGCTGGGCGAGACCGATCATGCGCGCGAGATCTATGCCGAGGCGCAGGGGCGTTTCACCGATCAGCCCGATGCACTGGCGGCCATCGAGGCCGCCGCGCGTCAGGCCGGGGTGGCCCAATGATCCATGAGGATATCGCCGATTTCGCCGCCGCCCTGCCGCGCGCCGGGGCCATTGCCGGGCTGGACCTGGGCACCAAGACCATCGGTGTCGCGGTCAGCGACGGCTTGCGTCAGGTGGCCTCGCCGATCACCGTGATCCGGCGCGAGAAATTCACCCTCGACGCGCAGGCGCTGATGAAGATCGTGGCGGATCGCGGGCTGGTCGGGCTGGTCGTGGGCCTGCCGCGCAACATGGACGGCTCGGAAGGCCCGCGCGCGCAATCGACGCGGGCCTTCGCGCGCAACCTGACCCGGCTGACGGATCTGCCCATCGGCTTCTGGGACGAACGCCTGTCCACCGTCGCCGCCGAGCGCGCGCTGCTGGAGGCCGACACCTCGCGCAAGCGCCGGGCCGAGGTCATCGACCAGGTGGCGGCGGGCTATATCCTGCAAGGCGCGCTGGATCGGCTGCGGTTTCTGAACAGCTAGGCCGGGATGGCGGCGGGTAAGGTGGCATCCGCCTCGGTCCCGCGCAGGCTGTGACGCGCGAGTGCGGCGATCAGGTCGGTCTGGGTGACCACGCCGACGATGCGCTCGCCCTCGACGATCGGGATCGCGTCCATGCCTTCGGCCGCAAGCTGCGGCAGAAGCGCTGCAACCGGCGTATCGGGGCCGGCCTCGGTCGCTGGGGCCTGCACGATTTCGGCGGCGATGGCGGGCGCATCGCCCCGATAGGCGGCACGGATCATCTGCAACTGGAAGATCAGGCCCATGAACCGGCCCTCGGCGTCGATCACCGGCAGCGAGGTGAAGTCGTGGCGCAGGAACAGCGCGGCGATATCGGCAAGCTGGGTCTCGGGCGCGACCGTGACCAGATCGCGCGACATGATCGCGGCGGCGGTTTCGGGGCCGGCCATATGACTTGCCGCCTGCAACTCGGCCGCGCCGATCAGCCGGGCCAGGTCCTCGACCCCGAGGTTCAGCGACTGCCGGTAGCGCGAAAGGATATCGCTCAGTTCGACCTCGGTCAGGCCCAGACGCTCGGCGGCGGCGGGGTCCTGGGTGCCATGGCCATTCGGTTCGCCGAACTGGCGGAAGGGATAGCGGCGACCGGTCAGCCGGGCATAGGCAGCCGCCGCGATCACCAGCGTCAGCGTGCCCGTTGCCACCGGCAGAAGCGCGAAGCCAAGGCCGAGCGGCAGGATCTTGTCGGCCCCGAGCGCGACCGTCATCGCCACTGCCCCGCCCGGCGGATGGGTGGCGCGCAACAGCGCCATGACCAGAATCGCCATGCCGACCGAAAGCGGCACGTTCAGCGCCGTCTCGGGCAGGGCGCGACAGACCAGAATCGCGACGGTGGCCGAGGCGGTATTGCCGATGATCGCCGGCCATGGTTGCGCCAGCGGGCTGTTCGGCGCCGCGAACAGCAGAACCGAACTGGCCCCGAAAGGCGCGATCAGATAAAGGCTCAGCCCGGCATCGCCGACCAGAAGCCTGGCCAAAATGGCGGTGCTCAGAAGGCCAAGAAAAGCCCCGCAACCGGCCCGGAGCGCCTCATGTCCGGGGACAGAGGCGACGGGGCCGAGCGAACGGATGTGAAGATGGCCCATCAGGGTCGTCAGGATCTGCATTCATGCCTCGCGCATTCGGCGGCCTGCCTAGAAACTGGGCGGTGGCAAGGCAACGGTGCATCTGGACCGCCACGCGAATTGGGGAAAACCGCGCCGGATCAAGGCGGCTGCGAGGCAGAAATTTGCCCCCGGCATGAAAAAGGGGGCCGTTTGGCCCCCTTTTCTGATCCGTCTTCGGTCCGTTGGATCAGACGATGGTGGCCTCGGTCGCGGCGCGAAGTTCGTCCTCGGTCACGCCCTCGGCGGTCTCGACGATCTTCAGACCGCCCGGCACCACATCGAGCACACCCAGATTGGTGATGATCCGGTCGACCACGCTCTTGCCGGTCAAGGGCAGGGTGCAGGCCTTCAGCACCTTCGATTCGCCGTGCTTGTTGGTGTGATCCATGACCACGACGACACGACCGACCCCGGCCACCAGGTCCATCGCTCCGCCCATGCCCTTGACGAGCTTGCCG
Organism: uncultured Paracoccus sp.; assembly: GCF_937873615.1. Taxonomy (GTDB): domain Bacteria; phylum Pseudomonadota; class Alphaproteobacteria; order Rhodobacterales; family Rhodobacteraceae; genus Paracoccus. The sequence goes on from NZ_CALMYP010000067.1 coordinate 160,779, forward strand.
GGGATCATCCAGTTCGCCAGATCGCCGTTCTCGGCCACTTCCATCGCGCCCAGGATCGCCGCCGCGATCTTGCCGCCCCGGATCATGCCGAAGCTGGTGGCGCTGTCGAAATAGCTGGTGCGTGACAGTTCGGTGATGGTCTGCTTGCCGGCATTGATCAGGTCCGGGTCTTCCTCTCCCTCGAAGGGGAAGGGGCCCATGCCGAGCATCCCGTTTTCCGATTGCAGGGTGATGTCCTTGTCGCCGACATAATTCGCCACCAGCGTCGGAATCCCGATGCCGAGGTTCACATACATGCCGTCCTCAAGCTCCTGCGCGGCGCGTTCGGCCATCTGGTTACGGTCCCATGCCATGGTTCAGGCCTCCTCACGCTTGCGGGTGGTGCGCTGTTCGATGCGCTTTTCATGCTCGCCCTGCACGATCCGGTGGACATAGATGCCGGGCAGGTGGATCAGGTCGGGGTCGATGGAGCCGCGCGGCACGATTTCCTCGACCTCGGCCACGCAGACCTTGCCACACATGGCGGCGGGCGGGTTGAAGTTGCGCGCGGTCTTGCGGAAGATCAGGTTGCCGGTGTCATCCGCTTTCCAGGCCTTGACGATGGAAAGATCGGCGAAAATCCCTTCTTCGAGGATATATTCCTCGCCCCTGAACACCTTCACCTCCTTGCCATCGGCGATCACCGTGCCGACGCCGGTCTTGGTGTAGAAGCCGGGAATGCCGGCGCCACCGGCGCGCATCCGTTCGGCCAGGGTGCCTTGCGGGTTGAATTCCAGCTCCAGCTCTCCGCTCAGATACTGGCGCATGAATTCCGCGTTTTCGCCGACATAGGAGGATTGCATCTTCCTGATCTGCTTGGTGTCCAGCAGTTTCCCCAGCCCGAAGCCATCGACGCCGCAATTGTTCGAGGCAATGGTCAGGTCCTTCACGCCGCTTTTCACCAGCGCGTCGATCAGGAGTTCCGGGATGCCGCACAGGCCGAAGCCGCCGGCGGCGATATGCATGCCATCGAACAGCAATCCGTCGAGGGCCGCATCCGCGTCGGGATAGACTTTCTTCATCACTTCCTCCGAGATGGTTGCAGGGTTTGTCGCAAGGGGGGCGGGTGCTGTCAATCGGCGGTAGCGTTAACGGTCAGCGCGGCGGCGATCTCGGCGGCGGCGAAGGCGGCGATGATGGCGGGGCGCTTGTCGGGTGAAAAGCCCGCGCCGATGGGGCAGACAAGCGGCGCGGGATCGAGGCCAGCGGCGCGGGCCTCGCGCTCGAACCGCGCGCGTTTGGTGGCGCTGCCGATCAATCCGACATAGGCGGCATCGCCACGACGCAGCGCCTCGGTGGTCAGCAGGAAATCGAGACCGTGGTCATGGGTCATGACGACGAAGGCAGAACCGGGCCGGGCGCTGCGGATGGCCGATTCGGGCAAGGCTGTCAGCAGGGCCTCGCAGCCCCGGGCGCGCGCCAACTCGTCCTCGCGGCTGTCGACCAGCACTGTCTCGAACGGAAGTTCGCGCAGCATCCGCGCCAGTGCCCGCCCGACATGGCCGGCGCCGAAGATCAGCACCTGAGGCGGCGGCGGCAAGGGCGTCGGCGGCAACCGGTCAAGCACCAGTTCCACCCGCCCGCCGCAGCATTGCCCACTTTCGGGGCCAAGGGTCACGGACATTTCCGCCTCCCCCTCGCCCGAGGCCAGCATCGCCCGGGCCCGCGCGATGGCGTCATGTTCCAGCCGCCCGCCGCCGATCGTGCCGGTGCTGTCGCTCACGGTCACGATCATCTCGGCCCCGGTCTCGCGTGGGGTCGATCCCCAGGTCTGTGTCACGCGCACACGGATCATGGCACCTCCTGCAAGCCGGTCGCTCGATCATAAGCCATGCCGGAAAATGCGAAAGGGCGCAGCACAATCGCCGCGCCCCGTCCAACGCCTATCCACTGGCTTATTAGGCTGTGTCCTTCTTCGCCGGCTTCTTCGCAGCGGCTTTCTTGGCTGCCGGCTTTTTCGCCGCAGCCTTGGTCGTCGCTTTCTTCGCCGCAGGCTTCGCAGCCGCTTTCTTCGCGGTTTTCTTCGGCGATTTCGCGGCCTTGGCGGCGATCAGTTCCAGCGCCTTTTCCAGCGTGATATCAGCCGGTTCCAGATCGCGCGGCAGGGTCGCGTTGATCTTTTCCCATTTCACGTAAGGCCCGAAACGACCGTTCATCACCGCGATCTTGCCGCCGTCCGGGTGGTCGCCCAGCTCCTTCAAGGGCGCGGCCGCCGCCGCCCGCCCGCGCGTGGGTTTCGAGGCCAGCACCTCGACCGCGCGGTTCATGCCGATGGTGAAGACCTCGTCCACATCGGGCAGGTTGGCGTATTTCTTGCCATGCTTGACATAGGGGCCATAGCGACCGATCCCGGCCTCGACCAGCTCGCCATCCTCGGGATGGTTGCCGATGGGGCGCGGCAGGGCCAGCAGCGCCAATGCCTTTTCCAGATCAAGCGCCGCCGCGTCCCAGCCCTTCGGAATGCTGGCGCGGGGCGGCTTCGGCACGTCCTCGGTTGCCTCGCCGCGCTGCACATAGGGGCCGAAGCGGCCATTCTTCAGGCTGATCTCCTCGCCCGCGTCTTCGCCCAGCACCCGGTCGCCCACGGCCTCCTCGCCATCCGGTGCGGACAGCGGGCGGGTGAAGCGGCATTCGGGATAGCGATCGCAGCCGATGAAGGCCCCGCCCGAACGCGCGGTCTTCAGATTCAGCCGGCCCTGATGGCAGAGCGGGCATTCGCGCGGATCGCCGCCATCGGCGCGCGGCGGGTAAAGATGCGGCGCCAGCGCCTCGTCGATGGCGGTCAGCACCTCGCCGATGCGCAGATCGGATGTCCCGCTGAGCGCCTCGGAAAAATCGCGCCAGAACCGCCGCAGCACCTCGCGATAGGCGCGGTTGCCCGACGAGATGTCGTCCAGCTCGGTCTCCATATTCGCGGTGAAGTCATAGGAGACGTAGCGCGGGAAATACTTGCTCAGGAAGGCGGTCACGAGGCGGCCCTTATCCTCGGGGATCAGCCGGTTCTTGTCCTTCCTGACATAATCGCGGTCCTGGATCGTGGTCACGATGCTGGCATAGGTCGAGGGCCGGCCAATGCCGAGTTCCTCCATCCGCTTGACCAGCGTCGCCTCGGTATAGCGCGGCGGGGGCTGGGTGAAATGCTGGCGCGCGGCGGCGGTCCGGTGGGCATCGACCAGCACGCCATCCTCGGCGGCGAAGGCCGCGATCTTCTTCGCCGGCTCGCCCTGGGCGATGACCGGCAGGCGGGCGCCGTCCTCGCCATCCTCGTCGTCGCGGCCCTGGTCATAGACCGCCAGGAAACCGTCGAAGACCATGACCTGACCGGTGGCGCGCAGGCCGACCTGGCCGTCACTGCTGCCGATCTCGACCGTGGTGCGTTCCATCCGCGCGGCTTCCATCTGGCTGGCGATGGTGCGCTTCCAGATCAGGTCGTAAAGCGCGCGCTGATCCTTTTCGGAGATCCGCAGCTTGTCGGGCGACAGCGACATATCCGTCGGGCGGATACATTCATGGGCTTCCTGCGCGTTCTTGGCCTTGTTCTTGTACATGCGCGGGCTTTTCGGCACGTAATTCGCCCCGAAGCGCGCCTTGATCGCGTCGCGCGCCGCCATCACCGCCTCGGGCGCCATGTCGATGCCATCGGTCCGCATATAGGTGATCAGCCCGGCCTCATAGAGCCGCTGCGCCGTCGACATGCAGGCCCGCGCGCCAAGACCCAGCTTGCGCGACGCCTCCTGTTGCAGGGTCGAGGTCATGAAGGGCGGCCAGGGGTTGCGGGTCGCGGGCTTGGAACTGACGCTGCCGACGGTCAGGTCGCGCGCATCGATGGCCGACAGCGCCAGACGCGCCTTTTCGGCGGTCGGAATATCGAAGCGTTCCAGCCTGTCGCCGGCGAGGCTGACCAGCGTGGCATCATATTCATCGCCCGAGGGCGTCGCGAGGCGCGCATGGACCGACCAGTATTCGCGCGGCTTGAAGGCCTCGATCTCCATCTCGCGCTCGACGATCAGGCGCAGCGTGACCGATTGCCCCCGGCCCGCCGATTTCGCGCCCGGCAGCTTGCGCCACAGAACCGGCGAGAGGTTGAAGCCGACCAGATAATCCAGCGCCCGGCGCGCCAGATAGGCATCGACCAGATCGCGGTCGATCTCGCGCGGGTTGGCCATGGCCTCGGTCACGGCATTCCTGGTGATGGCGTTGAAGGTCACCCGGCTGACCGGCTTGCCCTTCTTCAGGGCGGGCGCCAGCGCCTCCAACAGGTGCCAGGAAATCGCCTCGCCCTCGCGGTCGGGGTCGGTGGCGAGGATCAGCGCATTGTCATCGGCCAGCGCGTCCCGGATCGCCTTGAGGTGCTTTTTCGAATCGCTCGCCACCTCCCATTTCATGTCGAAATCGGCATCGGGATCGACGGAACCGTCTTTCGGCGGCAGGTCGCGGACATGGCCGAAGGACGCGAGAACGGTATAGTCGTCGCCCAGATATTTGTTGATCGTCTTGGCTTTGGCCGGCGATTCGACGACGACAACTGGCATGTGGGACCTCATGGCGGATTTGGGCCGGGAACATGGGGGCGCTTGCCGGTGGTGTCAACGGGCGGCGATCAAACGCCGCAGGTGCCGCTTGGACAGAATCCCCCGGCCCGGCCCGTTTCGGCGCAAGCTCCGCAGGGTGGATCGAACGATCCCCCTATTGCCGCGCGACGCGCCCCCCGGCCATGCGCAGCAGCTTTCCGGCGAGTTCGAGTTGCAGCAGCACCGGCGACAGCGCCGCCGCCGGCACGTCCAGATCCCGGATCAGGCTGTCCTCCTCGACCGGGTTGGGGGATAGCCGGTCCAGAACCCGCGATTGCAGCATGGCATCACCCCGCGCGCCGCCCTGCACAAGCGACAGGCCGGGCTTTTGCGGCGCAGGCACCTTGCCCGGATCGCGGCCCGGTCGCGGGGCCGAATCGTTTCCCGGGGGCGCTGCCTCTGCAATTCGGGTGGCCAGAGCTTCGGCCAGCGCCGGCAAGGCCTCGATCACGTCTTCCGAATTGCGCACCAGAATCGCACCGTCACGCAGCAGCTGGTTGCAGCCTCCGGCGCGGCCATCCACCGGATGCCCGGGCACGGCCATCACCTCCCGCCCCTGATCGAGCGCGTTGCGCGCGGTGATCAGGCTGCCCGATTTCACCGCCGCCTCGACCACGACGACCCCATGGGCAAGGCCCGAGATGATGCGGTTGCGCAACGGGAAATGCCGCGCCACCGGCGCCAGCCCCGGCGGCTGTTCCGAAACCAGGCAGCCGCGATCGCAGATCGTCGCCGCCAAATGCCGGTTCTCGGTCGGATAGATCTGGTCGATCCCGCCCGCCATCACCGCAATCGTGCCGAAGCCCTGGCTGGCCTCATGCGTGGCCGTGTCGATGCCGCGCGCAAGGCCCGCCACCGTCGCAACCCCCATCTCCGCAAGCCCGCCGGCCAGGCCCCGCGCCATGCGCAGCCCCAGCGACGACGCGTTGCGCGCCCCGATCACCGCGACCGGGGGGTGATGCAGCGCCGCCGCATTGCCCTTGACCCAGATCACCGGCGGCGCATCCGCGATCTGCCCCAGCAGCAACGGATAGTCAGCCGAATCGCAGCGGATCAGCCGGGCGCCCGCACGCCTGCCGGCACTCAATTCCGCCTGTGCCGCCGCTTCGGTGCAGGCCGCATAATCCGTGACCCCGGCGCGGCGCGCGACCTCGGGCAGCGCCTCCAGCGCGGCACCTGCGCTGCCATGTTCGGCGATCATGCGATAAAAAGTCGCGGGACCCACCCGGCGAGAGCGAATGAGGCGGAGGATGGCCAGATCGTCATCCGTCGCAGTGGAGGGGTTGGCTGGGCTGCCGAAGGAAGACAAATCTGGGAACCTCTCCGCCTCATTCGAGTCCGTTATGCGCGGCAGAGGTTAAGATTCGGTTAGCCGGACCTGAAAGGCCGCAAATTCGGGCGCAGAACCCGGCGGTCGCTTTCTGCTGAGATCGACAGGTTCCAGCCACCAGCCGGTTTACGCAAAAGACGCGACTGCCCCCGGCCCCCTGGAGAACCAGAAGAAACATTCTGAAATCATTCGGAAATCTGGTAGCGGAGGAGGGACTTGAACCCCCGACACGCGGATTATGATTCCGCTGCTCTAACCAGCTGAGCTACTCCGCCCCAAGCAACCCGCTTCGGGTGCAGGCGATGTAAGTGAGCGCGCGCAGGTCGTCAAGCCGATTCTGGCGGAAAAACCAGCGCCGGCGCCGCGTGGACGGGTCGCGCCATGTGGCACCCCCATTGTCACGCTCAGCGGGAATATGCCGCTTCTTCGGCGGCACCGAACCGACCTTGGCCGAGGCTCAAGCCCGTGGGCACAAATGCTCGGCCCCTATTGGGGCCAGACCTGCCGCAATTCGTCCGACGCGATCAGCGCACCGGGCGTGATGATCGCCATATCGCCCATGATGCTCCAGCATTCCTCTGCCGAAGCGGCAGAGCGGCAAAAGCGATAGTCGTTCCAATTCTCCAGCAGCTTTTCGCGAAGGGCCGGTTCCGCACTGCCGAGTTCCCGCAAGCGCAGCGGTTTGCCGAGGGTCACACCAGCGCTCAGCGCCGCCTCGAACGGCAATTCGGCATTGTAATAGGCGCCATTGCCGAAAACCCGCAGCCTGTCATAGGGCGCACCATATGCTGTGAATAAGGCAAAGCTCGCCACCGGTCCCATCTGCATTTGTTCGCCGACCGGCACCCCCGGCAGGGCATCTATCCGATAGACGGCATAATCCTGCGGCGGCAGGTCGTCGGTGTATTCGTAAAGCATCCGCTCGGTCACACCCTCCGCCTCGTCGACGAAGACCACGCGCGGATCGCCGCTGGCCGCACGCAGAATCCCGACCGAGGCCCATTCGCCACCCTCGGCCTGCCGGATCAAGTCGTCGAACGCGCTCAGCCCGTTGCGAAAGATCAGATCGCCCGGCTGCCAGTCCCAGGCAGCCTCGCCATCCTTCATGATCTCGGTCCAGTCGGTCTGTTGGGCAAGGCCCGCCACCGGCAAGAACGCGGCGCAGAGGACGGCAAGTGAAATACGCATGAGAAAAAACCGGGCAAGGAAGAACCGCCTCAGTCTGGATCGAAGCGATAAAGCGCGCAAGGAGGCAAACAGGGGCACAAGCCCGCAAGGCGCACCCTGAAGGGGCCAAACAGCCCCCTACCCCCGCGCCTTCACCACCTGCAGCAGCGGCATCACATCGGACATGTCGGGCCCATGCGCCTGCCCGGTCACGGCTTTCCTCAGCGGCATGAACAGCCCCTTGCCCTTGCGGCCGGTGGCCTCTTTCACGGCATTGGTCCATTCGCCCCAACTCGCATCCGAATAGGGCGGCGCGGGCAGCAGGGTCATGGCCTGGGCGATGAAATCCGCATCCTCGGGGGCGATGTCAGGCTCGGCCCCCTTGCTGAAAATCTCCCACCACTCGGCCAGATCGTCCAGCTTGGTGATGTTCTGGCTCGCCACCCGCCAGAAGCGTTCGGCCAGATCCGCCGGCACGCCAAGTGCGGCAATGCGATCCTTCACCGCCGCGAAGGGCAGCGACTGGTTCTGGTGCCTCGTCAGCGGCCACAGGTCTTCGGCGTCGAATTTCGTCGGCGAGGCCCCGAAATGCGACAGATCGAAACTCTCGGCGATCTCGTCGAGGCTCAAGAGTTCCACCGGCTGCGACGATCCCAGCCGCGACATCATCGAGACAAGCGCCTCGGGCGCCACGCCGGCATCGCGCAGGTCCTTGATCGCCAGCGAGCCGAGGCGCTTCGACAGTTCCTCGCCCTGCGCGCCGGTCAGCAGGCTGTGATGGGCAAAGGCTGGAACCTTGCCGCCGATGGCCTCGATGATCTGGATCTGGGTCGCGGTATTGGTGACGTGATCGGCACCGCGCACGATATCGGTCACGCCCATGTCGGTATCATCCACCGAGGACGCGAAGGTATAAAGCACCTGCCCGTCGGCCCGGATCAGCACCGGATCCGACACCGAAGCCGCGTCGATGGAAATATCGCCCAGGATTCCGTCCTTCCACTCGATCCGGCTCTGATCGAGCAGGAAGCGCCAATAGCCCTCGCGCCCCTCGGCGCGCAGCTTGGCGCGGTCCTCCTCCGTCAGCGCCAGCCCGGCGCGGTCATAGACCGGCGGGCGGCCCATGTTCAGCTGCTTCTTGCGCTTCAGGTCCAGCTCGGTCGGGCTCTCGAAAACCTCGTAGAGCTTGCCCTTGGCCTGCAATTCCTCCTTCACCGTCTGGTAACGGTCCAGCCGCATCGACTGCTGCTCGATCCGGTCCCATTCGATGCCCAGCCATTCCAGGTCGCGCCGGATCCCGTCCATGTATTCCTGCTTCGAGCGCTCGCGGTCGGTATCGTCGAAGCGCAGGATGAAGCTGCCGCCGGCCTTGCGCGCGATCAGATAGTTGAACAGCGCCGCGCGCAGGTTGCCGACATGGATATGCCCCGTGGGCGAGGGGGCGAAGCGGGTGGTGGTCATGGCATGGTCCTCTGGATGCGCTTGCTCTTTCACACGGGGCCGATTTTGTCCATATCTGGGGCAAACAGGGGATCGTGATGACCGACCGGACCAATGCCACCGCACCCGATGCCGCCACGATGGAAACCATCGCCCGGCGCGTCATCGACAGCCTGCCCGCAGCCTTCGCACCCCATGCGAAGGATGTCGTGCTCCGGGTCGAGGATTTCGCCGACGAGGCGATGCTGGACGAATTGCAGATCGACGACCCGTTGGAGCTGACCGGCATCTATGACGGCATCCCGATGACCGAAAAGACGCCGAGCGAGCCGCAGCATTTCCCCGACACGATCTGGCTGTTCCGCCGCGCCATCATCGACGAATGGGCCGAGCGCGGGGATGTGACGCTGGACGATCTGATCGCCCATGTCACCGTGCACGAACTGGCCCATCATTTCGGCTGGTCCGATGACGACATCGCGAAAATCGACAGGTGGTGGGAATGACACAGGCCCCGATCCTCACGGTCACGCTGAACCCGGCGCTGGATATCTCGACCGGGGCCGACAAGGTGCGCCCGGATGTGAAACTGCGCTGCGACGCGCCCAGCTTCGACCCCGGCGGGGGCGGCATCAATGTCAGCCGCGCCATCGCCATCATGGGCGGGCAGTCCACCGCCTGCGTGGCGCTTGGCGGCACGGTCGGGCACCGCATCGCCGGGATGCTGGAAGCGGCGGGCGTCACCCTGCAACAGATGCAGGCCCCGGGCGAGACCCGGCAATCGGTGGCGGTAACGGATCGCGACAGCGGGCTGCAATACCGCTTCGTCATGCCCGGCCCTGCCTGGGGCGACGCGCATGTCGGCCAGTCCATCGCCCATATCCTGCAAACGGCACAGGCCGGCGGGCTGGTGGTGCTCTCCGGCTCGAACCCTCCCGGCGTGCCCGCCGATTACGCCGCCCTTCTGGCCCCCCGGCTCAGCCAGCGCGGGGCCGGGCTGATCGTCGACACCTCCGGCCCGGCGCTGCGCGCCGTGGCTGGCGGCGGGCATGATGTCACACTCCTGCGCATGGATGCCGAAGAGGCCGAGGATCTCGCCGGCACCCCCCTGCCCGAACGCGCCGACACCGCCCGCTTCGCCGCCTCGCTGGTTCAGGCAGGGGCGGCCAAAGCGGTGATCGTGGCGCGCGGCGGCGACGGCAATATCATCGCCGACGGTGAAAGCGCCTGGCATGCCGAAGCCGCGAAGGTCGAGGTCGTCAGCAAGGTCGGCGCCGGCGACAGCTTCCTCGCCGGCTTCACCCTCGGCCATGCCCGGGGCCTGCCCGCGCATGAGGCATTGGGCCTCGGCGCCGCCATGGCCTCCGCCGCCTGCATGACCCCGGCCACCGAGCTTTGCCGCCGCAAGGATGTCGACCGGCTGTTCGACGCAAGGGTGCTGACACGGCTCTGACAGCCCTATCGGGCTCAGCGGCCACCCGAGCACGGCCAAGTGCAGCGGTCAAAATGTAACAGTCACTCAATCTGACTGCGAGTTCGAATCGAGAAATTGGTGAACGACCGCCTCACAATTTTCAATTTCTTGAAACAAAACTTTCGCCAATTCCTGCCGACCTTTAAGTGATTTTTGATCGCGACTCCACTGTATTGGAAACTCTATACGCTTAGAAAAAGCTGCCTCTTCTTGCCCGCCAACCGAAGCCAGATCGCCGACAGCGGGCTGGCCCTCTCGCTCATCTTCGTCTCCATTACTGTAACCATTCGCCAGCGCAAATTTAACAACCTCATCCACCAAACGGCTATCAATCGGCCCAGCCTCATTGTCGAAAAGAAGGCTGACCAAACAGGTTATCCTTTCCCCATCTTTTTCATCTGGATAGTAAATAATAAAAGAATAGAGTACATTTTTACAATTTGTAAATCGAAAATTATTGCCATTCCACAAACCATAGCAACGCTCAACACTCAAGCCCATCTTCTGTTCATCAGCAAGAGCTTCCACATCCTCTTGAATACGCTCAGAAAATCTGAGAAATTCTTTAAAGACAGGGAGGTGATCAAATCCTATGGCCAGCAACTTATCAATGGCGTCCATCCCATCACCCAACGGATCATCGGAAATGTCTAGGTGCAACTCCTCACGAAACGCCTGTATAACATCTGACAGAGTTATTTCTTCCACATCTTCGAGCAGATGTCCTCTGAAAAGTTGCGTAGCCTTCTCGACAGTCGCGGCCTCACTAAAGAGAGCAAGGTGATAAATCTCCTTGCGAATACCCTCGGCATCAGCAGGGTTCAATCCATCTTCATCCATCGCAGAAAGATATCGTTCAACAAAGCGACCATAACTATCAATTTTTCTACAAAGAAGCTCTACATTTCGCTCCTTTGACTCCTCACTTCTCGACTGCGCTTTTAGAAGAAATGTTGTTATCGTGACTGTAAGAATTGTTGCAATCAACGCTGAAACAATTTCCCGCAGGTAATTGTCTGCCCGAACTTGATTGAACAGCATATAGAATATCAGAAAGCTCAGAAGGCCAATCAGCAATACGACTGTTAGGTGCCCATCCCACTCAAGCTTGGAAGAAACAGATTTCCTGTAAGTAGATAGACTTTTAAATAATCTGCTCATCACTGGTAACCTCGCACCTTGAAAATAATGTCGTAGATTCGCAACTACACGGCATTTTGTTGCTTGGTTTGCCTCGTTGATCAAGGGGAATTAGCTGCGGACCACTCCAAATGACCGCGTCAAACATTTGCCAATCTGCCAGCGAAGGATCAGTCCATCAGGCTGACCTCGCGCTTTTCAGACCGGCTCGATCCCCTCGGGCTTCAGCTTGTTGTCGGGCTCGACATGGATGGTCACCTGCGCCTCCGGGATTTCGGCCCGCAAGGCGGCCTCGATCCGGTCGCAGATGGCATGGCTCTCGGCCACGCGCATGTCGCCATCGACGACCAGATGGAACTCGACGAACATCGCCTGCCCGGCATGGCGGGTCTTGATATCATGGGTCTGCAACGCGCCCGTGCTGCTCTGCTGGATCACCGCCTCGATCCGGGCCTGCTCGTCCTGCCCGACCGCGCGGTCCATCAGCCCGTCCATGGAATGCGCGACCACGCCCGCGCCTTCGCGCAGGATGTTCAGCGCCACCAGAATGGCCAGGATCGGGTCCAGCACCGCCCAGCCGGTCACGATCACCAGAACCAGCCCGCCCAACACCCCGACCGAGGTCCACACATCGCTCATCAGATGCCGCCCGCCCGCGACCAGCGCCGGAGAGTTGCGCCGCCTCCCGGTCCCGATCAGCACCCGCGCCCAGGCTAGGTTGACCGCCATCGCCAGCGCATTGACGCCAAGCCCGACCGGCCCGAGGTCGCTTTCGGTCAGGTTCGACAGCGACAGCACCGCCTCGCGCACGATCAGCAGGGCGGCGGCGATGATCATGCTGCCCTCGATCACGGCCGAGAAATACTCGGCCTTGTGATGCCCGTAATGATGGCCCTTGTCCGGCGGCTTCTGGGCATAGCGCAGCGCCCCGAACGCGATCAGCGCGCCGACCACATTGACCAGCGATTCCAGCGCATCGGAATAAAGCGCGACCGACCCGGTCAGCCGCCAGGCCAGCATCTTGAGCGCCAGCACCAGCAGCGAAACCGCGATAGAGCCGAGCGCAAGGGCCTGAGTCGAATAGCGTTCCATGCCGGTTGATTAACCCAGCCCGCTGCGGCGGGCCAGCAGATTGCCACCACCGCCGCCAGATGGCAAACACGGTCAAAGAACCAAGGGGGAAATCCCATGCGCGCCCTGATCCAACGCGTCACCGACGCCTCAGTCACCGTCGAGGGCCGCATCACCGGCCAGATCGGCCCCGGCCTGCTGGTCCTGGTCTGCGCCATGCAGGGCGACGACGAAAGCGCCGCCGAAAAGTTGGCCGCGCGCGTGGCCAAGCTGCGCATCTTCCGGGACGAGGCCGACAAGATGAACCGCTCGCTTCTCGATACCGGCGGCGCGGCACTGGTGGTCAGCCAGTTCACGCTGGCCGCCGATACCCGCACCGGCAACCGCCCCGGCTTCTCCAGCGCCGCCGCGCCCGATCTGGGTCGGGCCCTTTACGAGAGCTTCGCAGATGCGCTCCGCAAACTTGGCATCCGGGTCGAGACGGGCGAGTTCGCCGCCGACATGCAGGTCTCGCTGACCAATAGCGGGCCGGTGACGATCTGGCTGGATACGGCGGATCGGGGCTGAACCGGCGCCGTTCAGGCCGGCAAAATCCGTATCGACGCGATATGCACGGGGTATGTACGGGATATGTACGGATGACATCCGCCGCGTTTCGGCCCGGCCCGGACTTGACTTTCGCGCCCCGAAGCCTCATCTGGCATCCAACCCCGGACCCGCGTGCTGCCGCGTGTGCAGCCAGTCGCGGCCGGGCCCCACTGGTTCCCACCCACACGCAGGGGCACCGTCGGGCCGCCGTATCATGGCCCGCACCCCCTCTTGCGGCACGCGCCGCCGCGCCGCGCCCGATACGGGTGCGCGGCAGATACAAGTGATTGATATGGATAACGAAAAACGCCGACCGCGTCGCGGTCAGAAACCCCGCCCGCAGCCTCAACGCACCCCGCGAGAGGCCCATGTGAACGCCCGCCGCGCGCCCCTTCGCGAACCCGTCACCACCGGCCCCTTCGCCGATATGGGGATCGACGCGCGCATCAATGCCAACCTCGCCCCCATGGGCCTGACCGAGCCGACGCCGATTCAGGCGCAATCCATCCCGCATATCGTGCAAGGCACTGATTTGCTTGGACTTGCCCAGACCGGCACCGGCAAGACGGCAGCCTTCTCGCTGCCCATGCTGACCCGCCTTCTGGCCCATGGCCGCAAGCCCGATCCGCGCTCCTGCCGGGCGCTGATCCTGGCCCCGACCCGCGAGCTTGCGACCCAGATCGCCACCTCGGTCGAGGGCTTCGCCGAAGGCACCCCGATCCGCGCCTTCCGCGTCGTCGGCGGCGCCTCGATCAACGTGCAGATTCAACGGCTTGAGCGCGGCGTCGACGTGCTGATCGCGACCCCGGGCCGGCTCATCGACCTGCTGGATCGCCATGCCGTCGACCTGTCGAAGACCGAATATCTGGTCCTCGACGAGGCCGACCAGATGCTGGATATCGGCTTTATCCATGCGCTCCGCCGCATCGCCCGGACCCTGCCGAAAACCCGGCAGACGCTGCTGTTTTCGGCCACCATGCCGAAGCTGATGGAAGAACTGGCCGGCACCTATCTGACCGACCCGATCCGGGTTCAGGCCAACCCGCCCGGACGCCCCGCCGACAAGATCGAGCAGGGTGTGCATTTCGTCAATCAGGGCGACAAGGCAACGCTGCTGTCCGAATACATGTCCAAGCACCCCGGAGAGCTGGCCATCGTCTTCGGTCGCACCAAATACGGCTCGGAGAAACTGGCCAAGCTGCTGGATAAATGGGGTTTTTCGGTCGCCGCGATTCACGGTAACAAGTCCCAGGGCCAGCGTGAGCGGGCGCTGGCGAGCTTCCGCGAGGGCAAGACCCAGGTGCTGGTCGCGACCGATGTGGCGGCGCGCGGGCTGGATATCCCGGAAGTTGCGCATGTCTATAATTTCGACCTGCCGAACGTCGCCGAAAACTATGTCCACCGCATCGGCCGCACCGCCCGCGCCGGCCGCGATGGCCGCGCCGTGGCCTTCTGCGCCCCCAGCGAGATCGGCGAGCTGCGCGATATCGAGAAAGCCATCAAGGCCAAGATCCCGGTGATCGGCGGCGAGGCACCGCCCGAGGCGAAACCCGCCCCGCGTGGCCGCGGTCGCGGTCCCGGCGGCAATCGCGGGGGCAATCATGGTGGCGCTCGCCCGGGTGGCGAGGGCGCACCGAAGCGGCGTCCGTCCCGGCGTCCCTCGCGCCGGCCAAAGGCGGAACAGCACGGCTGATCCCTGCCCCGAAACACCACGAAACGCCGTCCCTCGGGGCGGCGTTTTCGCGTTCCAGACCGGCTTGATCGCCACCGCCCGCAGCGCTATCTGGCCGCATGGCCAAGCTCTATTTCCACTATTCCACCATGAATGCCGGCAAAAGCACGCTGCTTCTGCAGGCGTCCTATAACTATCGCGAGCGCGGGATGGAGACGCTGCTGCTGATCGCCTCGCTAGACGATCGCGCCGGGACCGGCAAGATCGGCTCTCGCATCGGGATCGCGGCCGAGGCCACCGCCTTCGGCCCGGCCGAGGACCTGTTCGCGCTGATCGAGGCCGATCCGCGCCCGCTGTCCTGCGTTTTTCTGGACGAGGCGCAATTCCTGTCGAAGGAACAGGTCTGGCAACTGGCCCGGGTCGCCGACGATCTGGGCATCCCGGTCATGGCCTACGGGCTCAGGGTCGATTTCCGGGGCGAGTTGTTCCCCGGCTCGGCGGCACTCCTGGCGCTTGCCGACGACCTGCGCGAGGTGCGCACCATCTGCCATTGCGGGCGCAAGGCGACCATGGTGATCCGGCGCGGGCCTGACGGGCAGGCGCTGACCGATGGCGATCAGGTTCTGGTCGGTGGCAATGAAACCTATGTCTCGCTCTGTCGCCGCCACTGGCGCGAGGCCATCGGCGCCTGACCGCAAAAGCGGCAGAAATGCTTGCCGGACAGGCAAACCCCTGCCAATCTGTCAGGCAGGGGGAACAGGCATGGACAGCGAGATCCAGGCACGCAAGAAGCTCGACCCGGCCGAGATCGGTGCCATCGCGCATCTCTATCGCGGCGAGGTCTATCGCTCGACCATCTGGCGGACCCGGCTCGACACTTCGACGAACTGGTCGGTGGTGACGCTCGGCGTTGCGCTGTCGATCACCTATTCCTCGCCCCAGGCCTCGCCCTTGCCGCTGGTGCTGGTCGGCATCCTGATCGTCTTCTTCCTGATGCTGGAGGCGCGGCGCTATCGCTATTTCAACGTCTGGCGCGCCCGTTGCCGCTGGATGGAGTTGCATTTCTTCGCCCCCATGCTGAAGGAAGGCGACCTGCATCTGGAGGAACACTGGCAGGACCGGCTGGCCGATGACTACCTGCATCCGCGCTATCATGTCAGCATGTGGACGGCGATCGGGCGGCGGATCCGGCGCAATTATTTCTGGATCCTGCTGATCCAGACCATCGCCTATCTGGGCAAGCTGGCAGTGCATCCGACGCCGCTGCAATCGGTCGGGCAACTGCTGGAACGCGCCGCCATCGGCCCCCTGCCCGGCTGGATGGTACTGAGCATCGGCGCCGCCTACTGCATCAGTTGGGGCGCCATCGCCTGGATCAGCGAGCGTCAGGACATGGCGCGCGCCAGGAAGCGCCGCGACCCGCTGGGGATGGGCTGACACCTGCGTGCTTTTCTTGGAATTGCAATACGAGCCATCGGCTAAATCTCTGGTGAACCGCGCTATCGCACCAAGATCGCAGTCGATATTGGCGCGACGCGTTGCGACATCAGGCACGATACGGTAATCCTGTCCTCAAAACAGCCCCTCCGGCACAGACAGGCACAGTCATGCGCGCAGCAATCACCGCCCTTTTCGCCCTTCTCCTGCCGCTGCAGGCGCTGGCTTTCGATACCACCGCCCGCTCGGCCTGGGTTTACGATGTCGGGACCGGCACGGTTCTGCTGCAGAAGGACGCCGATCAGCCGGTGCCGCCGGCCTCGATGTCGAAGCTGATGACCGTCTATATGCTGTTCGAGGCGATCCGCGATGGCCGCTTGCAGATGGACACGCGGCTGCCCGTTTCCAGCAAGGCGCGGCAGATGCAGGGCTCGACCATGTTCCTGAACGAGCGCGACCGACCCACGGTCGAGGAACTGATCCAGGGCATCATCGTCCTGTCCGGCAACGATGCCTGCGTGGTCGTGGCCGAAGGGCTGGCGGGAACCGAGGAAGCCTTTGCCCGGCAGATGAACGACCGTGCCCAGGCGCTTGGCATGACCCAGTCGCATTTCGTCAATGCCTCGGGCTGGCCGGCGCCGAACCATGTCATGTCGGCGCATGATCTGGGCATTCTGGCCGAACATCTGGTCGAGGATTTCCCCGAGCTTTACAAGTATTTCGCCGTTACCGAATTCCCCTATGACAACCGCGCCCCGGCCAACCGCTTCAACCGCAACCCGCTGCTCAAGCTGGGGATCGGCGCCGACGGGCTGAAGACCGGTCACACCCAGGAAGCGGGTTACGGGCTGGTCGGTTCTGCCGTGCAGGGCGGGCGGCGGGTTATTTTCGTGGTCACCGGCCTCGATTCCGAAAAGGCGCGGGCAGAGGAAGCCGAGCGTATCGCCGCCTGGGCCTTTCGCGACTTCACCATGAAAGAGGTCGTGCCCGAGGGCGAAACCGTGGCCTCGGTCCCGGTCTGGCTGGGGTCGAAATCGCAGGTCGCGCTGACCACCGAGAACGGGCTGAACGTGCTGATGCCCATCGGCGCCGAATCCGGCGTCACCGCCGAGGCCGTCTTTACCGGCCCGATCCAGGCGCCGGTCGCCAAAGGCGCGCGGCTTGGCACGCTGGAAATCCAGATCCCCGGCGTCGGTCCCGCCAATGTGCCCCTGATCGCGGCCGAGGAAATCGCCTCGGCCGGCTTCATCGGCCGGCTGAAAGGCGCCGCATTCCGCCTGGGCGGCGAGGCGTGGAACGCCGCGCGGAACTGACCGGTCGCCATGTTTATCAGCTTCGAGGGCATCGACGGCAGCGGCAAGTCCACGCAGGCCCGCCTGCTGGCCGAAGCCCTGCGTGCCGAGGGCCGCGAGGTGGTGCTGACGCGCGAACCCGGCGGCTCGGACGGGGCCGAGGCGATCCGCCGCCTGCTGGTCGAGGGCGGCACCGACCGCTGGTCGGCGGAGACCGAGATCCTGCTATTCAACGCCGCCCGCCGCGACCATCTGGAACGGACGATCCGCCCGGCGCTGGATGCGGGCAAGACCGTCATCACCGACCGCTTCGCCGATTCGACACGGGTCTATCAGGGGGCCACGCGGGGCGATCTGTCCGAGACGGTCGAGGCGCTGCACGCGATGATGATCGGGATCGAGCCTGACCGGACCTTCGTCATCGACATCGACCCCAAGGTCAGCCTGACCCGTGGCGTTGCCCGCGGCGGGGCCGAGGATCGCTTCGAATCCATGGGGCTGGGCTTTCAGGAAGTGCTGCGCAAGGGCTTTGCCACCCTGGCCCGCGCCCATCCGGGCCGGGTCCGGGTGATCGACGGCACCGGCAGCCCGCAGGACGTGGCCGCCCGCGTCCGCGCCGCGCTATGAGCGACGAGACACCCGAATCCGACCGCGTCCCCGGCGCGCCGCATCCGCGCCATGCGCCTGCGGTGATCGGCCATGACGCGGCGGCGGCGGATTTCCTGGCCTCGGCCGGGGCACATCGGCTGCACCATGCCTGGCTGATCACCGGCCCGCGCGGCACCGGCAAGGCGACACTGGCCTGGGCCATCGCCCGCTGGTTGCTGGCCGATGGCGCGCCCGACACCCTGACCGTCCCGCCCGATACCCCCACCGCCCGCCGGGTTGCGGCCCTGTCCGAACCGCGGCTGCATCTCGTGCGGCGCGGCTTCGACGAAAAGACCGGCCGGATGAAGGCGGAAATCGGGGTCGAGGATATCCGCGCGCTGCTGTCCTTCTTCCACATGAGCGCCGCCGAAGGCGGCCACCGCGTCGCCGTGGTCGACGCCGCCGACGACATGAACGGTGCCGCCGCCAATGCGCTGCTGAAAGTGCTGGAGGAACCGCCGAAGGGCGGCGTCATCCTTCTGGTCGCGCATCAGCCGGCGCGGCTTTTGCCGACCATCCGCTCTCGCTGCCGGGAGTTGCGGCTGAAACCGCTTTCGCCCGAAGACATGGCCCAGGTGCTGAGCGCGCAAGGCGTCGAGGACAATGCCCATGCCCTTGCCGCGCTCTCGGGCGGCTCGGTCGGCGAGGCCTTGCGGCTGGCCGGTCAGGACGGGCTGAAGACCTATGCGCAACTGGTCCAGCTTTTCGCCACCCTGCCCCGCTTCGACCGCCAGAAGGCGCGCGACTTCGCCGAGGGCGCGGGCGGGCGGGCGACGGCGGATGGCGATCCCTTCGATCTCAGGATCACGCTGATGGACCTGTTCCTGACCCGGCTGGCGCGCGCGGGGCTGATGGGCGCACCGATCCCCGAAGCCGCGCCGGATGAGGGCGATCTGATGGCGCGGCTTTGCCCCGATGCCGATGCGGCGCGCATCTGGGCCGGGGCGCAGGCGGATCTTTCGGCACGCGCCCGCGCCGGGCGGGCGGTCAACCTTGACCCTGCCGCGCTCGTGATGGATATGCTGATCCAACTGGCCGGGCTGGCCCCGGCGCACACGAAAGCCTGACCGATGCCCTATCCCGATGCCGGCAAGGCGGTTCCGATCGTGGACAGCCATTGCCATCTCGACTTCCCCGATTTCGACGGCGAGCGTGACGCGCTGATCGCCCGCGCCCGCAAGGCCGGCGTGACCCGCATGGTGACGATCTGCACCAAGCTGCGCGAGGAACCCAATGTCCGCGCCATTGCCGAGGCCCATGACGGCATCTTCTACGCCGCCGGCACCCATCCGATGAGCGTGGCGAGCGAACCCATGGCCTCGGTCGAGGATCTGGTTGCCATCGCGCAGCATCCGAAGATGGTCGGCATCGGCGAGACCGGGCTGGACTATCACTACACCGCCGAAAGCGCCGCCCTGCAGCAGGAAAGCCTGCGCATCCATATCGAGGCCGCGCGCCGGACCGGCCTGCCGCTGATCATTCACGCCCGCGCCGCCGACGAGGACATGGCCCGCATCCTGACCGAAGAACACCGCGCCGGCGCCTATTCCTGCGTCATGCATTGCTTTTCCTCCGGGCCGGAACTGGCAGAGGCCGCGCTCGATCTGGGCTTCTACCTGTCGATGTCGGGCATCGCCGCCTTCCCGCGTTCCACCGATCTGCGCGAGATCTTCGCGGCGGCCCCCATCGAGCGCATCCTGGTCGAGACCGACGCCCCCTATCTGGCCCCGCCGCCACATCGCGGGCGGCGCAACGAACCCGCCTTCGTCACCCGCACGGCGGCCATCGGGGCCGAGATCTACGCCCTCGGCTATGCCGAATTCGCCGCCCGGACCTCGGCCAATTTCGACCGGCTGTTCAGCAAGGCCGCCGCATGATCCGGGTCACCATCCTCGGCTGCGGATCGTCCGGGGGGGTGCCGCGCATCGGCCAGAACTGGGGCGCCTGCGACCCCGCCAACCCGAAGAACCGCCGTCGCCGCTGCTCGGTGCTGATCGAGCGGATCGGCACAGGCGGCCGGACCCGGGTGCTGGTCGATACCGGCCCCGACATGGTGCCGCAGCTTCTGGATACGGATGTGGTCACGCTGGATGCAGTGATCTGGACCCATCCCCATGCCGATCATGTCCACGGCATCGACGACCTGCGCCAGTTGGCCTATAACGCCCGCGCGCGGGTGCCCGGCTATGCCGATTCCGGGACCACGGCGCAGCTGCGCGCGCGTTTCAACTATATCTTCGAGACCCCGCCCGGCTCGAACTATCCGCCCATCGTCGATCTGCACCCGTTTGACGGTCCCATCGCCATCGAGGGCGCGGGTGGTGCAATCGCGATCACGCCCTTCACCGTCCCGCATGGAGAGATCCCCTCGCTCGGGCTGAAGATCGCCAGCAAGGGCGGCGGCATCGTCTATCTGCCCGATGTGCAGGACATTCCCGATGCTGTCTGGCCCGTCATTGGCCAGCCCGAGATCTTCATCTGCGACGCCCTGCGCCACGACCCGCATCCGAGCCATGCCCATCTGGCGCTGACGCTGGACTGGCTGGCGCGTTCCGGCACGCCGCGCGGGGTGCTGACCAATATGCATATCGACCTCGATTACGCCGCGACCGATGCCGAGACGCCGGCCAATGTCACCCCCGCCCATGACGGCATGGTGCTGGAGGCCGAGGCATGAGCGCGCTGTTCGATGTCGTTCTGCCAGTCTTCCTGGTGATCGGCTTCGGCTATCTGGTTTCCTGGCGCGGGCTGTTTTCCGAATCGGCGGTCGATGGCGTCATGCGCTTTGCGCAGAATTTCGCGGTGCCGGTGCTGCTGTTCCAGTCCATCGCCAAGCTGGACCTTTCGGCAGAGTTCAACATGCCGATGCTTCTGTCCTTCTATATCGGTGCCTTCGCCTCTTTCGCGCTTGGCGTGGCGGGGGCGCGCTGGCTGGGCCGTCCGGCCGAGGACGCGGTCGCCATCGGCTTCGTCTGCCTGTTCTCGAACTCGCTTCTGCTGGGAGTGCCGATCACCGAGCGCGCCTATGGCCCCGAGGCCCTCGCCGGCAACTGGGCCATCATCGCCCTGCATTCGCCGCTGCTTTATACCTTCGGCATCACGGTGATGGAGTTCACCCGCGCCCGGGGAATGCAGCTTTCCGTCGGTCGCGTCGCCCTGCGCGCGCTGACGGGGGTGCTGCGCACGCCGCTGGTGATCGGGATCCTGTCCGGGCTGGGGATGAACCTTCTGACACAGGCCGGGCTGGTCCTGCCGCAGGGCTTCTGGGACGGGGTCGGCATGATGGCCAAGGCCGCACTGCCAACGGCGCTGTTCGCGCTTGGCGGCATCCTCTATCGCTACAAGCCCGAGGGCGACAGCCGCGCCATCCTTCTGTGCTGCTGCGCCGCGCTGATGGTGCATCCGGTCATCACCTATGGGCTTGGCCGCATCTTCGGGCTGGAGGTTCCGGCCCTGCGTTCGGCGGTGATGACCGCCGCCATGGCGCCGGGGGTGAACGCCTATCTCTTCGCCTCGATCTATGGCGTCGCCACACGGGTCGCGGCCTCGACCGTGCTGGTGGCGACGGCGGCCTCGATCCTGACCATATCGCTCTGGCTGGCGGTGCTGCCTTAACCCGGCGACAGGCCGCGGATCCGTTCCGACCGGCGGCGCAGCAGTTCGACCGTGGCCAGAAGCGCGATCGAAAAGATCACCAGCAGCGTGGCAATGGCAAGGATCGCCGGGCTGATCTGTTCGCGGATACCGTTCCACATCTGGCGCGGGATGGTCTGCTGATCGGGACCGGCGATGAACAGCACCGCCACCACCTCGTCGAACGAGGTCACGAAGGCAAAAAGCGCGCCCGAGATCACACCGGGCAGGATCAGCGGCATGGTGACCCGGAAGAAGGTGGTGCGCGGGTTGGCACCAAGGCTGGCGGCGGCGCGGTTCAGCGATTGGTCGAACCCCACCAGCGTCGCCGTCACGGTGATGATGACGAAGGGGATCCCCAGCGTCGCATGGGCCAGAATCACGCCCAGATAGGTATTCGCCAGACAGCCCGAATTGGACAGGAAGGGCGCGAAAATACTGCTCAGCCAGCTGTTCTGCGGCAGGCAGGCGGATGAGTAGAAGAAGAACAGCCCCGTCGCGGTGATGATCAGCGGCACGATCATCGGCGAAATCAGGATCGCCATGATCAGCCGCCGGAACGGCATTTCCGGCCGCGACAGGCCAAGTGCCGCGAGCGTTCCCAGCACCGTCGCCAACACGGTCGAGAAGACCCCGATGATGATCGAGTTCTTCGCTGCGTTCACCCATTTCGCATTGGCCCACATATCGGCGAACCACGAGGCATCGCGCGGCGCCTCGGGCCGGGCCATGCCGAAGGTCATCAGGCTGTCATACCACCGCATCGAGAAACCGTCCGGGTCCAGCGACAGCATCTCGGGGGTGAAGGTGAAATAGGGCTCGGTATTGAAGCTGAGCGGGATGATGATCAGGATCGGCGCGATCAGGAAGATGAAGATCAGCGTGCAGATGGCCAGATAGGCCCAGTGCCAGGTGCGCTCCAGCGGGGTTGCATAGGTGGGAAGTGCCATCGCGTTACCCCAGTTTCAGATTGTCGATGCCGACGAGGCGGTCATAGATCCAGTAGAGGATCAGCACGCCGCCCAGCAGGATCGCGGCAAGGGCTGCGGCCATGGACCAGTTCAGCGTGCCGGTCATATGCTCGGCGATCATGTTGGAAATCAGCTGACCAGAGGCACCGCCGACAAGCGCGGGGGTGATGTAATAGCCAACCGCGAGGATGAAGACCAGAAGCGCCCCGGCCCCCAGACCCGGCAGGGTCTGCGGGAAATAGATGCGCCGGAAAGCGGTCCAGCTGGTCGCGCCAAGGCTGCGGGCGGCGCGGACATAGCTCGGGTTGATCGTGCGCATCACCGAATAGAGCGGCAGGATCATGAAGGGCAGCAGGATATGGGTCATCGCGATGATGGTGCCGATCTGGTTATACATCATCTTCAGCCGCCCGGCATTGTCGATGACGCCCAGCCAGATCAGCAGGTCGTTCACCACGCCCTGCTGCTGCAACAGCACCATCCAGCTTGTCGTCCTGACCAGAAGCGAGGTCCAGAACGGCAAGAGCACCAGGATCATCAGCAGGTTCGACTTCCTGAGCGGCAGCACCGCCAGCAGATGCGCAATCGGGAACCCCAGCAGGAAGGTCATGAATGTCACGAGCGCCGAGAGCCACAGCGTACGCATGAACAGCATGATATAGACGCGGCGGTTCTCGTTCACCTGCACGATATCGCCATTGACATCGCGGGTCCGGTCCAGCGAGGCCAGATAGAAACTGTCGGTATAGGCGGTCGAGGAATTGCGCATCGAGGCCCAAAGCTCGGGATCGCCCCATTTCCGGTCGATCTCCAGCATCGCCTCGCGATAGGGCGGCTCGACCCCGTCACGGAGCTTGCGCCCGGTCGAGGTGAACAGCGACCGCGTGCCCGGCAATTCGTAATTGATCCTCGTGCCGACGATGCCGACGCTGCGCGCCTCGGCAGAGGCCTGAATGTCATTGGCGAGGGCCGCAAAGGCCGCCTCGTCCGGGGTCGTGCCGGGCTCGGTTTCGGCGAACCAGGCACTGATCTGCGGCATGTTGGCCGAAAAACCGTCATTATGGACCGAGCGATAGAGCATCTGCCCGATGGGCATCACGAAGGTCAGCAGGATGAAGGCCAGAAGCGGCGCCACCAGCAGGAAGGCCCGCCAGCGTGCCCGCCGCGAGGCCCGCGCCAGGGCGCGATGCAGGGGCTGACCGTCGGCTGTGGTCAGGGGGGCGTCGATACCGCCGGCCTCGGTCACGATGGCCGCATGAGGATCAAGGGGTGATGCCATACCGTCTTTCCAGAAAGGCCCGGCCGCGCGGGTGGCGCGGCCGGGTTGTCAGCTCAGCCAGCGAGCCAGGCGTTGAAACGCTCGTTCAGTTCCGAATCGTGGTCGACCCAGAAATCGAGGTTCGAGCCAAGCGCATTGCCCATGTTGTCGGCGGTCGTGGGCAGGTGCGGACCCATCGGCTCCTCGGTGCCCTCGATATTGCCGACCATGGCGGCGGCCGATTTGCGCGGCGGGCCATAGCTGATGAACTCGGCGGCGCGAGCCTGATTGGCGGGCGCGGTCGAGAAGGCGATGAATTTCAGCGCGTCTTCCATATGCGGCGCGCCTTTCGGGATCACCCAGCCTTCCATCTCGTAGATCTGGCCGTCCCAGACGATCTTGAAGGGCTTGCCGTCCTTCATCGCGGCATCGAAGATCCGGCCATTGAAGGCATAGGCCATCGACACTTCGCCATCGGCCAGAAGCTGCGGCGGCTGCGCGCCGGCTTCCCACCAGATCACGTCGTTCTTGATGCTGTCCAGCTTGGCGAAGGCGCGGTCGACGCCTTCCGGGGTGCCCAGCACGTCATAGACTTCCGCCGCCGGCACGCCATCGGCCATCAGCGCGAATTCCAGGTTGAACTTGGCGCCCTTGCGCATGGTGCGCTTGCCGGGGAACTTCTCCAGATCGAAGAAATCGGCCGGGCCGGCAGGCTTGGCATCGGCGAATTTCGAATCGTCATAGACCTCAACCATCGAATAGACATCGGTGGCGACGAAGCAGTCGGTCACGCCGCCCTCGATATAGTCGTCGGTCGCTGCGGTGCCGTCTTCGGCGGCGGTCAGGCCGGCGGCATCGATTTCCTCCAGCAGGCCCTCGTCACACAGGCGCACGGCATCGGCATATTCGACCGAGGCCACATCCGAAGTGACATTGCCGGCTTCGACCATGGCCTTGATCGGCGTCGCCGGGTTGTCGGCGTCGGCGATGTTCACGGCAATGCCGGTCTCGGCGGTGAAGGGCTTGGCATAGGCTTCCAGATGCGAATTGCCGTAAGCCCCACCCCAGCTGAGCAGGTTCACTTCCTGCGCCGAGGCGCCGAAGGCCAGCCCACAAAGCGCGGTGGTCAGAATCAGGGTCTTTTTCATTGAAATCTCCTGTTGCGGTTGATCGGCGCATTGGCCGTTATCATTGGGCGCGTCATGCGCCGGGGCCGGTCCCTGTCATACCGGATCGAGCGCGCGGGCATCCTGCGGATGCCAGCCGACGCGGATGGAATCGCCGGGGGTCAGACGAGCCTGCCCCAGCGTATTGCGGCATTTCATCACGAAATCCTCCTGCCCGGCCACCTTCAGCCGGGTGCGCAGGATATCGCCCATATAGACCACGTCCAGCACCTCGGCCGGCAGGGTATGGGCGCCCTCGGGCATCAGCTCGGGCTTGAACTCGATCCGTTCGGGCCGGATCGAGACGGTGGTCGCCTGACCGACCTCGCGGACATTCACCGCCGTCGCGTCGATCTTGTCGCCATTGCGCAGCATCACCGTCGCCCGGTCGCCATCGAGCGAGTCGATCATGCCGTTGATGGCGTTGTTCTCGCCGATGAAACCGGCGACGAAGCTGTTCTCGGGGCGTTCGTAAAGCGCATCGGGCACGGCAAGCTGCTGGATGCGGCCATCGTTGAAGACGGCGATGCGGTCCGACATGGTCAGCGCCTCGCCCTGATCGTGGGTGACATAGACCACGGTCACGCCCAGCCGTTCATGCAGGGCCTTGATCTCGAATTGCATATGCTCGCGCAGCTGCTTGTCGAGCGCGCCGAGCGGTTCGTCCATCAGCACCAGCTTCGGATCGAAGACGAGCGCGCGGGCAAGCGCGATCCGCTGCTGCTGGCCACCGGAGAGCTGTGCCGGACGGCGATTGGCGAAAGCGCCCATCTGCACCATGTCGAGCGCGCGCTTGATCCGCTCCTCGCGCTCGGCCTTGCCAAGGCCGCGCACTTCCAGCGGGAAGGACAGGTTCTCGCCCACGGTCATATGTGGGAACAGCGCGTAATTCTGGAACACCATGCCGATGCCGCGCCTGTGCGGCGGCACGTCGTTAATATTGGTGCCGTCGAGCAGGATCTGGCCATGGGTCGCGGTCTCGAAGCCCGCCAGCATCATCAGGCAGGTGGTCTTGCCGGAACCGGACGGGCCGAGCATGGTCAGGAACTCGCCCCGGCCAATCGACAAATTCAGGTCTTTGACGACAAGAGACTGTCCGTCATAGCTTTTCTGCACATGGTCAAAGACGACGAAACCGTCATCATGGGCCGTATTCGTCAAGTGGGGTTCCCCTGTCTTGGTTCACGGTTCTCATTGCCGCTTGCGACAGGTTAAGCGTTGCCGCGACCAGAATGCAACAGGCTGGATCGGATCGCGGAGGCGCGAACCGGAACTGCCGAAATTGACGGCAACCCTGCCGAATACCCCTTTTCAACCGCAGCCGAAGCGGTTATCTGCACGCCTTGTCGCGATGCGGTCGTGGCGGAATTGGTAGACGCGCAGCGTTGAGGTCGCTGTTCCTTAACCGGAGTGGAAGTTCGAGTCTTCTCGACCGCACCAGACGACACGGAAAACAGCCGCTCCTTTCCGGGGCGGCTGTTTTCGTTTCACACCATCTGGCTGCCCCCTTATCGTGGGCTGACCATATCGGTTGGCACGGGCACGCCCATTGGCGGCGTGCCGGGGGCGCTGCCCTGCAGGCTCTGGGCCAGACGCATCAACGAGATCGCTTCGTTGCGATAGCCGAAGGGGTCCTCGCCCTTGCCCGATTGCGCCAGAGCAATGGCCTCGTCCCAGCCCCAGTCGCCCAGATAGGTTGCCCCGTTCAGAAGCTGGCCGAAACCGGCGATGGCAGCGGCGAAGCGGGCGTCGTCATCGCTCTCGCCACCGGTCAGGATCGGGGTTTCGATCAGTTTCGAGACGGTCTCGCCCGGTTCCTTGTAGCGCAGCCGCAGGAAGCCCAACTCGCCATCGCCCGAGGGCGCGGCATCGGCTGCCGGCTGATAGCGCAGCGCATCGTTCAGCAGCGCGGGGCTGTCGGGCGCGGTCACCTCGTAAAGCGCGGTCACCGAATGGCCGGCACCCAGTTCCCCGGCGTCGATCTTGTCATTGTTGAAATCCTCGCGCCGCAGCGCCCGGGTCTCATAACCGATCAGCCGATATTCCGCGACCTCGGCCGGGTTCCATTCGACCTGCAGCTTCACATCGCCGGCGATGGGGAAAAGCGCGCCCGAAAGCTGATCGACCAGCACCTTCTGCGCCTCTTGCAGGGTGTCGATATAGGCGGCCTGACCGTTGCCGTTCTGCGCCAGCACTTGCATGGTCGCATCGTCCAGATTGCCGCGCCCGAAGCCCAGCACCGACAGATAGGTGCCGCTGTCGCGCTTGCGGGCGATATAGCCTTCCAGCCCGTCGGGGTCAGAGATGCCGACGTTGAAATCGCCATCGGTGGCCAGAAGCACGCGCGAGACCTCACCCTCGCCTGCCATGCTCTCGGCGGTGCGATAGGCCAGTTCCAGCCCCTCGGCGCCATTGGTCGAGCCGCCGGCATCCAGCCGATCCAGCGCCGCAAGGATACGGGCGCTGTCGCTGGCCGGGGTCGGCGGCAGGACCTCGCCGGCCGAACCGGCATAGGCGACCATGGCGACCTGATCCTCGGGGCGAAGCTGGCCCAGCATCAGGCGCAGCGATTGCTTCAGCAACGGCAGCTTGTCGGGATCCTGCATCGAGCCCGACATGTCGATCAGGAAGACGAGGTTCAGCGGCGGGCGGGCCTCGATCGCCGGCATCCGGCCCTGCAAGCCGATGCGGACCAGCTGGGTATCGGCGTTCCAGGGTGTCGGCATGACCTCGACCGAGGCCTTGAAGGGCGCCTCGTCCTGCGCGCCCGGCGCGGGGTAATCATAGGGGAAATAGTTCACCATCTCCTCGATCCGCACCGCTTCGGGCGGCGGCAGATAGCCCGACATCAGGCTGTCGCGGACCACGGCATAGGAGGCGGTATCGACATCGGCCGAGAAGGTCGAGACCGGTTCCTCGGCGGTGATTTTGATCGGGTTGACCTCGGCATTGGCGAAAGCCTCAGTCGTCTCGGCTGGCAACATCGCAATGGGTGGCATCATGGCGACATCCGATGTCGCTTCCATGGCATCGAACATCACCTCGGCATTCGGGCTGATCGCCGGATTACTTTGGCCGGCAACCATGCGTTCCCGAATCAGGCCGCTTTCGCCCGGTGAAGGCATGGCGGCGACCGGTGGAGCCATATCGACAGGCACCGCTTCCAGCGCCAGTTCAGGGACGGGTGCAGGTTCGACGACAGGTGCGGCACTCGCCGTCTCGGTCCGGGTCGTGGCAGGCGCGGCGTCAAGGGGTGCCGCCTCGACCGGGGTCGCGTCCGGCTGCGACGGCTCGACCAGGGTCGGCTGATAGGGGCCGTTCTGCATCGGCAGGATGACGAACAGCCCGATGCACAGGGCCGCGACCGAGGTCGTGGCGGCAAGGACCTGCTTGCTGGAAAACTGGGACAACATGTGGCGTACTCCGTTCAGAAAACCCGCCCGTTTCGGGGGGCGGTCCTGATTGGGACGCATCTCGGTCTGCGGTTCCTTGGCGAGTTCGTCGAAATTTTCCATCGCCCGCGCAAAAGCGGCCTGCCGGGCCGCCGGATCGGGCGCCGGGGGCGTGCTGCGCAGGGCCTGTGCAAGGCGGTCGAATTCGTCCTTCGGATCGGTATTCATCTCATCTCCTCCTGCGCCACGGCACGGAGTTTCTTCTTCACTTCCGACATGCGCCAGGCCACCGTCCCCTCGGAGAGGCCCAGCACCTCGGCTGCCTCGGCCTGCGACAGCCCCTCGCCCAGGGTCAGCGCGACGGTATCGCGCAGCTCCTCGGAAAGGCCCGCCATGGCCTCGCGCAGCCAGTCCTGCGCCTCGGTCTCGGCGGCAATATCGGCCTGGCGGCCACGTTCCCAGTCACCCCAGCCGAGCGCGGCTTTGGCATGGGTCGCGGCCCGGCGACGGCGGTCATGGGCTGCATTGACGGCGACGCGGTAAAGCCATGTCGTCAGCCGCGCCTCGCCGCGCCAGCCCCGCAGCTTCATTGGTAGGGAGGCGCAGATATCCTGGGTCAGATCCTCGGCCTCGGCACGGTCGCCGGTCAGTCGCCAGCACAGCCCATGGATGCGGTCGTAATGCCGTTCCAGCAAGGACGCGAAGGCCTCGCGATCCCCGCGCGCTGCGGCCAGGGCCAGCGATTCATCTGAAATAGCCATCAACATCACAATCAATAAGACGCAGCCGCGCGCCCATTCCTTGGATAGCGGACAGGATTATTTTCACAAGCCATGCCCGCCGATCCGAAAAGACCGGGTTCAGCGCAACCTTCCATCTGCGCGTGAAGGGTGGGGCAACCCTTTCGCTTCGGGCCAGCAACGACTAGATCGGGTGACAGACGGCAACTGCCGGCCAATGACACCGCTTTCCGAAAGCTCGCATGTCCGAACCCGCCCCCCAAACCGCCCCCGAATGGCTGATTGCCCCCGGCCTGACCGATTACGCCGCAGCCGTTGCCGCGATGGAGGGCCATGTCGCCGCCATGAACGAGGGCCGCGCCGGCGAACGGATCTGGCTGGTCGAGCATCCGCCGCTTTACACCGCCGGCACCTCGGCCCGAAGCGCCGACCTGCTGGAGGCGCGCTTTCCGGTTCACGAGACCGGGCGCGGCGGGCAATATACCTATCACGGGCCCGGGCAGCGGGTGGTCTATACGATGCTGGACCTGAACCGGCGCGGGCGTGACGTCCGCGCCTTTGTGCATGGGCTGGAAAGCTGGGTCATCGACACGCTGGCCGAATTCGGCGTGACCGGAGAGATTCGCGAAGGCCGGGTCGGCGTCTGGGTCGCACGCCCCGACAAGCCGCCCCTGCCCGATGGCTCGATGCGCGAAGACAAGATCGCCGCTATCGGCATCAAGTTGCGCCGCTGGGTCAGTTTCCACGGCATTTCCATCAATGTTGAACCGGATCTGTCGCATTATGGCGGTATCGTGCCCTGCGGAATCACTGGTCACGGCGTCACCAGCCTGGTCGATCTGGGCCTGCCGGTCAGCATGGAGGATCTGGATACCGCGTTGCGCGTTACCTTCGCACGACGCTTCGGTTAGGAAAAATTTGATTTGACCGAAGTCAGGACGTTTCGTCACATTCCATGTTAGCCAGCCGGCCAAGAGGATACGGCCCGCATAAGCCAAGAAAGGACGACTTCATGAAAACCCGTCTCATCGCCGCACTTACTCTGACGATCTTTGCGGCCCCTGCCCTTGCGCAGGATGCAGCGGTCGTTGGCGATGCCGCAAAAGGCGAAAAAGAATTCAACAAGTGCAAGGCTTGCCACATGATCCAGTCGCCGGATGGCGAGGATATCGTGAAGGGTGGCAAGACCGGGCCGAACCTGTATGGCGTCGTCGGTCGTCACTTCGCCGTCGAAGAAGGCTACAAATACGGTGAGGGTATCTTGGAACTGGCCGCAGCAAATCCCGATGCGGTCTGGGACATCCACTCGCTGAAGGCCTATGTGACCGATCCGACCGGCTATCTCGACCATCATTCCGGTAACGAGAAGGCCAAGTCGAAGATGACCTTCAAGCTCAGCAAGAATCAGGACGATCTGGTTGCCTATCTGGTCTCGGTCTCGCCCGATGCCCCGGCCCAGCCGGCCGAAGGTGACGGCTCGCCCCAGGCGCCGCAATAAGCCGTGCAGCCCGGCACCCTGTCGAAGGGTCAGCCAGCATCGGCCGACCCGTGACAGATTGTCGCAGCAATTTCAGGACCCCGTTGCATCTTGCTGCGGGGTCTTTCGCATCTGGCCCGAAAAACTGTGATTGCATTGGCAAATTACCCCGGGTGGCGGATTGCCGCACCCTCCAACTGACGTTATTGTGTGCATCTATCTGCCGGCCTCGCCGGCTGCCTCAGGATCAACCCAGGGAGATCGCGCAATGGCCGATGCAGCCGTTCACGAATCCGGCGGACATCATGATACTCGTGGGTTCTTCACCCGCTGGTTCATGTCCACCAACCACAAGGATATCGGTATCCTTTACCTGATCACCGCCGCCATTGTCGGCCTGATCTCGGTTTCATTTACCGTCTACATGCGCATGGAACTGCAGCATCCCGGCGTGCAGTACATGTGTCTCGAAGGCGCCCGCTTCTGGCCGAGCGCCGAGGAATGCACCCCGAACGGGCATCTGTGGAACGTGATGATCACCTATCACGGCGTGCTGATGATGTTCTTCGTCGTGATTCCCGCACTGTTCGGCGGTTTCGGCAACTATTTCATGCCGTTGCAGATCGGTGCGCCGGACATGGCCTTCCCGCGGCTGAACAACCTCAGCTACTGGCTCTATGTCTGCGGCGTGGCCCTTGGCGTCGCTTCGCTGCTGTCGCCGGGCGGCAACGACCAGCTGGGTTCGGGCGTAGGCTGGGTGCTCTACCCGCCGCTTTCGACGACCGAGGCCGGCTATTCGATGGATCTGGCGATCTTCGCCGTCCACGTCTCGGGGGCGTCGTCGATCCTCGGCGCGATCAATATCATCACCACCTTCCTGAACATGCGTGCCCCGGGCATGACCCTGTTCAAGGTGCCGCTGTTCGCCTGGTCGGTCTTCGTCACCGCCTGGCTGATCCTGCTGTCGCTGCCGGTCCTGGCCGGTGCCATCACCATGCTGCTGATGGACCGCAATTTCGGCACCAACTTCTTCAACCCGGCTGGCGGCGGCGACCCGATCCTTTATCAGCACATCCTGTGGTTCTTCGGCCACCCGGAGGTGTATATCATCATCCTCCCCGGCTTCGGCATCATCAGCTCGGTCATCGCCACCTTCTCGCGCAAGCCGATCTTCGGCTATCTGCCGATGGTTCTGGCCATGGCCGCGATCGGGGTGCTGGGCTTCGTCGTCTGGGCCCACCACATGTACACGGTCGGCATGTCGCTGACCCAGCAGAGCTATTTCATGCTCGCCACCATGACCATCGCTGTGCCCACGGGCATCAAGGTGTTCTCGTGGATCGCGACCATGTGGGGCGGCTCGATCGAGTTCAAGACGCCGATGCTCTGGGCATTCGGCTTCCTGTTCCTGTTCACCACCGGCGGCGTGACCGGCGTGGTGCTAAGCCAGGCACCGCTCGACCGGGTCTATCACGACACCTATTACGTCGTGGCGCATTTCCACTATGTGATGTCGCTGGGTGCGGTCTTCGCCATCTTCGCCGGGGTCTATTTCTGGATCGGCAAGATGTCGGGTCGCCAATACCCGGAATGGGCCGGCAAGCTGCATTTCTGGATGATGTTCATCGGGTCGAACCTGATCTTCTTCCCGCAGCACTTCCTGGGCCGTCAGGGGATGCCGCGCCGTTACATCGACTATCCCGAGGCTTTCGCCTACTGGAACAATGTCTCGTCGATCGGCGCCTATATCTCCTTCGCCTCGTTCCTGCTGTTCATCGGCATTATGTTCTACACGCTCTTTGCCGGTAAGCGCGTGACCGAGAACAACTACTGGAACGAATATGCCGACACGCTGGAATGGACCCTGCCCTCGCCGCCGCCCGAACACACGTTCGAGCAGCT
>NZ_CALMYP010000068.1 GCF_937873615.1 uncultured Paracoccus sp.
GGAACTTCAAGCCGTCAAGCTGAGGCCGCTGTGCCAGTCAGACAACGCTTACGATGGCCTCGAACATGTCGGTAAACGTCCTCGCACCGATCCGCCGGAGGTGCGCCTTAAGCTTGTAGAAAGCCATTTCAATGGGATTGAGGTCAGGACTGTAGGGGTTGGAGGGAACAGAAAGGCGTCCAGTGGACGGCTTTCCCCGAACAACGGAAGAGGAACCAGCAGCCCGCGTCGCGCATGGCCTTGGCTGCGGCGGCATTCTTGTGGGTGGCAAGATTGTCCAGAATGACCACGGTGCCGGGGGCCAGTTCCGGGACCAACACCTTCTCGACGTAAGCCGCGAAGGCCGGACCATCCATCGCGCCCTTTATGACCCAGGGCGCGATCATGGCATCAGCGGTCAGGCCAGCGATGAACGTCTGCGACCCCCATGAGCCAAACGGGGCGTCCATGATGAGGCGATCTCCACGCGGCGCCCAGCCCCGTAGCCGGGTCAGATTTGTCTTCACGGATGTTTCGTCAATGAACACAACGCGTTCAGGCTGTGCTGACACAGCCGGGATACGGTGCCTGAACCAGTCTTCGCGCAGACGCCTTACCTTGGTTCGGCGGCGTTCGGCGGCAACCAGCGACTTTTTTTATGCGTATAGCCGAGCTTGCGGAGGAACTTGCCGATCGCATTCGGGTGCGCGCGTACGCCGGTTGCGTCATGCAAGGCAGATGCCAGCTCCGGCATCGTGATGTCACCGTCCTGCGCGATGATTTCCGCGAAGAAGCTACGATGCGGATCGAGCTTTCCCTTGCCCCTGGGCCGACCTTGACGTGCCGCGCGGGCCTGTCCGGTGTGACGGATCGCAAGCCCCCAACGCGCCCCGGTGGCAGGCGAAAGCTTCAAGCGCAGCGCCGCCGCGCGCCCGCTTAACCCTTCCTCAATCAACTTCTGAAACCGCGCCCGAAGCGCATCCGGCAAAGGTGCTGACATGAACCATCCTCCCAAACAGGACGAATCACAGATTAGGCCCCAAGGGAATCCCTACGATTCAGGTTTTCGGCGGAAGGCTTTAGGCGTTCCTTCATTCCAATAGCTCGACCGGCATTGGCATTTGTGGACAGCTCCGAACAAATCGTAGAGGCCAGTTGCTCTGCCTGGAACTTCTTCGCAAAGGACCCCGCGGCGATCACCTCAATAACATCCCGAACCTGGGCAGAAG
Organism: uncultured Paracoccus sp.; assembly: GCF_937873615.1. Taxonomy (GTDB): domain Bacteria; phylum Pseudomonadota; class Alphaproteobacteria; order Rhodobacterales; family Rhodobacteraceae; genus Paracoccus. The sequence goes on from NZ_CALMYP010000068.1 coordinate 1,209, forward strand.
TCGGTTTGTAGGGCCGTTGGTATTACATCCGTTTTGCACCGAGGAATCGGGCCTGGTCGCAACCATCGCTTTTCGGATGAGGAGGTGCTGGAGCGCCTGTCCGGGTTGTTCCAGCGTCATGGTAGCATTGCCGGGTTGGTGATCGACGAAGCAGACGGGATGCCGTCCAGCGGCACCTATGCCCATCGGTTCGGCAGCTTGCTCAGGGCCTACTCCCTTGGCCGGTTCACCCCGGATCGCGATGTATCGCTACATCGAAGCCAACCGTTTGTTGCATCGATTTCTCGGCAACGAGCAATCATCCTCAGAACTCCCGTTTCAGGATGCTGCGATCGACCGAAAGCGGCCCCGCCCCCCAGGCCGCCAGTACCAGCGCAGCGACCGTCCAGATCGCGGAGAGCCCTTCGGCCTTGAACTGCACGAGGTGGAGGAACCGTGCGCCGCCATCGGCGGCCACATTGCGCAGACCATCCGACGTGAACAGCGTGGCGTTTTCGGCCAGGGCCGCCATGCCCTCGGGCGACAGGATCGCCGCGCCATAAGGGTGGCTGACGTGAAACCAGTAGGTCACGGCCAGCATGATGGCGTTGGCCAGCGCCGCCGGACGGGTGAGAAACCCGGTCAGGATCAGAAGCCCGCCCCCGAATTGTAGCACCGCCAGAACGGCAGACCACAGCCAGCCCGGAGACAGGCCGATGCTTTCAGTAAATCCGGACATGGCGAACGGCGCCTGGATCTTCGGCCAGCCTTCGACGATCAGTAGCCAGCCAACCAGCAGTCGCAGTCCCAGATGTGCCAGCGGCTGTGCAATGCGCTCATAGAACGGCGCCAGAAAGGGCAGGATCAAAGGGGTGTCGGAGTGTTTCATCGTATCCTCCTGTCGCGAAAAGGGTCGGCCCAAGCGGACCGCTCCGGTTCGTCACGCTACAGGCGCGATCTTCCTCGCTTTCGTCCATCAGGTCAATTCGCCTGCATCGAAGCGAAGATGCATTGTGTAAAACTGCTGCGGCAACGGTTCATGGCGCGGGACTTCGACCGTAAGGCCGCTGAACTCCAGATGCGCTTAGCCGTCCTGAATGGTTACATCGCGCGCGGCATACCCGCCACAGAGGCCGTAGCATCAGTCTGTCCAGGAAGAGGGAACCTCGACCCTCAGCCGATTTGCCCAACAGAGTCCTTCAAACTTATGGTTTCGTGCGGTAGCCACCTATTGTAGTCAATATCGCCTCGATGTCCGGGCTAATCGACAATCGCAGGCTGATGCGGGTGCGTTATAACGCCTCGAAGACCTGAGTGATCCACATGTCGAAATTCACGGCGATGGAGCGGGCCGCAGCATCCGGGTGAATTCGATCAGCCCCGGCTATACTGCGACACCGATGGACGCCCGGCCCGAGATGGTCGGGCCGGCGGTCTTCCTGCTGTCGGATGCGGCATCCTATTGCACGGGCGTCGACCTTCTGGTCGATGCCGGCTTCTGCTGCTGGCAAGCGCCAGCCAGCCGCTCAGCGCCGTTCCAGCAGCGCCTGCAATTCCTCGTAGATGACGGCGTTCCCGGCAATGATCGGGTTGCCAGTCATCAGCCCGTCGCCGGCCAGGAAATCGCTGACCTGCAGCCCGGCCGCACGGATAACCGCGATGGCGCCGAGGCAGTCCCATGAATTGATGTGCAACTCGACATAGCCGAGCAGGCGCCCGCAGGCGACATAGCACAGCCCCAATGCGCCCGAACCGTCACGATAGAACATGCCACCCTTTTCCAGGAAGGCGCCGAACAGCGGCAGGAATTCTGCGACCGGCATTCGGGTCGAATAGCCGACCGCGACCAGACCATCGCGGATCGTGCCTTCGCGTGGCGGCGCCAGCGGCACACCGTTCAGCGTCGCCGGAAAATCCGTGCCGCCGGCGAAAAGCTCGTCGCGTTCGGGGGCATGGACCATGCCGAAACGCAGCTCGCCCCCCTGCACGAAAGCGATCGAGACACACCAGCCCGAAAGGCCCGAGATGAAGGGTTGGGTGCCGTCGATGGGATCGACAACCCAGATGCCCTGATCGGGAGAAAATTCGGTGGGGCCGGTCTCTTCGCCCAGAAAGACATCCGCTGGGTAGCGTTCCGCAAGGCGCTCGCGGATCAGAAGCTCGGTGTTCAGATCGGCCTCGCTGGCCATGTCCTGAAGCCCCTTCGACTTGATCGTCAGGGCGTCCCGGTCGCGAAAATAGCCCTGCGCAAGGGCACCTGCCTCACGGATGACCTGAAGGGCGAAGGCGTAGCGGTCCTTCAGCGAAGCTGTCTCTGTCATTCTGGTCCTCTGTCATCAGTGATTGCGATATTTCGGCCTATTTCCACAGCCAGGCGGCACCACGCACGCCGCTGGAGTCGCCATGCTCGGCGCGCAGGATCGGCGTATGGAAGACCGTCGAAAAGCAGAGCCGCGCGAGTTCCGCCGGAAGGTCGCGATAAAGTTCGTCGACATTCGACATGCCGCCGCCCATGACCAGAACGTCGGGGTCGAGCGTGTTGATCACTACCGCGAGACCGCGCGCGACGCGGTCGATATAATCGCGCCACAGCAGTTGCGACAGGTGATCGCCGTCCCGCATCTTCCCGACGATCTCGCGGGCCTTCAATTCTGTGCCGGTATGGCGCGCATAGGATGCCTCGAAGGCGCGACCGGACACCCAGGTTTCCATGCAGCCATGACGCCCGCAATAGCAGGGCGCGCCGGGCAGTTCGGTGACCGAAGGGAAGGGCAGAGGATTGTGACCCCATTCGCCGGCGCTGTTGTTCGGGCCGTGATGGGACCGGCCGCCGACGGCGATGCCGGCGCCGGCGCCCGAGCCGAGGATGACCGCGAAGACGACGTTATGACCTGCGCCCGCACCGTCCACGGCCTCGGAGACTGCGAAGCAATCGGCATCATTTTCAACCCGGATGTCACGATCGAGCGCCGCGCGCAGATCGGCTTCCACCGGGCGGCCCAGAAGCCAGGTCGAGCTTGCCCCTTTCCCCAGCCGGCTCTGCGGTTCGAGCGAGCCGGGAATGCCGATGCCGATGGATCCCCGCTTCCCGGTCGTGCTTTCAAGCGCGCCGACCATATCGCGGATCATGCGCAGGCAGCCGGGATAGTCATGGCGCGGCGTATCCTGCCGTAGCCGGGCCAGTTCGGCCCCGCCCGGATCGAGCGCGATGCCCTCGATCTTGGTGCCGCCCCAGTCTATGCCGATCAGCATTGCTCTCCTCCGACCTGTCTGCCGCCTGTGATCCGGTCCCGCGCCGGTCAGTTGAAAAGAATATTCCGGTCGCGCGCATATTCGGCAAGCAAGGGCAGGCTCGCCGCGCCCATCACCCGCGCATCGCTGCCGATGCTGCCTTCGCGGATCTCGACCGGTGCCACGCCGGACGGGTTCAGGCGCGTGAATTTTTCGGCCGTGTCGGCGACGATGCGCCGGCGGATCTCGGCCGGGAAGGCGCCGTCGATCACCACCGCCTCGAAGTCGATCACCGATACGACGGATGCAACGGCATAGGCCAGGCTGTCGCTCGCCTCTTCGATCCAACGGTCAAGGACGGCGCCAAGGGTACTCCAGCGGTCTTCGCCCTGCCATCTGGCGATGGCGGCATCGCCCTCGTCGCGGATCATCCGTTCCAGACGCGCGACCGAGGCATGCTGCAACAGCCAGCCGTGATCGCGCCCGGCCCCCTTCGGTGGCACCGGCAACGATCCGATCGCGCCGGCAAAGCCGCGCCGTCCCGGATAGAGGCTGCCATCCAGGACCAGTCCGCCGCCGACCAGGGCCGCTGAAAAGATATAGAAGAAATCCTGAAACGCGCGCCCGCCCCCGAAGGTCAGTTCAGAGGCGCAGGCCGCTGTGGCGTCGTTATAGATATGGACCGGCCAGTCGAAGGCCTGCTCGGCGGCCTGCTGCAGGTCGAATTCCCGCCAGGCGTCGACGATATGCGGCGGGGTGCCGGTTTCCTCGCCCCAATGCCAGATCTCGGTCGGAGCGGCGATGCCAACGCCACAGATGCGGCTGAACTGGTGGCGGGTCATCCCGCCGGTGATCGCCTCGACGCTGTCGCTGAAAAAGCCAAGGATGTCCTCGGGTTCTGCGTGGGCATAGCTGGTCTTGCGGATCTGGCGGACCGCGCCGACGAAATCCATCAGGACGATCTCGGCCGTGCGCCGGCCAATCTTGGCGCCAATCGAGAATGCGCCTTCCGGATTCAGCTGCATCGGCACCGAGGGCTGCCCGATCCGGCCCCGCTGCGGCTCTCCCCGAAGCAGCAGTCCGTCGCTTTCCAACTGGTTCATGATGACCGTCGTTGTCTGCACCGACAGCCCCGAGATACGCGCCACATCGACCTTGGACAGGCTTCCGCCCGAACGGATCAGCGACAGCACCAGTCTTTCATTATACAGCTTGACGCCCGACTGGTTGGTCCCCCGGCTGGACGTATGGCCGCCCTGGACCCCCTGCTCGATCTGCTCGTCAGATTCGTCGGATCGCATCGGCGCACCTTCCCTGCCATTCACGGTCCGGGCGCGGCGACACGGTTTCCGGGCGTCATTCGGGTTTCGAATAGCAGTAGCCGGAGGCGGATGGAAGGGTTAATAATAATTCATTCCGAATGATAATATGAGATATTGCGCGCCGCTCCTTGGAGTTTCTAGTCGTGCATCAGCGTTATTTTAACAACCATACTTGGAAAACCGCCGCTTCTATCGACATCAATCCGGGGACCCTTCTTTCCAATAATAATTCATTCCGACAGAATTATTGACAAGTTGCCTGTCGCCCGCTTTGATGGCCGGGCGGCGGCGCCGCTGCCGGACGATCATCGGCGCCACCAGACCCAGAGGAGTGCGCTCCGGCGCAGGGAGGAGGAAAGATGAGGATGTTATTTCTGACGGCGGCGGTGATCGCGGCCGGCGGCGGCGCGGCGGCGGCCCAGGATGCCTGATCACCAAGACCGAGATCAATCCGTTTTTCGTCAAGATGAAGGAAGGTGCCGCCGCCAAGGCTGAGGAGCTTGGCATCAAGCTTCAGACCTATGCAGGCAAGCAGGATGGCGACGCGGATACGCAGATTGCCGCCATCGAATCCTGTATCGCCAGCGGCGCCAAGGGCATCCTGCTGACACCGAACGATTCCAGCGCGCTTGTCCCGATCATCGAGACGGCTCGGCAGAACGGGCTTCTGACCATCATGCTCGACACGCCGCTCGACCCTGCCGATGCGGCCGACGCCACCGACAATTTCAAGGCCGGCGAGTTGATCGGGCAATGGGCGGCGGCGAAGATGGGGGATGCGGCGGCGGATGCCAGGATCGCGCTGCTGAACCTGAACGCGCAGGAAATCACCGTCGATTACATGCGCAACCAGGGCTTTCTGACCGGCTTTGGCATCGACACCAAGGACCCCACCGATATCGGGGACGAGGATGATCCTCGGATCGTCGGGAACGAGGTGACCAATGCCAATGAGGAGGGCGGGCGCTCGGGCATGGAAAGCCTGCTGCAGATCAATCCTGACATCAATCTCGTCTATACGATCAACGAGCCGACGGCCGCCGGCGCCTATGAGGCGTTGAAAGCGGCCGGGAAGGAAAAAGATGTGATCGTCGTATCGATCGATGGCGGCTGTCCCGGCGTCGCGAATGTCAAGGACGGCGTTATCGCGGCGACCTCAATGCAGTTCCCGCTGCTCATGGCCGCGAAGGGAATCGAGGCGATCAAGGCCTATGCCGAAACCGGCGCCAAGCCCGAGACATCGCCGGGGCTGGATTTCTTCGATACCGGCGTCGAACTGGTGACCGACGAACCCATGGAGGGATTGCCGTCGATCGATTCCGCCCAGGGCCTTGAAAAATGCTGGGGCTGAAGTCGGCCGATTGACGACAGGATCGGGCGCGCGACGACGTGCGCCCGACGCAGCAGCCGACAACCGGAAAATGGAGAAGACCTTGGCAACCCCTTTCGCGGATCACGACCCTCCATCCGAGGAGGAGGATGTCCAGTTCGCCGTCTTCACCGAGGAGCGGCAGGGCCTGCTGACGCGTGTCCAGCATTTCCTGCCCGTCTTCCCGACCGCTGTTCCCCTGATCGTATTGATCCTGTCGCTGGCGGGGTTCGGGCTTTTTGCGGGCAAAGGGTTCTTCTCGGCCTATAACATGTCGTTGATCGTGCAGCAGGTCTCGATCATCGGGGTCCTTGCCGCGGCGCAGAGCCTGATCATCCTCACCGCAGGCATCGACCTGTCCGTTGCCGCGACCATGGTGCTCTGCTCGGCCGTGGCGGGTCAGCTTTCCGTCAAGCTGGGACTGAGCCTGATCATCGGGCTGCCGCTATCCTTCGCGGCGGGCGCGGGCATCGGCTGGCTGAATGGCTTTCTGATCACCCGCGTCAAGTTGCCGGCCTTTATTGCCACACTGGGGACCTGGAACATATTCTATGCGCTCAACCTCTATCTTTCCGGCGCGCAGTCGATCCGCGGCAGCGATATCGACACGGCGGCCCCGATCCTCAAGTTCTTTGGCAGAAGCGTTTCGCTGTTTGGCACCCAGATCACCTATGGCTCTTTCCTGCTGGTGATCGTTTTCGGCATCCTCTGGTATGCGCTGAACAAGACCGCCTGGGGCCGCCACGTCTATGCGGTGGGCGACGACAAGGAAGCGGCAGAGCTGGCCGGCATCCCCACCGACCGGGTGCTGATGTCGGTTTATGTCGTTGCCGGGCTGATCTGCGCCCTGGCGGGCTGGTCGGCCATCGGCAGAATCGGCGCGGTATCGCCCACCAGCTTCTACGAGGGCAATCTGCAATCCATCACCGCCGCCGTGATCGGGGGGATCTCGCTTTTCGGCGGCCGCGGCTCGATCCTCGGGCCGCTTCTGGGCGCGCTGATCGTGGGCGTGTTCCAGTCAGGATTGCGGATCGGCGGCGTCGATGTCCTGTGGCAATTTTTCGCCATCGGCTGGCTGATCATCTTCGCGGTGGCGATAGACCAATGGATCAGGAAATTTTCCGCATGACAGAGACTGTTCAACCCGTTCTCAGCGCCCGCAATCTGGTCAAGAAATACGGCCGCGTCGTGGCCATCGACCATGCCGATTTCGACCTGCTTCCGGGTGAGATCCTTGGCGTGATTGGCGATAACGGTGCCGGGAAGTCCAGCCTGATCAAGGCGCTTTCCGGGGCCATTCGGATCGATTCGGGCGATATCGCGCTGGAGGGCCGGCCGGTCAGCTTCGCCTCGCCCATCGAGGCACGGCAGAGCGGGATCGAAACCGTCTACCAGACCCTCGCGCTGTCACCGGCGCTCTCCATCTGCGAGAACATGTTCCTCGGGCGCGAGATTTACAGCGACAATATCTTCGGGCGGCTGTTCCACCAACTCGACCGCAATCGCATGACCGTGATCGCGCGCGAGAAGCTGGCCGAGCTTGGGCTGCTGACCATTCAGAACATCCAGCAGCCAGTCGAAACGCTGTCCGGTGGTCAGCGTCAGGGGGTGGCTGTCGCTCGCGCGGCGGCCTTCGGCAGCAAGGTCATCATTCTGGACGAACCGACCGCAGCACTCGGCGTCAAGGAATCGCGCAAGGTGCTGGATCTGATCCTTGAAGTGCGCGCGCGCGGCGTTCCCATCGTGCTGATCAGCCATAAAATGCCGCATGTCTTCGAGATCTGCGACCGTATCCACGTCCACCGCCTGGGAAAGCGCGCCGCCGTGGTCAAACCGGGCGAGATCTCGATGTCGGATGCGGTCGCGATCATGACCGGGGCGCTGCAGGTGCCCGCAGCCTGAGCCATGCCGCGACGTGCTTTCCGGCCGTCAGAGACTGGGCCATGCGCCGTCCCGCATTGACAGAGCTCCGGTCGATCCCTCGTATGATCCATCCTCAGGGCGCGGCGCCCCTTTCCCCCGTGCGGCACAGGTCGCGCAGCGCCTGGCTCTGCCCGGCTGGCAGCCTTGTCAGGCGACCAGAACCGCGATTCCCAGCCGCTCGAAGGCTTGCGCATCGGCATCGCTGATACCGTCATCGGTGATGAACGTATTGACCAGTTCCAGCGCCCCCAGCCGCGTGAAGGAAGAGCGGTTGATCTTGGTGGAATCGGCAACGAGATAAGTATGCGTCGCCGCGCGGATCATAGCCTTCTTCAGCTCCAGATCGGCGAAGCTGGGCAGCGTCAGCCCGGCATCTATGGCGACGCCTGCGGTGGCGAGGAACAGCTTCCCCGCGAAGACATCCTTCAGGTATTCGACTGCCTTGTCGCCCGACAGCGACAACGTCGGAGCCTTGAACTGGCCGCCGGGCATATGGACCGCATTGCCCGGCACCGCGCCGAGGATCAGCGCGATATTCAGCGCATTGGTGATCACCGTCAGGTCGCGACGGTCGGTCAGGCGGATCGCCACCTCGGTCGTGGTCGAGCCGGCGTCGATGATCAGCGTTTCGCTGTTCGATACCAGCGAGGCGGCACGCGCGCCGATCCGGCGCTTGCGCTCCATCTCGCCGCTATGCTGCAGCGACAGCGAGCCCACCTGCGTCGAGATCGTGTTCAGATAGGCGCCGCCATGTTCGCGGGTGACATGGCCCTCACCTTCCAGCCGCTCCAGGTCCTGACGGATGGTGACCTCCGAGACCTCGAAGGCGCTCGACAGGTCGCGGACGCGGGCGCTGCCTTCCTCCTGCAGCCAGTCGAGGATCTTGCGGCGCCGCGCCTCGGACAATACGCCCGGTTGCCGCCTCTGTCGCGCCTTGGTCACCTGTGCCATGCCATCCCTGCTCTGCGGGCTGCGGCCCTTCTGCGGCCCCTGCGGACCATCCTGACAAGGTTGCGCGCGAGGCTCAACCAAGTGCTGCTTGCTGCCGCAGGATCACGCGCTTTTCAAGGCCGCTCTGCGCCTGGTCGACGACGACTGCGGCGACGATGACAAGCCCCTTGATAACGGTCTGCCAGAAGGTCGAGACGCCCATCATGATCAGCCCGTCCGACAGGATGCCGATGACGAAGGCGCCGACGATGGTGCCACCGATGTGCCCGCGCCCGCCGCTCATCGAGGTGCCGCCAAGGACGGCAGCGGCGATGGCGTTCAGCTCGAAGGTCTCGCCGGTCGCGGGATGGGCGGCCTGCAGCTGCGATGCGATGATCAGCCCAACGAGCGCGGCGCAGAAGCCCGAGAACATGTAGACGATCATCTTCACCTTGCGGACCTTGACGCCGGACAGCGCAGCACCGCGCTCGTTCCCACCGACCGCGTAGATATAGCGGCCAAGCGGCGTCGAGCGCGCGACATAGGCCGCCCCCACCGCGACAATGACCAGCATCCAGATCGAGACCGGGATTCCGAAGACGGTGCCGGCACCGATCCAGCGAAAGCTGTCCGACCCCCATTCGGCATTGCCGTTCAGGTTCGGGAAGGTTGCCCCGCCTGAGAACAGCAGCGCCGCGCCGCGTGCGATATACAGCGTTCCCAGCGTTGCGATGAAGGGCGCGACATTCAGCCTTGTGATCAGCAGCCCGTTCACCATGCCGACGAAGATGCCGACGAGGATGGTGATCAGCGAGATTTCCAGCGTGTTGAACTGGATCGTCCACGCGAAACCCAGGTCGACGCCGTAAAGCACCAGCCAGCCCGCCACCATGCCGCAGAGCCCGACGATGGAGCCGACCGACAGGTCAATTCCGCCGGTGATGATGACGAAGGTCATGCCGATGGCCAGGAAGGCGTTCAGCGCCACATGCTTGGCCATGATGACCATGTTCGCCGTGGTCAGGAAGTTCGGCGCCGCCACCGCGAAGAAGGCGATCACCACGATCAGCGCGATGAAGGTTCGCGCCTTCAGAAACAGAAGCAGCGTGCCGGAACTGCCGGACATGGGCCGCGTGGGGGTGGAGGTTGTGCTCATGCTGGCACCTTTTGCTGTTTCTGTGCGGCGGCGACGATTTCGGCGGCGGGGGCGGTCTCGCCGTCGAATGTGGCGGTGACGCGGCCGTCGGCCATGACCGCGATTCGGTCGGAAATGCCCATCACCTCTTCCAGGTGGGAATTGGCGAAAAGGATCGCGAGCCCGTCTTCGGCAAGGGCGCGCATGGTCCGGAAGACCTCGGCCTTGGCGCCGATATCTATCCCGCGAGAGGGCTCGTCCATGAGCAGGATCTTCGGCCCGGTCATCAGCGCCTTGGAAATCACCACCTTCTGCTGGTTCCCGCCCGACAGGCTGGAGACCGGGTGTTCGGGGCTGGCGATCTTGATGCCGAGCCGGCTGACGAAATCCCGCGCGCCGCTGGCTTCGGCCTTCAGGTCAAGATGGAAGGCGCGGGCGAATTTCTTCAGCGCCGACAACGTGATGTTCTCGCGGATCGCCATGATCTGGATAAGCCCGTCGCGCTTGCGGTCCTCGGGGATCAGCGCCACCCCGCGGGCGATGCGGGCGGCGACGCTTGGCCTGCCGATGGGCGCGCCCTCGATCCACATCGCGCCGCCGGCATGGGGGTGCAGGCCGAGGATGCATTCCAGGAATTCGCTGCGCCCGGCACCCATAAGCCCGTAAAGCCCGACGATCTCGCCCGCCTTTACCGAAAGCGAGACGTGATCGACGGCCAGCCCGCCCGCCTCACGCGGAAGGGTGACGTCTTCGGCGCGGAAGACCTCTTGGCCGATCCGTGTTGCGCGTGGCGGAAAATCCTTCGAGGCATCGCCGATCATCTCAGTGACGATCCAGGGAATATCAACGCCCTCCATCGGGCGCGAGCCGGTGATCTCGCCGTCGCGCAGAACGGTGATGAAATCGCCAATGCGGATCAGCTCTTCCAGCCGGTGCGAGATATAGACGATGCCGACCCCCTGCCGCCGCAGGTCGTCGATCAGCCGAAACAGCACCTCGACCTCGGCGCTCGACAGGGCCGAGGTCGGCTCGTCGAGGATCAGGATACGCGCATCCTCGTTCATCGCCTTGGCGATCTCCACGATCTGCTGCTGGCCGATCCGAAGCGTGCCGAGCGCGGCGTCGGGGTCTATATCCTGTTCCAGCCGCGCCATCAGCTTCGCCGTTTCGCGCCGCTGCGCCGCCCGGTCGATGTGGCCGAAACGGGTGATCTCGCGGCCCATAAAGATGTTTTCGGTCACGGTCAGGTCAGGAAACAGGTTCAGTTCCTGAAAGACGATGCCGATGCCGGCGGCCTGGGCGTCGTCCTTGCTGCGGAAATGGCAAGGCTTGCCGTCCATGAGGATCTCGCCTTCGGTCAGCGGCTCGACGCCTGCAATGACCTTCATCATGGTCGATTTGCCGGCGCCGTTTTCGCCGACCAGTACATTGACCGCGCCCATGCGCAGGTCGAAATCGACGCCTTTCAGCGCGCGGGTGCCGGGATAGACCTTGACGCCGCCCCGGATCGACAGGCCGATCGGATGCCCGGTCATGGCGCCGGCCATGACAGCTCGACCGGCACGACCTCTTTCGGGTCCGCTGGTTCGGCCATGGTGAAGGCGCCGACAAAGGCGGCGCGTTTCCCGACCGAATCGTCCGGCGTTGCGGGCAGGGCGGCATGGGCCGCGTCGTTCAGCGCCCTGGAAAGCTTTGCGAATTCGATCTGGTCACGGAAGGCGGTGAATTCATAGAAGGGCAAAGCGTCGCGCAGGGCGGTGCCGCGAATAACCGGACCAAGCTGGATATCGAGATCCGCTGCCCCGTCGCCATCCATATCCACATTCAGCCGCGCGGCGCGGGATTCAGTATTGGCGCCGATGACGCTCCCCTCGCCACGGATGACGAAGACGGAAGGCGCGCCCTCGACCGCGCTCGCACGATTATATTCGACGCTGCCGGCGCTGAAATCCGCGGCCAATGCGGCCAGAAGCTCGGGCGCAGGCGAGGCGGTCTCGCGCAGGCGCGGCAGGATGCGGGTGTCCCAATCCTCGGCGACAAGGGCAGCCATCCGGGTTGCGTCATCCTGGGGTGCGTCGGTCTCGTCACTCTTGGCGACGATCTTGCAGCCGGCCAGAAGCACGCAGGCGGCAAGGATGCAGAAGGCGCTTGGGCGCATGATCGACCCTCGGGGGTTGGCCGGGGCATCGGCAGGACGCCCCGGCGATTCAGGGGATGAAGCTCAGTTCAGCGCGAAGGTTTCCAGCTGGCCGGCATTCTCGCCATTGATCAGGATACAATCCATGAGCTGCTTTTCCTCCTGCCCGGTCGCGCCGGTCTTGAGGAACTGGTCCGCCTGTTCGACCGCGACCTGAGCCTGGCGGTAAGCCGGCTGCAATACGGTGGCCTTGATGCCGCCGGCCTTGATCGAATCGCGCACATCGTTGGAGCCATCGAAGCCCACCACGATCACATCGGTCCGGCCCGCCGCTTCCAGCGCCGCCCAAGCCCCCATCGCCATGGTGTCATTGCCCGAGATCACGCCCTTGATGTCCGGGTTCGCCTGCAGCATGGATTCCATCACCGTATAGGCCTCGGTCTGGGACCAGTTGGCCGATTGCTGGGCGACCATCTCCATGTCGTACTGGTCGATCACGTCGTGATAGCCCGAGGAGCGGATGCCGGCATTGGTGTCAGATTCCTTGCCGACGAGCTCGGCATATTTGCCGGTCTCGCCCATCAGCTTGACGAACTCCTCGGCCCCGAGCTGCGCGCCCTGATAGTTGTTCGACACGATCTGGCTGACCGCGACGCCGGATTCGGTGATCTCGCGGTCGATCAGGAAGGAGGGAATCCCCGCCTCCTTCGCACGCCGGATCGGCGCGACCGATGCATCGGCGCCGGCATTGTCGAGAATGATCGCCTTGACCCCCTGGGCGATCAGCGTGTCGAAGATCTCGGACTGCTTGTTGGCGTCGTCGTCATGGGTCAGCACGACGGTGTCATAGCCAAGCTCCTTCGCGCGGGCCTCGGCGCCGACGGCTTCGGCCTTGAAGAACGGGTTGTCATGGCTGGGCGTCACGATGGCGATCGTGCCTTGCCCCTGAGCGGCGACCCGAATCGGCATTAACGCCGTCACCGCCACGGTGAGTGCAATAAAGGCTCTTCTTTTCATGTGGTTATCCTCCTCCCGTTGAATGGGCGCCGACAGTGCGGCTGACCCGTCATCCGTTAGGAAACGCCAACTTTCGATTTCTGTCAAAACATTATGTTTGCTTTCGAATTTTATATGAGGGTCCCGAGACATATCCCGGCCAACCCCGCTCTTGCCGAATATTCACGGAATATCAGTGCGATAACGAAAACTTTCCTCCAACCCGCAAAAGTGATGGACATAAAAACGAAAGTAATCGAAAGTAAATTAAATCCGGAGAGGGGAGATTCGGGATGACTAACGCGGTCCAGCGAAAGATCACACTCGGCGTCGTTATCGGCAGCAGGGCGTTTTTCAGCCCCGCCCCCTGCAAGGCGGCCCGCGACGAGATTCTGGCGGCACTCGATACGCTGAATGTCGATGCGGTGATCCTGCCCTACGAGGCGACGGCCAATGGCGCGGTACAGTCCATCGAGGACGCGGTGCTTTATGCCGATCACTTCCGGCGGCATGGGGGCATTGACGGTCTGGTCATCTGCCTTCCGAATTTCGGTGACGAGATCGCAGTGATCGAACTGGTGAACCGCGCGAAGCTGGATGTGCCGATCCTGCTGCAGGCCGCGAATGACGAGAATGACAAGGTCGGCGTCGCCCATCGCCGCGATGCCTGGTGCGGCAAGATCTCTGTCACCAACAACTTTTATCAATACGGCGTCCCCTTTACCGAGCCGTCGCATCACACCAGCGATATCGACAGCGACGAGTTCCGCGCCGATCTGGCCCACTTTACCTCGGTCTGCCGGGTGGTGCGGGGTCTGCGCGGCGCGCGGCTCGGCGCGATCGGCGCGCGCACGGCGCCCTTCCAGACCATGCGCTATTCGGAAAAGCTGCTGCAACAGGCCGGCGTCACCGTGGTCACGGCAGACCTCTCGGAACTGATGGGCCGCGCCGGCGCCCTGTCCGCCGATGATCCCGAGGTCGCTCGGATCGTCGCGAAGATCCAGGGCTACGGCACGGTGCCGGCCCATATCACCAGCGAGCAACTGGCCACGCAGGCGAAATGGACCGTCACGGTCAATCGCTGGATCGCGGAAAACGGCTGTGATGCCAGCGCCATCCAGTGCTGGCGCTCACTGCAGGACAATTTCGGCTGCGCCACCTGCGTCACCATGTCGATGATGGGCGAGGAACTGATGCCATCGGCCTGCGAGGTCGACATCATGGGCGCGCTGTCCATGTATGCACTGGCGCTGGCATCGCAGGCGCCGCCGGCGATCCTCGACTGGAACAACAACTACGCCCGCGACGAGGACAAGGTCGTCTGCACCCATTGCGGCAATTTCCCGCGTTCCTTCATTGGCGACCGGCCCGAGATCGCCGAACTCGACGTGCTGGGCGAGGTGATTGGGCGTTCCAAGTGCTTCGGCGCCGTGAAGGGAAAGGTGAAGGCGGGGCCGATGACCTATTTCCGGGTCTCGTCGGATGATACGGCGGGCAGGTTGAAAGCCTATCTGGGTCAGGGCGATTTCACCGACGATCCCTATGGAATGGATGGCGGCATCGCCGTCTGCGAGGTGCCGAACCTTCGCCGGCTGATGGGTTTTGTCACCCAACAGGGCTTTGAGCACCACGTCGCCATGGTCCGCGGCCACCACGCATCGGTGCTGAACGAGGCACTGACCCGCTATCTCGGCTGGCCCTTCTACGACCACGATACGCCGCCCGAGCCGCAACTTTTCCACCCCCGGAGGTTCTGATGACAGATCGGTCAAACACGCTCGCGACCATTCGCGACAACGCGCTGTGGATGCGGCGGCAGGCCTTCACCATGGTCCACAAGGCGCAGCTTGGCCATCCGGGTGGTGATTTCTCGGCCACGGACATCATCGCGACACTGTACTTCGGCGTGCTGCGCTTTGACCCGACCGATCCGCGCAAGCCCACCCGCGACCGTTTCGTGATGTCGAAGGGCCATGCGACCGGCGTGCTTTATACCGCGCTCTGCAAGGCGGGCTACTATCCCGAATCCTGGCTGGAGACCTATATGGGGCCTGGCTCGAAGCTGAACGGGCATCCGAACCGGCAATACCTGCCGGGGGTCGAGGCGAATACCGGCCCGCTCGGCCACGGGCTGCCAATCGCGACCGGCATCGCCATTGCGGGCCAGATCGACGGGGCGGATTTCCGGACTTTCGTGCTGACCGGCGACGGCGAGTTGCAGGAGGGCTCGAACTGGGAAGCCGCGATGACCGCCGGGCATCGCAGGCTGAACCGGCTGACCGTCATCGTCGACCGTAACCGCCTTCAGCAGGGGCAGGGGACCGAGGAGACCTCGTCGCTCGACCCGCTGCCGGAAAAATGGCGCGCCTTCGGTTGGGAGGTGGCCGAAGTCGACGGCCACGATCATGCGGCGCTTCTGGAGGTTCTCGGCGCTGAACCCGGCGAGAAGCCGCGCTGCGTGATCGCCAATACGATCAAGGGGAAAGGCGTGTCGTTCATGGAAAATCAGGCCAAATGGCACCATGGCGTGCCGAATGACACGCAATATGCGCAAGCGATGGAGGAGCTGGTCTGATGGCGCAAGCAGCAGCGGCCCCGCAGAGCTACAAGGATTGCCGCAACGCCTGGGTGGCGACCGTCGAGGCTCTGGCCGAGGCCGATCCCCGCGTCGTGGTGGTGGTCAACGATTCCATCGGCTCGTCGAAGCTGAACGGCTTTGCGGCGAAATTCCCCGACCGCACCGTCAATGTCGGCATTGCCGAACAGCTCATGATCGGCGTCGGCGCCGGGCTTGCCAATGGCGGCAAGATCCCTTTCGTCTCGGCCGCCGCCTGCTTCCTGACTGGCCGCGCGCTGGAGCAGATCAAGGCCGACATCGCCTATTCGGGCTATAATGTTAAGCTGATCGGGCAATCCTCGGGCATTGCCTATGGCGAGCTTGGCGCGACGCATCACTCGATCGAGGATCTCGCCTGGCTGCGCCCGATGCAGCAGATCACCGTGATCGTGCCCGCCGATGCCTGGGAGACCGAACAGGCGATCCGTTGGGCGGCCGATCACGAAGGCCCGGTCTTCGTGCGCGTCTCGCGGACGCCAGTGCCGGATCTCGACGTCCCGAACCGCAGTTTCCGGGCTGGAAAGGCGGAACTCGTGCGCGAGGGCGGCGACGCAACCGTCATCGCCAATGGCACGACGGTGCACCTGGCTGCGGCCGCCGCCGATCTGCTGAAATCCGAAGGGATCGCCATCCGCGTCCTGAACATGGCGACTGTCAGCCCGCTTGACGAGGACGCCGTGGCAGCAGCCGCGAAGACCGGCCTGATCGTTACCGTGGAGGAGGCGAATATCTGTGGCGGGCTTGGCGGGGCGGTCGCCGAATGGACCGCCGCGAACCACCCCGTCCGGGTCGAGCGCATGGGCTTTGACGGCTTTCGCACCACCGGCTCTGTCGAACATCTGTTCGAAGAGGCGGGGCTGACAGCGGAAGGGATCGCCGCGCGGCTGCGCGCGGCGCTTGGGCGCACATGACCCGCATCCTGGCGATAGATCAGGGCACGACCAACACCAAGGCCGTGTTGTTCGATGACCGGCTGGCGGTCATCGACCGGGCCTCGGCGCCGCTGGTGTCCACCTATCCCGCCGATGGCTGGGCCGAGCAATCGGCCGGGGCGATCCGCGACAGCGTGGCCGCCGTAATCGCCATGATCGCCGAACAGAATGGCGCCGAAGGGATCGAAGCCATCGCCATCGCCAATCAGCGAGAAACGCTGGTGGTCTGGGATGCCGAGACGGGCAAGCCCATCGCTCCTGCGATCCTGTGGCAATGCCGGCGCACGGCGGATGCCTGCGCGGCGCTGGAGGCGGCGGGCCATGGGCCCGAGGTGCTGGCGGCGACCGGGCTTGGCATCAACCCGCTGTTTCTAGCCTCGAAACTGGGCTGGGTGATGCAGAACCTGCCCGAGGCGCGTGAACTGGCCGCGACGGGCCGGCTGCGCGCCGGTACGGTCGATGCCTGGCTGATCTGGAGCCTGACCGGCGGGGCGGTCTTCGCTACCGATCATTCCAACGCCTCGCGGACGCAACTTTTTGACACCGCCGCGCTTCGCTTTTCCGAAGCGCTCTGCACCATCTTCGGCGCGCCGCTGGATGCGCTGCCGGAACCGCGCGCCTCGGATGCCGGATTTGGCGTGACCGCTGGAGGGGCGACGGCGCTACCGGCAGGGATCCCGATCCGGGCGGTGATGGGCGATAGCCATGCGGCGCTTTACGGCCATGGCGTGACCGGGCCGGGCGAGGTCAAGGCGACCTTCGGCACCGGTTCGTCGCTGATGGCGCTGACACCGGAACGCATCGCCTCGTCCCATGGCCTGTCCGGCACTATTGGCTGGACCGCCGCCGGGCAGCCGCATTATGCCGTCGAGGGCAATATCACCGTCTCGGCGCAGGCCGCCGAATTCGTCGCGCGGATGCTGGGGGTCGCCAATGCCGCCGCCCTGTCTGATCTTGCGCAGACCGTGCCGGACAGCGCAGGCGTCAGCTTTGTCCCGGCGCTTGCCGGGCTGGGTGCGCCGCACTGGGACGACGCGGCCCGGGGCACGGTCGCGGGGCTTACGCTAGGAAGCCAGCCGGCCCACCTCGCGCGCGCGACATTCGAGGCTATCGCCCATCAGGTCACCGATGTCTTCGAGGCGATGGAGCAGGATTGCGGACGAAGCCTCGACATGCTGCGGGCGGATGGCGGTGCCTCTGCCAATGACTGGCTGATGCAGTTGCAGGCCGATCTGCTGGGCCACCCGGTGATCCGCAGCGAGATTGCAGAGATCGGCGCCCGCGGGGCTGCCGCCATGGCGCTCGCCGCGCTTGGAAGGGAGGTGCCGCCGCCTGCCGGCGGTGCCGCTGTGTTCGCGCCGCAACTTCAGGAATCCAACCGCCTTCGCGCCCGCGAGAACTGGCGTCACGCGGTCGACATGGCCCGCCACCGGGCCGACTGACCCCGGCCGCCGGGCGGGATTTTCGACGACCGGCCCCCGTGCCGGAACTGCAACCAGGGAGGAACCCATGACCCATCGCAAGACAATGGCCGGCATCGCAATGCTCGGCCTGACCACCTGCCTCGCCGTGTCGGCCGAGGCCGAGGATCTGAACATCTGGACGCTGAATTTCACGTCCGAGGCCAACAACAACGCGATCAACGAGATCGCCAAGGAGTTCGAGGCCGCCCATCCCGGCGTCAAGGTCATCTACACTCAGCGGGGTGTCGACGACCACAAGACTGCGCTGCGCGTCGCGGCCGGCTCGGATAGCGGCCCCGACATCTACTTCATGTGGGCCGGGCGCGGGCTTGGCGGTGAATTCGTCAATGCCGGGCTGTCGCTGCCGCTCGACAAATATTACGAGCAATATGGCTGGAAGGACAGCCTCATCCCAACCGCCGCGGCCTTTGCCAGCAATTACGAAGGCGGGCTGCACGGCGTTCCCTATACGTTCAAGGGCGAGGTCGTGTATTACCGCAAGGACATGTTCGAGAAGGCCGGTATCGCCGAGGAGCCAAAGACCTATGACGAGTTGAAGGCAGATGCCGAGAAGCTCGCCGCGGCCGGCATCCCCGCCTTCACTTTCGGCGGGACGGTGAACTGGCATGTCATGCGCCTGATGGACGTATTGCTGGAAACCAAATGCGGCGCCGAGACCCATGACAAGCTGATGAGCATGGAGGTCAGCTGGACCGAGACACCCTGCGCCACCGAAGCCTTCACCGAGCTGAAATGGTGGGCCGACAACCATTTCCTGAAGCCGTTCATGGGCATCGACCAGGCGCAGTCCACCAATCTCTTTGTCGCAGGCCGCGCGGCGATGATGCTGGAAGGCAGCTGGTTCGTGCAGACGCTGTCCGAGGTCACCGATCTCGACAATATCGGCATCTTCCCCTTCCCGACCGGCACCGACCGTCTCTATGGCTTTGCCGAATATCACTATATCAGCGCCAAATCGAAGAACCCGGACCTCGCGGCCCAGTTCCTTGACTATTTCAACTCTCAGGATGTGCAGCAGCGCTTCCTCGGCACCTTCACCACCAATTCGGTGAATTCGCAGGTCACCTATGAAAACCAGCGCCCGCTGGATGCGGAATGGGGCGGGATCTTCGAGGGCTATGACCAGATGTTCGTGAATGGCGACCAGGCCTTCCCGCTGGCCGAGACCACCGAATATTTCCGCCTGATCAACGAGGTCGCCAACGACACGATGGAACCGCAGGCCGCCGCCGAGGCGATGCAGAAATTCATCGACAGCCAGGGGTGATGCCGTCCGCCGGCGGTTCCGTGCCGCCGGCCCTTTTCCAATCGAGGGTCAAGGTATGAAAAACCTGTTCCGCAAGATGGAGGACGAGCCTTGGCTGTTTCTCGCCCCGGCGCTCCTCATCTATGCCATTTTTGCGATCTGGCCGATGATCGACGTCACCATGATGAGCTTCCAACGCTGGAACGGGCTTGACCCCGAGCGTGTCTTTGTCGGCCTGTCGAATTACAGATATGTCCTGACGCAGGATGCGGTATTCTGGACTGCCTTCGTCAACACGGTGATCTGGACGCTTCTGTCGCTGGTCTGTCCGCCGCTGATCGGGCTTCTGTTGGCGCTCGGGCTGAACCAGCCGTTGGTCGGGCGTTCGGCGCTGAGGGCGATCTATTACCTGCCGGTCATCATCGCGCCGATCGCCGTCGCGACCATGTGGCGCTGGATGTATGACCCGTTCTTCGGCTTGTTCGCGCAGATGCTCACGAACTGGGGTTTCGGGACCAGCATCCCAGATTTCCTCGGCAATCGCGAGACAGCGCTTTACTGGGTCTTCGTGGCCTATGTCTGGCAGCAGGTCGGGTTTTCGATGGTATTGTTCCTCGCCGGGCTGCAGAACGTGGACCGCTCGCTGGTCGAGGCTGCGCAGATCGACGGCGCCGGGCGCTGGAAGACCTTCCGCTATGTCACTATGCCGGCGATCATGCCGACGATCACCATCGTTCTGGTTCTGTCGCTGATCCAGTCGATCAAGGCCTTTGACATCGTCTATGGCCTGACCGGCGGCGGGCCGTCGCAATCGACGCAGATGCTGGCGCTCTGGGCCTTCACGCAATCGATGCAGATCTTCGATTTCGGCCGGGGCGGTGCGATCTCGGTGATCCTTCTGCTGATCACCGTCGTCATCGTCATCCCCTATCTGCGCTGGTCGATGAAAAACGAGGGCCGGTCATGAATGCCATGCTGAAATCCTTCCGCCGCGATCCGCTTCTGGCGGCGCTGTGGATCGCGTTGATCGTCGTCGCGGCACTCTGGATCGCCCCCTTCGTCTTCATCGTCTTCACCTCGCTGAAGACCACCAGCGACGTGATGGCAACGGGTGCCTTTACTCCGCCGACGGAAATCGCCTGGGAGAATTACGGCGTCGCCTGGAACCGTGGCAACTTCTCGACCACGGTGTTCAACTCGGCGCTGGTGGCGGTGATCAAGGTGCCGCTCGGCCTCGCCATTGCGGCATTGGCGGCATATGCGCTGGCGCGGATGAAAAGCCGCTTCAATCGGGCGGTGCTGCTGTTCATCGTTTTCGGCACCATGATCCCCTTCCAGGTGATGCTGGCGCCGCTGTTCACGCTGGTCAATTCGCTGGGGTTGGTGAACACCTATATCGGGCTGATCCTGCCCTATCTGGCCTTCGGCATTCCCTACCAGATCTTCATCCTGCACAGCTTCTTCCGAGGCGTGCCGAAGGAGCTGAGCGAGGCGGCGCTCATCGACGGCGCCGGGCATTTCACCACCTTCCGCCGGGTCTTCCTGCCGATCACCCTGCCGGTTCTGGCGGCGCTGTTCATCCTCGATTTCGTCGCCACCTGGAACGAATTCGCCATGGCGCTGGTGATCATGCAGGATGCCGGAAAATGGACCCTGCCGCTTGGCCTCATGTCCTTCCAGGGACAATTTTCTAATGATTACGGCCAGTTGAACGCAGCCATCGTGACCACCGTGCTGCCTGCTGTGCTCGTCTATCTGATCTTCCAACGCTACTTCGTCTCGGGCCTCGCCTCGGGCGCGGTCAAAGGCTAGAGGAGCCTCACATGCCCCAACAGACAGTCGAAAAGTGGGATGTCTTCGAAGCGGAATTCGGAGGTCCGAAGGGCGGCAGTCCCTATCTGGACGTGGCCTTCGACGCGATCTTCCGCCACAAGGCACGCGAAATCCGGGTGCCGGGATTCTATGACGGCGACGGCATCTACCGGCTGCGCTTCATGCCGGAAGCCGAAGGCGAATGGCGCTTCGAAACACGCTCTGCCACCCCGGCGCTGAACGGACAGACCGGCAGCTTCACCGTGACGCCGCCCAGCGAAGGCAATCACGGTCCGGTGCGGGTGCGCAATAAATTTCATTTCGCCTATGCCGATGGCACGCCCTTCCTGTCCTTCGGCACCACCTGCTACGCTTGGACCCACCAGCCGGAGGCCGAGCAGGAAAAGACGCTGAAGACGCTTTCCGGGACGCGCTTCAACAAGATCCGCATGGGGGTTTTCCCGAAAGACTACCCCTATAACACCAACGAGCCGCTGCATGACGTTTACGAACTCGTCGACGGCAAACGCGATTTCGACCGGCCGAACTACGCCGCCTTTCGCCATTTCGAGACGCAGATCGGCCGGCTGCGCGATCTCGGGATCGAGGCGGATGTGATCATGTTTCACCCCTATGACCGCTGGGGCTATTGCGACATGAGTGAGGCGCAGGATTACCACTATGTCGCCTATATCGCCGCGCGCTTCGCTGCCTACCGCAACTTGTGGTGGGCACTGGCGAATGAATACGACTTCATGATCGACACCAAGCCGATGGAACGCTGGGACCGCTTCTTCCAGATCCTTGGGGAGGAAGACCCTTATCGGCATCCGAAATCCATCCATAACGGCCATGCCGATGCGAATTACGACCACCGCAAGCCCTGGGTTACCCATACCTGCATCCAGCACCCGGATGTGAAGCGCACGCAGGACTGGCGCGACCGCTGGGGCAAGCCGGTCATCAATGATGAGCCGGAATACGAGGGCGATATCATCCAGTGTTGGGGCAATATCTCGGCGCAGGAACTGACCCACCGCTTTTGGACGATGATGATGCGCGGCGGCTATGTCGGCCATGGCGAGACCTATTCGCATCCCGAGGACCTGCTCTGGTGGGCCAAGGGCGGCGAACTGCATGGCCAGGCCTGGAAACGCATCGGCTTCCTGCGCGACCTGCTGGAAGAGGACGCGAGGGATGGCTTTGAGCCGATCGGGCCCGAAATCCGCTGGCCCTGGCATCGGATTTCCGGCGCACGGGATGGCGACACCACGATCATCTATTTCGGCGAGCATCAGCCAGTCATCTGGACGCTCGGCCTGCCGAAAGAGGACGGGGATTATCAGCTCGACCTGATCGACACCTGGAACATGACCGTCACGCCGCTGGAAAAGGTCGAGGCGCCGGCCAATCATCCGATCCGCCACGGCGAGATCATCCAGCCCCGCGCGCCCGATGCGGCCTTCGGCGTCGCGCTGCCGGGCCGTCCCTATCTTGCCATCCGCTGCAGAAAGGCGCGTTGACATGTCTCACGTTGAAATCCGCGATCTTCGCAAGACCTATGGCGCCATCGACGTGGTCCATGGCATCGATGTCGATATCGATCAGGGCGAATTCGTCGTGCTGGTCGGCCCCTCGGGCTGCGGCAAATCCACGCTTCTGCGCATGGTCGCCGGGCTGGAAGAGGTCAGCTCCGGCGCCATCTCGATTGGCGCGCGTGTGGTGAACGAGGTCGCGCCGAAGGACCGCGATATCGCCATGGTGTTCCAGAACTACGCGCTTTATCCGCAAATGACGGTGGCTCAGAACATGAGCTTCGCGTTGGAACTCGCTGGCCAGGGCAAAGCCGAGATCGCCGAGAAGGTCAGCCGGGCGGCCGAGATTCTGGGCCTTGGTCCGCTGCTGGAACGCAAGCCTGCGGCGCTGTCTGGCGGCCAGCGGCAGCGCGTGGCCATGGGCCGCGCCATTGTGCGCGACCCGCAGGTCTTTCTGTTCGACGAGCCCTTGTCGAACCTCGACGCCAAGCTGCGCGTTCAGATGCGTGCCGAGATCAAGGCACTGTGTTCGCGGCTTGGGACGACAACGATCTATGTGACCCACGATCAGGTCGAAGCGATGACCATGGCCGACAAGATCGTTGTGCTGAATGGCGGCCGTATCGAGCAGGTGGGCCGCCCGTTGGATCTGTATGACAACCCACGCAATGTCTTTGTCGCCGGCTTTCTGGGCTCGCCGGCAATGAATCTCTGGCCCGTCGAAGCGGTGCCCGAGGGGCTGCGTCTGCCGGGCGGCGGCATCCTGCCTTTGCCCGCAGATCGCCGTCCCCCAATCGGCACGAAACTGACGCTGGGCATCCGCCCGGAATTGTTGGCGCCTGATCCGAACGGCCCGATCCGGGCCACTGTTACACTGGTCGAGCCAACGGGATCCGAAACCATCATCGCGGTCGATATCGGCGGCGAGCAGGGGACGGTATTGTTGAAAGACCGCTTGGACATGGCCGCAGGGCACGAGATCCGTCTGTCGCCTGTGCTTGACCGGCTACACCTTTTCGATACGCAAAGCGGTGAGGTGCTGTCAACGTATGTAGAGTGACGTGATCATTCGCGAAAGAGACGGGCGCCGAAATCGGCGCTCGCTTGCGATCAATCATTATGTCGATCATGTCACCGTCGCTTGAGCTTCTGAGCTTTCTGCGCTATGAAATCGGGATCAGTATTCGGAATCGGTCTTCGGCTGGGGATTGTGGGGATTCAGGATTTCCATTTTGGCGGAGATGTGATTCATACTTTGGATGGAACGCTTTGTCTTGACCGATGCCCAATGGGCGAAGATGGAGCCGCACTGCTTGGGTAAGGCGACGGACCCGGGTCGAAGCGGCAGGAACAACCGGCTTTTTGTGGAGGCGGTGTTGTGGATTGTGCGAACGGGCAGTCCATGGCGCGATCTGCCAGCGATGTTCGGTAACTGGAGCACGGCGTTCCGGCGCTTCCGCGATTGGCGAGAAGCTGATGTTTTCAAGCGAATTTTCGATGCCCTGTCGGAAGAACCTGACATGGAATACGCTATGGTCGATGCCACCATCGTCAAGGTTCACCGGCACGGCCAGGGCGCAAAAGGGGGACTCAGAGCCAGGCCATCGGTCGCTCCAAAGGCGGAATGACGACCAAGATCCTGGCGCTGACCGATGCCTTGGGCAATCTGGTCCGCTTCGAACTGCTGCCTGGACATCGCTTCGACACCATCGGCGTTGCGCCGCTGATCGAGGGCGTCAATTTCGGCGCGCTGCTGGGTGACAAGGCCTATGACGCCAACTGGATCGTCGAGGAACTCGACAAGCGCGGCGCCAAGGTCGTCATCTCGCAGCATCCCGGTCGCGCCCAGAAGCTCAAGATCGACGCCGAGATCTACAAATGGCGCCACTTGGTCGAAAACTTCTTCTGCAAACTCAAAGAGTTCAAGCGTATCGCCATGCGCGCCTGCAAAACCGACCAAAGCTTCTCCGCAATGATCTATCTCGCCGCCGCCGTCATCAACTCAAGATGAATCCCCACAATCCCTAGAGCGTTTCAGTTATTGACGGAAGCGTATCAGGCACTACCGGCGAGGATCTGGCATAGTTTATCCAACTGCTCCAAATCGCGATAGGTGATCACCATCTGGCCACCCTCCGTTCCGACATGCTTGATCTGGACCCGCATTTTCAGGGCCGCCGACAGGTCCCCTTCCAACGCGCGGGTATCGGCATCCTTTTCCGAAGCCCTGCCAATCCTGGTGGGCGCGGTGGGCTTTTCGCGCATCAAAGCCTCGACCGCGCGAACCGAGAGATCCTTTTCGATAACCTTTCGGGCCAGCGACACGGGGTTTTCCGCCGTCACCAGCGCCCTGGCATGACCGGCTGACAGTTTCTCGTCGCGCACCCATTCCTGGACCTGTTCCGGAAGGTTGAGAAGGCGAAGAAGGTTGGCAATGTGACTGCGGCTTTTGCCGAGTGCCTCGGCCAGTTTTTCCTGCGTATGGCCGAAGCGGGTCATCAGTTGCTTGTAGGATGCGGCCTCGTCGATCGCGTTCAGGTCGGCCCGCTGAATGTTTTCGATGATGGCCACCTCCAGCATCTCTTCATCGCTGAAGCCGCGAAGGAGAACGGGAAGCTCGTGAAGTTGCGCGATCTGCGCCGCGCGCCAGCGGCGTTCGCCGGCAACGATCTGGTAGATATTGGCGTCGTCGGGGTGGCGACGGACGATCAGCGGCTGGATGATCCCTCTGTGCCGGATCGAATCGGCAAGCTCAGTCAGGGCGGCCTGATCGAAGACGCGGCGCGGCTGGTCCGGGTTCGGTGTGATCTGCTCGATGGGAACAGAAAGTGCGCCATCACGCAAAACGGGGTTCTCCTCAGTCTGGAGATCGGCCATCAAGGCGGACAGACCGCGCCCCAGACTGCTTCGCTTGCCTTGGCTCATTGCTGCATCTCCTTCTGGCGGTTCAGGAATTCGTCGGCGAAGGCCTTGTACGCGCGGCTTCCGGTTGACGCAGGATCGTACATCGTGACAGGCAGTCCATGCGAGGGTGCCTCGGAGATGCGGACATTCCGGGGGATTATCGTTTTGTAGACCAATTCCCCAAGTGTTGCGCGCGCATCAGCCTCGACCTGTTGCGACAGATTGTTTCTGCCGTCATACATGGTCAGGACGACACCATCGAGGCGAAGCGCCGGATTTGCGCCCTGCCGAACCTCGCGCACCGTCATCAGAAGTTGCGACAGCCCCTCGAGCGCATAGAACTCTGCCTGGAGTGGGACGAGAACGGAATCGGCCGCGACGAGCGCGTTGACCGTCAGCAGGCCTAGCGCGGGCGGGCAGTCGATCAGAACATAAGACTGGTCGTTCAGCCGATCGATGGCAGCCTTGAGCAGGCGAATGCGGTCAGGCCTGGTGGAAAAATCGATGTCGCCCGAGCTGAGATCCGGTGTCGATGGAATCAGGCTGAGATTATCGATGCTGGTGCCTGTACGAGCCTGTTGCAGATCGTAGCGGCCAGCCAGAACGTCGTAAGAGGTGGCGTCCCTGCCCTTCACCGGGCAACCAACGCCAGTGGAAGCATTACCCTGCGGATCAAGGTCGATGATCAGTGTCGACTTGCCCCGCGCAGCCAGTTCTGCACCCAGGTTGACGGCGGTCGTCGTCTTGCCAACGCCGCCTTTCTGGTTTGCAACGGCAATCACCACGGTATCAGTCATTTCGCCTTATCTCTCTCAGTTTCAATATCGCCGCTTCAGGGTCGGTCTTGCTTTGGTAATGTTGCAGGTCGAAGGACCAGTGCTCTGCCACTTTCGCGACCTCGGCCTTCCAGGATCGTCCCTTCAATAGCCACGCTTCACCATGGCTGGCAAGCTGCCGATGCAGCTGCGGCATCAGGTCGTCAAGCGATGCCAATGCCCTTGCGCTGACATAATTGTGGTTCCCAGGTTCAAGTGCTTCGATTCTCTGGCTTTTCACGGACAGGTTTGGCAGGTTCAAGCTGCGCCGCGCAGTCATGAGGAAGGCAGATTTTCGCTTGTCGCTTTCGACGAGCGTTACCTTGACCGGAAGCTCGCGTAGCAGGATTGCCATGACGACACCCGGTAACCCACCTCCGCTGCCGAGGTCCAGCCAGGAACCGGATTTCGGCTGTGCCAGATCGTAAAGTTGCGCGGAATCGGCAATATGGCGCAGTTCCAGATCCGGCAGCGTTGTGGGCGCAACCAGGTTTATAGATGGATTCCATTTTCGGATGAGTGCCGCGTAAGTTTGCAGCAGATCTTCTGTTTCACGTGAAACATTCATCTGGCGCGGCCAGCCCTTTGTGTCGTCGCAATCAGCAAGGAAAGCGCGGCAGGTGTCATGCCTTCGATCTTCGCCGCAGAAGCGATGGAGCGGGGCTTTATTGCAGCCAGCTTTCCTTGCAGTTCGCGTGAAAGTCCGGGCAGCGTCGCATAGTCCATGTTTTGTGGAAGCGCGATTCCTTCATCACGTTTCAAGACTTCGGCCTCGCGCCGCTGCCGCTCCTCGTATTGAGCGTAAAGGGCGTCGATCTTGACCTGCCGCTCAGTTACCGGATCCCAATTCGGGAGGGTCGTGTCCATCTCCCGAATATCGGCAAGCTCGACATCGACTGTCGCGAGAAGTTCCATGGCCGTGCGACGACGCCCGTCCTTGCCAGCATTGATGCCCGCATCCGTCAACTGCCTGCCAGCATAGTTGGGTTGACTGAGCATTTGCTTGGCATCGCTGAGGCGGTCCATCTTCGCAATAAAACTGGCTCTACGCGCCTCGCCAACGCAGCCCAACTCGATCCCCTTCGGCGTCAAACGCTGATCCGCGTTATCGGCCCGTAACGACAGGCGATATTCGGCGCGCGAGGTGAACATCCTGTAGGGCTCTGTCGCACCACGGCTGGTCAAGTCGTCGACCATGACACCGATATAGGATTCCGAACGGCTGAAGGTGATGGGTTCTTCGTTCGCCGCATTCAGACCTGCGAGAAGCCCCTGAGCCGCCGCTTCCTCATATCCGGTGGTACCGTTGATCTGGCCCGCAAGATACAACCCACGGATATCGCGAAGTTGCAGCGTGCGATCCAGCGATCGGGGATCGACATAGTCATATTCGACCGCATAGCCAGGCTGAAGGATTTCGGCGTTAGCCAAACCGACGATGGAGCGAACGTAGGCCTCCTGAACATCGGTTGGCAGAGATGTCGAGATCCCGTTCGGATAGATAACAGACGTATTCAAACCCTCGGGCTCAAGGAAGATCTGGTGCGAATCCTTGTCGGCAAAGCGATGAATTTTATCCTCGATGGAAGGACAATACCGCGGCCCCACCCCTTCGATGCGGCCGCCATACATTGCAGATCGATGCAGGTTGGCGCGAATAATGTCATGTGTTCGCGCGTTGGTATGCGTAACACCACAGCTGATCTGACGCAGGATCGGCGCGGTGCTCATGAAGGAAAGCAGCTCGGGTTGGTCATCTCCCGGCTGGCTTCCTACAACAGACCAATCGATTGTCCGTCCATCCAAGCGCGGTGGGGTTCCGGTTTTCAGCCTTCCAAAGGTAACACCAAGCTCACGAACGTCCTCAGCCAACCGAGACGAAGCCTTGTCACCCCAACGACCGGCCCGGCGCTGCTCCTCACCGATATGGATAAGACCGTTCAGGAATGTGCCGGTAGTCAGAATGACGTTTGACGCATGAAGGTTGTCGTCGACAAGCCGGACACCCTCGACCGCGCCGTTGCGAACGATCAGCCCGGTGACCTCCGACAAGATCGGTGTTATCGCCGGATATCCCTTGATCGCCAGATTGGCTGCCGACCGGTACGCTTCCCGATCAGCCTGTGTTCTCGGACCCTGCACAGCCGGGCCCTTCCGCCGGTTCAGCAACCGAAATTGGATGCCCGCCGCATCGGCCAATTTCCCCATCAGCCCGTCCAACGCATCAATCTCGCGAACCAGGTGACCCTTTCCCAGACCGCCAATCGCCGGATTGCAGGACATCGTACCGAAGTCGCGGGCCGACATGGTCACCAACGCGACCTGCTTGCCCATGCGCGCAGCCGCCGCCGCCGCCTCAACACCGGCATGTCCGCCGCCAATCACGATGACATCGAAATGTTTCACGTGAAACACTCCCTATTTTCCGACGCAGAACTTGCTGAACACGCGACCAAGATAATCCTCAACGTCGACCTTGCCAACCAGTCGCTCAAGATGATGTGCCGCCTCGCGCAGCGCCTCCATCTTCAGCTCCGCCGGCAATCCTTCGGCAAGGGACAGCGCAGCAACGGCATCCGACATTGCATCTGCCTGCCGGACATGGCTGGCCAACCCGACCCCAGAAACACGATCTCTCAATATCCCGAACACGCGATCCAGCAGCTCACCGATACCCGCACCAGTCTTGCTGGAGATGGCGCCGGGAACACCGGTGATGTCCCCCATGGTTTCAATATGCAGATCGTCGTCAGCTGCCAGATGCGCAACCTCACTTGGGATCTCGCCCAGGAATATCCGCAGATCTGCATCCTGCGCCCGCGCCCGGGTTCGCTCGATCCCGATGACTTCGACCGAATCGTCTGTCTGCCGCACACCGGCCGTATCCAGAAACGTCACTGGCAGCCCGTGCAGGTCGGCACGAAACTCCACCACATCGCGCGTCGTCCCGGCCTGGTCGGTCACAATCGCAATATCCCGCCGCGCCATCGCATTCATCAGAGAAGACTTGCCCGCGTTCGGGGCACCGACCAACGCCACCTCAAAACCGTTCCGCAATCGCTCATTGGCCGGAAAGGCCGCAAGCTGATCTGAGATAGAGGCCCGCACCCTCTCGATCAGCCCATCCAGATCCGCCAGCACGTCGTCAGGGATCTCTTCATCGGCAAAATCGATGGAGGCCGTGATCATGGCGCCGGCTTCGACAAGGCTGTCACGCCACTCATCCGCCAGTCGGCCCAACGCCCCCGTGCTTGTCGAGACAGCAAGTTTACGCTGCGCCTCCGTCTCGGCCGACAGAAGGTCCGAAAGCCCCTCGACCTCCACCAGGCCGAGTCGCCCGGACAGGAACGCACGCAGTGTAAACTCGCCCGCCTCTGCCTGCCGCAACCCCCGGTCACGCAATGCAGCTTCCAACCGCTTCACCACAACAGGCGCACCGTGCAGATGAATTTCGCAGCTTTCCTGACCGGTGAAACTGGCCCCGCCATCGAAGCGCAGAACCAGCGCCGTGTCGATCAGATCGTCACCATCTCGAACGGCGCGGAAATAGCCGTGCCGCGCCTCAGGCAGCGGCCCGCAAAGCTCTTCCGTAACGCGCCGCGCATCCGGCCCGCTCAGCCGAATGATCGACACCCCTCCCCGACCGGGCGGGGTCGCTTCTGCGAAGATCGTATCCACGACACATCACGCGTTCATGGATTCGAAGAAATCGGAATTGTTCTTGGTCTGCTTCAACTTCGAGATCAGGAATTCGATCGCGTCGGTGGTGCCCATCGGGTTCAGGATACGCCGCAGCAGATAGGTCTTCTGCAGATCCTTCGAATCCACCAGAAGCTCCTCCTTCCGCGTCCCGGACTTGAGGATATCCATCGCCGGGAAGACCCGCTTGTCGGCCACTTTCCGATCCAGCACGATCTCGCTGTTACCGGTGCCCTTGAATTCCTCGAAGATCACCTCGTCCATGCGCGACCCGGTATCGATCAGCGCCGTGGCAATGATCGTCAGCGAGCCGCCTTCTTCGATATTCCGCGCCGCGCCGAAAAAGCGCTTCGGCCTCTGCAGGGCGTTCGCATCGACACCACCTGTCAGCACCTTGCCCGACGACGGCACCACGGTATTGAAGGCCCTACCAAGTCTGGTGATCGAATCGAGAAGGATCACAACATCTCGCTTATGCTCGACCAGGCGCTTCGCCTTTTCGATGACCATCTCGGACACCGCGACGTGCCGACTGGCCGGCTCATCAAAGGTCGAACTGACAACCTCCCCCTTCACCGAACGCTGCATATCCGTCACCTCTTCCGGACGCTCGTCGATCAGCAGCACGATCAGGTAGCATTCGGGGTGATTCCTGGCGATCGAATGGGCGATGTTCTGGAGAAGCACCGTCTTACCGGTTCGCGGCGGTGCCACGATCAGCGAGCGTTGCCCTTTCCCGATCGGCGCCACCAGGTCGATGATCCGCGCCGAGCGATCCTTGATCGTCGGATCGTCGATCTCCATCTGCAGCCGCTCATTCGGATAGAGCGGCGTCAGGTTATCGAAAGCAACCTTGTGACGCGCGGTCTCGGGATCTTCGAAATTGATCTTCTCGACCTTGGTCAATGCGAAATAGCGTTCGTTCTCGCCCGGCGCCCGGATCACACCTTCGACTGTGTCCCCAGTCCGCAGGCTGTGCTGGCGGATCATGTCCGGGCTCACATAGATGTCGTCGGGACCCGGCAGATAGTTCGCCTCGGTCGAGCGCAGGAAGCCGAAACCGTCCTGCACCACTTCCAGCACACCGTCGCCGCCGATCTCGTAACCGTCCTCTGCATGCTCTTTCAGGATCGAGAACATCATCTCGCCCTTGCGCATGGTCGAGGCGTTCTCGATCTCCCATTCCTCGGCCATGGCCAAAAGGTCCTTGGGACTTTTCGCCTTCAGATCGAACAGGTTCAAACGTTCTTCGCTCATAGCATCACCGCAAATCACCCATCGAACCGTGGGTAATATCTAAATCTCATGGAAAATATCCGCACCGGACGGCCGGATCGTTGCGCGCCGCATAGCTGAAAGCGCGATTCGAGTCAATCTTTCGAAGACATGGCGCCTCGGCCTAGAACTTCAAGATCACCGAGAGGACGATGATGACCATGAGCAGCGTCGGCAATTCGTTCATTATCCGATAGCTGCGACCGCTCAATCCCTGACCTTCCGCCAGAAGCCGCCGTTGCGCCGACAGCCACATGTGAAACCAGGTCATTGCCAAAACCCCACCAGCCTTGGTCCAAGGCCAGAGCATCGACCAATCGACGATTCCAGGGGTCAAGACGAGCGCCAGTCCACAAAGCCAGCTGACAACCATTGCAGGGTTCATGATCAACCGCAGCAGCTTGTCTTCCATGATCCGGAACGATGCTGCGGGTTCCTCACCCGACTGCCCTCTCTCAGCATGATAGACAAACAGTCTCGGCAAATAGAACAACCCGGCCATCCATGACAGCACGGCCATGACATGCAGGGATTTTACCCAAGGATAGACAGAGGCCAGAACTTCACCCATGACAGCTTCTTTAATCATATAGAAAGAAAGAAGAAAGAAGATGTGGTTGTAAGGCTTGTGGACGACAGGATTAACCGCATCTTCAAGGATTATCCACATACTCGGCTCATCAATGTGATGAATAAATACAATATAATCAATAAATTGATAACAATCAGATACACTGTCCACAGGATGTGGAATACGAGATCAGCGCCATTCCTA
This sequence comes from uncultured Paracoccus sp., assembly GCF_937873615.1. Lineage (GTDB taxonomy): Bacteria > Pseudomonadota > Alphaproteobacteria > Rhodobacterales > Rhodobacteraceae > Paracoccus. The sequence continues at coordinate 33,325 of NZ_CALMYP010000068.1, forward strand.
TGTGGATGAGTTGTCTTGGTTCTCGATTGGTTCTCAACACTTATCCAAAGGTCGGAAGACTGGCAAAACCGCCCCTGGCGTTATCCACAGACCTGCCCACACTCTGCTGCCTGTTCGGTCCGCTTTTGTCTTCCATGATCCGAAAACACGGGCTACCAAGACGCTATGACAGCGGATGAGACCAACCCGATATCGCCGGATGTCCGGCATGTGCCTCTCGCCGGGGTCATTGGCTGGCCGATTGCACATTCGCGCTCGCCCTTGCTGCATGGGCACTGGCTCAAGCGATATGGGCTTCCGGGCGAATATATCGCCATGCCGGTTCGCCCCGAAAACCTGGCCGAGGTTCTGCGCATCCTGCCGAAGATGGGCTTCGTTGGCGTGAACCTGACCATTCCGCACAAGGAGGCGGTGCTGCAGATTGCCGATATCGTCACCGACCGGGCGGCGCTGATCGGCGCGGCGAATACGCTGATCTTCCATGAGGACGGCAAGATCCACGCCGACAATACGGACGGCTACGGCTTCATCACCAATCTTCAGCAAAGCGCGCCGGATTGGCGGGCCGACCAGGGTGCGGCGGCGGTGATCGGTGCCGGCGGTGCGGCACGCGCCGTAGTCGCCTCGCTTCTGGAAAGCGGTGTGCCGGAACTCAGGATCGCCAACCGCACCAGGATCAGGGCTGAGCAGATCAAGGCCGAATTCGGCGCCAAGGTCGTTGTCTATGACTGGGCGCAGGTCGGCAATATGCTCGACGGGGCGCGGACCGTGGTCAACGCGACCTCGATGGGCATGACCGGGAAATCGCCCCTGCGGGTGCCGCTGGACGCGCTCAGCCCCGATGCGCTGGCAACCGACCTCGTCTATACGCCGCTGATGACCGATTTCCTGACCGAGGCGCAGGCACGCGGCTGTCAGGTCGTCGACGGGCTTGGCATGTTGCTGCATCAGGGCGCCCCGGGCTTTGAGCGCTGGTTCGGTCGCCGCCCCGAGGTTGACGAGGCCCTGCGCCAGGCGGTGCTGTGAGCTTTCGGCTGGGACTGACCGGCTCGATCGGCATGGGCAAGTCCACGGCGGCGCAGATGTTCATCGCCCGCGGTTATCCGCTCTGGGATGCCGATGCCGCCGTGCACCGGCTTTATGCGCCCGGCGGGGCGGCGGTTGCACCCGTTTCTGCCGCCTTTCCAACGGCTTTGCTGGATGGCGGCATCGATCGCGCTGCGCTGAAAGCGGTGCTTGCGGCGGATCCGGGCGCGCTTGCGCGGCTGGAAGCCATTGTGCATCCGCTCGTCGCTGCGGATCGCGCGGCTTTCATCGAACAGGCCCGCCAGAACGATGCGCGCATTGTCGTCCTCGATATCCCGCTTCTTTTCGAGACTGGGGCGGAAACCCAGATGGACGGTGTCGCCGTCGTCTCGACCGATGCCGCGACCCAGCGCGCGCGGGTTCTGGCCCGACCCGGCATGACCGAGGACGCGTTCGAAATGATCCTGTCGCGGCAGATGCCCGATGCCGAAAAGCGCGCCCGCGCCGACTGGATCATCCCCAGCGACACGATGCAGGGTGCCGAAGATGCCGTCGCGGCGATCTGCGCCGAGATACTGGAGGGACAGGATGCGTGAAATCGTGATGGATACCGAGACCACCGGTCTCGACCCCGCCACCGGCGACCGGCTGGTCGAAATCGGGGCGGTTGAGCTTATGAACCATCTGCCGACCGGGCGCACCTTTCACAAATACATCAACCCCCAGCGCGACGTGCCCGAGGGTGCGGTGGCCGTGCACGGGCTGACGGCCGAATTCCTCAGCGACAAGCCGCTGTTTGCGGATGTGGCAGGCGAGTTTCTGGATTTCATCGGCACCGGCACCAAGCTGGTCATCCACAATGCCAGCTTCGACATGAAATTCCTCAATGCCGAGCTGAAGATGTGTGGCAGGCCCGCCCTGCCTTGGTCGCGGGCGCTGGACACACTGGCGCTGGCACGCGAGAAATTCCCCGGCGCGCAGAACTCGCTCGATGCGCTCTGCCGGCGCTTCGGTATCGACAATTCGGCTCGGACGCTGCATGGCGCGCTGCTGGACAGCGAGATTCTGGCGGATGTCTATCTGGAACTGATCGGTGGCCGGCAGCCCGATCTGGTTCTTGCCGCGCCCGAAACGCGGCCCGCCACAGGCAACGCCGGTCCTTTGCGCGCCGTATCGGGCGGCCCGGCCCGGCAACGACCCGTGCCGCTGGCAGGCCGGCTGAGCGAGGCCGAGATTGCCGCACATCGCGAATTCGTTCAGAAAATCGGCGAAAAGGCGGTCTGGATGCGCTATATGGGCGACGCGGACGGTTGAATTCCGCGTCCCGACCGCCAAGACTGCGGCAAGTGGTACAGGCAGGCAGTATGGGCAGCGTATTCGCGCCGATTCGGGAAATCTGGCGCTTCATCATGGCCTTGGGCGATCGTATGGACAAGATCCATATGGGCCTGATCTCGGCCGGGGTGGCCTTCTATGCCATGTTTGCGGTCTTCCCGGGGCTTGCCGCCATCATTGCCTTCTGGGGTCTCTGGTATGACCCGACAGTCATTCAGGATTACGTCCATGTGGCCGAGGAATTCGTGCCACCCGAGGCCATGCAGATCGTGAAATCCCAGGTCGATGCGCTGGTGTCCGGCGGGCGCACCCAGCTTGGCTGGACCACCTTCGTGTCCTTCATGATCGCCACCGTGGCGGCGCGGGCCGGGGTGAATGCGCTGGTGCGCGGGCTGAACGCGGCTTACGGGGTGCGCGCCCATTCGACAGTCGTCGGCTTCTTTCTGGCCTATGTGCTGACGCTGGCCATTGTCGGCATCGTCTTCGTCGGGCTGGTCACCATCGTTGTCGTGCCCATCGTTCTCAGCCTGTTCGAGCTTGGCCCCTTCAACGCCCTGCTGATCCGGGGCCTGCCCTGGGGCGGGATGCTGCTGATCGTGATGATCGGGATCGGCGTGCTTTACCGCTATGGCCCCAATGTCCGCAGGCCGCGCACGCCGATCTTCACCTGGGGTTCGGTGGTGGCGACCATAGCCTGGGGCCTCGCCTCGCTGGCATTCTCGGCCTATCTGGGGAGTTTTAACAGCTATAACCGCATCTACGGCTCCATCGGGGCCGTGGTGGCGCTGCTGATGTGGTTCTATCTTGCCGCTTTCTCGGTCATGCTGGGCGCGATCTTCAATGTCGAGTTGCGCCGCCGTCGCCGTGTCGCCGCCGCGCGCGAAGCGCGCAAATCCCTGCGGGACCAGGTCCGTCAACCCGGTTAAAGCGGGCCGGTCTGGTAAAGGCGGATCTTCAACCCGCCATGGGCGACATAGGGGCCGGGCTCGCGGAACGGCAGCCCGGTCGCCTTGGCAAGCGCGGGTTCCGAGGTCACGATCCCCACCCGCCAACCTTTGAAACGGCTGCGCAACGCCTCGCCCATGGCGGCATGAAGGCCGAACAGCGGACCCTTGTTACCGATGCGCGCGCCATAGGGCGGGTTGATGATGACAAGGCCGGGCGGGCCTTGGGGCGGCACAGCATCGGTCACCTGCCCTTGGGCGAAATCGCACCACTCCGCCACGCCGGCCCGGTCGGCATTGGCGATGCTCATGCGGATGGCACCCTGATCGCGGTCGGCGCCGGTGAAACGCTGCGCCGGCGCGACCGGGTTGGAAGCCGCCTTCATCGCCGCCCAGGCGTCGGGCTTGAAGCTGGCGAAATCCTCAAAGGCGAAGCGGCGGCTGCGGCCCGGCATCAGCCCGGCCGCGATCTCGGCTGCTTCGATAACGAAAGTGCCAGAGCCGCACATCGGGTCGAAGACCGGTTCGCGCCCGTCATAGCCGCATTCGCGCAGGAAGGCGGCGGCCATGGTTTCGCGCATCGGCGCCTTGGCCACGGCCTCCTTGTGGCCGCGCTTGTGCAGGCTCTCGCCCGAACTGTCGAGGCTGATCACCGCCAGATCGTCCTCGATCCGCAGCTTGACGACGATGGCGGCATCTTTGCTGATGGGCGCGCCCAGTTCCTCGCCAAGGGCGCGCTCGATCCGCTGCGCTGCCGCGCCGGCATGATAGATGCGGGATTTGCGGCAGGTGGCCTCGACCCGGACCGGGATGTCGGGGCGCAGCACCTCGCCCCAGGGAAATTTCCGCGCCCGCTTGTCCAGCTGCGCCAGATGCAGGGCACGGAACTCGCCGATGCGGACCAGCACCCGGGTCGCGCAGCGCAGCGCCAGATTGGCCCGCCAGACTTCCGACCAACCGCCCCGCGTCTCGACCCCGCCGGGTACGATTACCGGATCGGCGAAGCCGGCCGCGCGTGCCTCTTCGGCCAGCGGCTGTTCCAGCCCCGGCGTGGCGACAAGGAAGATGCCAAGATCGCTCAGTTGGCTTCCAGCCCCTCGGTCGAGGCGAAGAACATCGCCTGGCTCAGTGCCGAACTGACCTGATCCTCGGTATAGGGTTTCGAGATCAGGAAGGCCGGTTCCGGGCGGTCGCCGGTCAGCAGGCGCTCGGGGAAGGCGGTGATGAAGATTACCGGCATATGACCAAGCGAGGCCAGCAATTCGTTCACCGCATCCACCCCCGAGGAGCCGTCGGCCAGCTGGATATCGGCCAGGATCAGGTCGGGCCGGATCTCGTTGGCCAGTTGGATGGCGGCGGAATGGGTGCGGGCGATGCCGGTCACCTCGTGACCCATGGCCTGCACGATGCCCTTCAGGTCCATGGCGATGATGGTCTCGTCCTCGATCACCATGACCCGGCCGCGCAGGGCGCTGCCCATCTCGGTCATGGCCGTGCTCAGCAGGCCCTCGGCATCGGCGGTCGAAATCTGCATGACCTGCGCGATTTCGCCGGGGCGCATTCCCTCGATCGTGTTCAGAAGCAGCGCCTCGCGCGAATTCGGCGTCAGCGCCGACAGATGTGCCTGGGCGCGGGCGCCACGGGCGCCGCCATCGGCCTCGGCCACGGGCTGGCCGCTGGACTGCCAGATCGCATGGAAGGCGCGAAACAGGCCGATGCGCAGGTCGATCTCGTTCAGCAGGCTGCGGTCGGCAAGAATGGCTTCCAGCGTCGCCGCCGCGTAATTGTCGCCGGCGGTCTGGCTGCCGGTCAGGGCGCGGGCATAGCGGCGAAGGAAGGGAAGTTCCTGCCCGATGGACTTGGCAAGCTCGGCGGAAGACATGTAAACCCCTATCGTACCGGCTCCTGGTGGAACCAGTCCATGATCTATCGGTTGAGCGGCATGCGCACAAGACAGTCGGGATTAATCAAGGTATGACGGCAAAGCGGGAAGAGCGTAAGAAGACCGCGCTCGAAAAGCAGATCGACGAGAACCTGAAGCGGGTCTACCAGGAAGAGCTGAAGGAAGAGGTTCCCGACCGCTTCCTGGACCTGCTGCAGCAATTGCGCGATCAGGGGTGAGCGATGCCGGATAAAGCAAAACGCTCGCCGGCGCAGATGTCCGGTGCCTCGCCGCGCGACGAGCTGGTCGATCACCTGCCCGCCCTGCGCGCCTTCGCGCTGTCGCTGACCCGCGAAGGGTCCTCGGCCGACGATCTGGTGCAGGACACCATCGTCAAGGCCTGGACCAATATGGACAAGTTTCAGGCCGGCACCAACCTGCGCGCCTGGCTGTTCACGATCCTGCGCAACACGTTCTATTCCGCCCGCCGCAAGACAAGGCGCGAGGTTTCGGATGCCGATGGCATCCATGCCGCGCGGCTGGCCACCCGGCCCGAGCATGACGGTCGCCTTGCGCTCAACGATTTCCGCACCGCCTTCGCCCAGCTTCCCGATGAGCAGCGCGAGGCCTTGATTCTGGTCGGCGCCTCGGGCTTTTCCTATGAGGAGGCGGCCGAGATGACCGGCGTTGCCGTCGGCACGGTGAAATCGCGCGCCAATCGGGGCCGTCGCCGGCTGGCCGAACTGTTGCATCTGGAAGATGGCGAAGAGCTGGAGATGACCGACCGCGCCACGCTGGCGGCGATGGCCTCGAACGCGCCCGTCATGCGCTAGGTCAGGGTCATGGCCGGTCCGGCAGAGACGTTCCAGTTCGCCAAGGGCCTCGGCTTTCGGCTGGCCGCGCTTCTGTCGGTGGCGATCCTGCCCATCGGGTTGATGTCGCTGATCCAGACGCTTTACCTGTCGGGCGAGGCCGAGCGTTCTGCCGAAACCGCCATCGTTGGTCGGACCGGGGCGGCGGCTGCCGGCGAACGCGCGCTGTTTCAAAGCGCGCTCGGCACCGCCGATGCGCTTGGTCCGGCGGTTCTGCGCGATATCGGCAATCCCGAGGTCTGCTCACAGATGCTGAAAAGCTTCGTCGAACGCGGCGCGACCTATGTTCAGGCCGGCTTCGTCCAGCTTGACGGCACCACGCTGTGCAATTCCGGAAATACCCCGCGCGATCTGACCGGCACCCCGGCCTATGAGCATTTCATCGCCAATCCCACCACCATGGTGGTGCCGCTGGAAAGTGGCGCCGTCAGCCGGCAAGAGGTCGTGATTGTCGGCCAGCCGCTTTACCGAGAGCGGGAATTGCTCGGCTATGTCGGGGTGTCGGTGTCGAAGCTGCTGCTTCAATCCACGCATAGCTCGATCTATGGCAGCAATGCGGCGCAGACGATCACCTTCAATTCCGACGGCGATATCCTTTCTGCCGATGACGAGGTCGCCGAGGATATCATCGCCGCCCTGCCGCGCGACCAGACGCTTAGCAGCCTCATCTCGCGGTCCGAGACGACCTTCACCGACATTACCCCTTCGGGTGAACAGCGCGTTTTCGCCGTCGTTTCCGTGGTGCCGGGGCTGATCTATGCCCTGGGCAGCTATAGCCCGACCGAGGCCGGTGTGCAGGGCTATCGCGTCACCAAGCTGACGGCGGTGCTGTTTGCGGTGGCGCTTTGGGGGGTGTCGCTGGGGGTGGCCTATTACGCCGTCTACCGGCTGGTGCTGCGCCATGTCCGCGAGTTGCGCGGCCAGATGCGGCGCTTCACCGTGGGGGATCGCGCCGCGCAGCCGCGCATCATGGAAGACGCACCGACCGAGATCGCCGATGTGTCGCGGACCTTTCACAACATGGTTCGCATTCTGAACCGTGACGAAGCTGCGCTGGAAGCCGCCCTCGACGACAAGACCGTGCTGCTGAAAGAGGTTCATCACCGGGTGAAGAACAACCTTCAGCTTATCGCCTCGATCATCTCCATGCAGGGGCGGGTGATCGAGGATGACGATGCCAAGCGGGTGCTGCGTTCGGTCCAGGACCGGGTGGCGGCGCTCGCCTCGATCTACAAGAACCTCTATCAGGCCGAGCATCTTGATTCCGTCAATGCCGACCGGCTGATGTCCGAGATCATCAACCAGATGACGCGCGCCTCGGTCGGCCCCGACCGGCGGCTGGATATCGAGACCGAGCTTGCGCCGCTGATCCTGCCCCCGGATCAGGCGGTGCCGTTGATCCTATTGACCACTGAGGCCTTCACCAATGCGCTGAAATATGCCGGCACCCCCGCCGGTCATGAGCGGCCTTGGGCGCGGGTGCGGCTGACGCGCGAAGGCGAGGACAGGGCACGACTGGAAGTGGCCAACTCCATCGGCGCGCAGGTGCAGAACCTGGAAGGCACCGGCCTTGGCAGCCAGTTGATCGAGGCCTTCGCCATTCAGCTTGAGACCCGGACCGAGATCACCACGACCGCAACCGAATTTGTCTTCTCGATGCCCTTCCGGATCGAGGAAATCCGACCTTTGCCGCTGGATGACCGCGCCGTGGTGCTGACCTCTGCCGCCCGTGACGGGGCGCGGCATTAGCGCCGCGTCCCCTCGGGCTTTCCATCCCCGCCCGCAGGGGATAGCTTGCGCCGAGCCATGACAGGAGTGGGCATGAAACGCGAAAAACTGGGCCAGAGCGACGCTGACGTAAGTGCATTCTGCCTGGGCACGATGACCTTCGGCAACCAGACGGACGAATCCGACGCCCATGCCCAGATCGACCTTGCGCTGTCGGTGGGGATCACCTTCCTCGACTGCGCCGAGATGTATCCGGTCAACCCGGTCCGCAAGGAAACCGCCGGCCGGTCCGAGGAGATCATCGGCAATTGGATCGCCCGCACCGGACGCCGCAACGAGATCGAGATCGCAACGAAAGTCACCGGCAATGGCAGCGCCGTGCGCGATGGCGAGGGTTTTGACGGCAAGATCATCGCCCGCACCATCGACGCCTCGCTGAAGCGGCTGCGGACCGATGTCATCGACCTTTATCAGCTGCACTGGCCGATGCGCGGCAGCTATGGTTTCCGGCAGAACTGGAAGTTCGACCCGTCTGGTCAGAACCGCCAGCAGAACCTCGACCATATGGCCGAGGTGCTGGGCGCGCTGTCCGATGCCGTGCAGGCCGGCAAGATCCGCGCTTTCGGGCTGTCGAACGAATCCGCTTGGGGAACGGTGCGCTGGATCGACACGGCCGAGCGGCTGGGCGGCCCCCGCGTGGCTGCGATCCAGAACGAATATTCGCTGCTTTACCGCGCCTATGACACCGACCTGGCCGAGGTTGCGGTAAACGAAGGCGTGACCCTGCTGGCCTATTCGCCGCTGGCCGCCGGTCTGCTGACCGGGAAATATCAGGGCGGTGCGGTGCCGGACGGCAGCCGCGTTGCCGCCGATCTGGCCTCGGGCGGGGCTGGCAATCTGGGCGGGCGCAAGACCGACCGGGCGCATAAGGCGGTGGACAGCTATCAGCAGCTTGCCCGCATGTCGGGCATCGACCCGGTTCATATGGCCTTGGCCTGGCTGCGGACGCGGCCTTTCCACACCATCCCGATCCTCGGTGCGACCAGCGTCACGCAGCTGGAACAGCAGCTTCCGGGGCTGGAGGTGCCGATAACCGACGACCTGAAATCCGCCATTGACGATCTGAACCGCGCATGGCCGATGCCCTACTGACGCTGACCGCAGATGCCGGACTGACCACGGGTCTTGCCCGCGCCCTCGCGCCGGAATTGCGCGCGGGCGATACGCTGATGCTCGACGGGCCGGTCGGGGCCGGGAAATCGCATTTCGCCCGCGCCCTGATCCGGGCGCGGCTGGCCAACCCGGCCGAGGATGTGCCAAGCCCGACCTTCACGCTGGTCCAGACCTATGACGGCACGCCGCCCCTTTGGCATGCCGACCTTTACCGGCTGACCGATCCGGTCGAGATCGAGGAGCTTGGCCTTCTCGACGCCCTGCCCGAGTCGATCGCGCTGATCGAATGGCCCGACCGGATGGTGCCCGCCCCCGCCGGGTTGGTGCTGCGCTTCCAGCCGCTGGACGATCCCGATCTGCGCCAGATCACGCTGTCGGGCGATAAGGCCCAATGGGCGCGTGCCACCCGTGCCGCCGCCCGCGCGATCTTCACCCATGACGCCGGCTGGTCGGATGCGCAGGTCGCCTTCCTTGCCGGCGATGCCTCGGCCCGGCGCTATTTCCGGCTGTCGCGCGAAGGTGAGACGGCGGTGCTGATGGATGCCGATGCGCCAACGCTCGCCCCCTATCTGGCAATGACCGGCTGGCTGCGAGAGCGCGGCTTCGATGCGCCCCGCGTGATCGCCGCCGATCCCGAAGCCGGCCTCGCCCTGATCGAGGATTTCGGCGATGCCCAGATCGCCCGCGTGATCGAGGCCGATCCGACGCAGGCCGGCCCGCTTTACGAACGGATCGCGGCGCTTCTGGCGCGGCTGGCGGCCTTCCCGCCGGCACCGGGGATCAAGCTGCTGGACGGTCCCGAAATGGCCCGGCAGGTCGGGCTTTTCGCCGAATGGTATGCCCCCGCCACCGGTGCCGGTCCCGATGCGCTTGCGGCGGCCAATGAGATCGCGCCGACCGTTGCCCGGCTTCACGCAAGGCTTTGCGCCGATCTGCCCCCGGTGACCGGCCTGCGCGATTTCCATGCCGAGAACATCATCCTGACCGGCGATGACCGCCTTGGTCTGCTGGATTTTCAGGACGCGGTGGCGGTGCATCCGGCCTATGATCTGGTCTCGGTCCTGCATGATGCCCGCCGCACCATTCCGGCGGCGGTCGAGGAGGCCGCCATTGCCCGCTTCCTGACCGATACCGGGCTGGACCCCGCCCGGTTCCGCGCCGCTTTCGCGCTTCTCGGCGCTCAGCGCAACCTGCGGATCATGGGCATCTTCACCCGGCTGTGCATTGCCGAGGGCAAGCCGCGCTATCTGGCATTCATGCCGCATCTCTGGTCGCTGATCGAGCGCGAGCTTCAGGCCCCCGAACTAGCCGAACTGGCCGATCTTGTTGCCCGCATTCCGGGGCCGGACGGTGCCACGATCGAAAGGATAGGCTCGCAATGCCGCCGCTGATGATCTTCGCCGCCGGCAAGGGCACGCGCATGGCCCCGCTGACCGACAGCAGGCCGAAACCGCTGATCGAGGTCGCGGGACGCAATCTTCTGGACCGCGCGCTCGATCTTGGGCGGAATGCCGGTGCCGGGCACATCGTCGTCAATGCGCATTACCTCGGCAGCCAGATCCACGACCATCTGGCGGGCAGCGATGTGCTGATCTCGGACGAAAGCGACCTGCTGCTGGAAACCGGCGGCGGGCTGCGCAAGGCCCTGCCATTGCTGGGCGAAGGGCCGGTGATGACGCTCAATCCCGATGTGATCTGGACCGGGCCGAACCCGCTTGCCGCGCTGCAACTCGCCTGGGACCCGCAGCGCATGGATGCGCTTCTGATGCTGGTCGCCCATGACCGCGCGCGGGGCCGTGTCGGTCCGGGGGATTTCAGCATTGATCACGCGGGCCGGATCGTGCGCAAGGGCGACTTCGTCTATGCCGGCTGCCAGATCGTGAAGCCCGACCGGCTGGCCGAGATCGGCGAACAGGCCTTCTCGCTCAATCTGCTCTGGGACCTGCTGATCGCCGAAGGGCGCGCTTACGGCATCACCCATCCCGGCGGCTGGTGCGATCTGGGCCGGCCCGAGACCATCCCGCTGGCCGAAGCCATGTTGGCCGAAGATGTGGGCTGACTGGCAGAGCGGCACCTTCGCCCTGCCGCCCGGCGCCGATTTCTGCCAGAGCGTGGTCACGGGGCTGATGGCGCGGATGGCCGGCAAACCGCCCGAGGCGCTTGCCGCCGTCACCGTCTTCGTCAATGCCGGGCGCACCATGATCAGCCTGCGCGCGGCCTTCGATGCCCATGCCGCCGAACATGGCCCGCTGCTGCTGCCGAAGATGCGGCTTGTCACCGATCTGGGGGCCGATCTGCTGGGGCGACCGGCATCGCCGCTGGCGCGGGTGCTGGAACTCGGCCGGCTGGTCGATCAACTGATCGTCCGCGAACCGGGCCTCGGTGCCGGGCAATCGGTGCCGCAACTGGCGGAATCGCTGTCCGACCTGATGGGCGAGATGCAGACCGAAGGCTGCGATGCCGACAGTCTTGGCCGCATCAACGCGCAGGATCATGCAGCGCACTGGCAGCGCTCACTGGCATTCCTGCGCATTGCGGCGGGGTTCTATCTGACCGAGCCGGCCGTGGATGGCCCGGCCCGTCAGCGCCGCCGGGCCGAGGATCTGGCGAAGGCCTGGGCGGCAGGGGCCGAGATGCCGGCTGCACCCGTGCTGGCGGTCGGCTCGACCGGTTCGCATGGCGCGACGCGGCTGTTCCTGCGCGCGGTTGCGGCGCTGCCTTTGGGGGCGGTGGTGCTGCCGGGCTATGATTTCCAGCAACCCGATGCTGTCTGGTCCTCGCTGGCGGACGGCGCCGACGATCACCCACAGGCGCGGCTGGCGGCGCTGCGGCAAGCTGGCGTCCGGCCCTGGGTCGAAACCCCGCCAGACGATCGCAACAGATTGATTTCGCTGGCCCTCCGCCCTGCCCCGGTTACCGATCAGTGGATTGCCGAAGGCCCCTCGTTGCCCGATCTGGCTGGCCCGACGGGCGCAATGAGCCTGATCGAGGCCGACCAGCCGCAGGAGGAGGCCGATGCCATCGCCGTCCTGATCCGCGACGCGGTCGGGCGCGGCCAGCCGGTGCGGCTTTTCGCAGCGGATCGCGGTCTGGTCCGGCGGGTGGCGGCGGCGCTGGATCGCTGGGGCCTCAGCATCGACGACAGCGCCGGCGAGCCGCTGCAGCTTTCGGCGCAGGGCCTGTTCCTGCGCCATGTCGCGGCGCTGTTCGGCCAGAAGCTCGGCCTCGATGCGCTTCTGGTGCTGCTGAAACAGCCGGTTACGGCCACCGGCAGCGCGCCCGGCGAATCCCTGCGCCAGACGCGCGAGCTGGAGCTGGAACTGCGTCGCAATGGCCCCGCCTTCCCCGATGGGGCCGCCTTGCGGAAATGGGCCGATAAAGGCGATGACACCCGCAGGATCTGGGTGGAATGGCTGGCCGGTATCCTCGATACGGTGGCTGAGGCAGAGGATGACCGAGGTCCGCGCCCGGTGCCGGATCGGATGGAGGAACATCTGGGTCTGGCCGCGCGGCTGGCTGCCGGTCCCGGCGGCACGGTTGAGGCGTCGTGGCTTTGGGACGATGCGCCGGGTCGCGCAGCCGATGCGGCGATGGCGCATCTGGCCGATCATGCGGCCCTGGCCCAGCCGATGACGCCCGGCGACTATGCCGAACTGATCCACAGCCGGCTGTCGGCGCAGGTCGTCCGTTCCCTTGGTCGCGGCCATCCGCTGATCCGCGCCTGCGGCCCGCGAGAGGCGCGGACCGAGGCCAACCTGTCGGATGGTGCCCTGGTGATCCTCTCCGGGCTGAACGAGGGCGGCTGGCCGCAGGCGCTGCCGCCCGACCCGTGGCTGTCGCGGGCGATGCGGGCCGAGGCCGGGCTGACCCTGCCGGAACGCCAGATCGGGCTGTCGGCGCATGACTTCCAGCAGGCCATCGCCGCGCCCGAGGTCGTGCTGACCCGCGCCCGCCGCGATGCCGATGCCGAGACCATCCCCTCGCGCTGGCTGAACCGGCTGACCAATCTGATGTCGGGCCTGCCCGAGCGTGGCGGCCCGCAGGCGCTGGAGGCGATGCGGTCCCGCGGTGGGCATTGGCTTGGCCTTGCCCGGCAACTGGCGCAGCCGCGCTTTCAACTGGATCCCGCGCCGCGCCCCGCGCCGGTCCCGCCCGCCCCGGCTTTCGAGGCGATCTCGGTCACGCAGGTGCGCACGCTGATCCGCGATCCCTATGCGATCTATGCCGACAAGGTGCTGGGGCTTCGGCCGCTGGACCCCCTTCGCCCCGAACCCGGCGCGCAGTTGCGCGGCCAGGTCCTGCACGAGGTCGCCGAGGCGCTGCTGACCCCGCCACCCGCGCCCGACACCCCGCCAGAGGCTCTGCGCCAGCGCTTTCTGGACATCACCCGCGCCGTTCTGGCCGAGCAGGTGCCCTGGCCCGCCGCGCGCGCCTTCTGGCAGGCACGGATGGAGAAGATCGCCGACCAGATCACCCGGGACGAAAGCCGCCGCCTGCAGCGCGGCCGCCCGCTTGTGGTCGAGGCGACGCATCGCCTGCCGGTGCCGGGCCTGAAGCTGCACCTGACCGCCAAGCCCGACCGCATCGACCGGCTGGATGGCGGCCATGTCGCGCATGTCTATGACTACAAGTCCGGCAAGCCGCCGACCGACAAGCAGATGGCCCATTTCGACAAGCAATTGCTTCTGGAAGCGGCAATGGTTCAGAAAGGTGCCTTCCCGGTGCTCGGCCCCATCGCGGTCGAGGGCGTCAGCTATATCCAGCTGGGCGGCGAGGGCGAGACCCAGCCCCGTAGCTTCTCGCCCGAGGCCGCCGAGGAGACCTGGGCAAGGTTTGTCATCCTCGCGAAACACTATTTGCTGCATGGCCAGGGCTTTGCGGCGCGGCGCGCCCTGCAGAAGGCCGGCGATGCCAGCGACTACGACCATCTGTCGCGCTATGGCGAATGGGGCGCGGGCGATGCGCCGGTGAAGATGAAGGTGGGCGATCATGGCTGAAGGTCGCGCCGACGATGCCACGCTGCGCCAGATCGCGGCGGCCGACCCGACCCGCAGCACCTGGCTGACGGCCAATGCCGGCTCCGGCAAGACCCGGGTGCTGACCGACCGGGTGGCGCGGCTGCTGCTGGACGGAACCCGGCCCGAACGCGTGCTGTGCCTGACCTATACCAAGGCCGCCGCCACCGAGATGCAGAACCGGCTGCTGAAACGCCTCGGCGAATGGGCGATGCTGCCCGATGCGGCGCTTGCCTCGGCGCTGCGCGATCTGGGGGTCGAGGGGGCGCCCGACCTCGCCTCGGCCCGGCGGCTGTTTGCGCTGGCGATCGAGACGCCGGGTGGGCTGAAGGTGCAGACCATCCACAGTTTCTGCGCCGCTCTGCTGCGTCGCTTCCCGCTGGAAGCCGGTGTCCCGCATGGCTTTACCGAGCTTGACGACCGCTCGGCCACGCTTCTGCGCGCCGAGGTGTTGGAGGAGATGGCCGAAGACGCCGCCCCCGAGATCCGCGACATCACCGCGATCCATTCCGGGGAACGTCTGGACAGCCTGCTGGCTCAGCTTTCGAAGGGGATCGAGGCCGAAGGCGGCGAGGACGCCTTGCGCCGTGCCAGCGGCTTGCCGGAGGGGCTGACGGAAGATGCGCTGCTGGCGCAGGTCTTCGATAGCGGCGAGGCGCAATGGATCGAGGCGCTCGTGCTGGCGCTGGCGGGCGGCGGCAAGACCGATATCGACCTGGCCGGGAAGCTGCGCCGGGTAAACTGGCAGGCACCCGATCTGGCCGGCTTGCAGGTGCTGGAAGGCGCGCTGCTGTTCGGGGCGACGGCGAAGGACCCGTTCGGCCCGAAGATCGACAAGCTGCCGACCAAGGCCCTGCGCGAAGGCCCCTGCGCGCCCTTCATGGACGAACTGAACGCGCTGATGGAGCGCGTGGCCGAGGCCCGGCCCCTGCGCATCGCGCTGGAGTTCACCCGGCGTTCGGCGTCGCTTCTGCGCTTCGGGCGGGCGTTTTCGCGGCGCTATCAGGCCCGCAAGGCGCAGGCAGGCTGGCTCGATTTCGACGATCTCATCACCCGGGCCGGCGCGCTTCTGTCGGATGCGGCCATGGCGCAATGGGTGCTGTTCCGGCTGGATGGCGGGATCGACCATATCCTTGTCGACGAGGCGCAGGATACCTCGCCCGAGCAATGGCGGGTGATCGAGCAACTGACAGATGAGTTCACCGCCGGCGAATCCGACCGGCTGCGCACGCTTTTCGTGGTCGGCGACCCGAAACAGTCGATCTATTCCTTTCAGGGTGCCGATATCGCCGTCTTCGAATCCCGGCGGGCGGAATTTTCGGCGGCCTTCGAGGCGGTCGAGCAGCCGATGCAGCAGCTCGATCTGGAATTCTCGTTCCGCTCATCGCCGGCGGTGCTGGCGGCGGTCGATGCGACTTTCGCCGGCGAGGCCGGGCGCGGGCTGGGACAGGACAGCCACCACCGCGCCTTCCTGTCCGATCGGCCCGGTCGTATCGACCTCTGGCCCGAAATCGCCAGGCCCGATGACCCCGAGGAAACGCCCTGGGAAGACCCGGTCGACCAGTTGGCCCCGGACGCCGCCCCGACCCTGCTGGCCGAAGAAATCGCCCGCCAGATCAAGGCGATGCTGGACCCGAATGCCCCCGTTTCGATCACCACGCGCGACGGTGTCAGGCCGCTGGATGCGGGCGATATCCTGATCCTCGTGCAGGGGCGCCGCTCGGCGCTGTTCGGGGAAATCATCCGGGCGCTGAAGGCGGCGGAACTGCCGGTGGCGGGGGCCGACCGGCTGAAACTGGCGGCGGAACTGGCGGTGCAGGACATCCGCGCCATGCTGAACTTCCTTGCCACGCCCGAGGACGATCTGTCGCTGGCGGCGCTGCTGCGTTCGCCGCTGATCGGGCTGGACGAGGATGCGCTTTACCGGCTGGCGCAGGGTCGCAAGCGCGGCGAATACCTGTGGACGCGGCTTCGGGCCTCGGGCCATGCCGGGGCGCTGGCCCTGCTGACCGACATGATGGACCATTCGGCTCTGCGGCCTTTCGACCTGATCTCCCGGTTGCTGGGCCGGCATGGCGGGTGCGAAAACCTGCTGGCACGGCTGGGCTCCGAGGCCGAGGACGGCATCGACGAATTGCTGACTCAGGCGCTGGCTTACGAGCGTGGCGAGGTGCCCTCGCTGACCGGGTTCCTGGTCTGGCTGTCCGCCGACGATGTCGAGGTTCGGCGTCAGCCCGGCGCGGGTGCCGGGCTGATCCGGGTGATGACGGTGCATGGCTCCAAGGGCTTGGAAAGCCCGGTGGTGATCCTGCCCGATACCCATAAGCGCCGCGCCTATACCCCGCCCGAGATGCTGCGCCCGAAGGATGGCCCGGTGATGCTGACCGGGCGCAGCGGGGCGCGGCCGGAATTTGCCCAAGGCCATGTCGAGGAGGCCGCGCGGCTGGATGCCGAGGAGCGCAAGCGCCTGCTTTACGTGGCGATGACCCGCGCCGAAAGCTGGCTGATCGTGGCCGCAACCGGCGAAACCGGCATGGGCGAGGACAGCTGGTATGCGATGATCCGCGACGGGCTGCCGCGTGCCGGCCTGACCGAGACGGCACTGGACGGCGGCCTTGGCCCGGTCACGCGTTACAGCTTCGGCGATTGGCCGGCGCCGGTCGAAAGGCCTGCGGCCCCGCCGGTCGCGGCAGTGGATGCGCCCTGGCTGTGGACGGCGCCACCGCCCGCAGGCAGGCGGCGGCTTCCCGTTGTGGCCTCGGCGCTTGGTGGGGCCAAGGCCCTGCCCGGCCCGGATGGCGACGATCCGCTGGCCGCGATGCTGTTCGGCACCCGGCTGCATTTGCTGCTGGAACGCTTTCCCGAACTGCCGCGCGCCGATTGGCCCGAACAGGCCCGCGACCTGCTCGCGGGCGCCGAGGGCGGCTTGCCCGACGGTGCCGTGCTGGCCCGCCTGATCGAGGAGGCGGCGGCAGTCATCGACGCGCCGGATCTGGCCGAACTTTTCGCGGTCCCGGATGGCGCAGAGGTGCTGGCCGAGGTCGAACTGGCCATCGACCTGCCCGGCATCGGCGCGCTCCGCGGCGTCATCGACCGGCTGATCGTGAGCCCCGAGCGGGTCAGCGTCATCGACTACAAGACCAATGCCACCGCGCCCGACCGGCCCGAGGCCACGCCCGAAGGCATCCTGCGCCAGATGGCCGCCTATCGCGCCGCCATTGCCGCGATCTATCCGGGGCGCGAGGTCGCTGTGGGCGTTCTCTGGACCTCGGCGCGGTCGCTGATGTGGCTGCCCGATCCGCTTCTGGACCGGGCGATGGCCGGTCTTGACCCGGCCGGACAAGCTACCTAGCTGTTAGGGCAACCCTTCCCGCCGGCACGCCCGGCCGCCATTCAGGAGAGCCCGTCATGGCCACTCAAGCCGTCACCGACGCCCAGTTCGAGGCCGAAGTCGTCCAGTCCGATACCCCCGTGATCGTCGATTTCTGGGCCGAATGGTGCGGTCCCTGCAAGCAGATCGGCCCCTCGCTGGAAGAGCTTTCGGACGAATATGCCGGCAAGGTGAAGATCGTGAAGGTCAATGTCGACGAGAACCCCGAAAGCCCCGCCGCCATGGGCGTGCGCGGCATCCCGGCCTTGTTCATGTTCAAGGGCGGCAAGGTCGTGTCGAACAAGATCGGTGCCGCACCCAAGGCCGCGCTGAAGGCCTGGATCGACGAAAACGTCTAAAGGCTCTTGACCCAGAATCTGCATCGAATCATATATGCAGTACCACTGTTGAATCGCACTGCGATTGACGAGAGCCCGCGCCTTTGGCGCGGGCTTTTTGCTTGTTGAAGCCACACATGCCAATATATGGTATGTTGTGACCCAAGCTACACAAAATATCTTGACTCTAAGTCATTGACTCGGAATCAGTATTGTACCCGAGAAGGGTGAGTCGGTGCGATTCAACAGTGGTTTGCTGAATTTGCGCCGTCTCGTAATCAATCACGAGGAGAATTTCGTGAGTACTACGACGAAGGTGCCTCTCGGCACTCGTAAGCGGACCGGTGAAGCTTGTCCTGAAAGCGGCATTTGGAAGTCGGATGACAGTCCCTCGACCACCGCACCGATTGCGAAGGGCAACACCTTCCCGCCCCACCATGGGAAGGCGGTTTACTGGATTCTTACCCAGTACGCCTAATACATGAACTAGGAAAGGGCGGCGGTCAGATTGGCCAGCCGCCCTTTTTCAACGCATCGAGGATGCGCAGTTCCGCCGTCGGGGCCATGGCGTCGATGGCCTGTTCGCGCAGCAGCCAGAACAGGTATTTCGCGTAATGCGCCTTGTGCTCGGGCGCGTGATCCAGCGCCTTTTCGACCCCCATATCGGCCACGTTCAGCGCGATATGGTGAAAATCTATCTGCGCGAACAACACCACAGGCCGTGCCAGCAGATAGGCATCCATCGCCACGGCGCTGTTCTGTGTCGCCACATATTCCGCCCCGGCCAGAAGTTCGCGGCTGTTACCCCCGACGGTCAGGTTCGGATAGCGCGCAGAAAGCGCCTCCAGCGCCGCCATCTCATCGGCGGAATAATCGCCATTCGGATGCAGCGTGGCGATGGCGCGCTTGCCGGTCTTGGCCACGGCCTCGACCATGGCCAGCGGGCTCATGGTCTGGAACGAGCGGGCCTGAAGCAACTCGCGCTGCAGGGGGATCAGCACATGGCTTGGCGCCACGGGCGAGATCCCCGGCAGGTTCTGCTTGCGCAGGCTGTGAATGAAGTTCCGCGCCTCGTCGGTGTCGATCTGGTTCGGAGAGAAACTGGCGCTTGCGACCGGCCAGCGCCAGCGTTGCGGTTCGGGCTCGATATGCCAGAACGGATAGTAATAGGTGCGCCGGAAGATCTTGACCCGCTTGTGGCGCGGCCCGCTCATGTGGTGAAGCGCATAGACAAAGCGCTCTGGCGGCTCATCGGTTTCCGGCGCGATCTCATAGCCCCAGCCTCGGCTGGCGGCGGCATTACGGATCTTGTCGACAAAGTTGAAATGCCCGCCAGTGGCGCGCTTCGTCATTTCGGGATCGAGATGGATTCGCAGCAGTCTGACGGCCATGCCGCAGGTTAGGCTGGCCCCGCGCAACCCGCAATGGCTTGCGGCGGGGATTTGGCGCACCTATCTCTGCCGAAGCAAAGGAGATCTTCATGGCGGATGACAAGTTCCCCGGTTGGCACGGCACCACGATCCTTGCGGTCAAGCGTGGCGGCAAGGTGGTTGTCGCGGGCGACGGGCAGGTCAGCGTCGGGCAGACGGTGATGAAGGGCACGGCGCGCAAGGTGCGCCGCCTGTCGCCGGGTGGGCGTGACGTGGTGGTGGGCTTTGCGGGTTCCACCGCCGACGCCTTCACCCTGCTGGAACGGCTGGAGAAGAAGCTGGAAGCCGCACCCGGCCAGTTGCAGCGCGCCTGTGTCGAGCTGGCGAAGGACTGGCGCACCGACAAATATCTGCGCAACCTGGAGGCCATGCTGATCGTGACCGACGGCGCGCAGATCTATGTCGTGACCGGCGCCGGCGACGTGCTGGAACCCGAACATGACGTGGCCGCCATCGGCTCGGGCGGGAATTTCGCACTGGCGGCGGCGCGCGGGCTGCTGGAAACCGATCTGGATGCCGAGGCCGTTGCCCGCAAGGCCATGGCCATTGCGGCGGATATCTGCGTCTACACCAATGGCAATCTGACGGTTGAGGTGCTGGGTGGCTAACCCGCCCGTTTCGCCTCCATATAGGCCCGCAGGACGGCGTTCATGCGGGTCTGATATCCTTTGCCCTGAGACTTGAAGAAGTCGAGGATGTCGGGGTCGATCCGCAGCGACACCGCCTTCTTGGGCTCGGGCATGACGACCCGTGTGGTCGACCAGTCGAGGTCGAAATCTTCCTCGTCCCGGCCTTCGAAATCGCCCGCCCGGACAAGCCGGTCCCAGTCAGTCTTGCCCTTCAACTGGCGGATTTCGTCCAGCGACATGGGCTTCATATGCTTCTCGCTCATTTCGTCGCGCCCTCCGGACCGTGATTATCCGGGTAACATCGCCCCGCATGGTGAACACGACCGCGATTGTTATCTTTCTAACGGATCCAATTACGATTTCTCGTTGTTCAACCTTACTTATACCAGTCAGCCTCAGATGCGGCTGATCGAAAACCTCAATTGCATCGACAAAGTCGATACCGTGCTTCTGTAGCGTCGTTTGACGCTTCACCTCGTCCCACTCGAACATCATTTCTCGTCCCGGTAGGTCTATTGATGCGTTCCATCTCAGATCGCCTGTCCTGCCTCTTTTGCGAAGTTTCGCTGACCTTCTAACGGGTTCAGAACATAGATACGCTTTGTATATACAAAGCACAACCCTTCACATCTCTGGTCTGACAACCTATCTGCTGAGAAATCGTAGAAGGCTTGATCCATGACCGACCTGACCCCCCGCGAAATCGTGTCCGAGCTGGACCGGTTCATCATCGGCCAGAAGGACGCCAAGCGCGCCGTGGCCGTGGCGCTGCGCAATCGCTGGCGGCGCAAGCAGCTGGCGGATGACATTCGTGACGAGGTCTATCCGAAGAACATCCTCATGATCGGCCCGACCGGGGTCGGCAAGACCGAGATCAGCCGGCGGCTGGCGAAGCTGGCGCAGGCGCCTTTCGTCAAGGTCGAGGCGACCAAGTTCACCGAGGTCGGCTATGTCGGCCGCGATGTCGAACAGATCATCCGCGACCTGACCGATGCCGCCATGATCGAGACCCGCGAGCGGATGCGCGAGGAGGTGAAGGCCCGCGCCCACAAGGCTGCCGAAGATCGCGTGCTGGCGGTGCTGGCCGGCGACGGTGCCCGCGACCAGACCCGCGCCATGTTCCGCGACAAGCTGAAGCGCGGCGAATTGGACGGCACCATGATCGAGATCGAGGTGCAGGACAATTCCAACCCGCTCGGTATGATGGATATGCCCGGGCAGGGCGGCGGCGGCATGGGAATGATGGACCTCTCGGGGCTGATGAAGGCCTTTGGCGGGCGACGGGTGAAGCGCAAGGTCACCGTCGCCGAAAGCTATGAGATCCTGATCGCCGAGGAAGCCGACAAGCTGCTGGACGACGAGGCGGTGAAGGCCGAGGCGCTGGAGGCGGTGCAGCAGAACGGCATCGTCTTCATCGACGAGATCGACAAGGTCTCGGCCCGGGCAGAGGCGCGTGGCGCCGATGTCAGCCGCGAGGGCGTGCAGCGCGACCTTCTGCCGTTGATCGAGGGCACGACGGTCAGCACGAAATACGGTCCGGTGAAGACCGATCACATCCTGTTCATCGCCTCGGGCGCGTTCCATGTCTCGAAACCCTCGGATCTGTTGCCGGAATTGCAGGGCCGCCTGCCGATCCGGGTCGAGCTGCGCGCCCTGACCGAGGAGGATTTCGTCCGCATCCTGACCGAGACGGATAACGCCCTGACCCGGCAATATGCCGCGCTGATGGGCACCGAAGGGCTGAGTGTCACCTTTGCCGATGACGGCATCGCCGCGCTGGCACGGATCGCCGCCGAGGTGAATACGAGTGTCGAGAATATCGGCGCGCGCCGGCTTTACACCGTGATCGAGCGGGTGTTCGAGGAACTGTCCTTCTCGGCCCCGGATCGCGGCGGCGAAAGCGTCACCGTCGATGCGGCATTCGTGGAAACCCATCTGGGCGATCTTTCCCGCTCGGCCGATCTGTCGCGCTATGTGCTGTAAGCAAATTTCGGTAATCGGCCCGTTTTCGCACCCGTCGGCGGTTGCGTGGCTGGAACTGCCGGTGCGTCGTCGTCGTTAGACGACAGGATTTGCGAACAGGAATTCGGGGAAGCAGATGCAGCTAGACATGTTCAGTGGTCTGATCGGCATTATCCTTTTTGCGCTGGATGTCTGGGCGATTGCGCAGATCATCAATTCCGGCGCGGAGAAGAACAGCAAGATCATCTGGGTGATCATCGTGGCCTTCTTGCCGATCATCGGGTTGATCGCATGGTATATCGCCGGGCCGAAATCCAGCCTTTGACCGGCTTCGCACCGCATCGTAGGGCTGCGATCAGCCTGTGGCCGAATTGATCTGATCCGCCAGTTCTGTGGTCGAATTACTGGGCTTTCCCGCTTTCGCATCCTGTCCTGCAGGCGGCGCGAAGCGGACCATGCGCTTGCCCCCCGGCAGGGCGGTGACCGACCAGCCGAGAACCCCTTTGCCATCTGGCCCGAAGATGACACCGCGTCCACCACCGCCCATGTCATCCGCCCCAAGTGCATGTTCCAACTCTGCAAGGCCGGGCGCTTCGTTCCAGTCGCCCTTCCAGCAGCGCAGCGCCTTGGCCAGATCTTTTGGCGGACTGCCCCAGAGCTCGGCATAGGTTGCATTTGATATCGCCACCTGCCCAAGCGCGTCGAAGACGACAAGCGCTTCGCCGAGCCCGTCCAGCACTTGTGAGCCCAGCATCAGCTCAGCCCGGAACCTTCGGGTCAGCGTGATCTCGGAGGTGATATCCTCAAACAGGAAGGCCACTGCGCCACCGGGATGGGGCGTGCCTGTCACCCGATAGGTGCGCCCGCCCGGCAATGTCCATGTCTCGACATGATGGCGGGCCGAGGCAGCCGTCTCCAGCGTGCTGATCTGTTTGCGCCAGCTTCGATAATCGCGCGGCTCCGGCACCATGCGCAGCTCTCGCAACTGATCGAGCACGCTGTAAAGCGAGGGACGGCCCGCCAGAAAGCCCGCAGATAGCCCGGTCAGGTCGATCAGGGCGGGGTTGAACAGTTGAAGCTGTCGCTCTCGGTCGAAGATCGCCAGGCCTGTCGGCAGATCGGCGAAGGTCTTGGTCAAGGTTTGCAGGAATTCCCGCAGGTTCTGTTCCGCCCTCACCTGGGCATCGGCGGGCAGGGCGAAGGTGGTGGTGCCGCTATCGTCCCGGCGATTGTGGCAGTCGAACCAGCTAAGCTCGGTGCCAGAGAGGATATGCGCCCTGTGAACCCCCTTTGCGTCGGCTGCCGTCTCATCGAGCGCCAGAATATCCGGCAATGGCCAGCTGAGATTGGCCGCGTCAATGGCCGTCGCCGTCGCGAGGTAGGTGGCGTTCGCCCAGATGAGCGCGTCATGTGCGTCTCGCCGAAGGATCAGCATCGGCGCTGAATCGACGATGCCGCGAAGCAGGCTCAGCTCTTCCTCCATCGCCTGTTGCGACAGGGAATCCACAACGATTCCCGCAGCCTCGCCTTCCGGCCGCACAAGCGTCAATCGAAGGGCGCCATCCGGCGTCTCCTCGGCCAACAGTCGCATCCGGGGTGTGCCAGTGCCTGATTGCCCGTCAAGCGTGACGGAATTGCCTGTGCGCGCCACCTCCTCCAACCTGCCGAGATTATCGAAGCGTTGTGCCAGCCAGGACTTCAGGGCCGGCAGGCTGTCGCCAGAGCAGCCGTCAAGAATGATACGCGCCGGCGGCGTGGCATCGAGCAGCCGGTCGCCGCGATAGAGGAAGATACAGGGCTCCAGCAGGCTGGTTGCCAGAAGCGGCGGTGTTGAGAGGCGTTCAGACCATCGGATATAGGCCACCGTTATCAGGGCAGACAGCACCCCCCGCCCAGGGCCAGCAATATGGAGGCATAGGAATTCATGGCTAACCGCTGCTATTTGCGAAAGCCTATTCACATGATCCGTTAAGAACTGGTTAATATTCTAGAAAATATGCGGATTTTCTTCTAATGCCTGTCGATCATCTGCCGTAATGCGGGCCAGCGGCCAGATGATATCGACCTTTGCGCCTGTGCTTCCATTCGCGAACATCAACTGCGCGCCGCTTCCTTCCAAAAGTGCGCGGGCGATAAAAAGGCCGAGGCCCATCCCCTCATATCCGCCGCGCCGGTCATTGCGGCGGCTGATCGGGAACGGGTCTGAAAGCTGGCCCAGCATGGTCGGCGGAAAACCCGGACCGTCGTCGCTTATGGTGATGTGCAGTTGCACCTGGTCCCAATCGGCGCGCACCGTGACCCTGGTTCGGGCGAAGTCGACACCGTTCTGGATGATGTTTCGCAGCCCGTGAATGACTCCGGGATCGCGGCGAATGGTGGGCTGATGGGGGGCGTCCTGTAGCAGGATTCGGATTGGCGCCCCGCGATCTCTGTGCGGTTCCGCCGCCTCCTCCAGCACAGTGCCAAGGGGGGCGGCGTGCAGCTTCAGATCGTCCTTACCGGCCCGGCCCATTGAGCGCATGATATCCCGGCAGCGGTCTGCGGATTGTGCCAGCGTTTGCGCATCTTCTGTCAGGTCCGAACGGTCGGGCAGGGCGTCGGCCAATTCGTCGCGCAGCTCTGACGCGATCAGCTTGATGGTGGCAAGCGGCGTGCCCATCTCATGCGCGGCGGCGGCGATGACACCGCCCAGATGTTGCAGCTTCTGTTCCCGCGCCAAGGCGATCTGGGTCGCGAAGAGCGCGTCCGAGGTTGTCGCAAGCTCCTCCGAGACGCGGCGGGCATAGATCGCGAAAAACACCACACCGATCAGGATGGCCAGCAAATGCGCGGCCTGCAGGATCGGCGGCATGACCAGGTTCAGCGTCGGATGGCGAAGCGGCACCGCGAACCAGGCCGCCAGCAGGATCATGACGATTGTCGCCAGGCCGACCAGCAAGGTCTGTCGGTTGCCAAGCGCCGTTGCCGCAATCGTCACCGGCGCAAGCACCAGAAGCGCAAAGGGGTTGGAGAGCCCACCCGTCAGCGCGATCAGAACCGAGATCTGCACCAGATCGAAGACCAGCTGAATGGTTGCCCCGCGCTCGGTGACGCGGGCCGGCATGGCCGTCATCCACAGGTTCAGCACGGCCCCTGCCGCGACAACCAGAAGCGAGGGCAGGACCGCGAATTCCATCCCCATCAGCAGCGCGACGATGATCGCCGCAAGCTGACCGCCAAGCGCGATCCAGCGCAGCAGGACCAGGGTCCGGCGCCGGATCGGCTCGGCCCGGCGCTGGCGGTCGGTGCCCAATGTATCGGCAAGCGGAAAGCCCGGCGGCATTCTCAACCTCGTGATGCGGCGTATGGTCCTGTTGATATAGGCCGCACATTGCGCGATCAATGTAGCGAACGCGAGGACGGGATAGATATGAACGACAAGAAGCTTCTCATGATTGGAACGGCCGTTGCGGCGGTGTTGCTGGTCGGTGGTGCGGTCTGGATGTCGCGCGGTGACGAAACTGCAACCGGGTCAGACCAGTTCGCCAGTTGCCGGACGAGCGTTGTGGCCGGCGGCTCGTCTGCGCTTGGCGGCCCGTTCGAGCTGACCGACGAGACCGGCGCCCGCGTGACAGATGCGCAGGTCTTTACCAAGCCGACGCTGGTCTATTTCGGCTATTCCTATTGTCCTGATATTTGCCCCTTTGATAATTCGCGCAATGCCGAAGCACTGGATCTGCTTGATGCGGACGGCATTGATGCGCAGGCCGTTTTCGTCAGCGTCGATCCGGGCCGCGATTCGCCCGAGGTCTTGGCGCATTTCACCGAGAACCTGCATGAGAAAATGTTGGGCCTGACCGGATCGCCCGAGGAGATCGCCGGGGTCGCGAAGGCCTATCGGGTCGGGTATCAGGTGCAGGACGATGGCAGCGACGATTATCCCGTCAGCCATACGACAATGACCTATCTGGTTTTGCCAGAACACGGCACGGTTGAATTCTTTAACCGCGATGTAACGGCAGAGGATATGGCTGCGCAAACCGCCTGTTTCGCCAAGGCGAGCTGAGCGCCGAATATTTGCTTCTGGTTGGGCTTCCGCTTAAAACGGGAAAAATTTCTCGTTGGAGGCCGTCATGGCAGAGTCAGAGCAGCAGAAAATCCAGCTTGGCCCGGACCCGTCACTGCTGTTGGTCGATGACGACGAAATCTTCGTGAACAGGCTGGCCCGCGCCATGGAGCGGCGCGGTTTCCGGCCGGCCGTCACGCTTTCCGTTGCCGATGCGATTGCGACCATCCAACAGGCCCCTGCCGCCTATGCCGTGGTCGATCTGCGGCTGGAGGATGGCAGCGGTCTGGATGTGGTCGAGGCGCTGCGCGAGGCGCGGCCCGATGCCCGGATTGTGGTTCTGACCGGCTATGGTGCAATCGCGACGGCGGTTGCGGCGGTCAAGCTCGGTGCCACCGATTATTTGTCGAAACCCGCAGATGCGAACGATATCGTTTCGGCACTTTTGCAGACCGGAGAGGCTCTGCCGCCGCCGCCTGAAAATCCCATGTCGGCCGACCGGGTAAAATGGGAACATATTCAGCGGGTTTATGAACAATGCGATCGCAATGTCAGCGAAACGGCGCGGCGTCTGCATATGCATCGGCGGACATTGCAGCGTATTCTGGCGAAAAGAAGCCCACGCTAAAAATGTACTTTTGGATAAATTGACTTTCGTGCATCGAACATCATATTCCCATAAGAATGAGTAATGGGAGAACTTAATGCTCGATCTAGAGAATATGTCGCTCAAGGAGCTGCAGGATCTGCGAAAGCAGGTCGACCGTTCAATCGTCGATTTCGAGGAGCGTAAACGTCGCGAAGCCCTTGCCGCTGTCGAGCAGGCCGCGCGCACGCACGGATTTTCGCTCAATGAGCTGACCGGCGCCAAAATCAATCGCCGTAGTGGAAAGATGGCGCCGAAATACGCCAATCCCGAAGATGCAGCCCAGACCTGGACCGGTCGCGGTCGTCGTCCGCGTTGGATTCAAGACGCGCTGAATGGCGGCAAGACGCTGGCCGATCTGGAAATCTGACTGGAAACTCGGTCCGAGTTTCCATTTTGATCCTCAACCGGTTCAACACGTTAAGTTTTGTCAATTAGCGCGTTGAACCGGTCGAGATAGGCTTTTCGCGCTTCTGCCGAAGGGCGAAGGCAGATCTTCAAGCCTGCGCAATGTTCCGGCCTCGGCACTTTGAAAATGCCTCGCGCCTCGTCTTCGGAAAATCCGGCAATCTCTATTGCCTCAAGCCAGGCCGATACCTGGTCGGCGAGCTTAATACTTCTTTTGATCGTTGCCGGC
This sequence comes from uncultured Paracoccus sp., assembly GCF_937873615.1. GTDB lineage: Bacteria > Pseudomonadota > Alphaproteobacteria > Rhodobacterales > Rhodobacteraceae > Paracoccus. The sequence continues at coordinate 60,357 of NZ_CALMYP010000068.1, forward strand.
ACTTTTGCGGGCAGCCCAAATCGGCGATGGACAGCCTCGGCAATTCGTTGATCCATTTCGCCATATTCATTTCCCAATGCGCCTTTTACCGGCGATATCATGTCGCCAAGCACATATTCGGGCGCGTCATGCAGCAATGCCGCCAACCGCCATTTCGCGGGCGCTTGCGGCGTGATCTGGCCAAACGCCTGCTCTACCAGAAGGGAATGCTCGGCAACCGAATATGGCCAGTCGCCGCGTGTCTGGCCGTTCCAGCGCGCGACGAAGGCCAGCCCGTGGGCAATATCCTCGATCTCGATATCGACGGGAGTCGGGTCGAGAAGATCAAGCCTGCGGCCTGACAGCATCCGCTGCCAGGCACGCTTTGCGCGGGGCGGCACGCCGGGTCAGGAAACCGGGGCGTCGGCCGGGCGCTCGGTCTGGGCGCGGCGCGTCAGTTCCTGGCGATAGAGGGCCACGAAATCGACCGGATCGAGATTGACCGGCGGGAAGCCGCCATCGCGGGTCACATCGCTGATGATTCGGCGGACGAAGGGGAACAGCATCCGCGGGCATTCGATCATCAGGAAGGGGTGAATCTGCTCTTCTGGAACGCCTTCGACCAGGAAGGCACCGGCATATTCCAGCTCGCACAGGAACAGGTTTGCGTCATTCACCGTGTTCTTCGACGAGACCTTGTATTTGGTAATGACCTCATACTGGTTGTCGACGTTACGCTTGCGGGCGTCGATGCTGACCTGGACCGAAACTTCGGGTTTGACCTCGGCCGTGTTCAGGCCTTTCTGAGCCACGACATTTTCGAACGACAGATCGCGGATGAACTGCGCCAGGATCTGCATTCGGGGCTGTTGCGGGGCCTGCGCTTCGGGCGCGGCATTCTGGGTTTCGTCGGTCATATCGGGTCCTTTCGGGAATGAGTCAAAGGGCTTCTAGCATTCCGAGCGGGACGCCTCAACGCCTGCTGGCGTCGGTATGACTACTCGGGGCGGGTCCACCCCGAAGGTGGTTTGCGCCCGGGCTTGCCATCGCTGTTCGCGGGCGGCGGCGGCGCAATATCTTCGCGCGCAACATAGGGGTCTTCCTGAACCACATAGTCGCCGTCGATCACGTCATCCCCATCGCGCCCGGCCCAGCCATGGCGCGGATCGCGGGCGCTGTCAAAGCCGAAGCCGGTGCGGGTGACGGTCACATGCCGCCCTGCGCGCCGCATCAGCCAGTCGCGCACACCGGGGATCAGCAACAACAGCCCCATCGCATCGGTAAAGAAGCCCGGCGTCAGCAGCAGCGCGCCGGAAAGCAGGATCATGGCACCATGGGCCAGGGGTCGCGTCGGGTCGCTCAAGGTCTGGAAGGACTGCTGCAACTCGGCCAGGGCGCGCTGTCCCTGGCTGCGGATCAGCACCATGCCGACGAAGGCCGACAGAAGCACCAGCCCAATGGTGGGCCAAAGCCCGATCAACCCGCCAACCTGAATGAACAGTGCGATCTCGATGATCGGAACCAGAATGAACAGAATGAATAGCGGCATGTGTCTCCTCTGGAAGCGGGCAACTGGACTTGGACCCGCTCGATCCCTACATAAGGGCCAAGGGCGAAAATACAAACCGCTGTGCCCGGCGAAGGATGGAATATGTCGAACTCGCTCATTCAACTGATTGTGCTCGCTGCAATTGCGGTGTTCCTGATCCTGCGCTTGCGCAATGTCCTGGGCACGCGCGACGGGTTTGAGCCAGATCAGCCTGACGAGCGCCCGGTCCAGCGTCGGCTGGAGGTGGTCGAGGATGACGATCCCCGTGCTGACGACAGCGACCTGTCCGATCATGTCGATCCGGCAAGTCCCGCCTATGCGGCCCTGGTCGAAATGAAGCGCGCTGAGCCCGCATTCTCGCTGACCGAATTCCTTGGCGGCGCGAAGCAGGCATATGAGATGATCATCGTCGCCTTCGAAAAAGGCGATCTGGCCGAGATTCGCGCGTTCCTCTCTCCCGAAGTGGCACAGGCCTTCGAATCCGCGATCGAGGCGCGCCAGAATGCGGGCCTGACACCAGAGGTTCAGTTCCTCGGCACCCGTGAGACTGCGCTTGCGGCAGCGGAGTTCAACACCGCAAACGCCGTGGCCGAGCTTTCCGTCCGCTTTGTCGGAGAGATCATCGTGGCCACCCGCGATGCTGCCGGCAATGTCGTCGATGGCGATCCGAAAACGCCACGCAAGCAGCGTGACACCTGGACCTTCGAGCGCGAGATGGGTGCCGCCGATCCGAACTGGCGGCTGGTCGCGACCGGGAACTGATGGCACCTCGGCGCGGCCTGACGCCCGAGGATCGCGAGCTCTGGTTGCGCGTCACCCGGACAGCCACCCCGTTGGAGCCGAAGCGTCGCGCCGCTTTGCCGGATTACTCACCTTCGGCCAAGCCAGCGCCGAAGGCGGCGGCGCCGGATACCGCGCGCCCTCTCTCGCCCGACTTCGCAATAGGCACCCGTCCGCGCCGCCTGCCCGGCCATGACCTTGCCCCCAGCCCGGCCGAGGCCTTGGCCAACCAGCCCATCCGCATGGATCACAAGACCCACAAGCAGATGAGCCGGGGCAAGTTGCGCCCCGAGGCGAAGCTGGACCTGCATGGCATGACCCTTGCCGAGGCCGGGCCGGAACTGGCGCGGTTCATCCTGTCCTGTCACGCGCGCGGCTTGCGGCTGGTGCTGGTCATTACCGGCAAGGGCAGCCGTGACGGAATCGAAGGTCCCTTGCCCGTCCGACGCGGCGCGTTGCGCCATCAGGTGCCGCATTGGCTGCATACGGCACCGCTATCCCACGCCGTCCAACAGGTTGCCCCGGCGCATCTGCGCCACGGCGGAACCGGCGCGTATTACGTCTATCTGCGCCGATAGTCCGCAGGGGCGGTCGGATGGATGGGTTCGACCGCCCTGCTTGGTCTATCGCGTGAACTTCTTGTATTTCACCCGCTTCGGCTCGACCGAATCCGGGCCGAGGCGGCGGATCTTGTCGGCTTCGTAATCCTCGAAGTTGCCTTCGAACCATTCGACATGGGCGTCGCCCTCGAAGGCGAGGATATGGGTGCAGAGCCGGTCGAGGAAGAAGCGGTCGTGGCTGATGATGACCGCACAGCCGGCGAAATCGTCAAGCGCCGCTTCCAGCGCCTGCAGGGTTTCCACGTCCAGATCGTTGGTCGGTTCGTCGAGCAGCAGGACGTTTCCGCCGGATTTCAGAAGCTTGGCCATGTGGACGCGGTTGCGTTCACCGCCCGAAAGCTGGCCGACCTTCTTCTGCTGGTCGCCGCCCTTGAAGTTGAAGGCCGAGGCATAGGCACGGCTGTTCATCGACGCGTCACCAAGCTCGATCTGCTCGGCCCCGCCCGAGATTTCCTCCCACACCGTCTTGTCGCCGGCGAGGGCGTCGCGGCTCTGATCGACATAGGAAAGCTGGACCGTGTCGCCATAGGTAACCTCGCCCGCATCGGGCTGTTCCTGGCCGGTCAGCATCCGGAACAGCGTCGATTTACCGGCACCGTTCGGGCCGATCACGCCGACGATGCCGCCCGGCGGCAGCGAGAAGGAAAGATCCTCGATCAACAGCTTGTCGCCCATCGCCTTCTTGAGGCCCGCGACCTCGATCACCTTGCCGCCAAGGCGCTCGCCGTTCGGGATGATGATCTGCGCGCGGGACAGCTTCTCGCGCTCGGACTTGCCGGCCATCTCGTTATAGGCGTTGATCCGGGCCTTCTGCTTGGCCTGCCGCGCCTTGGCGCCGGCGCGGATCCATTCGAGTTCGCGTTCCAGCGTCTTCTGGCGGGCCTTGTCCTCGCGGGCTTCCTGTTCCAGCCGCTTGGCCTTCTGTTCCAGCCAGGCGGAATAATTGCCCTCGTAGGGGATGCCGCGACCACGGTCGAGTTCGAGGATCCAGCCGGTGATGTCGTCAAGGAAGTAACGGTCATGGGTCACGACCAGGATGGTGCCGGGATATTCGATCAGGTGCTTTTGCAGCCAGGCGATGGTTTCGGCGTCCAGGTGGTTGGTCGGTTCGTCCAGCAGCAGCATGTCGGGCGCTTCCAGCAGCAGCTTGCACAGCGCGACCCGGCGGCGTTCCCCGCCCGAAAGCGTTGCAACATCGGCATCGTCGGGCGGGCAGCGCAAAGCCTCCATCGCCACGTCGATCTGGCTGTCCAGATCCCAGAGATTGCCGGCGTCGATTTCATCCTGAAGCGCCGCCATTTCCTCGGCGGTCTCGTCCGAGTAGTTCATCGCCAGCTCGTTATAGCGGTCCAGCTTGGCCTTCTTCTCGGCCACGCCCAGCATGACATTGTCGCGGACATTCAGCGACTCGTCCAGCTGCGGCTCCTGCGGCAGATAGCCGACGCGGGCGCCCTTGGCGGCCCAGGCCTCGCCGGTGAAATCCTTGTCCATGCCGGCCATGATCTTCAAAAGCGTCGATTTACCGGCACCGTTCACGCCGACGACGCCGATCTTGACGCCGGGCAGGAAGTTCAGGCGGATGTTTTCGAAGACCTTCTTGCCGCCGGCATAGGTCTTGGACACGCCGTCCATGTGATAGACGAATTCATAGGCTGCCATCGGAATCTCCTGCAAATGTTGCAGGCTATTTAGGCGATTGCCGCGCCGGTTGGAAGATCAGCCAAGGCAGGCGGTGAAATTGGCCGGCAAGCCCTGTCAGCGGCGCCCACCATGAACCGGCAGGCTCACCGTCGAAATCAGAGCCGGCCCCAGAGGTCGTATTCCCCGGCCTCGTCCACCGTCACCGAAACGATATCGCCGGGCTTCAGCGCCTCGAAGCCCTCGTCGATGAACAGGTTGCCGTCGATCTCGGGCGCGTCGGCCCTGGTGCGGCAGGTGGCGCCCTCGCCGTCGACCTCGTCCACGATCACCTCGATCCGCTGGCCGACCTTTGCCGCCAGCTTGGTCTCGCTGATCGCCTGCGCCTTCCGCATGAAGCGGTCCCAGCGGTCCTGTTTGACCTCCTCGGGCACATGATCGGGCAGGTCATTGGCCCGCGCGCCGGCGACGTTTTCGTATTGGAAGCAGCCGACGCGGTCCAGCTGCGCCTCGTCCAGCCAGTCGAGCAGGGTCTGGAACTCCGCTTCCGTCTCACCGGGATAGCCGACGATGAAGGTCGAGCGCAGGGTGACATCGGGGCAATCGCTGCGCCAGGCGGCGATCTCGTCCAGCGTCTTCGCCGCCGCAGCCGGGCGGGCCATGCGCTTGAGCGTTTCGGGATGGGCGTGCTGGAAGGGAATGTCCAGATAGGGCAGCACCAGCCCTTCCGCCATCAGCGGGATCAGGTTGCGCACATGCGGATAGGGATAGACGTAATGCAGCCGCACCCAGGCGCCGAGCGAGCCGAGGTCACGGGCAAGATCGGTGATATGGGCGCGGTGGCCGCGCGTCTCGGCATGTTTCAGGTCCACCCCATAGGCCGAGGTATCCTGCGAGATTACCAGCAGTTCTTTCACCCCGGCCTCGACCAGCTTTTCGGCCTCGCGGATCACCGCATGGGCGGGGCGGGAAACCAGCCGACCGCGCATGTCGGGGATGATGCAGAACTTGCAGTGATGATTGCAGCCTTCCGAGATCTTCAGATAGCTGTAATGGCGCGGCGTCAGGCTGACGCCGGATGCCGGCAGCAGGTCGATGAAGGGATCGGGCGCGGGCGGCACCGCACCGTGGACGGCATCCAGCACCTGTTCGTATTGATGCGGGCCGGTGACGGCCAGGACCTTGGGATGGGCGCCGGTGATGTAATCGGGTTCGGCCCCCAGACAGCCGGTGACGATGACGCGGCCATTCGACGCCAGCGCCTCGCCGATGGCATCGAGGCTTTCGGCCTTGGCGCTGTCCAGAAAGCCGCAGGTATTCACGATCACCGCATCGGCACCGGCATAATCGGGGCTGATCGCATAGCCTTCGGCGCGCAGCCGGGTCAGGATGCGTTCGCTGTCGACAAGCGCCTTGGGGCAGCCGAGGCTGACCATGCCGATGGTCGGCTGGCCCTCGCGGCGTTCATCCGGGATGGTGGCGCGGGCGAGGTCGGGGCGGATGATTGGCGGGTTCTGGCTCATCGCCGGACTCCTATGAGCGGCCCGGCGCAAAATCAAGCGAGCAAATGCGAAGCGGGCGGCCCCATGGCCGCCCGCCCCCGATTTCGTTCGGATCGCCTCAGCCGGTGGCTTCGCGCACCGAGGAGATGGCGATGATCGTGATCCCGTTCGAGATCAGCTCGACCGCCAGCAGGATGCCGAGGATCGAGGCCGCCGAGGCCGGGAAATTGCTGAAGATCATGACCGCCAGGATCACCGACAGCGCACCGCTGAGCAGCACCAGCCAGAAGGCCGGCGTCTGGCGCAGCGAGAAGGACAGAACCACCTTGAAGATGCCTTCCACAAGGAACATCGCGGCGACGGTCAGCGTCAGCGCCATGACCCCGACAAGCGGCTTGGCCAGAAGGTTGATACCCAGAAGAACCATCAGAAGACCGACCAGCAGCACCCAGATGCGACCGCCCCAACTGACCTGGCGGAACACCGCAAAGATCTGCAGGATGCCGATGATCAGGAAACCCCAGCCGGCGACCTGTTCGGCTGTCAACGTTGCCGCGAGCGGGTTTGCCAGCGCGAAAAAGCCCGCAAGAACCGACAGACAGCCCACGATAATCCAAAGAACCTTACCTGCCATATTCGAAGCTCCGATATAGTTGATGGTGCGAGATACTGACATGTTTCGAACCGATTGGCGGCCCCGAAATCGCGTCGGTACCACCTTCGCCCGAAAGATGTAACAAAATTATCAATACCATCCCCGGGCGATCACGTAGCTGTGGCTTTTCAACGCAGCGGCGATGGCGCAGATTGCTGCCATGAAACGCCACCTTGCTTACCTGCTTCTGCTGCTTCTGGTCCTGCCGGTCCCAACCAGCGCCGATATCATTCAGGGACACGGTTATATCGTGGTGAAGGATGATCGGGGCGGGAATGTTCTTGACATGGTGAAGACGCGCGCCCGGCTGGAAAACTCCGGCCAGAAGGTGTGGATCAGGGGCTATTGCCGCTCTGCCTGCACAATCCTGACGACAATGCGCAATGCCTGCCTCGGTCCCGGGGCAACCATCGGCTTTCACGCGCCGCGACTGCCGAATACGCATATCATTCCGCCCCTCGTGCCAGAGATCATGGGCAGCTATTATCGCAACGGCATCCTGAAGCGCTGGAACGAGGAATGGCGCTACAGCCTCGACATGGTGAAGATCAGCGCCCGGGAATATGTCCGGCTGGATCCGGCAACCAAGATCTGCCCGCCGGTGGCGCGGGATCCGCTGGCGCGCTAAGTCCGGCTGGATCCAACGCTCCTGGGCTGAAAACAGCCCGAGACAGTCTTGCGGGTTTCGGCTTAACCGTGACCGGGATTTGGGACAGGTGCCCACATCACCGATTCGATGGACGGTGCTGAACATGCCAGCATCACCAGCCGGTCGAAACCCAGCGCGATGCCAGAGGCTTCGGGCATGATGTCCAACGCGTGCAGCAGATCCTCGTCCAGCGGATAGGTTTCGCCATAGATCCGGGCCTTCTCGGCCATGTCGGCCTGGAAACGGCGGCGCTGTTCGGCGGGATCGGTCAGCTCGCCGAAGCCATTCGCCAGTTCGACCCCGCAGGCATAAAGCTCAAACCGCTCCGAGACGCGCGGGTCGTCGGGACTGCGCCGCGCCAGTGCCGCCTCGGGCACCGGGTAGCGGTCGAGGATGGTGGCGCAGCCATGGCCCAGATGCGGCTCGACCCGCTCGGCAAGCGCGCGGGAAAACAGGTCTGACCATGTGTCCCCCTCGGCATGGCCGATCCCGGCGGCGCGCAGGCCTGCCGCCAATGCGTCGCGGTCGGTACTGCCATCCGGTGCAATCGTGGCCAGAAGGTCGATCCCGGCATGTTCGGCAAAGGCCTCGGCCACGCTGACGCGTTCCGGGCTGGCATAGGGGTCGCAGGTGGCATCGCGCCAGCGGAACTCGCTCGTGCCGGTGGCCTCGGCGGCGAGCATCAGGAAATCGGCGCAATCCTCCATCAGCACGGTGTAATCGTCACCCACCCGATACCATTCCAGCATTGTGAACTCGGGATGATGCAGCGGCCCCCGCTCGCGATTGCGCCAGACGTGAGAGAAGGCGGCGATGCGGGTCTCGCCCGCGGCCAGCAGCTTCTTCATGGCGAATTCGGGCGAGGTGTGCAGATACATCGCCCGCGCCACCCCGTCATTGCCGATCATCGAGGTGGCAAAACCGTGCAGATGGGTCTCGTTGCCGGGGCTGAGGGCGAGCGCGGCCGGATCGACTTCCAGGAAGTCGTTCGCATCGAGCCAGCCGCGAATGGCGCGCTGGATGCGGTTTCGCGCCAGAAGCGCGGGTCGGCGGTCGGCATGGCGGTGGGGCTGCCACCATCGGGTATCGCTCATGGTTTCTCTGGCAATGCGGCAAATCATCGGATAGGGACGCTGGCAATGCGCTTACGCGCCACCCCGACAGTTCGCAAGGAATCCGCAGATGAAAGTCATCGCCTCCAGCCTCCGCAAGGGCAATGTGGTCGAAATCGACGAACGCCTTTACGTCGTTCTCAAAGCCGAGAACTTCCACCCCGGCAAGGGCACGCCGACGACCAGCGTCGACATGCGCCGCATCTCCGACGGGGTGAAGGTGACCGAGCGCTGGAAGACCACCGATCAGGTGGAAAAGGCCCATGTCGACGAGCGCAGCTATGACTATCTCTATAACGACGGCGAAGGCTTCCACTTCATGGAGCCGGAAAGCTATGAGCAGGTCACGGCCCCGGAAGACGTGATCGGCGATCAGGCGGTCTATCTGCAGGAAGGGATGCGGGTCTTCCTGCAGGTCTTCAACGGCGTGCCGATCTCCATGGAACTGCCGCAGAAGATGACCGTCGAGGTGACCGAGACCGAGCCGGTGGTGAAAGGCCAGACGGCGTCGTCTTCCTATAAGCCGGCGCAGGTCGATAACGGTCTGCGCGTCATGGTCCCGCCGCATATCGGCGTCGGCACCCGGATTGTCATCAATACCGGGGACAATTCCTATGTGGAGCGTGCGAAGGACTGATCCTTCCTGCTGCTAAGGTTCAAGGGGGTGTCTGAATGGACGCCCCCTTTTCCGTCAGGCAAAGCGTCAGCCCAAAGTTCACGAAAACAGATGCTTGGCGTGGCGTCATTCGCCAATCGGCGAATCCGCAGGGCGATTGCAGTCGATGCTCAGCCGGTTACGAACTCGTCGCGGCCGTAGCCTTGGATATAAAGCAGCGCGGTCAGGTCGGCATGGTCAATACGCACGCCTGCCTGTGCCGCGACCAAGGGCTTGGCATGAAGCGCCACGCCGGTTCCAGCCAGCTGGATCATGCCCAGATCGTTCGCGCCATCGCCGACGACGATGGCCTGTTGCGGCGTCATGCCGCGGGCGGCGGTAATTTCTTCCAATGCCTCGACCTTGGCCTCGCGGCCAAGGACGGGCAGGCCGACATGGCCGGTCAGCACACCCTGATCGGCCAGTAGCGCATTGGCCCGGTGCTCGTGAAACCCGAGCGCCTTGGCAATGGGGGCGGTGAAGGCGGTGAACCCGCCCGAGACGAGCGCGCAATAGGCGCCCTGGTCGCGCATGGTCGCGATCAACTCGCGCCCGCCGGGGGCCAGGGTGATACGCTCGTCCAGCACCTTCTGGATCACGCGCTCGTCCAGCCCGGCCAGCAGGCCCACGCGTTCGATCAGCGCCTCGTGGAAATTCAGCTCTCCGTTCATGGCGCGGGCGGTGATTTCGGCCACGCGCGGGCCGACGCCGGCCTCGGCGGCCAGTTCGTCGATGCATTCCTGCTCGATCATGGTCGAATCCATGTCGGCCAGCAGCACCGCCTTGCGCCGACCGAGCGTCGGCTGAACGACCAGATCGAAGCCGGCAAGCCGGGTGTCATCGGCGATGGCCGCAGCATCGTCCGGCAATTGGTCGGTCGGGAATTCGGCGGCGATCCCCTCGGCCAGCCAGATCACATGTTTGCCGCCCATCAGGTCGCGCAGCGCCTCGACGCGGTCATGGGTCAGGTCGGCGCGCATCGGCGCGGCAAGGACGGTCACGGTATGCATGGCGGTTTCCCCGGCTGGTCTCGGGTGAAGCGGTATCGCAAACGGCGGCCCGGCGCCAGCCGGGGAACCGCCTGCGCGGCGGCGCGTTGTCCGCGAAGCTATGTGAAAGGACAAGTGGATGGCTTTCTGGGATTTCATCAAGGATTCGGGCAAATCGGTCCTCGGTTCCGCCGAGGCGGCCGAAGCCAAGGCGCCCGCCGATGACAAGGCCGCCGCGCAGGCCGAGACCGACCGCAAGGTCAAGGCGCTGACCGCCGAGGTGAAAGCGCTCGGTCTGGATTCGGGCGATGTGCACCTGACCCTGCGCGGCGATGTGGTGAAGGTCGAATCCAAGGGCGCGGATCGCGAGACCATGGAGAAGCTGATCCTGGCCATCGGCAATATCAAGGGCATCGCCCGGGTCGAGGCCGAGGTGCCGAAAGCGCCTGCCTCGGGCGGGGCGGCTGATGCGCCGGTCTTCCATACCGTCCAGAAGGGCGAGACGCTGTCGGCCATTGCCAAGAAATATCTCGGCAATGCGAACCGCTATAACGACATCTTCAAGGCCAACCAGCCGATGCTGTCGGACCCGGACAAGATTTATCCGGGCCAGACCCTGCGCATTCCGCAATAGGCCGCGCGCCGATCTGACGCAGCGTCTTTGGAACACGGGGCGGCCGTCGGGCTTGCCCCGTGCTTTGATTATGCCTCATTGTTCAGGGCAAATCAGCCGGTCCACCGGGATCGGGGAAATTGGGGGGGAGTTATGAGCGAGCACAGCCGTTTCTGTGGTATCGCGGATCGCGATGCGGTCGAGCAGGAAATGCCTTACGAGGCGCGCGACAACGCCCGGACGATCTATGAATTCCTCGGCCGCGTGGCCGAGCGCTTTCCGGAGCGGCCGGCGATTTCGTTCCAGCTGTTGTCGGGCCCGCGCGATCATGCCACGACGCTGAACTGGGGCGAGTTGCTGGAGCGGGTCACCGAAACCGCCAACTTGTTCCGCAAACTGGGCGTCGGGCCGGGCGATACCGTGGCCTATCTGCTGCCCAATACCATCGAGACGCCGGTCGTGCTGCTGGCCGGGGCGACGGCGGGGATCGTCAACCCGATCAACCCGCTGCTGGAGCCCGAGCATATCGGCGGCATTCTTCGGTCCACCAATGCCAAGGTGCTGGTGACGCTGAAATCCTTCCCGAAAAGCGACATCGCCCAGAAGGCCGCCGCCGCCGTCGCCGAGGCGCCCAATGTCAAGCATGTGATCGAGATCGACCTGAACCGGCACCTGACCGGGCTGAAGAAATTCATCGTTCCGCTGGCGCGGCCGAAGGTCACCGTCAAGCATCACGCCAAGGTGCATGGTTTCGAGGCCGCGGTTTCGGCTGAGAACCACAACCGGCTGGATTTCGACGATCCGAAGCAGGACCGGGTTGCCGCCTATTTCCATACCGGCGGCACCACCGGCCTGCCGAAAGTGGCGCAGCACAAGTATTCAGGCATGATCTATAACGGCTTTCTGGGCGGCGCATTGCTGTTCAACGAGACCGACGTGCTGATGTGCCCGCTGCCGTTGTTCCATGTCTTCGCCGCCTATCCGGTGCTGATGAGCTGCATCGCCTCGGGCGCGCATATGGTCATGCCGACCCCCGCCGGCTATCGCGGCGATGGCGTCTTCGACAATTTCTGGAAGCTGATCGAACGCTGGCAGGTCAGTTTCCTGATTACCGTGCCGACGGCGATCTCGGCGCTGATGCAGCGGCCGGTGAACGCGGATGTCTCCTCGCTCAGGACGGCGATTTCCGGCTCGGCCCCGCTGCCGGTCGAGCTTTACAACCGCTTCAAGGCCGCGACCGGGGTCGAGATCGCCGAAGGCTATGGCCTGACCGAGGCGACCTGTCTGGTCAGTTGCAATCCGGTCGACGGCGTCAAGAAGGTGGGCTCGGTCGGCATTCCCTTGCCCTATACCCATGTGCGCATCCTGCGGAAGCTGCCCGAGGGTTTTGCCGAATGCGCAACCGACGAGGTGGGCGAGATCTGCGTGGCCAATCCCGGCGTCTTCGAAGGCTCGACCTATACCGAAGCCGACAAGAACCACGATCTTTTCGCCGAGGGTCGGTTCCTGCGCACCGGCGATCTGGGGCGGATCGACGCCGATGGCTATCTCTGGATCACCGGGCGGGCCAAGGACCTGATCATTCGCGGCGGCCATAATATCGACCCGGCCGAGATCGAGGATGCGCTGCTTTCGCATCCTGCCGTGGCCTTCGCCGGCGCCATCGGCCAGCCCGACGCCCGCGCCGGCGAATTGCCCTGCGCCTATGTCGAACTGGTCGGCGATGCGTCGGTCAGTGTCGAGGAGCTGTTGGAACATGCCCGCGCCAATATCCACGAGCGCGCGGCGGTGCCGAAACATCTGGAAATCCTGGATGAATTGCCGAAAACCGCTGTCGGCAAGATCTTCAAGCCCGACCTGCGCAAGAAGGCGATCAAGCGCGTCTATGACGCGGCCCTGGCCGAAACCGGCGCCAGCGTCGCCGAGGTGGTCGAGGACAAGAAGCGCGGGCTGGTGGCCAAGATCGCCCGGACCGAGGGCGTGGACGAAGCCGCCGTCGCCCGCACACTCGGCGAATTCACCCGCCCCTGGGACTGGGCCTGATCCATCGAAGCGGGCAGGATTGAAGGCGCGCGCGTCCAAACTGCCTGCGTGCGCGAACAGCTTGGGCGGGTCCGGTTCAGCCCGCCGCGCGACCGGCGGCGGATTTTTCGATCATGGCGGCATCGTCGGGATAGCCGAGCCCTTCGGCCATCTCGGCGAAGCGCAGAAGCCAATCATGTGACAGACTGTCGAGCGCATCCGGCGTGAAATGCGTGGCGCGCCTCTTGGGGCGAGAGTTGCGCCCGATCTCTTCACTTCGCCGCACAGGCCGGCCAACATAGTCGGCCAGAAGCGCGTCATCCTCTGGCCGGTCCACGCGATAGATCAATTGCGGCAGGAAGGACATGCACAGCTCATACCAGAGCGTATAGCTCATGACTGCGCTCTGGATGCCGTCCGGGTCTTCAGCCTCGGTCGGTAACGTGATCTCAAAGCGGTTCTTCAGGATCCTGGTCCGGAAGGAATAGCTGGCGGTATCGGAATTCTCGGGGATGATCGAATTGATGGCCGCCAAGGGTGAGCGGGCAACGCAGAAAATCCGGCTGAAATCCTCCAGTGGGCCAATCGCGTCGCCATAGGGGTTGCGATAGCGTTCAGCCGGCAGCATCCAGGAAACTAGCCCGTTGGGGCGCACATATTCGTGCCCGACTTCCAACCCGGAAGACTGCAACAGATAGGCGGTGAAGGCGGTGCCGCAGCGCGGATGGCCAAGCCCGACAAAGAAGTTCTTGCGGTGGTGAATGCAGGACAGTGTCCCGTCTCCCTTATCGTTCTCGGCCTGATATAGCGGGGCGGCAAGGCGCAGCGCAATCCTTGCGAGGGTTAAGCCTGTGCGCAGAAATAAGTGGCGGTGACTGGCGGCGCTGACTCCGTTCGGATAGACAGGCTGGAAGCGCAGGTTTGTCCGAGGTCATTTATGCCGCTCGATCGTCGTCCCGTTGCCTCTCTCTGGATCGGAGAAGAGCTGCAATATCTCAACCAGCTTTGCCTGAAATCGCATCTGCTGCACGGCCATCCTGTGACGCTTTATTGCACCGACAAGCTGAAGAACCCCCCCGAGGGCGTCGAGGTCCGTCCGGCTTCCGAGATCATGGATATCGACATGCAACTGGTGGGCGATACCTCGGCCTCGTTCCTGTCGAATGTCTTCCGCTACAAGATGATCCAGAAGACCGGCGCGATCTGGATCGATTGCGACGCCTTCTGCCACAAGCCTTTCCCCGACGAATGGGAATGGATCTTCGCCGGTCACGGTATGCGCGGGGCGCTGAATTGCGGCGTTGTCGGCCTGCCCCAGCAATGCGAGTTGATGGATCAGTTGCTGGATTACTATGACAACCTGCCCGACTATCCGGCCTGGTGGAACAAGCGTCAGCGCAAGCAGATGGACAAGCAGCGTGAAAAGGGCGACCTGTCGCATGGGGCGGCGATCTACAAGACCGAGCGCACGGCATTCGGTCCGCAGGCCTTCACATGGTTCGCCCAGCAGACCGGCGATATCGAACGCGCGATGACCTCGGACGTGCTCTATCCGGTGCCGTTCCAGTTGAACGACATCTTCTATGACCCGCATGGCAGGGTCGAAGGCTGGTTCACCGACGCGACCGTGTCCGTGCATCTTTACACCAATGGCACCAAGCCCTGGTGGCGCAAGAACCCGCCGCTGCCCAATTCCTATGCGGCGCGGATGTGCGAGCTGGTGGGCATCGACCCGACCCAGGCGCTGGAAAGCTGATGACGGCCTTCGCAGGCGGCTTGGGGGACGGCTGACATGGCGTTGAAGCGGCATGTCAGCCCGCATGGCACGGTCATGGCCGTGTCGATGATGAAGGATGAGGCGCCCTACCTGCTGGAATGGTTCGCGCATCATCTGGCTGTCGGCTTTACCGATATCCTTGTCTATACCAATGACTGCACCGACGGCACGGTCGAGATGCTGCAGCGGCTGGAGGAGCTGGGCCTTGGCTATCACCGCCCGAACGATATTCCGGAGGGCATGAAGCCGCAGCCGTCGGCGCTGAATTACGCGCAGGACGAGCCGCTGGTTCAGGCGGCCGACTGGGTCATGATCTTCGACGCTGACGAGTTCCTGTCGGTCAACCATCCTTCGGGCCATCTCGACGGGATGCTGGATGACGCGGTGGCGCAGGGTGCCAACGGGATTATCGTGACCTGGCGCATCTTCGGTTCGGGTGGCGTGGTCGACTGGTCGCGCGACCCGGTGACCGAGCAATATACCCGCGCCGCGCCGCCGCTCTGGAACAAGGGCTGGGGCGTGAAGACGCTGTTCAAGTTCGACCCGGAATACTGGAAGCTTGGCATTCACCGGCCCTCGATCAAGAACAAGCACCTGAAGGACGGCTTTCCCGACACCGTGAAATGGCTGAACGGTTCGGGCCGACCGATGGAGGATTACTTCAAGTTCCGTGGCTGGCGCACGATCCGCCGCACGCTGGGTTACGACTGGGCGCAGATGAACCATTACGCGGTGAAGTCCATCGACAGCTATGCCGTGCGTCGCTTCCGCGGCAATGTGAACAACAAGAAGGACAAGTATAACGCCGATTACTGGTCGCTTCAGGACCGCAACGAGGTCGCCGATACCCGCATCCTGCGCCACGCCCCGCGCCGGGCCGAGATCATGGCCGAATTGCTGCAGGATCCGGTCCTGTCGAAGCTGCATTACGCGGCACTGGAACGGGTCGAGGCGCGGCTGGAGGAATATCGCGGCTCCGAAGCCTATCAGGCCCTGCGCGACAGCCTGATCGAGGCCGGCAAGGTGCCGATCACCTCGGTCGAGGCGAAGCCGCCGCAGGCGCGCGACCCGGCCAAGATCGCTGCGCTGATGTCCGAGGTGGAGCGCAAGTCGAGCGAGAAGCCGGACGATGCCCGCAAGGACGCGCCGGTCTCGGGCTGGAACGCCATGGGTGCCGCGCTTTATCGCAGCGGGCGGATCAGGCTGTCGCCGGGTGATGCCGTGGAATGGGTGGAATCGCAGCGCGTGGCCCTGCCCTGCGATCCGCAGCTGTTCACCGAGGAAGCTTCGATGGCGGTGCTGGCCGGCAAGTTCGACCGTCGCCATGCCCGCAACATCGCTTCTTACCTTGCGGGCGGACGGCGCGTGCTGGACCTGGGCGCCGGGATCGGATTGCCCGCCATGACCATGCTTCGCGCTCAGGATGGCATCACGCTGATGGTGCAGGACAGCCAGCCCGGCATTGCCGAGGCCGCCGCCCGCATCCGCGCCCGCAACGGGCTGGAGGATACGGCCCGGCTGCGCTTCGTCGACGGCCCGCTGGTCCTGCCAGGTGACGAGGGCGCTGCGGCTGGCGGGCTTGCCGCCTATCTGGGCGATTTCAGGCCCGATATCTTGCGTATCTCGACCCGTGCGGACCTCGTCGGGCAACATCTCGACGGGATCGATCTTTCGCGCCTGATACGCGTCGTTTTGCCTTTCGACAGCCCCGAAGAGGCTGACGGTTTACGGCAGTCCTTCGGGCCGGTGCTGGAAGGACGGGGTTTCGTCGAGCGTGTCGAGGCCGCGGATTCGGGGTCCTTGCGATATGATCGCCTTGCCGAGAAAAATTGATAGAATGCAGGTAAGCGAGCACCTGGAAGGGCTATGACGATGACGAATATTGCAGTGGCTGGGCTTGGCTATGTCGGGCTTTCCAACGCCGTGCTTCTGGCGCAGCACAACCGGGTCACGGCACTGGATATCTCGGATGATCGGGTCAGGATGGTCAATGACCGCAAATCGCCCATCGAGGATGCCGAGATCACCGAATACCTCGCCAGCCACGATCTCGACCTGACGGCGACGCTCGACCCCAAGACCGCCTTCCACGATGCCGAATTCGTCGTCGTCTCGACCCCGACCAATTACGATGCGCGCACCAACCGTTTCGACACTTCCTCGGTCGAGGCGGTTCTGGCCGAGATTCAGCGCATCAACCCGAATGCCGTGGCGGTCATCAAATCGACCATTCCGGTCGGCTTTGTTGAGCGGATCCGGGCCGAGATGGGTTGGGAAAACGTGATCTTCTCGCCCGAGTTCCTGCGCGAGGGCAAGGCACTCTATGACAACCTACACCCCTCGCGGATCGTCATTGGCGAAAGGTCCGACCGCGCCCGCCGTTTCGCTGACCTGCTGGCCGAGGGTGCCATTCGCAAGGACATGCCGGTGCTGTTCAGTGGCGCGGTCGAGGCCGAGGCGATCAAGCTGTTCTCGAACACCTATCTCGCGCTGCGCGTGGCCTATTTCAACGAGTTGGACAGCTATGCCATCGCGCATAACCTGAACTCGCGCGAGATTATCGACGGGGTCTGCCTGGATCCGAGGATCGGCGATTTCTACAACAATCCCAGCTTCGGTTATGGTGGTTACTGCCTGCCCAAGGATACCAAGCAACTTCTGGCCAATTACGACAAGGTTCCGCAGAACCTGATTTCGGCCATTGTCGAGTCGAACCGGACGCGGAAGGATTTCGTGTCCGACCAGATCGTCGCCAAGCGCCCGAAGATCGTCGGCGTTTACCGGCTGGTGATGAAGGCGGGGTCGGACAATTTCCGCGACAGCTCGATCCAGGGGATCATGAAGCGGATCAAGGCCAAGGGGATCGAGGTGATCGTCTATGAGCCGGTCCTGCAGGACGACCATTTCTTCAACAGCCGGGTGGTCCGCGATCTGGACGCCTTCAAGGCCGAAAGCGATGTGATCCTGGCCAACCGGCTGTCGGACGATATCCGCGACGTGGCCGGGAAGGTCTATACGCGCGACCTTTTCGGGGTCGATTGAGGCGGCGGGATGCGCATCCTCGCCGCCACCACCGTCCGCAACGAAGGACCCTACCTGCTGGAATGGATCGCCTGGCATCGCCTGCTGGGGGTGACGGATTTCCTGTTTCATTCCAACGATTGCGACGATGGCAGCGACCGGCTGCTGGACCTTCTGGCCGAACATGGCGTGATCCGGCACGAGACCCACCAGCCCCCGCCCGACAAATCCGTGCAATGGAGCGCCTTGCGCGCCGCATGGCGTCATGATCTGCGCAAGTCGACCGACTGGATGCTGATCTCGGATCTGGATGAGTTTCCGGTCATCCATGTGGGCGAGGGGCGCTTTGCCGATCTGATGGCCGCGCTGCCCGAGGGGTGCGATGCCGTGGCCCTGCCGTGGCGGCTGTTTGGGTCGAATGCGCAGATCGAGATTTCCGGGCGACCCGTCACGCAGGAATTCACCCGTTCGACCCCGGCAGTGATGCACCACCCGATCGCGGCGACATTCTTCAAGTCACTGTTTCGACCTGCGGCCTTTCGCGCGCAGGGCGTGCACCGGCCCCGTCACCGGCCCGAAACCGAGCCGGTCTGGGCAGATGGCAGCGGTCGGCCATTGGCGGGGTTGATCGCCGGGAATGACAAGCGCCTGTCTCTGATCTCGACTAGGGACTATCGCCGGTTGGTCGAGCTGCATCATTACTCATTGCGCTCGGCCCAGGGCTTCATCGTCAAGTCGGACAGGGGTCTGCCGAACCGAACGAACAAGCCGATCGACCTCAGCTATTGGGTCGCGCGGAACTTCAATACCGAGGAGAACACATCTGCCGTGCGTCTCGGCCCCCGGCTGAATGAGGAGATCTCAACGCTTATGGCCCTGCCCGGCGTGGCGGAGCTTCATCAGGCAGCACTGGATTGGCACCGGGCGCGATTTGATGAATTGGTTCTGACGCCGGAAGGCTTTGACCTTTATGCACATATCCTGCTGGCGCAGGACAGCGCGGTTATGCCGATAGACAAGCAGGACGACCTGCTGCGGCTGTTTCCAAAGCTGCAGCGGGGATCTGACCTGTAAAGCCTTGCCGAGCTGCTATTCCGGTGGCGGAACTGTGCCGCAAATGCGTGCGCAGGTGATTCGGACTGACGACATCTGCAATTCATTCATCGGAAGCATTCACATGACGGCGCTCACCCATAAAGTGAATAATTGTTAATATACCTGCACCTGTTCTGCAATAAATCTGAGGCGCAGAATTATTTTTCAATGCGCGCAAAATAATTCTTGATCCATTCCTATAACGCAAAATTGTTGTGCCGATTCGTGCGTTCTCCACCGATAGAAGAAAATAAAACACATTATATACAGTCACTTGCGGCTTTCTGTGGTCGTGGAATATCAGCGGTGAAGCGGCGAATTTCCGAAAGCGATTTCTGCGCAAAACATGTCATTTCTTGAAGTGGCCTCGGTATTTCCAGAGCTTTTTCTTGAGAAATGAGAGTGCTTACGGCAAACTTGACGATGTTTCACAGTTCGAATTTGCCCGTGTTATGTGTGATTTCGTTGTTCAGTCCGTGCCGCTGCTGTCGCGTGCCTTAATGGCCGTTTTGAATGCTGCTGCGGAAAGGCCGGTGCGGTCGTGACCTCGATATCGCACCACAAACAGCCGACGCGCTCGACATCGCAGACGATGCTGCGCTTCCTTGCGGTCGGCTTGGGAAATACTGCGTTTGGTTATTCTGTTTACGTGCTTGCCGTAGTTGCAGGGCTGACCCCGCAATTGGCGCTTATCCTGCAGTTCGTGTTGGGCGTGCTTTGGAACTATACCCTACATGCGCGGCTGGTCTTCTCGGTGAACGGCTGGACCCGGTTTCCGTTATATATTGGCGCCTATCTGCTGATCTACACAATCAATGCGACATCGCTGCGCATCCTGCTTGCCGAAGGTATCGGCCCGCTATTGGCGCAATTGTTGATCCTGCCCTTTATCGTCGCGCTGTCCTGGTTGCTGATCGGCCGTGTCATGGGCTTCCGGCATGTCGGGAGGGTGCGGTGAGCAGTTCTCGCACAGCAGCGCCAATGGCGCAGGTCCGGGGGCAGAGTATCGTCGTGGCGACGATGCTGGCTGTCGGACTGCTGGTCCTGGCCGCGCTTTATGGGCGGATCATGGGTTACGATCTGCGCCGGGATGAATTCATGTTCGTCCCGCCGGCGGCGCTTCTGGACGATCATGCACTTTATAGGGACCTCTTTTACAATCACGTTCCTTATTCTGCATGGCTGTTTCGCGCCGTGCATCAGGCCCTGCCCTGGCTGGGATTGCTGGCGGCGGCGCGGCTGACGGTGTTCCTTGCCTGGCTGCTGCTGCTTGGCGGCGCGGGCTGGGTTGGCTGGCGGCTGACGGGATCGGCGCTTGTCGCGGCGGTGGGTCCGCTCAGCCTGATTACGGCGGATGTCCTGCTGGGCCAGACCGGGATGGCGGCGACGAACAATCTGCTGCCGCTGCCCTTCGCGCTTCTGGGCTTGGGCTTCTTTGCCGTGGCGCTTGCCGATCCGAGGCCGGGCTTCGGACAGCTTCTACTGGCCGGGGTCATGCTGTCCGTTGCGGCGGGCATGAAAGCCAGCGCCATCGCCTTTGTGCCCGCCGTGGCCATCGGCTGCTTTCTGGTGCCGCGCCAGCTGCCTTTCTCCGTGCGATTGCGGCATGTGGTTCTGCCGGTGGCGCTTGGCGGGGTCATCGGGGCGCTGCCGCTGTTCTGGTATGCGGCGACGGCGCCCGACCTCTTCTTTGCCCATATCCTTGGCTATCATTCCGGGCCGCATGTCGCCTATTGGCAGGCCAATGCCGCAAGCGAGCCGGGGCTGGCCCTGTCGCCCGCCGGCAAGTTGCAACTGTCCCTTTCGGTCTGGATGGTCGGGGCGACGCTGCTGGCGCTGTTTCTGGCGCTGCTTTGCCTGCTGCTGTCCTGGCGGGGCAAAAGGAATGCGCGGTCCGGCTCCAGCCTGGAGGCGGCGGCGGTGGTCGCGGCATCGGTCCTGACGGCGGCTGTGCTGGCTTTCGTGCCGACGCCGGGCTTTCCGCAATATTACGCCGCCCCTCTGATCGGGCCGCCGATCCTGATCGCGCTGTCTTGCCGTGCCATGCCGGAAGACAGCTTCCGCCAGATCCGTCCCGCGCTTGGCGTGGCGATGCTGCTGATGGCGGTTTACGGCGCGCCCCGACTGGCGCTTGGCCTGAACGATCTGCGCCATCCCGACAGGCTGACCCCGGCAAGGCTGGAGCGCAGCGCCGATCTGCTGCGCGAGACGCTGGTGGCGGCGCGGCTGGACGGGGCCGGTCCGGTGGCGACGCTTTCGCCGCTTTATCCGCTGGCCGCCGGGCTGCCGATCTATCCCGAATTTTCGGCCGGGCCCTTCGCCTATCGGGTTGCGCCCCATACCGACGCCAGGCTGCGCGGGCTTTACGCCATGGCCGGCCCCGATGATCTGCCGGCCCTGTTCAGCGCCACGCCCCCCGCCGCGATCCTGACCGGCTTCGATCCCGTGCTGGAAGCCCCGTTCGAGGATTACGCGCGGGCCAATGACTACACGCTCATGGAGATGCCCCGGATCAGCGACCGTTATGGGAGCGCGCGGCTCTGGCTGGCATCCCCCGATCAGAGAGGAGAACGAGAATGAAGACGATCCTGCTTGCCGGCGGGCTTGGCTCTCGCCTCGCCGAGGAAACCGTGGCGATCCCGAAACCCATGGTCGAGGTCGGCGGTCGCCCCATCATCGCCCGGGTCATGGATATCTACAGCCATTTCGGCCATAGCGAATTCATCGTGGCGGGCGGCTATAAATGCTTGATGTTGAAGAAATTCTTCGCGAATTATCACCTGATCGCCAATGATATCAGCGTCGATCTGGACTCGGGCGACCTGAAGCTCAGCCCGATCTCGGCCGGGGGCTGGAATGTCAGCGTGGTCGATACCGGCGCGCTGACCATGACCAGCGGTCGCATCCGGCGGCTGCGCGACTGGATCGGGGACGAGACCTTCATGGTCACCTATTCGGACGGTCTGGGGAATGTCGATATCGCCAGCCTGCTCGAATTCCACCGGGCGCATGGCAAGCTGGCTACCGTTACCGCCGTGCAGCCGCCGGCCCGCTTCGGGAATATGGAGCTAGGCGCGAATGGTCAGGTCCAGGCCTTCACCGAGAAGGTGCGGCGCTATGAGACCTGGATCAATGGCGGCTTTTTCGTCTTCGAGCCGGGGATCTTCGACTATTTCACCGACGATACCGAACCGCTGGAACATGCGCCGATGGTCAAGCTGACCAGTGACGGCCAGCTCGTCGCCTACAAGCATTTCGGTTTCTGGCATCCGATGGACACGATCCGGGACCGCAATGCGCTTAATGAAGTGTGCGATGCGGATCCGCCGCCCTGGCTGGATTTCGAGAATGTCGGGGCGGACGCGGCCTCGGCACCGAGGGCGGTGATCTGATGAACATGCGCAATCAACCCGGTCGCGACCCGTTCAATGGCGCATTTCTCGGGCGGCGCATTCTTCTGACCGGGCATACCGGCTTCAAGGGCGGCTGGCTGACGCTTTGGCTTGACCGGCTGGGGGCGAAGCTGCGCGGCATTTCCCTGCCGCCGGAAACACAACCGGCACTTTTCGATCTGGCCAGGATCGGCGGGGCCTGCGACAGCCGCTATGCCGACATAAACGATGCCGCCGCGCTGACGGAGGCGGCGCAGGATTTCGCGCCTGAACTGGTCATCCATATGGCCGCCCAGGCCATCGTTCGCGACAGCTATGACATGCCTGTCCAGACCTTCGCCACCAATGTCACCGGCACCGCGAATGTGCTGGAGGTGGCGCGGAAATCGCCGGCCCTGCGCGGGATCATCGTCATCACCAGCGACAAATGCTATGAAAACAACGAATGGGACTGGGGCTATCGCGAGGTCGATCCGCTTGGCGGCTCGGACCCCTACAGCGCCTCGAAGGCCTGCACGGAACTGGTTGCCCAGGCCTATCGCCGCTCGTTCTTCGCCAAGCCGGACGGGCCGCAACTGGCCTCGGTCCGGGCCGGCAATGTCATCGGCGGCGGCGATTGGGCGGCGCATCGACTGATCCCCGATATCGTTCGTGCCACCGCCCGGGGCGAACAGGTGGCGATCCGCAATCCTTCCAGCGTCCGGCCTTGGCAACATGTGCTGGAACCGCTGGCCGGCTACCTGACCGTAGCGGCGCGGCTGCTGGAACCGGATGCCGCCTCGGTCGCCGGGGCGTGGAATTTCGGCCCTGACAATGACGCCACCCTGCCGGTGGGCGAGATCTGCCGAAAGTTTGCCGATCTCTGGGGCGATAACGGGCCGCGCTTTGCCTTCGGTCATAACCCCGATGCCCCGCATGAGGCCGGGCTCCTGCGGCTCGACAGCACCAAGGCCCGGCTGCGGCTTGGCTGGCGTCCGCGCCTGACGATCACCGATGCGCTGCGGCTTTCGGCCGAATGGTATCGCGCCCATGCCGCCGGCGGCGACATGCAGGCGCTGACCCTGTCGCAGATTACCCAATACGAAGGGCTGATAAGGCCCGAAACCGCGATTGCAGGATAGGAGGCGAGACATGCGCGTGAATTACGGCCAGACCGTCCATGGTGAGGAAGAGATCGAAGCGGTGGTGCGCGTGCTGCGCGGCTCGACCCAGATGGGCAGGCATGTGCGAGAGATGCAGGACCGGGTCGCGGCGCTGTTCGACAAGCGCCACGGGATCATGGTGAATTCCGGCTCCTCAGCGAATTTCATTGCCGTGGCGCTTCTGGACCTGCCCGAGGGTTCCGAGGTAATCACCCCCGCCCTGACCTTCGCCACCACGGTTGCGCCCATCGTCCAGCACCGGCTGGTGCCAGCCTTCATCGACGCGGCGGACGGCACCTATAATGCCGATGTCGGCCAGATCGAGGCGATGATCGGCCCAAAGACCCGGGCGATCATGATCCCCTCGCTGATCGGCAACCTGCCCGACTGGGTCCGCATCCGCGAGATCGCCGGCAAGCACGGCCTGACCGTGATCGAGGACAGCGCCGATACGCTGGGTGCGACCATTGGCGGGGTCTCGACCGGGGTGAACTCGGATATCTCGACGACCAGTTTCTATGGCAGTCATGTCATCAATGGCGCCGGAAATGGCGGGATGCTCTGCGTCAATGATGACGATCTGGCCCGGCGCGCGCTGCTTCTGCGCAGCTGGGGGCGGACCTCGTCGCTGTTTCAGGAGGGTAGCGAGGCGATCGAGAACCGCTTCAATGTCGATCTCGACGGGATCAGCTATGATGCGAAATTCCTGTTCGAGGAACTGGGCTATAACCTAGAGCCGTCCGAGATCAGCGCCGCCTTCGGGCTGGTGCAGCTGGACAAGCTGAACCGCAATATCACCGCGCGAGAGAAGAACTTCGCCCAGCACCTTGCCTTCTTCCGCGCCTATGAGGACTGGTTCATCCTGCCCCGGCAATTGCCCGACAGCCGCACCGGCTGGCTGGCCTTCCCGCTGACCCTGCGCGAGGGCGCGCCCTTCACCCGTCGCGACATGCAGATCTGGCTTGAAAAGCGCGAGATCCAGACGCGGCCGGTCTTCACCGGCAATATCCTGCGTCAGCCCGCAATGAAGAAGGTCGAAAGCCGCACCCGGCCCGAGGGCTATCCGGTCGCGGATGCCGTCATGCGCGGCGGTATCCTGCTGGCCTGCCATCACGGGCTGGATCAGCCCCAGATCGACCATATGCACGATGCTTTCCGCGCATTCGCCCGCCAATTCGGCTAAGGAGAGACCCAGATGACCGCAGAACCCCGTGACATGCTTCGCGAATGCCGCGCCTGTGGGTCAGGGCGGCTGCACCTGTTCCTGCCCATGGGCAACCATCCGCCCGCCAATATGTTCGTCCGGCCCGAGGATGCGGGCAAACCGCAACCGGCCTTTCCGCTGAACGCGCAGGCCTGTCTGGATTGCGGGCTGATTCAGGTCGCCGATCAGGTGCCGGAGGGGTTCTTTCGGCATTACCTCTATATCCCGTCCGGCGCGGCGACGATGCATGGCCATTTCGAAGGCCTCGCCCGGGTGCTGGCCGACAGGGCGGCAGGCGGGCTGATCGTCGATATCGGCTGCAATGACGGGTTGATGCTGGGCTTTGCCAATGCCCTTGGCGCGCAGACGCTGGGGGTCGACCCGGCCGCCAATCTGGCCGAGGCGGCGGCCCGGAACGGGGTCGAGGTGCATGTCGCCTATTTCGGCCCCGAAACTGCGGATGAGCTGCGCGCCGCGCGCGGGCCGGCTCAGGTGATCTCGACCAGCAACACGCTGAACCATATTGGCGATCTCATGGGCTTCATGGACGGGATTAATCGGCTTCTGGCCGATGACGGCTGGTTCGTGGTCGAACTGCCCTGGGGGCTGGATATCCTGCGCGGCAACCAGTTCGACAATATCTATCACGAGCATATGTCGGAGATGAGCCTGAAATCCCTGGTCCGGCTGGCCGAGCGGAGCGGCATGGCGGTGGTCGATGTGACCCGGCTGCGGGTTCATGGCGGCTCGATGCGGGTATTCATGCGCAAGACCGGTGCGGCGGGCGCCCCCTCGGCAGAGGTGCGGCACATGCTGGCCGCCGAAGACGAGGCCGGTATGAACGATGCCGCCACCTTTGCCGGCCTGGCGGATCATGCACGCCAGATCGGGACCGATCTGCGCGCACTTCTGGCCGGGCTGAAGGCGCAGGGGAAGACGATTGCCGGCTATGGCGCCCCGGCCAAGGGCAATACGCTGTTGAATTATTTCCAGATCGGTCCCGAGACGCTGGATTTTCTGGTCGATCGTAATCCGTTGAAGCAGGGCATGTTGTCGCCCGGAACACTGATCCCGATCCACGACACTGCGGCCATTGCCGAACGTAAACCCGATTATCTGCTGGTCCTCGCCTGGAACTTCTTCGACGAGATCCGGCAGCAACTTGCCGATTACGAAGCGGCGGGAGGGAGGTTTATCGTGCCGCTTCCGTCTCCGCATATCGTTCCCCAGGATGGCAGAGGATAACCCATGACCAGAACCCTGATCACCGGCGGAACAGGCTTCATCGGCTCGCATCTGGTGCGGGATTGCCTGCGGCGCGGCGATGAGGTCACCGTCCTCGCCCGGCCGGGCAGCGATGTCTGGCGGTTGGAGGGGGTGCTGGACCGGGTGACGATCTGCCGGCTGGATCCGCTCGACGTTCCGGCGCTGCGTGCGCTTCTGGCCGAACGGCGGCCAGAGCGGGTGTTCCTGCTGGCTGCGGCGACCCGTTTCGATCGGAGGGATGGGCTGCACGACATGGAACTGGCGCTGCGCGCGAATGTCGAGCCGTTGCGGATCCTGCTGGACGAGCTTGCCGTGATGGCAGAGCCGCCGCGGTCGGTCATCCGCACCGGCACGCTGGCCGAGATCAGCAATGCCGGGGCCGAGCCCGGCAGTCTTTATGGGCTCTCGATCCTGATGGGCACGCATCTGCTGAGGATCTGGCGCGAATGGACCGGGATTCCTGCCGTTACCGCGCGGCTCGGTCTGACTTACGGTGGCGATCAGTCGCCTGACTTCTTCGTGCCGGGTGCCATTGCCGGTGCACTGCAGGGCGGCGCGGTGTCACCCCGCCATCCAGCCGCGCTGCGCGACCTTCTGCATGTCGACGATGCAGTGGCGGCGCTGCAACTGATCGCCGGTCACACGAGCATGCTGCCGGCGGTGGTCAATGTCTCGACCGGCGCGCCGTACCGGCTGGGCGACGTTGCCGCCCTGATCGCCGAGATTACCGGACAATCGCTTGAGATAGCGGTGGCAGAGGCGGGCGCGGGGGATATCGTCTCGGCCCCGCCTTCGCCTGAACTTGCCGCCCTTGGCTGGACGCCGCGCGTTCCCCTGCTTGATGGGCTGGCGAGGGTCCTCGACTGGGAAAGTGATTGCCGCCTCACCAAGAACAAGAGATTTGCGCAATGAGCATGCTCTCGATTCTCGTTCCCGCCTATAATGAGGAAGGCAATGTCCGCGAGTGCCATGCGCGCATTGCCGCGGTTCTGGACGGGCTGCCCGATGAGCAGGCCGAGATCATCTTCACCGACAATCACTCGACCGACCGCACCTTCGCGATCCTGTCGGAAATCGCGGCACAGGATCCGCGCGTCCGCGTCTTCCGCTTCTCGCGCAATGTCGGTTACCAGAATTCGGTCATGTATGCCTACAAGATGGCGCGGGGCGATTGCGCGATCCAGCTGGATTGCGACCTGCAGGACCCGCCGGAACTGATCCCGCAGATGCTCGACCTGTGGCGGCAGGGCAATCAGGTGGTCTATGGCATCCGACGCAAGCTGCCCGACGGGCCGGTGGTGGCGGCGCTACGGCGCGGCTTCTACTGGTTCATCGACCGGATCAGCAATGACGACCTGCCCCGCAATGCCGGCGAGTTCCGGCTGACCGACCGGGTGATCCTCGACCAGATCCGGGTCAGCGAGGATCGCTCGCCCTATATGCGCGGCATGATCTCGGCCATGGGGTTCACGCAGGTCGGCTTCGACTATGACCGCGCCGCGCGCAAGGTGGGCGAATCGAAATTCCCGCTAAAGGCGATGATCTCGCTGGCCGTGGACGGAATGGTGAACCACTCGCTGGTGCCCCTGCGGCTGGCCTCGACCGTGTCGCTTTTCGTCGGGCTGATTACCTTCCTGATCCTGCTTTTCTATCTGATCGGCAAGCTGCTGTTCGGACAGGACTGGCCGCCCGGCTTCGCGACGCTGGTCATTCTGCTGCTGATGTCGATGACGCTGAACGCGATGTTTCTGGGCATCCTCGGCGAATATATCGGGCGCATCTTCATGCAGACCAAGAACCTTAATGCGCCGGTGGTCGAGGCGACGGTGAATGTCGAAGCCGAGGCGGTCGAAGTGTCGCAGCCGCCCCTGCGTTTTCCGGTGTCACGCTGACTGTTGGCATAATCTGACGGCGCTTTGATTCGCGAAGGGCTGACCTTCACGAAAAAGCCCCGTATAGACAGCCCAAAGCGGAGCATCACATGACCATTCATCTCTATCAGAACGACCTGCCCGACGGGCTGGACCTTGGTCCCGTGGTGGCCATCGACACCGAGACGATGGGCCTCGACCCGCGCCGCGACCGGCTGTGTCTTGTGCAGATGTCTTCGGGCGACGGCGATGCGCATCTGGTGCAGATCGCGAAGGGCCAGACCGACGCGCCCAACCTGACCCGTATGCTGGCCGATCCCGGCGTCTTGAAGCTGTTCCATTTCGGGCGTTTCGACATTGCCGCGCTGGAAAACACCTTCGGCGTGGTGACGGCGCCGGTCTGGTGCACGAAGATCGCCTCGAAACTGGTGCGCACCTATACCGACCGGCACGGGCTGAAATACCTTCTGCAATCGCTGAGCGATGTCGACATCTCCAAGCAGCAGCAGACATCCGACTGGGGCGCCGAGGAGCTGACCCCGGCGCAGCTGGAATATGCGGCTTCGGATGTGCTCTATCTTCACCGGCTGAAAGAGGTGCTGGAGGCTATGCTCCACCGCGAGGGACGTGCCGAACTGGCGCAGGCTTGCTTCGATTTCCTTCCCACCCGCGCGCATCTGGACTTGCTGGGCTGGGGGGATGAAAACGACATCTTCCATCACTAGATCAGCCAGATGAGCAGCTATCTCGACACCGCCCGCCGCGTCATCGCGACCGAGACCGAAGGTCTCAACCTGCTGGCCGCCGGGCTTGGCGACAGTTTCGACCGCGCGGTCGAGACGATCTTGGCCGCGCGCGGTCGCGTCGTCGTATCCGGCATGGGCAAATCGGGCCATATCGGTCGCAAGATCGCGGCCACGCTGGCCTCGACCGGGACGCCGGCGCAATTCGTCCCCCCCGCCGAGGCGAGCCATGGCGATCTCGGTATGGTGGCCGAGGGCGATGTGGCAATCGTGCTGTCGAATTCCGGCGAAACGCCCGAACTGGCGGATATCATCGCCCATACCCGGCGCTTCAACATTCCGCTGATCGGGGTGGCCAGCCGCGAAGGCTCGACCCTGATCCGGCAATCCGACGTGGCGCTGATCCTGCCGGCGGCCCCCGAAGCCTGCGGCAAGGGCATCGTGCCGACGACCTCGACCACGATGACGCTGGCGCTTGGCGATGCGCTGGCGGTAGCACTGATGGAGCATCGCCGCTTCACGCCCGAACATTTCCGCACCTTCCATCCCGGCGGCAAGCTGGGCGCGCAGCTGTCGCGGGTCCGCGACCTGATGCACGAGGATATGCCGCTGGTGGGCGAGACCACACCGATGACCGAGGCGCTTCTGGAAATCAGCCAGCGCGGTTACGGCGTGACCGGCGTGACCGACGCCGGGGGGGAGTTGGTCGGGATCATCACCGATGGCGACCTTCGCCGGCACATGGACGGGCTTCTGGATCGCAGCGCAGCCGAGGTGATGACGCCAAAGCCCCGCACCATCCGCCCCGATCAACTGGCCGAGGCGGCGCTGTCGGAAATGCAGTCGCGCAAGATCACCTGCCTTTTCGCGGTCGAGGGCGGTCAGCCGCGCGGCATCCTGCATATCCATGACTGCCTCAGGGCCGGGATCGTCTGATGCGGTCCCGGGTGGTGGCATGGCTGCG
This sequence comes from uncultured Paracoccus sp., assembly GCF_937873615.1. GTDB lineage: Bacteria > Pseudomonadota > Alphaproteobacteria > Rhodobacterales > Rhodobacteraceae > Paracoccus. The sequence goes on from NZ_CALMYP010000068.1 coordinate 89,595, forward strand.
CGTCCTGCTGCCGCTGGCTGCGCTGGCGATCCTGTCGACGCTGGTCCTGCTGCCAAACGCGCCCGATCCCGATGCGGCGATCCCCTATGCCGATGTCGATGCCGAGGCGCTGGCGCGCGATCCGCGCATGACCCAGCCCCGGTTTTCCGGTGTGGCCAAAGACGGTGCGGCGGTGACGCTGATCGCCGAAACCGCCAGCCCGACCGAGGGTCACGATGCCAATGCCGAGCGGCTGCGCATGACCTGGCGCGCCGCTGACGGGCTGGCCGCCGATCTGACCGCCCCCTATGGCGCGCTCGAAGGTGTCATGATCCGGCTGAATGGCGGGGTCAGGGTGACTACCTCGAACGGCTGGGCGATGACGGTGCCGGTGCTGAATACCGATACCGAAAGCGGTCTGATGATCGGCGAAGGGGGCATGACCGCTTTCGCCCCTTTCGGTCGTGTCGATGCAGAGCGGATGGAGATTTCGCGCAATGCCGATGGCCAGCATGTTCTGAATTTATCCGGCGGTGTCCGTCTGTTATATCAACCCTGATCCGCCCGGAAAGGAAAGCCGATGCGCCGCATTCCCAGCCTTGCCCTGCTTGTTACGCTGATGGCAGCTCTGCCGGTCGTATCGCAGACCGTGCCCTTCGGCGGCACCCCGGCCGATACCAACGCGCCGGTCGAGGTTTCGGCCGACAACATGGTGGTGAACCAGGCCAGCGGGCAGGCCGAACTGACCGGCAAGGTGCTGATTGCACAGGGCGATATGCGGCTTGCCGCCGACAGGGTGGTGGTGAATTACGATTCTCAGGACAGAAGCCGCATCTCCAGCCTCGATGCGACCGGCAATGTCACGCTGGTTCAGGCCGGCGACGCAGCCGAATCGGAACATGCCGTCTATGAGGTCGCGACCGGTCTGGTGACGCTGACCGGCGATGTGCTGGTGACTCAGGGCGAGAACGTGATGTCGGGTGACAAGATCGTCGTCAACCTGACCGATAACACCGCGCAGGCCACGGGGCGCGTGCGCACCATCCTGCAACCGGGCTCCACCCAATGAGCGAGACCGGCGAAGACCGCAAGCTTGTCGTCCGCAAGCTGCGCAAATCCTATCGCAAGCGCCCGGTGATCCGCGATGTCTCGATGGACCTGGCCCAGGGCGAGGTGGTGGCGCTTCTGGGGCCGAACGGATCGGGCAAGACCACCTGCTTCTATTGCATCGCCGGTCTGGTCGCGCCCGATTCCGGCAGCGTCCATATCGATGGCGTCGATGCCACCGGCCTGCCGATGTTCCGCCGCGCCCGGCTGGGCATCGGCTATCTGCCGCAGGAGATGTCGATCTTTCGCGGGCTGACGGTCGAGCAGAACATCATGGCCGTGCTGGAGGTGGCAGAGCGCGATTCGCACCACCGCCGCGACCGGCTGGAGGAGTTGCTGGGCGAGTTTTCCATCGGTCATATCCGCAATGCTTCGGCCATGGCACTTTCGGGGGGCGAGCGGCGCCGGGCCGAGATCGCGCGTTGTCTGGCCTCGAACCCGAAATACCTGCTGCTGGACGAACCCTTCGCCGGGGTCGACCCGATTGCCGTGGCCGATATCCGCGCCCTCGTCCACGACCTGAAATCTCGCGGTATCGGCGTTCTGATCACCGATCACAACGTCCGCGAGACGCTGGGGATCGTCGACCGCGCCTATATCCTGCATGACGGCCATGTGCTGATGTCCGGCACAACCGCGGAAATCGTGGCCGATCCCCGCGTTCGAGAGGTTTATCTGGGTCAGGCCTTCACACTGGCCTGACGACCGGCAGTTGATTTCAGGCCCGTCTTCGGGCGGCGGTTCTGCGCCCAGATCGTTGACAGTCCCGCGGCCCGGTCGCAGACTGATCCGGACCGGAGCAGCCCCGATGCGCAGGCCCGGGGGCCCGGCAGCGAAAGGAAAAACGATGCGTTACCAGATCAGTGGAAAACAGATCGACATTGGCGAGGCCCTGAGCCAGCACGTAGAGACGGAGCTGGGTGAGACCGTGGGGAAATACTCGCAGCGCCCGACCGAGGCCATCGTCACATTCTCGAAGAAGGCGCATATGCTGGTTTGTGACGCGCTCGTTCATCTTTCCACAGGTCTGACGGTGCAGGCCAAGGGCGAGGATCCCGAGATCTACGCCGCTTTCGAATCGGCCCGCGAGCGTATGGACAAGCAGCTGCGCCGCTACAAGCGCCGGTTGAAAGATCACCATAAGGACAGGTCCGAACCGGTTGAATACGGCGCCGCCGGCCTGTATGTGCTGCCCGCCGACGAAGACGAGTGGGAATCGCAGGACGCAGGCGGTCTTCAACCCGTCATCGTCGCGGAAATGGAAGCGCGCGTGCCGACCCTTTCGGTCGGCGATGCGGTGATGCAGATGGAACTGGCCGGGGCTCCGCTTCTGGTGTTCCGCAACGAGAAACATGGGGGCGTGAATGTCGTCCATCGCCGGGATGACGGAAATATCGGCTGGATCGACCCGCGCAACATCAGCTAATCGCCGCTGATCGCGGTGGCCATCCCGGATCGCCTGTGCGGTCCGGGATAGTGGGAAATCATATGGGAATGCAGCTTAGCACGATCGTCAAACCCGGCGCCGTTCGCGCCTATCCTCAGGCCAGTTCCAAGAAGCGGCTGTTCCAGGATATCGCCGAGATGGGCGCCCAGCTTTACGGGCTGGATGCCAGCCAGACGCTGGATGCGCTTCAGGAACGCGAAAGCCTCGGGCCGACCGGGGTCGGCAACGGGGTGGCCTTGCCCCATGCCCGGCTGCATACGCTGGATCATGTGGCCGGGATCTTCATCAAGCTGGACAAGCCGCTGGATTTCGACGCTGTCGACCGCCAGCCCGTCGACCTGATCTTCGCGCTGTTTGCGCCCAAGGGCAGCGGTGTCGAGCATCTGAAGGCGCTGGCTCTGGTGTCGCGCACATTGCGCGATCCTGACCTGCGCGCCAAGCTGCGGGCGAATTCGGACCCTGCCGCGCTTCATGCGATCCTGACCTCGGGGCAGGGGGTGCAGGCCGCCTGATTTGGTTTTGAACCGATTCGGCCCTATAGTCGTTGAACCCCTGAGGAGGAGTATTCGATGACCAAGACAGTTACGGATCATGAGCGCAGCACCGGCAGTGGCCGTGTCCGCGCCTATGTCAGCCAGGACCGTCAGTCCGGCACCCATCCTGCAGTAACCGCCCTGCATCGCCGCCCGCATGAGCGCGAGGGCGATGACAGCCGCAAGACCAGCGAATACGCCCGGATCGAGCGCGGCCACGAAGTCTGAGCCGCGCCGGGTCTAGTTCTGTCGCAGGGTCTCTTCGACCCGCGCCCAGACCTTCCGCATCAGCCCCGGCAGATCGCTGGGCGAAAAATCGCGGCGTGGCATCCAGATGCCGCGCTGCGGATTGCCGGTCGCGTGTGCCAGCATGACCTGAAGTTCCAGCGCGAAATGCGTGAAAACATGGGTCACATGGCCCAGTTCCTGCCATTCGGCATCAAGCGGCGGGGGCAGGTCGCTGCCATCCCAGCCGGTCGAGGGGAAGGCCAACGTGCCGCCCAGCAGGCCCTTTGGCGGGCGCTGCTCCAGCAGGACGGCATCCTCGTTCAGCACCACCCAGGCGATGCCTTGCCGCCGGGGCTTCGCCGCTTTCGGTGCCCGTCGCGGCAATTCGGCAGCGATGCCGGCCCGCCGCGCGGCGCAGGTGTCATTGAGCGGGCAGATGCCACAGGCCGGGCTGCGCGGGGTGCAGATCGTGGCACCCAGATCCATCATCGCCTGCGCGAAATCGCCGGGCCGCTGTTGCGGGGTCAGGGTTCCCGCCAGCCGGGTCAGTTCGGGCTTGGCGGCGGGCAGGGGCGTTTCCACCGCGAAAAGGCGGGCGACGACGCGCTCGACATTGCCGTCGACCACCGTTTCGGGCTGGTCGAAGGCGATGGCGGCAATTGCGGCCGAAGTATAGGGACCGATGCCGGGCAGCGCCTGCAGGGCGGCGCGGTCGGTCGGAAAGCGCCCGCCTGCCGCCGCCACCTCGCGCGCGCAGGCCCGCAGGTTGCGCGCCCTCGCGTAATAGCCAAGCCCGGCCCATTCCGCCATGACCCGGGCATCATCTGCCGCCGCCAATGCTTCAACGCTGGGCCAGAGCGTGGTGAAACGCTCGAAATAGGCCTTTACGGCGGCGACCGTGGTCTGTTGCAGCATGATCTCGGACAGCCAGACGCGGTAAGGATCGGCCCGGCCCTGACCGGGCGGCACCCGCCAGGGCAGGGCGCGGGCGTGGCGGTCATACCAGTTCAGCAGTTTCCCCGAGAGATCACGCATGGATCACGCGTTTTTTGAACAGGCTCACTGGCATCCCCGCACCGGCTTGGTAAACTGCCCCCGTCTTAGCCGCAGGAGCGCCTGATGTCACAGCCCCGCCGCCGTTCGCGCGGATTTCGGCAGGCCGCCAGTCTGGTGGCCGAACCGATCCGTCATGCGGCCGAGGGGCGTGGCTTCGCGGTCGCGCGCCTGCTGACCCATTGGCCCGAGATCGCCGGACCGGAAGTCGCCACCCGTGCCCGGCCGGTCAAGATCGCCCATGGCCGAGGCAGTTTCGGGGCGACGTTGACCCTTTTGACCACCGGGGCGGCGGCACCCTTGCTGGAAATGCAGCTGCCGGCGATCCGCGACCGGGTGAATGCCTGCTATGGCTATAACGCCATTTCGCGCATCGTCCTGACCCAGACCGCGCCGACCGGCTTTGCCGAAGGTCAGGCGCAGTTCGACGCGGCGCCCGCGCCGTCGCGCCCCCCCGATCCCGACACCCGCCGCGCCGCCGAGGCGATGGCAGCGGGTATCACCGACCCTGCATTGCAGGCCGCAGTCACGCGGCTGGCCATGCTCAAGCTGTCCCGCAAGGACAGAACCAACCGAAAGGCCCCCAGATGAGCTTCGATCTTCGTTTCGACATTCGCCACGTCATTTCCGCCTCGCTGATCTCGGCGGCGCTGGCGATGCCGGCGCTGGCACAGGATGCGGCCCCCGCAGCCGAAGGCGCGGCCACCGGCGAAGCCGCCCCTGCCGCCGCCGATCAGGCCGCGACCCCGGCCCTGATCGAGGATCAGTTCCTGGGCGAGGAAAGCGCGCCGTTGACCATCTACGAATATGCCAGCTTCACCTGCTCGCATTGCGCGGCATTCCATCAGGACGTATTTCCGACGCTGAAATCGGAATATATCGACACCGGCAAGGTCCGCTTCGCGCAGCGCGATGTCTATTTCGATCAGGTCGGTCTCTGGGCCGGGATTCTCGCCCATTGCGACGAGACGAAATATTACCCCGTCGCCGGGATGCTGATGGACGAGCAGGCCGATTGGCTGAGTGCCAAGGATGGCGAGGCTCTGGTGGCCAACCTGCGCAAGATCGGCGCCAAGGCCGGCATGACCGCCGAACAGGTCGATACCTGCTGGAACGACACCGCCCGCGTCGAAAGCCTTGTCGCGACCTTCCAGAAGAACATGGAAGAGCACGAGATCGAGGGCACGCCGACCTTCGTCATGGGCGGCGAGATCGTGCAGAACCAGGCCTGGGGCGACATGAAGGCCATCATCGACGCCAAGCTGGCGGAAGCGCCGGCCAATTGATGACCCCGCTCGCCGGCCTCAAGGTTGTCGAGCTTGCCCGAATCCTGGCCGGTCCATGGGCCGGCCAGATTCTCGGCGATCTGGGTGCCGAGGTAATCAAGGTCGAGGCCCCCGAGGGCGACGACACCCGTCGCTGGGGACCGCCCTTCATCGACAGGACCGGGCCGGATGGCAGCGCCGACCGCACGGCGGCCTATTTCCATGCCGCCAATCGTGGCAAGCGATCTGCCACCGCCGATTTCCGCAGCCCGGAGGGCCGGCAGAAGGTCCGCGATCTGGTGGCCGATGCGGATATCCTGATCGAGAATTTCAAGGTCGGCGGGCTGGCGAAATACGGGCTGGATTACCCAAGCCTTGCGGCGCTGAATCCGCGCCTGATCTATTGCAGCGTGACCGGCTTCGGCCAGACCGGCCCCTATGCCCATCGCGCGGGCTACGACTATATCATTCAGGGCATGTCCGGGCTGATGAGCGTGACCGGCGAACCTTCGGGCCAGCCGCAGAAGGTCGGCGTGGCGGTCACCGATATCTTCACCGGGGTCTATGCAGCGACGGCGATCCTGGCTGCCGTGCATCAGCGCCAGACGACCGGGCGCGGCCAGCATATCGACATGGCGCTTCTGGATGTGGCGGTCTCGGTCATGGCCAATCAGGCGATGAATTACCTGGCCACCGGCACGGCACCGCAGCGGATGGGCAATGCGCATCCGAATCTGGTGCCCTATGCGGTCTTCGACTGTGCCGATGGCTGGATCATCATCGCCACCGGCAATGACGGGCAGTATCGGCGGCTTTGCGAGGTGCTGGGCCTGCCGGCACTGGCAAGCGCGCCCGATTACGCCACCAATGCCGACCGCATCCGCAACCGCGAGGCGTTGACGGCGGGTTTGCAGGCGGTGACGCGGGGATGGGCGCGGGACGCGCTTCTGGCGGCGTTGGAGGCGCGCGGCATTCCCGCCGGGCCGATCAACGACATGGGCGATGTCTTCGCCGATCCGCAGGTCATCGCGCGCGGGCTGCGCATCGCCCCCGGCGGGGTGCCTGGCGTGCGGCTGCCGGTGGTCTTCTCGGATGCGGAACTGGCGAGCGACCGGCCCTCGCCCGCGCTCGGTCAGGACGACGTGCCGATCAGCGGCTGAAGCAACCGGTCGAGCGGTGTCCAATCCGCCAGTTCCAGCCGCACCGGCAGGGCCAGCACATTGCGGCGGAAAGCCTCGGGCAGGCGCACGGCGTCCTTTTCGGTCGTGACCAGCTGTGCGCCGGTCAGCCGCGCCTCGGTTTCCAGCCGTTGCAGCAGGGCGGGGGTGAAGGGCTGATGATCGTCAAGCGCCTCGCCCCGGACCAGATCGGCACCGAGATCGCGCAGTGTGGCGAAGAATTTTTCCGGGTGACCGATGCCGGCGAAGGCCAGAACGCGATGGCCGGCCCAGTCGATGCCGGTCTGCAGCGGATGCAGCGCGCCCTTGAGATGCGGCAGATTCAGCTCATGGCCCCAATTGTCCGAAAACCGGTCCTGCATGGCCGGCAGACCGATCGAGATCACCGCGTCGGCGCGCTTCAGCCCGGTGCCGACCGGCTCGCGCAGGGGGCCGGCAGGGATGCAGAGCCCGTTGCCGAAGCCCTTGGCGGCATCGACGACGACCAGCGACAGGTCATGCACCAGCGAAGGGTCCTGAAAACCGTCGTCCAGCAGGATCAGTTGTGCGCCATCGGCTATGGCCGCGCGCGCGCCCTCAAGCCGGCTGTCCGCGACCCAGACCGGGGCGAAGGCCGACATCAGCAGCGGCTCGTCGCCGGTCTCAGATGCGCTGTGGCTGCGTTCATCGACACGGGTCGGCTGGGTCATGGTGCCGCCATAGCCGCGGCTGACGATCTGCACCGCCACACCCTGCGCCTGCAGCCGTTGCGCCAGCGCGATGACGGTCGGGGTCTTGCCGGTGCCGCCGGCATTGATATTGCCGACGCAGATCACCGGCACGCCCAGCTTCTGCCGGCTGCCCCGCGCCAGCCGCCGCGCCGTGGCACCGGCGTAAAGCGAACCGAGCGGGCGCAGCAGTTGCGCGGCCAGAACCGGCGGGCGGCGGAACCAGAAGGCGGGGGCGCGGCGGCTCATGCGGGTTCTCCTTGGATGGTGTCGCGGATGGCATGGGCGATGCGATTGGCGACCCCCGCCCCACCGGTCGAGACCGCCCAGGCGTTGCTGGCCAGCAGCGCCGCCTGATCGGGTGCCAGCAGCGTCAGCACGGCCTGCGGCAGGGCGGTCGCATCCTCGATCCGCCGGGCGGCACCGGCCCCGTCGAGCTGGGCCCATTCGGCACCATAGGCCCCGTCCTGCGGCCCGTGGATCACCGCCGATCCCAGCGAGGCGGCCTCGAACGGGTCGCGCGCCGCTTCGGTCGGGCCGGCCAGCGTCGTGCCCATGAAGCACAGCGGTGCCAGCCGATACCACAGGCCCATCTCGAAACTGTCATCGACGAGGTAGACATTGACCTCCTCGGTCGGGTCCTCGTCGAGGCTGCGCTGCGCCACCACCAGCCCGGCCTCGGTCATTGCTTCGGCCATGGCATCGGTCCCGCGCGGGTCGGCTGGCATCAGGATCAGCATGGCGCGGTGGCTATAGCTGAGCACGGTCAGCTGTGCCGCAATCACTGCCTCCAGCTCGGCCATATTGACGGTGGAGGCCAGCCAGAGCTGGCGGCCCTGAAAGGCTTCGGCCAGCGATTGCCGCTCGGCCTCGTTGTGATGCAGGGGTTCGCGGGTCAGGGTGATCGGGCCGGTGACCTCGACCCGGGCGTCATCGGCCCCAAGGCTCAGCGCCGCGTCGCGGCTGGCGAGATCGGGCAGCAGAAGCAGGCTCAGCTGTGTAAGGGGGGAACGGCGGCGCAGCCCGGGCAGCGACCAGCGTTGCGGCGGCGCGCTCAGCCGGGCCTCGGTCAGGATCACCGGGATCCCGCGATCATGCGCGGCGCCGATCAGCGCCGCTGGCAGATCGGGGCCGATCAACAGCACAGCGCGGGGCTCCATCGCGTCGAGACAGGTGGAAAGCGGGCCGGCCTCGGTTCCGGGATCGGGGATGGCGACGACGCCGCGCGTGCCGATATCGGCGGGGCTGTCCGCCACGCGGCTGACCGCGATCTGAAGACCGGCGCGCCGCATCTGCATCAGAAGCTGGATCAGCGTCGGCGGCAGCGCCGTATCGTCCGCCGCGCTCTGGCCATGGCCGGCGCCGATGCGCATCCAGACAAGCGGCCCTTCGCCTGTGGGCAGCGCGAATTCCGGCAGTGGGGCTGCGGGGCTGGCCGGATCGCCCAGCCAGCGCCCGATCAGGCCCCGCATCCCACCGGGGGGCGTCATCAGATGCCCAGTTCCGCCGTCGGGCTGGTCTCGCGGCCCTCATCCATCAGACGGTGCAGATGGGCGATGAAGTAACGCGTCTGGGCGCTGTCGACGGTGCGCTGCGCGGCACCTTTCCAGGCGGCATGGGCCGAGGCGTAATCGGGGAAGACGCCGATCACCTCGATGGCCGAGGTGTCGCGGAACTCGCTCCCTTCCAGGTCGATCAATTCGCCCCCGAAAACGAGGTGCAAACGCTGCTGCGTCATGGGAATTTCTCCTGCTGTTGTCCTGCGCGGAACCTAAGCCCCGGAGGCCGGCTGTGCAATCACGCTCTCGGCCCGGGTCAGGGCTGCGGCGATCATCGGGGGTGCCTCGGGCGACAGGCCGATGGGCGGCAGGCAGGTGCCGGTAAAGCCAGCCTCGGTCAGGGCTTCGGGGATATCGTCGGTGACGTGATCGGCGCGGGTGGCGAAAAGCGGCAATGCGATCACATGCGCGCCGAGGTCTTTTGCCGCATCCTTCAGAAACGGTGCCTCCTCGATGAAGCCGGTGACGACCCGGCCGAAGCGGGGGCGCAGAAGCTCGGCCATCTCCTCGGTGCCCTCGGCTGATGCCCGCGCGCGTTGCGAGCCATGGGCGATCAGAAGCAGCGTCACCTGTTGCGCGTTCCAGCCGGCGGCCCTCGCCGCATCGCCGATCGTGCGCCGGCAGAGGTCCGGCAGGCCGGGATCGCGCCCGAAGGGGCGCAGCACACAGGCATCTGGTGCGCCCGCCTTTGCCAGCCGGCGCGGCAATTCGGTGCCGGTGAACCAGCCCGCCGCCATGAACATCGGATAGACCATCGCGCCGGGTGCGGCGGCAATCGCCCGCTCCAACGCGCCGGGCTTGGCCAGCGTTGCGCCGATCACCCGCCTGTCGCCCTGTGCTGCAACGGCGGCGGCCAGAGCCTCGACCGCCTGCTGTTGCGGTTCGGGGTCCGAGGGCTGGCCATGGGCGACGATGATGGCGGGGCGGGTCATGCTGGTATCCGGGCTTTGGATTGGCTAGGTCTCCTCCAACCAATCACGCGTTGGGCGTGATCTCAAGACGGAGGCGCAGATGTCGGGGTGGAGCGAGCTTGCATTGGCCTTCGCGCTGTTTCTGGCTGCCCATATCATCCCCATGCGGCCCAGATTGAAGGCAGCGCTGATCCGGCGTTTCGGTCGCGGCGGCTATATCGCCGGGTTCAGTATCCTGTCGCTCGGGCTGCTCTACTGGCTGCTGATGGCGGCGGGGCGGGCGCCCTATGTCGAGATCTGGCCGCAAGCCGAGTGGCAGCGCTGGCTGGCCAATATCGCCATGCCGCTGGCGATCCTGCTGACGGTCTTTGCGGTCGGGGCGAAGAACCCCTTCGCCTTCGGTGGCCATGCCGAGGGGTTTGACCCCGCCCGCCCCGGCATTGTCGGGCTGACCCGTCATCCGTTGATGTGGGCATTCGCCATCTGGGCCGGGGTGCATCTGCTGGCCAATGGCGATCTGGCCCATGTCCTGCTTTATGCCCCGCTTCTGGCCTTCGCCCTGTCCGGCGTTTTCGCGGCCGAGGCGCGGGCGCGGGCATCGCTGCCGGATTTTGCGCGGCTGGCGGCGCATAGCTCGCTCTGGCCCGGGGCGGCGCTGATTACCGGGCGGTGGTGCCCGCACGGTGTTCCGTCAATCCCGCGCCTGATCGTGGCGGTGCTGGTCTGGGCGGCGCTTCTGCATTTTCACGCGCCGCTGATCGGGGTGTCGCCGCTGCCCTGAAGGCGGAAGCCCTCGGGCAGGTCGTCGCGCCCCTCCAGCACCAGATCGGCCATGCACCGCGCCAGTGCCGGGGCCATGCCGAAGCCGATCTTGAAGCCGCCGTTCAGCACGAATTGCCCCGGCCTGCCCGGCCAAGGCCCGGCCAGCGGCGCACGCGATTTCGCCCGGGGACGGATCCCGGCCCAACGCGTCACCACCTTCGTCCCGGCAAGCGCGGGGCAAAGCAACCTCGCGCTGTCGATCACATCTTCCAGCAGGGCATCCGTGCCGGGATGATCGAAGCTGTTTTCCGAGGTCGAGCCGATGCCGACCGTTCCGTCGGCATGGGGAACGATATGCAGCCCGCCGGCATAGACCTGCGGCGCGTCGGGCGCATTGTATGCCAGCGCCGCGCTTTGCCCTTTCACGCCCTGACCGACCTTGCGGCCAAGATCCTCGCCCAATTGTGCCAGCCCTTCGGTGCCGGTGGCCCAGATGGCGGGACCGTCAATTTCGCTGATGTCGGCCCGCTGGCCGATCATGATATCGCCGCCCCGGCTGCGAATGGCCGCAGCCAGCGCTGCCCCCGCCGCGCGGGGCGACAGCCGTGCCGTCAGGTCGTCCATCAGCCACCAGCCATCCGGGCTGTCGGGGCAAAGCGGCCCGCCGGGCCTGTCCTGCGTCAGCCACATGCGCGCGGCATTGCCCCAGAAGCGGCCCGCACCTTCGATCCGCGCCTTCAGCTTCGGCAGATCCGCCGCCGCGACCGGCTGCACCCGGCCAGTGCGGGCGTAACCCGGGTCCATGCCGCCGGCCTCGGCCACCTCGGTCCAGAAGCCCTGCGCCGAGAGCAGGCTTTCCAGCTGGAACTGCTTCTTAGCGTTCCAGCCATCCGGCGCATGGGGCGCCAGCGCCCCCACCGTTCCGCCCGATGAGCCCGCGCCAATCCCCTCGGCCTCGATCACGCGGACGTGGTGGCCGCGCTTTGCGATCTCCCATGCCAGCGACAGCCCCGCGATGCCCGCGCCGATCACGCTGATGCTTGCCATTGCCGCCCTCTTTCGCCAGTTCTGCCAGGGAAGGAGTTAACCCCGATGACCACAAAGGACCAGTCGCCGGATCTGGAATGGCGCGATGGCGGTGTGCCCGTCTCGACGCGTTTCGACGATCCCTATTTCAGCCTTGCCGGCGGGCTGGCCGAGACGCGCCATGTCTTTCTGGCCGGCAACGACCTGCCGGCGCGGCTGCGACCGGGCTTTCAGGTGGCCGAACTGGGCTTCGGCACCGGGCTGAACCTGCTGGCTCTGGCGGAGCTGGCACAGGTGCCGATCCGCTTCACCAGTTTCGAGGCCTTTCCGATGGCGCTCGATCAACTGGAACGCGCCCATGCCGCCTTTCCCGGTCTTGCCGCCCTGTCCGAGGCGTTGCGCCGGGGCTACGCAGCCCGCCATTTCTGGCTGGGTCAGGTCGAGGTCGAACTGATTGTCGGCGATGCGCGCGACACGCTGCCCGCATGGCAAGGCATGGCCGATGCCTGGTTCCTCGACGGCTTCTCACCGGCCCGCAACCCCGAGCTTTGGGAGCCCGCGCTGATGGGCGAGGTCGGGGCCCATACCGTCCCGGGCGGCACCTTCGCCACCTATTCCGCTGCCGGCCATGTCCGGCGCGCGCTGGAGGCGGCGGGTTTCGCGGTCGAACGCGCGCCGGGCCATGCCGGCAAGCGCCATATGAGCCGGGGTCGCAGGCTTTAGCCGCCGGTCGAGATTCCGGCGGCGCTGCTGGCCGGGCGCGGCATGGGCCGGACCGCGGGCGGAGCGGCGGGGGCTGCCGCCTCATTGCGGTCGAAGGCCGTGGCCTCGGGCGACAGCGGATCGCCCTCGCGCGGCGGGCGGCGCGACTGGGTCAGCACCTCGGCCAGGGTCTGGCGCGGCTTCGGCGGCGGCGGGATGTAGCCGTCGCCGGTCAGGTCCTTCGTCGGTGTCAGTGCAACCGGCTGGCCGGCGATGCGCGCGCGATAGATCGGCAGGGCCTCGGTCACGCGCATGACATAGTTGCGGGTCTCGTCGAAGGGGATCATCTCGACCCAGTCCACGGGATCGGCGCCGCTGCGGATATCGCCAAAGCGTTCCGTCCATTGCCGCGACCGGCCCGGCCCGGCGTTATAGCCCGCCGCGACAAGCGCCGAGGATGGCCCGAACCGGTCGCGCAGGGTCTGCAGGTAAGCCGTGCCGAGCCTCGCATTGTAATAAGGATCCGAGGTCAGGGCGGCGCGGTCGTAATGAAGCCCCAGCTTCTCGGCCATCTGCTGCGCCGTGCCGGGCATCAACTGCATCAGCCCGAGCGCGCCGACATGCGAGGATACGGTGTGGTTGAACTCCGATTCCTGGCGCGAGATCGACATGACCAGCTCCGGCGGCAGGTCCAGCTTCTCATGCTCCAGCCCGGTCAGCGGGAAATAGGCCGCCGGATAGACCGCGCCCCGCGCCGCCGCCCGCTTGGCCAGACGCAGCGCGTGCCAGGGATAGCGCATTTCCAACGCCAGCCGGGCCATCCGCCCGATATCCTCGGGCGCGGCGGTTTCCGACAGGTGCAGGAAGAAGCGCTGTCCCAGATCGGGCTGGCCGGCGGCAAAGGCGAAGACGCCGGCCTGAAACACCTCGTTCTCGCGCAGGGCGGAGCGTCGCCATTGCGGCAGCGCGGCCTCGGCCCGGCCAGGGATGGACAGCGCCGGATCGGTGGGCGCGCCGATGCGTTCGGCGGCAAGCTGGCCGTAATAGGCCGTCTGCATGGTCGCCGCATGTTCGAAGGCCTTGCGCGCGGCCTCGGCATCGCCCGCCGCCTCATGCGCGCGGCCCAGCCAGTAATAGGCGCGGGACTGGCTGATGACGCTGCTGGTCTGTTCGCCGAGATGGCCGAAATGCTGCAAGGCCCGGTCCGGCGCGCCGCCGCGCAGGGCTGCATAGCCGGCGAGGAACTCCATTTCGGCGAATTCCTCGGTTCCGGGCGTCAGGAAATGCGGGGCGGCCAGATCTTCGGCAAGCTTCCAGTTCCCGTCGCGCAGCGCGGCGCGGGCATAGTCGGCGCGCATCGCCGCCCAGAGCTCGGGGTCGCGCAGGCTTTCGGCCGAGGTTGAGCGTTCCAGCATCAACTCGCGCGCCAGATCGTGCATCTTGGCCTTCACCCGCCATTGAAACCGATCCATCGCCAGGCCGGCATCGGCCTGCTGATCGGCGGGCAGGGCAAGGATCAGATCGTCGATGCCGCCGCGCCGGGCCTGAGTCGCGATCCGCGCCTCGGCAAGCGGGCGCGCCTTGTCGGACATGCCGGCCAGACCGGACTGGGCGTCCTGCCAGTCCTGCCGGTCCAGAGCCGCGAAGACGCGGCTGTCATAGGGCTGCGGCGACAGGTCCTTGATCTGATCGCCATGCGCGGCGAGAAAGGCGGTCTGTTCAACCGGGCTCATCGGCAGGGTTTCCCAGGCCCAGAGCGCCTTGGCCGCGGCACCCTTGGCATCGGTCTTTTCCAGCGCGTCGATCAGGATACCGGCGGCGGTGGCGGTTCCGGGTTCGTGACCCGCGAACCACGCGACCACATCGGCGGCGGGTGTTGCGGTCGACAGCCTGGCATCGCCGCGCTGATAAAGCAGGTCCATCCCCGGCCAGTCGGCATGGTCGCGCGCGAAGGACAGGTAATCCGCGAAGCTGCCCTCTCCTGCGCGCAGGGCCTGCCATTCGACCAGATTTTCGGCGACCGGCCCAGATTTCGCGGCGGATGCGCGGGCCATGGGCCAGTTCTTCGCCCCGGCGGCGGTCAGGGCCGTTGCCATCTCGGGCAGCGACTCGGCCCGGGCGGGCAGGGTGCCCGCCAGCGCCATAATCGCGGCGCAGAGCATGTTTCTAATCGGATACATCATCCCGCCCAATCTGTGGCGAAGCCCCGCCGCCTGCAATTCACAAGCTTGGCAATTGCCCCGCCTGCGTCTAGTGTCCCGCAAGTTTTCAACCTTCATGCAACAGGAGCGTGTCATGTTCAAAGGGTCCTTGCCCGCATTGATCACCCCGTTCGACCCGAACGGCGAGCTGGATCTGGACACGCTGAAGAAATTCGTCGAATGGCAGATCGAACAGGGCAGCACCGGGCTGGTGCCCTGCGGAACCACCGGCGAATCCCCGACGCTGAGCCATGACGAGCATCGCAAAGTCGTCGAAGAGGTCATCCGCGTCGCCGATGGCCGGGTGCCGGTGATCGCGGGGGCGGGCTCGAATTCCACCCGCGAGGCGATCGGGCTGGTGCAGCATGCCGAAAGCGTGGGGGCCTCTGGTGCCCTGGTGGTGACGCCCTATTACAACAAGCCGACCCAGGCCGGGCTGATCGCGCATTACACCGCGATCCACGAGGCGACGAACCTGCCCATCGTGATCTACAATATTCCCGGCCGCTCTGTCGTCGACATGCTGCCCGAGACGATGGGCGAGTTGGCGGCGCTGCCGCGCATCGTCGGCGTCAAGGACGCGACCGGCAAGCTGGAACGCGTCAGCCAGCAGCGCATCGCCTGCGGGACCGATTTCATCCAGCTTTCGGGCGAGGATGCGACGGCGCTTGGTTTCAACGCCCATGGTGGCGTCGGCTGCATCAGCGTCACCGCCAATGTCGCGCCGAAGCTCTGTGCCGAGTTTCAGGCGGCGACGCTGGCCGGCGACTATGCGAAAGCGCTGGAATTGCAGGACAAGCTGATGCCGCTGCATGTGGCGATCTTCCTGGAGCCGGGGCTGGTCGGCGCGAAATACGCGCTGTCGAGGCTGGGCATCGGGAACGAGCGTGTGCGCCTGCCGCTGGTGGGCCTGACCCAGTCCGCAAAGACCCGCATCGAAGAGGCGATGCGCCACGCCGGGCTGATCTGATCTGATCGGGTCCGGCGATCACGCCGGACCGACGCAATTGCTCAATCGCCTTCGTGCTTCAGGCGCGAATCGGCGCCGTCATCCATCAGGCTCGGTGCGTCCGAAAGCGTCGCCCAGCCGGTGCCGGCGCCGGTCGGGGGCAGTTCTTCCTTGCTCCAGTGCCGGAAGATATTCGCCTTGGCGATCATCAGGCCGGTCACCGGTGCGGTCAGGAAGATGAACAGCGTAATCAACAGCTCATGCCAGCTGACATGGCCGTTGAACCAGGCGAAATAGATCATCGAGGCGATCAGGACCGAACCCACCCCAAGCGTCGCGGCCTTGGTCGGCGCATGCAGGCGGGTCATCGGCTCTGGCAGCTTGACCAGCCCGTAGGAGCCGACGAAGCCGAAGATTCCGCTGATGACCAGAAGCGCGGTGACGAGGATTTCGAAGAACAGATCCATGCGATTTCCCCTTACTCGATGATATTGCCGCGCAGCATGAATTTCGCATAGGCCACCGTCGAGACGAAGCCGACCATGGCGAACAGCAGCGTCGCCTCGAAATACATGGCCGAGCCCTGACGGATGCCGAACAGCGTCAGCAGGGCGATCATGTTGATGGCCATCGTATCCAGCGCCAGAATCCTGTCTGGCACGCCCGGCGCGACCACCACCCGGTAGAGGTTGAACAGCAGCGCGATACCGTAGCAGCCGAAGGCGAAAAGCAGCGCATATTCGATCATGAGAAGATCTCCATCAGGCGTGCCTCGTAGCGGGACTTGATATCGACCACGACGCTGTCGGGGTCGGGTGCGTGCAGGCAATGGACCAGCAGCGCGTGACCGCATTCCGACAGGTCGCAACTGACCGTGCCGGGCGTCAGGGTGATGGTGCCGGCAAGGACCGAGATCGCCTCGGGAGAGCGCAGTTCCAGCGGAATCGCGATCCAGGCCGGCTTCAGGTCGCGATTTGACTTGAACAGCACGATCTTCGCCACCTCGATATTGGCGACGATGATATCCCAGATCACCAGCAGGAAATAGGCGATCAGCTTCCAGCCGAAGCGGAGCGTCGGGCGTTGCGGCCAGTAAGGCGCGATGAAGGCCGGGATCAGGATCGACAGGATCAGCCCGAAGACCAGCGAGCCCCAGCGGAAGTCATTGACCAGCAGAAGCCAGATGATGACCAGCAGGACCGAGAGGTAAGGGTGAGGGAAAAGCCGTCTCATTGCCGCGCGCCCTCCTGCTCGATGAGGACCGAGTTGACATAGGGTGCCGTATCGAAAAGCTGATCGGCAATGGCGTCGGTCATGTTCAGTGCCGGGCGGGCGAAGATGGTCAGAAGCACCAGACCCGCCAGCAGCGCGCCGGTGGCGACGAAGGTCAGGCCGGGCGAAACCGCGTCGCCGATGTCCTGCACATGCTCATCCGGTTCCAGCTTGGGCGGGATCGGGCCGGTGGGCCTGGGTTTGCCTTCGGCCTTGGCCTGCTGCTCGATCCGTTGCAGCTGGAAGGGCAGCCAGAACAGGGTCGAGCCGGCCCGGCCGAAGCCCACGATGGCGAAAAGCGAGGTGATCAGGATCGTCGACCAGATGCCGATCCACCAGGCATCGGGGCGGGTGACATCGAGGATCAGCAGCTTGCCGATGAAGCCCGACAGCGGCGGCATCCCGGCAATGGCGATGGCGGTCATGAAGAACATGGCCGCGATCAGCCCGCTGTTGCGGATCTTCGGGCGCAGGGTCAGCCACAGCTCGCCATTGCGGCGGGCAGCGACCATGTCGGCGATCAGGAACAGCGCCGCCGCCGACAGTGTCGAATGGATGGTGTAATAAAGCGCCGCCGAGATCGAGGCCGGCGTGAACATCGACACGGCAATGACCAGCGTCCCGATCGAGGCAACCGCCGACATTGCCGCGACCCGGCCAAGATGCCGGCCACCCAGCACCCCGATCTGGCCGATCACCAGCGTGATCAGCGCCGCCGGCAGCAGCATGTCGGCGATCAGATGCTCGACCAGCGAATCGCCGGGGAAAACCAGCGTATAGAAGCGGATGATGGCGTAGATGCCGACCTTCGACATGATCGCGAAAAGCGCCGCGACCGGACCCGGCGCATTGGCATAGGTCGAGGGCAGCCAGAAATGCAGCGGCACGAGGGCGGCCTTGATGGCGAAGACCAGCATCAGCAGAACCGCGCCGGTGCGCAGCAGCGCGGTATCCTGCGCCGGCATCTCGGCCACCTTGATCGCCAGATCGGCCATGTTCAGCGTGCCGGTGACCGCGTAAAGCGTGCCGAGCGCGGCCAGGAACAGGGTCGAACCCAGCAGGTTGATGATGACGTATTGCACACCGGCGCGCAGCCTCAGCCCGCCGCCGCCATGGATCATCAGACCGTAGGAGGCGATCAGCAGCACCTCGAAGAAGACGAACAGGTTGAAGGCGTCCCCGGTCAGGAAGGCGCCCATGACCCCCATCATCTGGAACTGCCAGAGCGCGTGGAAATGCCAGCCCTTGCGGTCCCAGCCGGAACCTATGGCGTAAAGCTGCACGATCAGCGCCAGAAAGGCCGCCAGGACCAGCATCAGCGCCGCCAGACGGTCCAGCATCAGCACGATGCCGAAGGGTGCCTGCCAGTTGCCGAGGCGATAGACGAAGACCTCGCCGCTGCTGGCGTAATAGGCCAGATACAGCGCCACCCCCAGCAGGATCGCCGATCCGGCGGTCGAGAAGACCCGCTGCAACAGCATGTCGTGTCGCATCCAGAGGATGATGAGGCCGCCGATCAGCGCCGGCAGGACGACGGGGGCAATGATGAAATGGTTCATTCGCTGTCGCCCCCGGTTTCACGCCGGTCTGAATCGGGCATGTCGATATAGTCATCGCCGCCCTCGATATAGGCGCCGAGCGCCAGCAGCACGACGACCGCCGTCATCCCGAAGGAAATCACGATGGCGGTCAGGGTCAGGGCCTGCGGCAGAGGGTCGGTGTAATCGGTCAGCGGTGCGTGGCCATGCAGGATCGGCGGCTTGTCGATGGCCAGCCGACCGGTGGCGACCAGAAACAGGTTGATCGCATAGGACAGCATGGTCATGCCGATCACGGTCGGGAAGGTGCGCAGGCGCAGCACCAGATAGATGCCGGCCGCCGTCATGGCGCCGATGGCAATTGCGACGAGTGCTTCCATCAGACCGCCCCCCCATGTGCAGGCTCGCCCGCGGGTTCATCGTCCCGCGACGGGTCGATATCCATCGGCTCGACGTTCACCGGCTCTCCGGCGCGGCGAGAGATGCGCGACAGCGAGTTCAGCGCCAGCATCACCGCGCCCAGCACACAAAGGAACACGCCGAGATCGAAGGCCATGGCCGTGGCAAGCTCGAACTCCTCCAGGAATGGCAGTTTCACATAGCCGTAATTCGAGGTCAGGAACGGCAGACCCCACAACCAGGCACCGATCCCGGTCGCGGCGGCGACGACGACGCCGGCACCGATCATGGCGTGGAAGGGAACGCGCTGACGCTCCTGCGCCCAGGCGAAGCCCGAGGCCATGTATTGCATCAGCAGCGAGATGGCGACGATCAGACCGGCGATGAAACCGCCGCCGGGCTGGTTGTGGCCGCGCAGGAAGATGAACAGGCCCACGGTCAGCGAGATCGGCAGGATCAGCCGCGTCGCCACCACCAGCAGCAGCGGGTGACGGTCGCCGGCCCGGCGCTGATCGCGGCGCCAATTGGCCAGCCGGCGCGAGGATTTGCCCTTCAGCAGGGTCTCGGTCATGGCATAGATGACCAGGGCGGCGATGCCCAGCACGGTGATCTCGCCGAACGTATCATAGCCCCGGAAGTCCACCAGAATGACGTTGACGACATTGTCGCCGCCGCCGAGCGAGTGGCTGTTTTCCAGGTGATATTTCGAGATCGTCTCAAACGCGAAATCGCTGCGCATGATCGCATAGGCGAGGCCACCGAAACCCAGACCGACCGCCGTTGCGATCAGTGCATCGGCACCGCGACGCAGGTTGCCCGTCTCGACCCAGGTGCGCTTGGGCAGGAAGTTCAGCGCCAGCAGCATCAGCATCACTGTCGCCACCTCGACCGAGATCTGGGTCAGGGCAAGGTCCGGCGCCGAGACGTAGATAAACCCGCAGGAAACGATCAGCCCGACGATTCCGATCAGCACCAGGGCCAGCAGGCGGTTGCGATGGAAGGCCACCATGCAGCCGGTGGCCACGATCAGCAGGACGAAACCGATCAGGGCGACCGGCTCGATCGGCAGCATCTCTCGGCTCATCGGGCTAGTGGCGCCGGTGGCCCAGGCGAAGGTGCCGGCCATGACGATGGTGATCGCCATCATGCTGGCGCCGCGCGCCAGCCTGCCGTCATGCAGCATGTCATTGGTAACCTGTGACCAACGCGCGGCACGGCGGATGATGGCGTCGAAGATGGACTTGGCCTCTGGCCGGGGGGCGTCGTCCCACAGCTCCTGCAGCGGCCTGTGGAAAAAGACCAGCAGCGCACCGCCAAGCGTGGCGATGCCCGAGGTAATCAGCGCCGTATTGACGCCATGCCACAGCGCCAGATGCGGATGGGTATGCAGCCCTGTCACCGCATCGGCCGAGGCCGTCACCAGCCAGCCGACCATGGTCATCGGCATCAGCCCGATCAGCACCACCAGCACGATCAGGAAGGCCGGACTCAACCACAGGCCGGGGCCGGGATCATGCGGATGATGGGGGTATTCCCTGCGCTCTGGCCCCAGGAAGACCTGCACGATGAAGCGGAAGGAATACCCGACCGAGAAGGTCGCGGCCACGGCGGCCACGATCAGGAACAGGTTCGCATAGCCGCCCCAGACGGTATGGGCGACTTCTTCCAGCATCATCTCTTTCGACATGAAGCCGTTCAGCGGCGGGATCCCGGCCATGGACAGCGCCGCGATGGTGCCGATGGTGAAGGTGATCGGCATCAGCTTGCGCAACCCGCCGAGCAAGCGGACCGAGCGCGTGCCGGCCTCGTGATCGACGATGCCGGCGGTCATGAAGAGCGCCGCCTTGAAGGTGGCGTGGTTGATGATATGGAAGACGGCGGCAATCGCCCCGGCCTCGGTCCCCAGCCCCAGCAGCATGGTGACCATGCCCAGATGGCTGACCGTCGAGAAGGCGAGGATCGCCTTCAGGTCGTCCTTGAACAGCGCGATCACCGCGCCGATCAGCATGGTCAGAAGACCGGTGGTGGCGACGATATAGAACCATTCCGGCGTGCCCGACAGCACCGGCCACAGCCGCGCCATCAGGAACAGACCCGCCTTCACCATGGTGGCGCTGTGCAGATAGGCCGAGACCGGCGTCGGCGCGGCCATGGCGTGCGGCAGCCAGAAATGGAAGGGGAATTGTGCCGATTTGGTGAACGCCCCGCAAAGGATCAGCAGCAGCGCCGGCAGGTAATAGGGCGAGGCCTGGATCGCCTCCTTCGCCTGCAGGATCTCGCCGATATTGTAGCTGCCGGCGATATTGCCGAGGATCAGCATCCCCGCGATCATCGCAAGGCCGCCCATGCCGGTGACGGTCAGCGCCATGCGCGCGCCTTGCCGGCCCTCGGGCAGGTGCTTCCAGTAACCGATCAGCAGGAAGGACGACAGCGAGGTCAGCTCCCAGAAGATCAGCAGCAGCAGGATGTTATCCGACAGCACGATGCCGACCATCGCGCCCTGAAACAGCATCAGATAGGTGTAGAACTGCCCGACCGGGTCTTCCTTGGACAGATAGTAACGCGCATAGAGGATGATCAGCAGCCCGATCCCGAGGATCAGGATCCCGAACAGAAGGCTCAGCCCGTCGATTCGGAAGCTGGCATTCAGCCCGATCTGCGGCAGCCAGGTGATATCGGCGGTGACGACACCGCCGGCCATCACGGTCGGGATATGCAGGCAAAGGCCGATCAGTGCCAGCGCGGTCGCGGTGGCGCAGGCGGATGCCGCGACATTGCGCCCCGAGCGGATCAGCAATCCCGGCAGAAGGGCGCCCAAAAAGGGCAGCACTGCGATCAGGGCTGGCGACATCTGTCCTCCTCGTTGTCTTTTTCCTTTTTTGTCAAGGAACGGGGGGGCAGTGTCAAGCAAGCCCCGGCTTGGAAGCGGGGGACAAAAGGACTCTTTCCCGATGTTCGCGTTTCGTGCTAGGTTTCGGGAAAAGCAGGCAAAGAGGGCAGGGCATGAGGGTTCTGGGTATCGATCCCGGTTTGCAGAACATGGGCTGGGGCGTGATCGAGCTTGACGGCCCGCGCCTGCGCCATATCGCCAATGGCGTCATCCATTCTGACAGGGGCGAGCTGGGCGAGCGCCTGCTGCGGCTTTATCGCGGGCTGTCGGCGGTCATCATTGCCCATGCACCGACGGCGGCGGCGGTGGAACAGACCTTCGTCAACAAGGACGCGGTCGGCACGCTGAAACTGGGTCAGGCGCGCGGCATCGCCCTTCTGGCACCGGCCGAGGCCGGGTTGGAGATCGGCGAATACGCCCCGAACGCGGTCAAGAAGGCGGTGGTCGGCGTCGGTCATGCCGACAAGGAACAGGTTCAGCACATGGTCCGCCACCAACTGCCCGGCGTCAGCTTCGACAGCGCCGATGCTGCCGATGCGCTCGCCATCGCCATCTGTCACGCCCATCACCTGCAGTCGCGGGCCATCCGCATCAAGCCGCAGCAGCGGAGGATCAGCGCATGATCGGCCGTATCGCAGGCGTGATCCTGCACCGGGCCACCGATCATGTCCTGATCGACGTGCGCGGGGTGGGTTACATCGTCCATGTCAGCGAACGCACCGCCGCCGGCCTGCCGCCCGTGGGTCAGGCGCTGGCGCTTTATACCGACCTTCTGGTGCGCGAGGACCTGTTGCAGCTTTTCGGCTTCCCGACCCTGCTGGAGAAGGAATGGCACAAGCTTCTGACCTCGGTGCAGGGGATCGGGGCCAAGGCGTCGCTGGCGGTTCTGGGCACGCTCGGGGCCGAAGGGCTGGGCCGGGCGATTGCGCTTGGCGACTGGTCGGCGGTCAGGAAGGCGCCGGGCGTCGGGCCGAAACTGGCGCAGCGCGTGGTGCTGGAGCTGAAGGACAAGGCCCCCTCGGTCATGGCCATGGGCGGGGCGCTGACGGTGGATGCGGGCGCGCCGGTCATCGAGACCGACACGCCCGCGCCTGCGGCCCCGGCCCCGGTGGCGAAAGCCCCGCCGGCTTCCGCCGCCGCGCAATCCGAGGCGCTGTCGGCGCTGACCAATCTGGGCTATAACCCCTCGGAAGCGGCAAGCGCCGTGGCGCAGGCGGCGGCAGCCGAACCGGAGGCGGCCATGCCCGCCTTGATTCGGGCGGCGCTGCGGTCATTGGCGCCGAAGGAATAGCCCTTGCGAAAGATGAAGACGCCCCATGGCCGCCCCTGATCCGACCCTTCGCCCCGATCCGCTGCCCGAGGACGAGCCGGGCCGTGCGCTGCGCCCGCAGGCGCTGTCGGAATTCGTCGGTCAGGCCGAGGCGCGGGCCAATCTTTCGGTCTTCATCGAAAGCGCCCGCCGACGGGGCGAGGCGATGGATCACACGCTGTTTCACGGCCCCCCCGGCCTCGGCAAGACCACGCTGGCGCAGATCATGGCGCGCGAGCTGGGGGTGAATTTCAAGATGACCTCCGGCCCGGTGCTGGCGCGGGCGGGGGATCTGGCCGCGATCCTGACCAACCTCGAAGCCCGCGACGTTCTGTTCATCGACGAGATCCACCGCATGAACCCGGCGGTGGAGGAGGTGCTTTACCCGGCGATGGAGGATTTCGAGCTGGACCTGATGATCGGCGAAGGCCCGGCCGCGCGGACCGTGCGGATCGAGTTGCAGCCCTTCACGCTGGTCGGGGCCACCACCCGCCTCGGCCTGCTGACGACGCCCCTGCGCGACCGTTTCGGCATCCCGACCCGGCTGCAATTCTATACCGTCGAGGAGCTGGACCTGATCGTCCGTCGCGGGGCGCGGCTGATGGGCTACGATTCCGATCCCGATGGCACCCGAGAGATCGCCCGCCGCGCCCGTGGCACCCCGCGTATCGCCGGGCGCCTGCTGCGCCGCGTGGCGGATTTCGCGCTTGTCGAGGGCGATGGCCGCATCTCGCGCGCCATTGCCGACAGCGCGCTGACCCGGCTGGGGGTGGACGATCTGGGCCTTGACGGTGCCGACCGCCGCTATCTGGGCCTGATCGCCGAGAATTACGGCGGCGGCCCGGTCGGGGTCGAGACGATCTCGGCGGCGCTGTCGGAAAGCCGCGACGCGATCGAGGAGGTGATCGAGCCTTACCTGCTGCAGCAGGGCCTGATCGCAAGGACGCCGCGCGGGCGGATGCTGGCGGCGAAGGGCTGGCGGCATCTGGGGCTGGACGCACCGAAAGCGCCGCAGCAGGCGGGGCTGTTCGAGGGCGATGGATGAAGGTTGCTGATTTCGGTGATCTGACGAAGGCAGAGGCGGGGCTGATCGCGCATCTGCAAGGCGGCGGGGCATGGGATTTTGAAGCATCCGAGGGCGTTCCGCCCAAAGACGCACCGGCCGATTTGCATATCCGCGCCAGCCTGATCCGGGCGCTGATCCTGAAGAAGATTGAGGACTGCGCGCTTCCCGAGCGGGGCTTGCGCATTCGGGGTGCCTATATCCTCGGCGATGGTGACACGCGGGGGGAAAACCGTGGACTCGATCTTGAAGGCGCGTCAATCGACTGCGATCTGGCTTTGCTATCCTGTCGGTTTGCGAACAAGATCTTGCTGCGAAATGCGCAGATCAAGAACCTTTTCCTGAACGGCAGCGCGCTCGATAATGCGCTGTCGGCGGATGGCCTCACTGTCAAAGGCAACGTGTTACTGCGCAAAGTCGAGGCGGCGGGAGAGATACGGCTTCTCGGCGCGACGATTGGTGGCGATCTGGGATGCATCGGCGCAAAGCTGATTGGGACGGGTGATGCGCTGTTAGCGGATCGTCTCGATATCAAAGGCAGCGTGTTTCTCCGTGAGGTCGAAGCGGCGGGAGGGATACTACTTGTCGGCGCGATGATTGGTGGCAATCTGGAATGCGAGGCCGTAAAGCTGAATGCGACGGGTAGGCCGCTAATTGCGGATGGGGCCACGATTGCCGGGGCGTTTTTCTGGCGTGACGGGGCGCTCAGCAAAGGCGCCATCGATCTGACGGCTGCCACAATTGGCACGATCAATGACGCCCCCGCTTGCTGGCCAGACGAGTTAGTTTTGGATCGCTGTCGCTATGGTGCATTTACGGGATTTGGCGTGTCAGGTCGCGAGCGGATCGACTGGCTGTCACGGATGAAGCCGAAGAAATACGGCTATGACTTCTGGCCGCAGCCCTATGAGGAATGCGCGCGCGCGCTGCGCGAGGCCGGGCATGGCAGCGATGCGCGCGAGGTTCTGATCGAGAAGGAGCGGTTGCAGCGCAAGGCCTGGCGTGCGGTGCTTCAGCGACAGCTGGATGCCGCACGGGCAGGTCGGGACGCGGGCGATGCGGGCAAGGGCTTTCGCCCGGAGAATGACAAGGTTGTAAGCGCGTGGCTGCGGCTGTGGTGGGCCCGGTTTGTGGATTGGCTGCTCGAATGGTCGGTGGCCTTCGGGCGCAGGCCGGGACGGGCGGCGATCTGGCTTTTGCTGGCGCTCGGGCTTGGTGCGATGATCTTTGCGCGCGCCGCCGGCTTCGGCGAAATCAAACCCAACCTGCCGCAGATACAACGCGCGCCGGAATGGGTGGCTTGCGCGGAAAACCCCGATCTGACGGGTCTTCCCGAGGCTGCGCGGGGTCCTTACACATCGCGCGCGCGGCCGGGTGAAGACCAGCTAATCTGCTTCCTGCGCCAGCCAGAGGCCGCGTCCTATCCGCGCTTTAACGCATTGGTCTATTCGGCCGATACGCTGCTGCCGGTGATCGCGATGGAGATGCAGTCCTACTGGATCCCCGATGACAGCAAGCCGATTGGCCGGTGGGCGCGGCTGTATCTGTGGCTGCATATCGCGGCGGGATGGGGGTTGACCCTGTTAGCGGTGGCCGGCTTCTCGGGCCTGATCAAGACGGATAACACCAAATGAACGATATCGACACGCGCATTCGCGACAGTTTCGGCAAGCAGAGCATGATGCGGAC
The DNA here is from genome assembly GCF_937873615.1 of uncultured Paracoccus sp. Lineage (GTDB taxonomy): Bacteria > Pseudomonadota > Alphaproteobacteria > Rhodobacterales > Rhodobacteraceae > Paracoccus. The sequence continues at coordinate 115,362 of NZ_CALMYP010000068.1, forward strand.
GCTGGGGGCGGAAGTTCTCAGTGTCGAGGCGGGGCGGGTGGTGATTACCGCGCCGATCCTGCCCACCAGCCTGCAGCAGCAGGGGGCGGGCCATGCGGGGCTGGCCTTTTCCATCGGCGATTCGGCGGCGGGTTACGCGGCGCTGACCACCCTGCCCGAGGGGGCCGAGGTGATGACGGTCGAGATGAAGATCAACCTGATGTCGCCCGCGCTTGGCGACCGGCTGGTGGCCGAGGGCCGGGTGATCCGCGCCGGTCGCCGGATCGTCGTCGTCGGCGCGGATGTCTTTGCCGAGACCGGCGGTGCCCGCAAGCATGTGGCCATGCTGCAAGGCACCATGATCCCGGTCTAGGCACTCAGGCTTCAGGGGCTCAGGCGCGCTCCAGCAGCGCCTCGCCGCCGGAAATGTCGCATTGGCCGGGCGAGTCCTCGACATTCATCGCGGTGATGGTGCCGTCCTCGACCAGCATGGCGTAACGCTTGGAGCGGCCCAGAAGGCCCGCCGGCGGGGCGTCGAAGCCCATGCCCATGGCCTTGGTGAAGCTGCCATCGGCATCGCCGAGGAAGGTCAGCCCGGCCTTGTCGGCGCCGGTCGATTGCGCCCAGGCCCCCATCACGAAGGGGTCGTTCACGCTGATGCAGACGATCCGGTCGACGCCCTTGGCGCGGAACTGGTCGGCGGTGCGGATGAAGCTTGGCACATGCGCGGTGGTGCAGGTGCCGGTATAGGCGCCGGGCAGCGCGAAGATCGCCACGCGGCCTTTGGCGTAATCGGCCAGATCGACCTCGGCCGGGCCGTTTTCGGTCATTTGCAGCAGTTTGCCCGCGGGCAGTTTGTCGCCTTCACCAAGTGCCATGATGCGCTTCCTTCTGTTTGAGAATGCCCTCAGCCTAGCCCATGGCTGGGCCGGCGCAAAGGGTCAGCCGGCGGCGATCTGATCGAGAAAGGCGGTGGCGAAACGCTCCAGCCTTGTCTCGTCGAGGATCCGCGACAGTGCGTCGCGGTTCGCCGGGCGGGTTTCCGCGATACGTTTCAGCTGGCTGGTCGAGCAGCTGAGCGGTTTTCCGGTCCCATCCTCCCCTCGGGCCAGCCGCATCTGTGTCTCGGCCAGCCTATCGAACAGCGCGCCGGCCTCGCGGCCCGCCAGCGCGCGGCGGGCGGGGTGCATGGGCGCGGTGTCGCCGGCGATGACCGACAGGAAGGCGTCGCCATAGCTGTCCAGCTTCTTCGCGCCGACGCCGTTGATGCGGGCCATGTCGTCCAGCGTCTGCGGGCGGCGTTCGGCCATTTCCTGAAGCGTGCGGTCGGGGAAGATGACATAGGCGGGCACACGGGCGGCCTCGGCCAATGCCCGGCGCTTGGCCTTGAGCGCGGAAAACAGTGGCGCGTCTTCCTCGGTGACCTGCATCTTCGGGGCGAAGGCGGGCTTGGCGCGCTTGATGCTGTCCTCGCGCAGGGTCACCTGCACCTCGCCGCGCAGGATCGGATGGGCGTCCCCGGTGATATGCAGCGCGCCGTGGCGGGCCGGGTCGGGGCGGCAGAGATCGCGGCCCATCATCTGGCGGATGATCGCCTGCCATTGCGGCTTGGACCAGCCCTTGCCGACGCCGTAAGTGGGCAGTCGGTCATGGCCGCGTTCGCGGATCTTTTCGGTCGGATTGGCGGTCAGGATGTCGATGATATGCCCGGCCCCGAACCACTCGCCGCTGCGCAGCATGGCCGAAAGCGCCATCTGCACGGGCTTCGTCGCGTCGAAGGTGGCCGGCGGCGTGTCGCAGAGGTCGCAATTGCCGCAAGGCCCGGCCTGATCGCCGAAATAGCCGAGCAGCATCACCCGCCGGCACGAGGTCGCCTCGGCCAGACCGAGAAGCGCGTTCAGGCGCGCGTGGTCGGCATCCTTGCGGTCATTGTCCGCCAGCCCTTCATCGACCTGGGCGCGGCGCATCCTGATATCGTCGGGGCCGTAGAGGGTCAGGGTCTCGGCCGGCAGCCCGTCGCGGCCGGCGCGGCCGATTTCCTGATAATAGGCCTCGATGGATTTGGGCAGGTCGGCATGGGCGACCCAGCGGATATCGGGCTTGTCGATGCCCATGCCGAAGGCGACGGTGGCCGCGACAATCAGCCCGTCCTCGCGCTGGAAACGGGCCTCGGCCTCGCGCCGCGCCTCGGGGTCCATGCCGCCGTGGTAGTGCAGCGCCGGATGGCCGGCGGCGTTGAGCGCGGCGGCAAGGGTTTCGGTCTTGGCGCGGCTGCCGCAATAGACGATGCCGGACTGGCCCGGGCGGGCGGCGACGAAATCCATGATCTGCCGGCGCGGCCCGTCCTTGGGCTGGAACGCCAGGTGGATATTCGGGCGATCAAACCCGCGCAGGAAGGTGACGGGTTCGCGGCCCTCGAACAGGCGAGTGACGATTTCGGCGCGGGTTTCGGCATCGGCAGTGGCGGTAAAGGCCGAAAGCGGCACGTCGAGCGCGCGTTTCAGATCGCCGATGCGCAGGTAATCGGGGCGGAAATCATGGCCCCACTGGCTGACGCAATGCGCCTCGTCCACGGCGATTGCGGTGACGCCCGCCCGGCGCAGAAGCGGCAGCGTCCCGCCCGAGGCCAGCCGTTCCGGCGCCATGTAGAGGATCTTCAGCGCGCCTTCGCGCAGGGCCGCGAAGATCTCGTCAGTCTCGGCCTCGGTATTGCCCGAGGTCAGCGCGCCTGCCGCCACCCCGGCCTCTCGCAGCGCCCGGACCTGATCGCGCATCAGCGCGATCAAAGGCGAGATGACCACCGTCACGCCCTCGCGCATCAGCGCCGGAAGCTGGTAGCACAGCGATTTGCCGCCGCCCGTCGGCATGATCGCCAACACGTCGCGGCCCGCCGCGACGGCCTCGACGATATCCTGCTGGCCGGGGCGGAAGCCGTCGAAGCCCCAGACCTGTCGCAGAAGATCGCTGGACATCAGTAACCGTAGAAGAAGCCCGCGTTATTCGCCAGGCCCTGGCGGATGACGATGATGATGATGAAGACCACCAGTGGTGCCAGATCCAGCCCGCCGGTATTGGGCAGGATGCGGCGGATCGGGCCGTAAAGCGGCTCCAGCATGCGGTTGAGCCCGTCCCAGAGCTGATAGACCAACGGCTGGCGCAGGTTCAGCACCTGGAAATTGATCAGCCAGGACATGATGATATGGGCGATCATCACGAACCAGACGACGTTCAGGATCAGCATGATGGCCTGGAAAAGCGTGGTCATGGATCAGCCCTCGATCAGGATGCGCATCATGCGGCGCAGCGGCTCGGCCGCGCCCCACAGAAGCTGGTCGCCGACGGTGAAGGCGCCGATATGGTCCGGCCCCATGGCCAGCTTGCGGATGCGCCCGACCGGGATGTTCAGCGTGCCGGTGACCGCGACCGGGGTCAGGTCGCGCATCGAGGCTTCCTTCTCGTTCGGGACCACCTTCACCCAGTCGTTATCCTCGGCGATCATCGCCTCGATCTCGTCCACCGGCAGGTCACGCTTCAGCTTGAAGGTCAGCGCCTGGCTGTGGCAGCGCATGGCGCCGATGCGGATGCAGAAGCCATCAACCGGGATCGCGGCGGCGTTCGAGCCGACGAGCGCATCGGGGCCGAGGCCGAGGATCTTGTTGGTCTCGGCCATGCCCTTCCATTCTTCCTTGGACATGCCGTCGCCCAGATCCTTGTCGATCCAGGGGATCAGGCTGCCGCCCAGCACGGCGCCGAACTGCGCCGATTCCTCGGTACCCTGCATTGCCTTCTGGCGGGCCAGCACCTTGCGGTCGATCTCAAGGATCGCCGATTTCGGATCGTCGAGCAGATCGCGGACCTCGGCATTCAGGCTGCCATACTGGGTCAGCAGCTCTCGCATGTGCTTGGCGCCGCCGCCCGAGGCCGCCTGATAGGTCTGGGTCGACATCCATTCGACCAGCCCGGCCTTGTACAGCGCGCCCACGCCCATCAGCATGCAGGAGACGGTGCAGTTGCCGCCGATCCAGTTGCGGTTGCCGGCGGCCATGGCGTCATCGATCACCGGGCGGTTCACCGGATCGAGCACGATCAGCGCGTCTTTTTCCATGCGCAGGGTCGACGCCGCGTCGATCCAGTGGCCGTTCCAGCCCTCGGCGCGCAGCTTCGCGAAGACCTCGGAGGTGTAATCCCCGCCCTGACAGGTCAGGACGATGTCGCAGGATTTCAGCGCCTGAAGGTCAAAGGCATCGGCCAGCGGTTCGTCGCCCATCGGGGCCTTGCCGCCGGCATTGGAAGTCGAGAAGAACACCGGCTCGATCAGCGCGAAGTCGCCTTCGGCCGCCATGCGGTCCATCAGGACCGATCCTACCATGCCCCGCCAGCCGACCAGGCCGACGCGCGGCGTTCCATTCATCGCCATCGCTCATACTCCGCGCAGAATTCCTGCCCTGCACTAAGCCAGAGGGGGCTGGCGTGCAAGCTTGCGCAACGTCCGAGTTGACACCGCGGGTCGCGCTGTTACCCCCACCGCAACAGGAGGTGCGCCGATGTATCCGCTGATCCGCTTTGCCAAGGAAGTGCTCAAGTTCCGGAATGCGCCGAAGTTGGGGCCGCTGGAGACCCATGTCTCGACCCATCGCTGCTGGCCGTGGGATCTGGACCCGTGGATCGAGCTGAACAACGGCCGCACGCTGACGCTTTACGATCTGGGCCGGCTGCCGCTGGCGATGCGCACCGGGCTGAGCGCGGTTCTGCGCCAGACCGGCTGGGGGATCACGGTCGCCGGCAATACCACGCGCTATCGCCGCCGCATCCGCGCCTTCAACCGTTTTACCATGCTGTCGCGGATGATCGGCTGGGATCATCGCTTCTTCTATATCGAGCAGTCGATGTGGCGAAATGGCGAGTGCTGCAACCACATGCTGCTGCGCATGGCCTGCACCGGTCCGAAAGGGATCGTCCCGCCCGAGGAGGTCTGTGCGGCGATGGGTACCGATCCGCAATCCCCGGCGCTGCCCGGTTGGGTGCAGGGCTGGATCGAGGCCGATGCGCTGCGTCCCTGGCCGCCGCATATCCCCGAGGATGCGCGCGCCGCACTGGACGCGCAGGGCTGAATTTCGGACAGATCAAGGCTTTGCGACGAAAAGACAGTTGCCAATCAGGCACCAGTCCGGCCTTATCGCAGGGAAGCATGGGACAGGCTGGAACGACCTTGAATCGCAAACGCATCTGGGGCTGGTGGTTTTTCGACTGGGCTGGCCAGCCTTACCACACGTTGCTGGTCTCGTTCATTTTCTCGATCTACTATTCCGAGGTCGCCAAGCGCGAGTTCATCTCTCGGGGTCTCGACGCCACCCAGGCGGGGGTGCAGGCGCAGGCGCTCTGGGGGGACGGGCTGGCGATCGGCGGGGTCTGCATCGCCCTTCTTGCGCCGGTCCTTGGGGCGGTCGCGGATTCGACCGGGCGCCGGTTGCCCTGGGTCTGGTTCTTCTCGGGGCTGATCGTGATCGGTGCTTCGGGCCTGTGGTGGCTGACGCCGACCGATCCGAACCTTTGGCAGGCGGTGTTTTTCTTCGGCCTCGGCCTTGTCGGGATCGAGATGGCGACGATCTTCACCAATGCGCTTCTGCCCGGCCTTGCCCCCAAGGAGGAGGTCGGTCGCATCTCGGGATCGGGCTTCGCCTTCGGCTACCTTGGTGGGCTGGTGGCACTGGCGATCATGCTGCTGTTCTTCGCCGAAGGTCAGACCGGCACCACCATGGCCGGCATTGCGCCGATCTTCGGGCTGGACCCGGCGCTGCGCGAAGGGACGCGCTTCGTCGGCCCCTTCACCGCGATCTGGTATGTTCTTTTCATGGTTCCCTTCGCGCTCTGGGTGCGCGAGGCACCGGGGCAGGGCCGTCCGCTGCGCCTGCGCGCGGCGATGGGCGAGCTTGGCCGACTGCTGGCCAGCCTGCCAAGCCGGGGCAGCCTGCTCAGCTGGCTTATATCGTCCATGCTGTCGCGCGATGCGCTGAACGGGCTTTATCTGTTCGGCGGGGTCTATGCCGGCACGGTGCTGGGCTGGTCGGTGCTGATGTCGGGCGCCTTCGGCATCGTCAGCGTGATCTCGGCGGCGGCGATTTCCTGGCTGGGCGGCAAGGCCGACCGGCGCCATGGTCCGAAGCCAGTCGTCATCGCCGCGATCCTGATGCTGACGCTGGTTTGCGTGATCGTGATCGGGATGGATCGCGACAGCATCTTCGGCATCCCGCTCGGCCCCGGCTCAAAGCTGCCGGACGTGGTCTTCTTCTTCTGCGGGGCGCTGATCGGCGGGGCCGGGGGCGCCATGCAGGCGGCATCGCGGACGCTGACCGTGCGCCATACGTCGGAAGAACGCGCGACCGAGATTTTCGGACTTTATGCGCTCTCCGGCAAGGCCACGGCCTTCCTTGCCCCCTTCTCCATCGCCCGCGTGACCGAGATCAGCGGCAGCCAGAGGATCGGCATCTCTCCGCTGATCGTGATGTTCCTTCTGGCGCTATTCCTGTTACATTGGGTCAACAAGAATGGAGAGGCAGAGCAGTGATCCGCAAATTCATCCTGACCGTGGCCGCGATTGCCGGCCTGGCCATGCCCGCCATGGCCGACCCCTTGGCGAAAGATGTGTTCGGCAACGAGCCCGGCCCGACCGGCGGCGCCCCCGTTGCCATCGGCAGCTATTCCAAGGGCTGTGTATCCGGCGCCGTGCAACTGCCCGAGACCGGGCCGACCTGGCAGGCCATGCGCCTGTCGCGCAACCGCAACTGGGCCCATCCCGAGATGGTCAAGTTTGTCATGGGCCTGTCGCAGGCGGCCACCAAGATGGGTTGGCGCGGGCTTTATGTCGGCGACATGAGCCAGATGCGCGGCGGCCCGATGATATCGGGCCACGCCAGTCACCAGCTTGGCCTTGATGTCGATATCTGGATGCTGCCGCCCTCCTCGCTGAACCTGTCGCGGTCGCAGCGCGAGAATATCTCCTCGATCAGCGTGGTCTCGAAGAATGGGCTGAGCGTGAACGGCAACTGGTCTTCTTCTCATGCCGCGATCATCCAGTCGGCGGCGATGGACCCGCGCGTCGACCGTATCTTCCTCGATGCGGCGATCAAGGTGGCGATGTGCGATGCCAATCGCAACCGTGGCGCCTGGTTGCAGAAGCTGCGCCCGACGCCGAACCACGATTACCATTTCCATGTCCGGCTGAACTGCCCGGCCGGTAGCCCAAGCTGTTCGAACCCGGCCTCGCCGGTTGCGGCGCTGTCCGGCAATGACAATGGCTGCGGTGCGGCAAGGCAGGAACTGGCCTATCGCGCCAGACCCTCGACCCGGCCCAAGGGCAAGCCGAACCCGAATTACCGCCACCCCCGCAGCTTCCGGCTGAGCGAGATGCCGCGTCAATGCCAGGCTGTCGCCACCGCTCGCTGATCTTCGGCGTCCTGCTGTCGACATTGGCCCTGCCGGCATTCGGCAAGGCCAGTGTCGAATATGTGGGAACCTATGTCTGGTCGCTGCCGGAAGCCGATTTCGGCGGCTTTTCCGCCATCGAGATCAGCGAAGATGGCAGTCGCTTCCATATCCTTTCGGACCGCGCCCAGATCCGCTGGGGCGAGGTCGAACGCGATGCCGCCGGGCGCATTCGCGGCCTGGCGATGTCGGGCCGCGCGCGCCTGCAGGACAGCAAGGGCCAGATGCTTGAGCCCGGTTGGCTGGGCGACAGCGAGGGGCTGGCCACGGCCCCCGATGGCGGCTTCTGGGTCAGTTTCGAAGGCCTGGACCGCGTCGCCTATTATGCCGATCCCGACCGGCCCGCGACCCGCCTGCCGGTGCCTGACGCTTTCGAGAAACTGCCGATCAATCGCGGGCTGGAAGCCCTTGCCGTCGATGCCGAGGGCAGCCTTTTCACCATCCCCGAGCTGATCGGCGAAGGTGCCGACAGCTTCCCGGTCTGGCGCTATCGCGGGGGCAAATGGGATCAGCCTTTCCGCTTGCCGGGCTCGTCCAAATGGCAGGCGGTGGGTGCCGATATCGGCCCCGACGGGCGGCTTTACCTGCTGGAACGTCATTTCCGCGGGCTTCTGGGCTTCCAGTCGCGGGTGCGCCGCTTCGTCATGGGCGATGACGGTTTGTCGGATGAGGAAGTGCTGCTGGAAAGCTCGACCCTGCAATATGACAATCTCGAAGGCATTTCCGCCTGGAGCGATGGGATCGGCATTCGCCTGACCATGGTCTCGGACGATAATTTCCTGGCCGTGCAGCGGACCGAGCTGGTTGAATACCGCGTGTTAAACTGACCGGTCGTCCTGCACGGGCGGGGTGTTGGGGGCAAACCAGTTCAGAAACGCCCTGAGCCGCGCCGTCATTCGCATCCGTGCCGGGTAGGAAAGGTGGAATTGCAGCGGTGACGGGCGGTATTCCGCCAGCAACTCGACCAACTCGCCATTGCGGATGGCCCCGGCTTCCAGCGGAAGAAAGCTTTGCGCGATGACGCGGCCGGCCCGCAGGACTGTCTCGAGCGTTGCCAGATCGTCCAGCACCAGTGCCGCCGGCAGGTCCAACTCCAGCCGTTCTGCGCCGCGCAGGAAGCTCAGCGGTTCCGGTCGCGCGCGGCCGGGCAAGCGATACCGTGCCAGCCGATGCGCCATCAGCGCCTCGGGCCGGTCGGGCTGGCCGTGGCGGGCCAGATAATTCGGGCTGGCCAGCAGGCAGCGTTGCAAGGGCGGCCCGATCGGGACCGAGACCATATCGCCGTCCGGTGCATCCCGCAGGCCGATCCCGGCGTCATGGCCGCCTTTGACAATATCCGTGACGCGATCCTCGCCGGACAGGTCCAGCCGGATCGCCGGAAAGGCTTCCATGAAGCCGGGCAGTTTCGGCCGGATGCAGGTCTCGGCTGCCAGCGAGGACAGGGCGATGCGCAGCGGCCCTTCGACCTGCCCGCCCGGGTCACGCACGCCCTGCATGGCCTCGCTCAGCCGCGCAAGCGGCGCGTCGATCTCGGCCAGCAGCCGGGTTCCCGCTTCGGTCAGGCGCATCGAGCGGCTGGTGCGCGTGATCAGCTGCACGCCGAGTTGATCTTCCAGCGCCCGGATGGCCTGCGACACCGCCGAAGGCGTCACCCCCAGCCGGCCCGCGGCAATGCTGAAACTGCCGAGCGTCGCCACGGCGCGAAAGACGGGCAGGCCGGCGAGGATGCGGGATTCATTCATGCAGTATCTCTAATGGATACACCGACAATTGTGGATAAAAACTAACAAAGCAAGCGTCCAGACCGGATGGGGCGGCTTTTCGGCTCGGCATTGGTGCAGACCCTGCCCAAACCCCTTTCTGTCAGAGCAGGGAGAATCCGTCTATTGCCGCCTTTCCGGCTCGACAAAGCGCAAAGCGGCATTGACTCGGGCCTGCCCCTGTCCTATCGCCGCCCCGTCCCGATGATCGGGGCCGAGTTGTTCCGCTACCTTGTAAAACGGAAAATCAAATGACCCGCTTTCTTCCCGGCGTTATCGCCATGGCCATCATTGTCGTGGCCTCGAATATCCTCGTCCAATATCAGCTCGGCGCCTGGCTGACCTGGGGGGCGATCACCTATCCTTTCGCCTTCCTGGTCACGGATGTGATGAACCGCGTCTATGGGCCTGCGGCGGCGCGGCGCGTCGTGCTGGCGGGCTTTGTCATCGGCGTTGCCTGCTCGTTGATTGCCGCAGGCATGGACAAGACGACGCTGCGAATCGCCATTGCCTCGGGCACGGCCTTCCTGCTGGCGCAATTGCTGGACATCACCGTCTTCAACGCCTTGCGCGCCAATGGCGGCTGGTGGAAGGCGCCGCTGCTGTCGTCCTTCTTCGGCTCGGCGCTGGATACGGCGCTGTTCTTCTCGATCGCCTTCGCCAGCCAGTTCAGCTTCATCGACCCTGCCGACAACGTGTCCTGGGCGAATGAACTGGTCCCGCTGATCGGTTTCGGGCCGGATGCGCCGGTCTGGGCATCGCTGGCGACGGCAGACTGGATAATGAAAATGCTGCTCGCTTTGCTGGCATTGGTGCCCTTCCGCATCATTGTCCGCAATATCTTGCGTCAGCCGGCAGTATTTTGAGTTGACTTATCCACAAGCTGTGGCACGCTTCCCTTACGTGGCAACATATTGAAAGGAGGTGGTCCAGTGTCGAGAGTGATATTGGAGAGAGGTGTTGGGACAGTCAGGGGGGCCGCGGCCTAAGGGCAAACCTGAGGGTTAGAAACCCTGGCTGGGACGGACGGATCTTCGATCCCTAACCGGACCATCTCCGTAGATCTCGCGGGCCGCCGCCTTTGGCGCGGCCCGTTTCTATTTTCCTGCGCCAATTTACCTTCGCTTAGGAGGTCCGCGCTATCAGGGTGCCATGCAGACGGTCGGCCTTCTTCAATCAAATACCTCGGTTCCTGCGCTGCGATGGCGGCGTCGGGTCATGGTGGTCGACAAAAGTGCCGCCCAACGCCGGCAACTCGCAATCCATCTGGCCCATGCCGATTACGAGGTCGTCGAAGCGGCGACAGCGACCGAAGCGCTGGAGCTTTGTCGCGAGCGGATGCCGGATTTCATCCTGTCCGGCTGGATGATGGAGGGTATGACCGGCCCGGAACTCTGTCGCGAAATCCGCAAGACCCGCGAAAACGCGTTCATCTATTTCATCCTGCTGACCTCGAAGGCAGAGCCGGCGGACATGGCTTTCGGGCTGGAATGCGGCGCCGATGAATTTCTGACCAAGCCGGTCGATGCGACCCACCTGCTCGCGCGGATGCGTGCAGCGGAACGTATTCTGCGGCTCAAGGACGAGGCGCAGCGGGCGACGGCGCAACTGACCAACACGCTGGAATCGCTGCGCCAGGTTCAGGCAGACATGGACCGGGACCTGAGCGAGGCGCGCCGTCTGCAGCAGGGTTTGATGGGCGAACGGCAGGTCCGGTTTGGCGATGTCTCGGTCTCCAAGATGCTGCGACCCGCCGGGCATGTCGGCGGTGATCTGGCCGGCAGCTTCGCCATAAACGCCCGGCGCTTCGGCGTCTTTGCCATCGACGTTTCGGGGCACGGGGTCGCCGCAGCCCTGTTGACCGCACGTTTGGCGACGCAGTTTTCGGCTTCGCTCGATCAGAATGTCGCCCTGTTCATCAATGATCTGGGCCTCTACGATTCTCGTCCGCCGGTGATGCTGGCGCGCTATCTGAACCACCTGATGCTGACGGATTTTCATACCGACAGCTATTTCACCATGATCTACGCGGTGGTCGATCATGTCAGTGGAGAGGTGCGCATGGTTCAGGCCGGCCATCCGCACCCTGTCGTTCAGCGCGCGAATGGTGACATGGAAGTGCTGGGCAATGGCGGCTTGCCCATCGGCGTCGTTGAGAATGCTGCCTATGAGGAAATCACCGTGAAGCTCGGTCCCGGTGACCGGCTGCTGATCGCCTCAGATGGATTGCTGGACGCGACCAGCAAGGCCGGCGAGGTGCTGGGCGAGGAAGGATTGGCAACGATCATGCGCACCAATCGTGCGACCTCGGGCATTGGACTGCTTGAGGCGATGGTCTGGTCGGTTCTCGCCTATACCGGCGGCAGGCAGGAGGACGACATTTCCGCCCTCCTGATCGAACATCTTGGTCAATCTGCCTGAAGCCCGCTCAATGCGGTTTCGGCAGCCTCGCGGTGCCCGGCGATGGCCGCCGCCTTGACGGGGCCATAGCCGCGCATCTGCATCGGCGCGCCGAGCACCTGACGGGCTTCCGCCAGCCGCGCCTCGCTGATCTGCGCCGGCAGGCGGTCGAGAAGGGATTCGTACCAGCCGATCAGCGCCCGTTCCTCGCGGCGTTCGGCCATCCAGCCGAACGGGTCGAGGGCGGTGCCTCGCAGCGCCTTGCCACGCGCCAATGCCTTGAGGGCCGGGGTCAGCCAGTTGCCGAAGCGGCGCTTGACCGGGCGGCCGCGCGCATCCCGGCGCGCGGGCAGGAAGGGTGGGGCGAGGTTATAGACAATCCGCCCGCCCTCCCAATCCGTTGCCAACCGGTCGGTGAATTCGGGCGCGGTCAGCAGCCGGGCGACTTCGTATTCGTCCTTGTAGGCCATCAACCGGAACAGCGATTGCGCGGCCAGCCAGGTCAGCGCCTCGGCCTCGCCTGCGGACAGGGTGGGCAAGGCGGCCTGGAACGTGGCGATCCGGTCCATGAAACGGCTCGCGTAAGCGATGTTCTGGTAAGAAGTCAGTTCTGCCGTGAAGCGGTTCAGAAGCTGGTCCAAGGTCTCTGGCGCGGGTTGAGGGTCTTCCAGCGGCAACCGTTCAGGCGCTGCGGCCAGAACCCGGCCAAGGTTGAAGGCGCGCTGATTGGCGGCAATGGCGGTGCCGTTCAGCACGATGGCCTGTTGCAGCGACAGCAGCCCGACCGGCACAAGGCCCGCTTGCCAGGCAAAGCCCAGCATCATGACATTGGCGAAGACGCTGTCGCCCAGCAGGCGTTGCGCGATCCGATTGGCATCGAAGCCCTGAACATTGTCGCCGCCAACCGCCGCCCTGATGGCGGCCAGTCGTGCCGGGACCCGCAGATCGGCGTCGCGGTTCAGCACCAGATCGCCGGTCGGCATCTCGGCCGTGTTCAACACCACCCGCGTGCCGCGCCGATAAAGCGCCGAGGCCTTCGGCGCCGAGGCCACCACCACATCGCAGCCGATCACCGCATCGGCCGAGCCGGTCTCGATCCGCAACTGGTTGATCTGCGACGGTGCCTCTGCCAGCCGGACATAGCCCAGCACGGTGCCGAATTTCTGCGCGAAACCGGTGAAGTCCAGCACGCTTGCACCCTTGCCTTCCAGATGCGCGGCCATGGTGATCAGCGCGCCCACGGTCACGACCCCGGTGCCGCCGACCCCGCCGACCAGCAGGTCAAAGGGTTCGACAAGCGAGGGCAAGGCCGGCTCGGGCAGGTCGGTCAGCAGCGCCTCCATGTCGAGATCGGCCGCCTGCGGCTTGCGGCGCGTGGCGCCTTCGATGGTGACAAAGCTGGGGCAGAAGCCACCGATGCAGGAAAAATCCTTGTTGCAACTGTTCTGGTTGATCCTGCGCTTGCGGCCGAACGGGGTCTCGACTGGCTCGACCGACAGGCAGTTCGAGGCGACCGAGCAATCTCCGCAGCCTTCGCAGACGCGGCTGTTGATGACCACAGCCTTGGCCGAGTCTTCCATCAGCCCGCGCTTGCGGCGGCGGCGCTTCTCGGTCGCGCAGGTCTGTTCATAGATCAGCACGGTGACGCCGGGGATGTCGCGCAATTCCCGCTGCACGGCGTCCAGCCGGTCGCGATGCTCGAAACTGGTGTCGTCCGGGAATTCCGACCGGTCGAATTTCTCGGGCGCATCGCTGACAACGGCGATGCGGTCCACCCCTTCGGCCCGGCAGGACTGGGCGATGGCGGCGGGGCTGACCGGCCCGTCGACCGGCTGGCCGCCGGTCATGGCCACGGCGTCGTTATAGAGGATCTTGTAGGTGATATTCGCCGACGCCGCGACAGATTGACGGATCGCCAGCGAGCCGGAGTGATACCACGTCCCTTCGCCGAGATTCTGGAAGATATGCTTGCCGCCGTTGAAGGCCTGCCGCGCGATCCAGGGCACGCCCTCGCCGCCCATCTGCGCGTAACCGACGGTATTGCGATCCATCCAGCTGGCCATGACGTGACAGCCGATCCCCGACGCCGCCATCGAGCCATCCGGCAGCCGGGTCGAGGTGTTATGCGGACAGCCCGAGCAGAAATAGGGCGTTCGGGTTGCGCCCGCGACATTCATCGTCAGGTCGGGAACCTGCGCCAGTGCGGCGGCGCGCGCGGGCAGGTTTTCGCCCGGGAAATGGCGGTGCAGACGCTCGGCGACGATCGGGGCCAGCAGGCGCGGCGACAGTTCTCCCGCGAAGGGGATCAGGTTGGCGCCGGTCTCGTCATGCTTGCCGACCATGGCCTGCGGCTTGTCGCCGGGCCAGTCGTAGAAATGTTCCTTGAACTGGCTTTCGATGATGCCGCGCTTTTCCTCGACGATCAGCACCTCGTCCTTGTTGCGCACGAAGCGCAGCGCGTCGCGGCGGGCCAGCGGCCAGACCATGCCGACCTTGTAGATGTCGATGCCAAGCCGGCGGCATTCGTCTTCCGTCAGACCCAGCAGGCGCAGCGCCTCCATCAGGTCGAGATGGCCCTTGCCGGTGGTGACGATGCCGTAGCTCGCATACTTCACGTCATAGATGCGCCGGTCGATGGGGTTGGCGTTCACGAAGGCCTCGACCGCGCGCAGCTTGTGGGTCAGGCGGGTCTCGATCTCGGGGCTGGGCAGGTCGGCGGGGCGGACATGCAGCCCGCCGGGGGGCGGATCGAAGGGCGGGATGGTGAAGGCGCGATCATCGGGCAACTCGACCGACGCCCCTGATTCGACGGTTTCCGAGATCGCCTTGAAGCCGACCCAGGTGCCGGAAAAGCGCGACAATGCGAAGCCGTATTCGCCGAAGGACAGGTATTCCGCGACCGAGGCCGGGTTCAGCACCGGCATGGACCAGGACATGAAGGCGACATCGGACTGGTGCGGCATCGAGGACGACACACAGCCATGATCGTCGCCCGCCACCACCAGCACGCCGCCCTTCGGCGCAGAACCATAGGCATTGCCGTGATGCAGCGCATCGCCAGAGCGGTCGACCCCCGGCCCCTTGCCATACCACATGGCAAAGACGCCCTCGACCCGCGCATCGGGGTCCAGCGTGGCCTGTTGCGAGCCCAGCACGGCGGTTGCGCCCAGATCCTCGTTCACCGCCGGCAGGAAGGTGATGTCATCCTTCGCCAGCCGCTTCTTCGCCCGCCACAACTCCTGATCCACCGCGCCGAGGGGGGAACCGCGATAGCCCGAGACATAGCCGGCGGTCTTCAGCCCCGCCGCCCGGTCGCGGCGCGCCTGATCCAGCAGGATCCGCACCAGTGCCTGCGTTCCGGTCAGAAAGACCCGGCCGGTTGCGGCGTCATAGCGGTCTTCCAATGCGTAGCTGTGCGGGGTCGGTTGATCCAGCATGCGTGCCTCCCATGTCCATCCGGTCAGGATAAGCGGGAATCGCTGGTAAATTTGGTCTAAGATCATATGTTATGGCGCAGGTTCCGGAAAACTTTACCGAATGAATGTTCATGTCTGACAGGATTGACCTCCAAGATCTGGATCGCGCGATTCTGCGGGCCTTGCAGCAGGATTGCCGGCTGTCCAATGCGCAACTGGCCGAACGCGTCGGCCTGTCGCCCTCGGCCTGCTGGCGGCGTGTCCGCATGCTGGAGGAGGCGGGCGTGATTTCCGGTTACGCGGCGACCGTGGACCCGGACCGCGCGGGGCTGGAGTTTCATGCCATCGTTCATGTCCGTCTGGCCCGCCACGACCGCGAGGCGGTGCAGCGCGTCATGACCGAACTGACCGTCCGCCCCGAGGTGGTCGAATGCTTTGCGACGACGGGGCAATACGATTACCACCTGCGCGTGCTCTGCGCCGACATGACCGCCTATCGGCATTTCCTGGACGATTTCCTGTTCCGCCTGCCCGCCATCGAAAGCGCGCAGACCAATGTGGTGCTGGAATCGATCAAGCGGCGCAGCGTGGTTCCGGTCTGATCCATCCTGCCCTTTTCGTTTCTTTGGCGACGGCTCCGGCTGGCCACAGGTTCATCTGTATTTAAAGTTTGAACATCTGTTCTAAAGTGTGATACGCACATTCGGGAGGGGGGTGAATCATGCGTAATTCTGCCCAGAAGCTGGATACGGGGGTGCAAATCCTCGAAGTCGCGGAAGCGCTGTTCTCCGAGCGCGGATTTTCCGCCGTGTCGCTGCGCGAAATCGCGCGGCAGGCTGGTGTGGTGGTGTCGAACGTGACCTATCACCACGGTGACAAGATCGGCATCCTCGCCGCGATCTATGACCGTCACACCCGCCCGATGAATGCCCGACGCCTTGAATTGCTGGGCGAAGCGATACGCATCCCCGACCCTTCGGACCGGCTGACGGCGGTGCTGCGCGCCTATCTGCTGCCGGCTTTCAGCTCCTCTGCCGACCTGTCGGGCGGCGGGCGGCGCTTTACCCGGATGCGTGCGCTGCTTTCAGCCGAAGGCGATCCGGCGGCGCGCGACATCATCGCCCGTGCCTTTGATGACACGACCGGCTGCTTTATCGATGCGATTGCCGAATGCCTGCCCGGCGCGACCCGAGGCGAGATCGTCTGGCGGACGCATTTCCTGCTCGGCGCGCTTTATTACACGCTCATCAATCCCGAGCGGATCGCCCGCCTGTCCGGCGGCTCCGTCTCGGCTGAGGAGAACGAGACGGCTATCGCCCAACTCGTCGCCGCGACCCATGCCAGCCTGTGCGCCTTGCAGCCGGTACGGGCGGAGGCCGCAGAATAGACCGATAACTCCAGGGAGGAAGACCATGACCATCAAACTGACCATGACCGCCGCGCTGCTGGCGGCTGGCCTTGCCATGCCCGCCGCCGCGCAGGAACGCGTCTCGATCGGGACCGGCGGCACTGGCGGGCTGTTCTATATCATCGGCGCCGGTATCGCCGATGTGATCAACAAGCATCTGGACGGCTTTACCGCCCGGGCCGAGGTCACTGGCGCTTCAGTGGAAAATGTCCGCCGCGTGGCCGAGGGGCAGTTGACCATGGGCCTGTCATCGTCCTCGACGCTGTATGAAGCGAAGAACGGGCAGGGGCCGTTCGACGGCACGCCGCTGCCGGTTGCCGGCATGGCCTATCTGTATCCGGCTGTCCTGCAGATCGCGACGACCGGCGGCACTGGCATCGCCACGCTGGACGATCTGGCTGGCAAGCGCGTGGCACTTGGCCCGCCCGGCTCCAACTCTGCCGTTCTGGCGCAGCGCCTGTTGGAGGCATACGGCGTCTTCGAGCCGTCCAAGGCGCAGTTCCTGTCCTATACCGAAGGTGTCGCGGCCCTGACCAACGGTCAGGTCGATGCCGCCGTGGTGCTGGCCGGGGCGCCGACCGCCGCGCTGATCGACCTCGACGCGCAGGAAGACATGGTGCTTCTGTCGCTCGACCCGGCCAAGGTCGAGAAGCTGTTTGCCGACTATCCCTATTACCAGCCCTATGACATTCCGGCTGGCACCTATTCCGACCAGACAGCGCCGGTGACGGTCATCA
This sequence comes from uncultured Paracoccus sp., assembly GCF_937873615.1. Taxonomy (GTDB): domain Bacteria; phylum Pseudomonadota; class Alphaproteobacteria; order Rhodobacterales; family Rhodobacteraceae; genus Paracoccus. The sequence goes on from NZ_CALMYP010000068.1 coordinate 132,544, forward strand.
ACGATCCGGCGACGCTGATGGTGGCCGAGGCGACCGATGCCGGGCTTGTCCAGCAACTGACCGGGGCGATCTTCGACAATCTCGCCGAGCTGGCGCAGGTCCACCCACAGGCCGCCGCGATTTCGCTGGAGACCGGGCCGAACACGCCGATCCCGCTGCATCCGGGCGCCGACGCCTATTTCGCCGGCAAGCAATAAGCGGCGCAGGGGGGAGGGCCGATCATGGACAGGATACTGGACGCCATCGGGCTTTCCCCCGAAACCGGCCGCAGCAGGGGCGAGCGGATCGCCCTGTCGCTATATTTCTCGGGATTGGCGGTGGCGGTCACGGCACTCGTCATCTATGGCGCGTATTTCGGGTTGATCACGGCGCTGATCCTGCGGGCGCTGTTCTTTTCGCTTGTGGCCTCGGCCGGGTTGGCGGCGATTGGCTTCACCCGGGATCAGCCCTGGATGCGCGCCATCTTCTATATGCTGGCGCTGATCGTGCTGGTTCCGGGCTTTCACATCCGCGAAAGCTATATGGACATCGTCATGCGCGGCGCCATGTCGACGCCGCCGGACCTGTGGATTTTCGTCGGCCTTATGGCCGCGCTGTTCACGCTGGTGCGCAATACCGTCGGCTGGCCGCTCGTGGTGATGATGGCGGCGGCGCTGGCCTATGCCTGGTTCGGCTATCTCATCCCCGGCCAATACGGCCATTCCGGCTATGACCTGCGCCGGCTGACCTCGACCCTGATGCTGTCGACCGAAGGGGTTTACGGCGTGCCGATGGGGGTGGCGGTCGAATATATCTTCCTGTTCTCGCTTCTGGGCGGGCTGCTGATGAAGATCGGCACCGGAGAGGTATTCGTGGACATCGCGCGCGGACTGACCGGGCGGACGCGGGGTGGGCCGGGGCTTTCGGCGGCGCTGTCCTCGACCCTTCTGGGCACGATCAATGGCAGCGCGGTGGCCAACGTCGTGACGACCGGCACGTTCACCATCCCGCTGATGAAACGCTCGGGCTATAGCGCGACGCTGGCCGGCGCGATCGAGGCGGCGGCGTCCTCGGCCGGGCAGATCCTGCCGCCGGTCATGGGTGCCGCGGCCTTCCTGATGGCCGAGATCATCGGCGTGCCCTATCCCCAGATCGCCCTCGCGGCGCTGATTCCGGGTCTTCTCTATGTGCTGGCCCTGATGATCGCCGTCTGGCTGGAGGCCGGGCGGTTGGGGCTGGAACGCGACAGCGATGCCGGCTGGGAGCTTCTGCGCGAGACGCTGATCCGGCGCGGTTATCTGCTGCTGCCCTTGATCGCACTGATCGTGCTGATGTTCGCGGGCTATACGCCGACGCGGGCGGCGGTGCTGTGCCTTGTCGCCGGTCTTGTCGTCTCGATCTTCCGGGCCGAGACGCGCATCGGTCCCCTCGGTCTCGTGCAGGTCTGCAAGGAGACGCTGGTATCGGTCATGCCCATCGTTGCGGCGGTGGCGGCGGCGGGCGTGGTCATCGGTGTTCTGAACCTGACCGGGCTGGGGCTGATGCTGTCAGGGCTGATCCTCGACCTTGGCGGAGAGAGCATCTGGGTGATCCTGCTGCTGACGGCGGTGGTGTCCTTCATCCTTGGCATGGGGCTGCCGACCTCGGCCGCCTACCTTCTGTTGGCGGTGCTGATCGCACCGGCGCTGACGCAACTGGGTCTGCCGGCGATCTCGGCGCATATGTTCATCTTCTATTTCGGCCTGGTCTCGGCGATCACGCCGCCGGTGGCACTGGCGGCCTATGCGGCGGCCTCGATTTCCGGGGCCGAGGCCAATGCGACGGCGGTTCAGGCGATCCGGCTGGGCTTTGTCAAACTGCTGGTGCCGTTCCTTTTCGTGACCATGCCGGGCCTGCTGATGATCGGCACAGGCATCCAGATCGCCTTGTCGGTGGTGCTGGCGACGGTGGCGCTGTCCTCGCTTACCGTCGCTTTCGCGGGCTGGTTCCTGCGCCCGCTTGGCGGGGCCGAACGCGGCGCCATGGTCGCGTCTTCCCTGCTGGTCCTGTGGCCGACCGCCATCACCGCAACCGATCCCGTCACGCTGGCGGCACGGCTGATCGGTCTGGCGGGCCTTGCCCTGATCTTCCGCCGCACAATGGCGTCCCGCCCCCTTGAGACCCGAGGTTGATGATGAGTTCCGAAAACCTGCCCTTCCACCCCAATCCCTCGCGCCCCAGGCTGCAACTGCCGAAAGGTGCCTGCGACGCGCATTGCCATGTCTTCGGCCCCGCCGCGCAGTTTCCCTTCGCGCCGACCCGGACCTATACGCCCGTCGATGCCCCCTGGGAAAAGCTTGAGGAATTGCACGGGTTGCTTGGCCTCGACCGCACGGTTCTGGTGCAGGCAAGCTGCCACGGGACCGACAATGCCGCCATGCTGGACGCTATCGCCAGATCCAACGGCAGTTGTCGCGGCGTGGCCATGGTCGGGCGTGATATCAGCGATTCCGAGTTGAAGCGCCTGCACGAGGGCGGCGTGCGCGGTATCCGCTTCAACTTCGTCACCCATCTGGGCAAGGATGCCGATATCGATACGGTGTGCGCCTTGGCTGAACGTATCGCCCCGCTTGGCTGGCATGCCGTCGTCCATTTTGAGGCGGATCGACTGGAAACCCTCGCCCCGGTTCTGAAATCACTGCCGGTGACCATGGTCATCGACCATATGGGCCGCGTCGATGCCTCGGCCGGGCTGGATCAGCCGGCCTATCGGATGCTTCTGGAACTGATGGAGGATGAGCGTTTCTGGGTAAAGGTCTGCGGCTCGGAACGCATCACCCGGCAGGGTCCGCCCTATGCCGATGCGGTGCCCTTCGGGCGTGATCTGGTGGCGCGCTTCCCGGACTGCACGCTTTGGGGGACCGATTGGCCGCATCCGAATATCAGGAAGGACATGCCGGATGACGGTGCGCTCGTCGATCTTCTGGCCGGGATCGCGCCGGACGCTGCCGCCCTGCAACGCCTGCTGGTCGACAACCCGACGCGGCTTTACTGGCCCGAAAACGCTTAAGCCCGCGCCCGGCGCAGGCCATAGGTGCAGCCGGCGGTCCAGACCAGGTTGAACAGAAGGTTGCTCAGCGCCGCCCCCTCGACCCCGAAAAAATGGACCAGCGGCAGGAAAGAGGCCGCGAAGATCAAGGTCGAGCCGAGCGTGACCGTAACCAGCAGCCGGTCCTTGCCCATCGACAGCAGCGCCGGGTTCAGCGCCACGCCCGAGGCGAAGACGATCGAGGAGGCCAGCAGGATATTCATCACCGGCCCCGCACCTGCATATTGCGGGCCGAAGACGGCGCGGATGATCGGCTCGATATTCAGCATGACCGGGATGGCGACGATCAGTTGCAGAACCAGAATCGCCAGCGAGACGGTCAGGATCAGGCGGTTGAACGCCGCCCGTTTGCCCTGTTCCCACAGCCGCGACAGTTCGGGATAGATGACCTGCCGCACCGGGCCGGCCAGCTTCGTCGCCCGGTTCATGACCCGCTTGCCAAGCTGGTAAAGCCCGACCGCCGTCGGATTGGTCAGCGCGCCAAGTGCCAGCACGTCGACGCGGTTGGCCGACTGGCGCAGGATGACGTTGAAATTCGAATTCCACATGAAGCGCAGGATGCCGGGGTTTTCCCGGATCGCGGCCAGCCCATGCGCGCCGAGCAGGTCGTGATGGCCGCGCCGGCGCATCTCGCGAAGGGCGAAGATCAGGCAGACGGTGCCGTCGAGCAGGCTCTGGATCAGCATGATCAGCAGGAAGGCCCAAAGCCCCAGCCCGGCCTGCCAGGCCAGCAGGCTGAGGACGAAGCGCAGCACCGCCGAGGCCATGTCGATCCGTGCGAGCACGTCGAAGCGGTCGTATATCCGCAGCACCGCCGTTGCCGTCGGCCGGAAGGACACGAAAAGCCCGCAGGCGAAGACGGCGATATATTGCGCCCCGGCGCCCTCCGGCAGTCCGACCCATGTGGCGGCGACATGACCCACCAGGATGCAGACCGACCCCGACAGCAGCCCGCCGGCCGCGTCGATCAGCAGCGACAGCTTGATCAGCCGGGCGAATGCCGCTTCATCGCGGCGCTCCTGCGCCTGGATGGCATAGCGCATGACCGCCTGCCACGGCTCGATCCGCAGGATCAGATCGACGATGCGCACGAAGGATTCGACCAGGGCCAGAATGCCCAGACTGGCCGGCCCGAGCGCGCGGGCGGTGATGAACAGCGTCGCCACCGCCGCCAGCGAGATGAACAGCTGCCCGGCGAAGGTCCAGCTCATATTGCGGGACATCCGCGCCCAGAGCGTTCGCCGCGACGGCTCTTCCATGCCGGTACTCCTTGAGGCGGGTCCTCACCTTACAATGCACCTTCCGGGCCGGCGACGGCAACCGGCCAAAGAGAAGATGCCGCCGGGCGAGACAAAGCGCCCGAGACCTGATTTTATGGGTCGGGCAAGGGCTGCCGGATAAAGGGTAAGGACGACTATGGGCGACACGATGCGGGTTCTGGTGACCGGGGCGGCCGGGTTCATCGGCTATCATCTTTCGGAACTGCTGCTGGCCGAGGGGCATGAGGTGATCGGCCTCGACAGTCATAACGATTATTACGACCCGGCGCTGAAAGCCGCGCGCGAGGCGCGCCTGACCGCAAATCCCCGCTATCGCGGCATTCGCGGCAAGGTCGAGGATCCGGGCCTGCTGATGGCGCTGTTCGCCGAACACAAACCCGAGGCGGTGGTGCATCTGGCCGCGCAGGCCGGCGTCCGCTACTCGATCGAGAATCCGCGCGCCTATGTCGAGGCCAATCTGATCGGCAGTTTCGAACTGCTGGAGGCCGCGCGGGCGCATAAGCCGAAGCATCTTCTCATGGCCTCGACCAGCTCGGTCTACGGGGCCAATACCGAGATGCCCTATCGCGAGACCGACAAGGTCGATACGCAGATGTCCTTCTATGCCGCGACCAAGAAGTCGAACGAGGCGATGGCGCATAGCTATGCGCATCTTTTCGATATTCCGACGACGATGTTCCGCTTCTTCACCGTCTATGGACCTTGGGGGCGCCCGGACATGGCGCCTTACCTGTTCACCTCGGCGATTTTCGAGGACCGGCCGATCAAGGTCTTCAATCATGGCGACATGCGGCGCGATTTCACCTATGTGACCGATCTTGTCCGCGCGATCAGGCTGCTGATCGACGCGGCGCCCGTGCGGCCCGCAAGCCCCGACCAGATCGCCGAAGGCGACAGCCTGTCGCCGGTGGCGCCCTGGCGGGTGGTCAATATCGGCAATGGCGAATCGGTGCAGCTGATGGATTTCATCGCCGCGATCGAGGCGGCCTCGAACCGCAAGGCAGTGAAGAACATGATGGACATGCAGCCTGGCGATGTGCCCGCGACCTGGGCCGACACGGCGCTTTTGCGGCGGCTGACCGGCTATGCGCCGAAAACCTCGGTTCGGGACGGGGTCCGGGCCTATGTGGATTGGTATCGCGACTATTACGGGATCGACGGATGACCGGGGGCGTCCCGGTCCTGATCTCCTCGGCCGGGCGGCGCGGCGCGCTCGTGCGCGCCTTTCAGCAGGTTCCGGGTGCGCGTGTCACCGTGCATGGCTGCGACCTGGCGCCGGATCTGTCAGCCGGGTGCCAGTTGGCCGATCACGCGCATCGGGTGCCGCGCTGCACCGATCCCGGCTTCATCGACCGGATCGAGGAAATCGTGCGCGACCATGCCATCCGCCTGATCGTGCCGACCATCGACACCGAGCTTGCCGCATATGCCGCTGCCGCCGAGCGGCTGGCGCAGGCGGGCGCCTATGTCCATGTCTCGCCGCCCGGCGTGATCGCCGCCGTCCGCGACAAGCTGCGCACCATGCAGCTTCTGGCTGGGGCCGGCGTGCCGGTCCCGCCAAGCTGCACCGAGGCTGAACTGCGCGCCGATCCCACCCGCCTCGACTGGCCGGTCTTCGGCAAGCCGGTCGGCGGCAGCGCCAGCCGGGGCCTTGGCACTTATCAGACCCCCGATCAGCTTCTGGCGGATTATCCCGAGCCGATGATGTTCCAGCCGGTGCTGTCGGGGCCGGAATATACCGTCAATATGTTCATCGACCGCGCCGGCACGCTGCGCACGGTGGTGCCGCATCTGCGCATCCAGACCCGCGCCGGCGAGGTCGAGAAGGGCCGGACCGAGCGTCGGGCCGATCTGCGCGCCCTGGCCGAGGGCATCCACCGCGCCCTGCCGCAGGCGCGCGGCGTCATGTGCTTTCAGGTCATGGACGATCCCCTGCGCGGTCCCTGCGTGATCGAGATCAACGCCCGTTTCGGCGGCGGCTATCCCCTTGCCCATCATGCCGGCGCGCGCTTCGCCGACTGGCTGGTGCAGGAGGCGAGGGGCCTGCCGCCTGCCGCCAATGACGATTGGCGCGCGGGCGTGACCATGCTGCGTTACGACGATGCCGTCTTCACCGGCTGACCGCATCGTCTTCGACCTCGACGACACGCTTTATCTGGAGCGTGACTTCGCCTTCAGCGGATTCAGCGCCGTGGGCGATGTCATTGCCGCCCGTCACGGCATACCGGGCTTTGCAGCCCTGTGCGGCGCCCTGTTCGACAGTCCGCATCGGCCCGCCATCTTCAACGAGGCGCTGCGTCGCTGCGGCCTGCAGGGGGTGCAATCCGTGCCCGAACTGGTCGCCATCTATCGCGGCCACAGCCCGCAGATCGCGCTTTGCCCGGATGCGGCGCGGTTCCTGCGGGGACGGGATGGCTTCGGGCTGATCACCGACGGGCCCGAGGCGATGCAGCGTGCCAAGATCGCGGCGCTCGGTCTTGCGGCTTTCCTCGATCAGGTGATTCCGACCGGGCAATGGGGGCCGGGCTTCGGCAAGCCGCATCCCCGCGCCTATGAGGCGATTGCCGATGCGGCGGGCGGGCGGCGCTGCGTCTATGTCGCCGATAATGGCGCGAAGGATTTCGTGACGCCGCGGCGCATGGGCTGGCTCTGCGTGCAGATCCTGCGGCCCGGGCGGGTCCATGACGGCAGCCCGCCCGATGCGGCACATGCCGCGCATGTCATCATCGACAGTTTCGATCAGCTCGATGCGGTGCTGGCCAGCGGCTGAGCGGCGCGGCCCTGCCGGGCGGCCTCGGCGATCAGCGCATCCCATTGCGCCATGATCCGCCCGGGCGCCAGCCTGTCGGCCATAAGCTGCGCCGATTGGCCAAGCCGCAGCCGAAGCGCCGGATCGCCGGCGATCCGCGCCATGGCCGCTGTCAGCGCCGGGATATCGCCATCAGGCACCAGCAGCCCGTTCTCGCCATCCCGGATCAGCTCGGCAATGCTGTAACGGCAGTCGAAACCGATGGCCGGCAGGCCGGAACAGGTGGCCTCGGCCAGCACATTGCTGAAACCTTCATAGCGCGAGGCGACCACCAGCACATCGCCCGCCCCCATCCAGTCCGAGGCCGAACCGGCGAGGCCGGCCAGCCGAATGCGCCCGGCCATGCCATGTGCCTCGATCCGGGCGTTCAGCGCCTGTTCCAGCGGGCCTTCGCCGAAGATATCGAGCCGCGCGGGCAGATCGGCGGGCAGGGTGGCGAATGCGTCGATCAGCCGGTCGAAACCCTTCTGCTCGACCAGCCGACCGACGGCCAGGAAGCGGCAATCCTCGGCGGGCGGGGCGGGGGCGAAGGCCACGGGCCGACAGGGATTGGGGATGATATGGGCGCGGTCGCGCTGCCGGGGCAAAAGGTCGGCGGCGGCATCTGCGGTCTGCATGGCGATACCCGCCGCGCGCGGCATCAGTCGGCGCTGCAAGCGGCGCCAGACGCGCGAGGATTGCGCCGCCGGGTTGTTGCGTTCCGAGATCACCACCGGAATCCCGGTTCCGGTCGCGGCGATCAGGGTCATGCAATTGACCTTGGTCAGGAAGCTGACGATCAGGTCGGGCCGCAATTGCCGGATCAGACGCGCCAGTGCCAGCGCCCGGCGCGGCTGCATGAGCGGGCCGCCACGGGCCCGTGCGCCTGCGGCCAGCAGATGCAGCCGCACGCCATCGGGATAGGGAAAGAACGAGCCGCCCTCGGGCATGACCATGCCGGCGACATGGACCTCGTCCCCCTTGGCGTGGCGATGCGCGGCAAGGGCGGCCATGACCTTCTCGGCCCCGCCGGCATGAAAGCCGGCCTGTATCATCAGGATCCGCATCCCGGCCCGTCTATTCCGCCGCCTTGACGACCGGGCGGCTGTCGAATTGCAGCCAGGGCGGCGTCTGTGCGGTGCAGTGGCGCGACAGGAAGCGGCGGTCCCGGATCGTGTCCATCGGATGCCAGAAGCCGTAATGGCGGAAAGCCATCAATTCGCCGTCCTGGGCAAGCTGCGCCAGGGGCGCGCCCTCCAGCGGTTCCTGATCGTCGACGAGATAGTCGAAGACCGTTGGCTCGAAGACGAAGAAGCCGCCATTGATCCAGCTGTCCTCGCCGCGCAGGGTGCCGGTCAGGGCGGTGACGCGGCAGTTCAGCAGTTCCAGCCCGCCCAAGCGCGCCTGCGGGCGCACAGCGGTGACGCTGGCCAGCTTGCCATGTTCGCGATGGAAATCCAGCAGTGCCCCGATATCGACATTTCCCAACCCGTCGGCATAGGCGACCATGAAGGTCTCGTCGCCGATCCAGTCGCGCAACAGCCGCACCCGCCCGCTATCCGAAGTATAGGCACCGGTATCGACGACCGCGACCTCCCATCCGGCGCCATGCGAGGGGCGCAGCTTGATCTTGCCGGTATCCAGTGTGATCCGGATGTCATTAGCCATCAGGTGATAATTGGCGAAGAACTGCTTGATCGTCACCGACTGATGACCGGTCGCAACGATGAAATCGCTATGGCCGAAGCGGCTGTAGATCTCCATCACCCGGGTCAGGATCGGGCGGCCGCCGATATCGACCATCGCCTTCGGAATGGTGCTGGCTTCCTCCGCTGGCAGGGTATCGTTCCCCCCCGCGAGCAGGATCGTCTTCATGGTCTATCCTTTCCAGTTCGGCGGCCGGGCGGCCCGGCATGGTTACGCTCTCGGGTCATGCCGCGACCACGGAGGCGGGCGGGAGGTCAGGTGTCAGGACCGACGGCGCATCGCCTTCCAGCCCCATTTCGGTCAGCAGCAGCCTGTTGACCAGATGCACGTCATTGCGCTTGCAGACGCGGGCGCGGGCCTGCGCACCCATCCTCGCCGCCAGTTCGGGATGATCGAGGAAACGGCGCATCGCCGCAGCGAGCGCCCCCACATCGCCCATGGGCACCACCAACCCGCCTTCGCCATCGCCCACGGTTTCGCCGCATCCGGGTGCGTCGGTGGTGATGACGGCGCGGCCGCTGGACATGGCTTCGAGGATGGTGCGCGGCACCCCTTCGCGCAGGCGCGTCGGCAGGACCAGCACATGTGCCGCCGCCAGATAGGGCCGGACGTCGCGGGTGGCCCCGCGCCAGATCGCGTCGCCGGCATCGTTCCAGGCCCGCAAAGTTTCGGTGTCGATGGCATCGGGATTGCTGTCGGTCGGTCCCAGCAGGTCCAGCCGGAACTCGCGACCCTCGCGGCGCAGGGCACGGGCGGCCTCGATCAGGTCTTCGAGCCCCTTGCTTCGCAGCATCCGGGCGACGAACAGAAAGACCGGCACACCGTCGGGCAGGGGGGCGGGCGCGAAGCGCTCGGTATCGGCGCCAGAGCCGGGCACCGGCACCATGCGCGCGCTGTCGGGGATCATGCCGAAGCGGCGCAGGTCAGCCAGATCGGCATCGTTATAGTAGAAGCCCAGCTGGATCATGCCGAGAGCATGGCGATGCAGCCCGATGGCGATGCGGCGGATCAGGCGGCGCTTGCCGGTCGGATGGGCCTCGGAAAAGGCATAGCCGAGACCGGTGAACAGTGGATGGCAGCGGATATTGCCCTCCAGCCGGGCGGCCAGACTGCCCCAGACGATCGGCTTCATCGTATAGGGCAGGATCCGGTCGGGGCGGCGGTCGCGGATCAGCTTGCGCAGCGCCCGAAGGGTTTGCAGATCGTTGACAGGATTCAGCCCGGTGCGCTGCATCGGCACGGTCAGCGGCTCGATCCCGACGGCGCGCAGGGCGGTTTCGGTCTCGGTGTCGAAATCCGGGGCAGCGGCCAGAACGCGATGGCCGTTGGCGATCATGCGGCGCATCAGGTCCAGCCGGAAGTTCACCAGCGACCACGCCAGACCGGCAATGACAAGAACCGTCAACCGCTGCTGCGTCCGTGCCTTGCTGTCGGCACCGAGCGCGACCTCGTTGCCTGGCATCATGCGAGGGCCTTCCCTTTTCGCCCTGCTGTGGGATGCAGGACCTGCGGTTGACGCTTCGGTAGTGGGAAGGGGTGCACGGTCAGGTCGCCGTCGCCGATGACGCCCGCCCGACGCGGGGTCGGCCGGTTGATCGCGGCATTGACGGCAGCTTCGGCGGCGGGGCGAGGCTCGGCAAAGCCCGGCACCAGTTCGGCCAGCCCTTTGCGCACGGCACCCGCATCGCCGCAGCGGGCCGAGTTTTCCAGCCGCAGAAGTGCGGCGCGCAGGCGCGGGATCGGCACCGGATGCGGGATCGCGCAGGTCACCCCGGCGAAACCCGCCGGCTGGATCACCTCGTCACGGTCGAAAAGTTCCTCGAACAGCTTCTCGCCGGGGCGGATGCCGATGAACTCGATCCCGATATCCTCGCCCGGCACCTTGCCGGCCATGCGGATCATGCGTTCGGCCATGTCGACGATGCGCACCGGCTGGCCCATGTCCAGAACGAAGATGCGGCCATTGTCGTCCTTCGCCCGCAAGCCCTGCGCGGCGGCGACGAGCGTCAGCTCGACCGCCTCGCGGATGGTCATGAAATAGCGCTCCATGTCCGGGTGGGTGATGGTCAGCGGGCCGCCGCGCGCGATCTGTTCCTGAAACAGCGGAATGAGCGAGCCGGAGGAGCCCAGCACATTGCCGAAGCGCACGGCGAAGAAGCGCGTTTCGCAGCCGAGGTCGCGGGTGATGAGATCCTGCGCCTGGCAATAGAACTCGGCCACGCGCTTGGTTGCGCCCATGATATTGGTCGTGTTCACCGCCTTGTCGGTCGAGACCTGCACGAAGGCCTTCACCCCGACCGACCGCGCGGCGTCACAGACATTGCGGGTGCCGATGACATTGGTCAGCACGCCTTCGCAGGGGTTGGCCTCGACCAGCGGCACATGTTTCAGGGCTGCGGCGTTGAAGACCATGTCGGGGCGGTGTGCCTCGAAGATCGCTTCCAGATGAACGCGGTCGCGGATGCAGCAAAGATGCAGCTTGCGCGGCACGTCCGGGAAATGACGCGCCAGCAGACGGTCGACCTGATAGGCGTTCAGCTCGCAATTCTCGATCAGCACCAGTTCGGCCGGGTCGAGAGAGGCCAGCTGGCGCACCAGCTCACTTCCGATCGAGCCGCCGGCCCCGGTGACCAGCACCCGCTGGCCGCGATAGGTGTCGCGCAGAAGCTGCAGCTCGACGGATTTCTGCGGCCGGGTCAGCACGTCGTCCGGGTCGATGACCGTCGGCGTATTGGCGGCAAGCCCGGCGGGCTGATGTTCGGTCAGATTGGGCAGCGAGCGGACCTTGATCCCCTGCGCCTCGGCCCAGTTGCGCAACGCGGTGATGCCCTGACTGTCGAAATTTGTCACCGTTTCAGTCAGCAGAAGCATTCGAGGCAGCCGACCGGAAGACATCAGCCGGTCAATGATGGGACGCGGTTCGCGGATCGAGCCAAGGATCGGCACCGAGTGGAACAACAGGTCGGTGCTGTCCATTGAATCGTCGATGATGCCGATCACCTCATAGGGTGACAGGCCCTGGTGCACGGCGCGCAGGAACAGGTCGCTGGTGGCGCCAAGCCCGACCAGAACGACAGGAGCGGTTTCCTGTGCCGCTGTCTTGCCGCGATTGCGGCGCGACATTTCCCGCTTCAGCGCAAGGCCCCGCGTGCTGGCAAAGCCCGTGAGCAGCAGCAGAAGCATGATCGGATAGATTGTCAGCGGGAAGACGGTTTGCAGGCCCGAGGCCCTTGCGGCGAGACCAAAGCTCAGCACCGCTATGGCGATTGTCGGTGCCATCGCAAACAGGCCCAGAATCGTCGTTGAGTGACGATGTCTGCGATACAGGCCCGCAGCAATGAGGATTGGCATCACGATCAGCAGCGCAAGCAGCAGGGATGGCAGAATTTCGCCCTGCCAGACGGCTGTGGGCGTGGCCCCCGACGCCAGGACAGTTGCGATGACACCGGACAAGGCGACCACCAGCGAATCTGCAATGACCAGTTTTCGATTCGCGCGGATCTCTGTTTTGAAAAGGCAGACTTTCTGGTAGGCGCGTTCAGGCCGACGCCAAAACTCACTATTGACATGCATCATCATTAAAAACACCCATTACGGCGCCGGGAGATGACCAACGTTTCCCAGAACCAGCACTGCATCTCCCCACACCAATGATCGCACGCCTGACCGAAAGGCGACCCGTTGGATCAAATGGGTAGAAAAAATAACATTAGTTAATGGTTGATACTTTAGCCAAACGCCGCTTGACGCCGGGAAGCGGCAGGCATGACTGACTTTTAAGCCGATTCCTATGGGCATCCATTCAATGCAATTCAACTGATAAGAGAATGTTAAGTAATGCGTTCAAGCCGGTAGCAAGATTGTTTGCGTGTTCAACGAGATTCAACAGGCGTTAAATTTGCGGCGACGAATCGCTCAGCAATGAAGCCCCCCATACATTATTGTTGACAAATCAGATCTGCTTCGATTGCCAGGCGGTGAAATCCACACCTGTCAGCTTTTGCAAGGCATCGATCTGTGGCGCATAGAACTCCGCAACTGCGTTTCGCAGATCCGTGTCGAATTCGGGATAGGTTTCAGGTCGCGCGACCAGGCCCCGAAGCCAACGCATCGGTGTGGTCTTGCGAACCGGGTCCAGCAAGGGCCGAAACGGGCGGAGCAATCGGCGCAGGGGGCGTGGAACTGTGGCGGTCCGGGCGTCCTTCACCCGTCCTGACAGAGGTGGTGCCAGCCTGTCCGTCAGTCCCAGATGGCCGGCAAAACGGTCAAGCTGGGTCTGCGGTGCGGTCAGGATGTCCTCGTATCGCAAGAGCAGGATCTGTTCCGGTGCGAAGGACTCGTAGAAACGGCTCAGGTGCTGCGCATAGCATCCATCGGAAAGAAAGCGTTCGGTGCTGGCATGGCGCGGATGCAGGTGGCGGGCAATGTCGCGGTCAACCGATCCGCGCCGCAGAAGCATCATGTAATCGGAATAGGCGCGGGCGACCGGATCGCGCAGCTGGAAGATAAGGCGAACCTCTGGGAGATGCCGGCGAATGCGCCCGGCGGCGGCGGGTTCCGTGAGGTAGCTGTTTGATTTTTCGCCCAGCAATACCCCGGGGCCAGCGGGACCCAGTTCTGCCAGATAGGCACCGATCCCTTCCTCGTAGCGGCGAGAGAAGAAGTGCGGCTCATGGCTGGGCATCGAAACGCGCGGCGATTGCATCAGTGATTGCTGCAACCAGGTGGTTGCCGATTTCGCGGCACCGGCAATGATGAAATCGGGAAGATGGCCTTCTGTCATGGCGCTTCAGTCAGGCGCGTTGTCAGATGGTGGATCGCGCGGGATCGCTATGTCCAGCGTGTCGCCGGGGCGCAGTGGCGCGTCGGGGTCGACGGGTTGTGTCATTCCTGCCCGGGTGACGTGGAAACCGGGCTGCGCGCGCGCGGGTTCGTCGGTTTCGACATTGAAGGCCAGTTCGGCCCGAAGTTGCTGCCGGGCGGTTTCCGCGCGAATGCGCGCGGCGGGGATCGCCGCCTCAAGCTCGGTCAGGCGGCGCAGGCGTTCGGCGATGGCATCGGCGGTGATCGTATCGCTGTCCCGCGTTGCCTGATTAAGTTGCGTATCCAGCAGCAACAGGGCGGTCTCAAGCTCCAGCCGCTTGGTTTCCAGATCGGTCAGCGCCGTTTCCAGAGAGGTGACGCGGGCATTCACCGCCAGCCCGCGTTCGTTCAAAGAGGTCATGCCGGCCAGTTCCTCTCGGGTCGAGGCGATTTGCTGGTCGCGCAGTTCCAGTTGCTTGTTCAGCCGCAGGGCCTTTTCTTCCAGCATGACGCGCAGGCTGTCATAACTGTCGATGCGAACCTGCCGGGCTGTGCGATCAGCCGTCTGAAGCTGCGTCTGGGTCGTGTCGTCGGGGGAGGCGTCGGATCCCACCTGCCCGCTCAGTTCTGCCAACTCGCTCTGAATCCGCGACTCTTCGATCTGCAGGGAACGCAGGGCCTGTTCGGCGGCGGCAAGCTCTCCGGTCAGGGCGATCATCTGGGCCGGGCCACGGGCGGCGGGGCCGCGAAACAGCCCCCCGGCCAGCGACATGGCCTGCCGCGCGGTCAGGCCGGGGCGATAGGCGACGGCGCCTTGATTGGTTACATCGCCCAAAACATAGACCGGCAGGCTTGCCACCAGTTCGACCGAAAGCTGCGGCGCGTCATCCAACCCGGCGCGCAACCGCAGGAGGTTTGCAATCTCTGCGCGCAGCTGGGACTGGGTCAGCCCGACGGCCTGCAGGCTGCCGGCCAGCGGCAGCTGCAACTCTCCCTCGGGGCTGATGGTATATTCGCCCGACAGGCCTTGCCATGCCGTGGGGTTATTGGCCTGAAAGTCCCAGGTCAGCACACGGATCATCAACCGGTCCTGTGGGTGAAGTTCGTAGGGCTCCGCCCTTGCGGCAACAGGCAGCGTCAGCGACATGGCCAGCAGGACGCCGTTCACATTGTGCCAGATTGCAGGCTGCCGGCGCATGGTCATAGGTCCCCTGCGAGTTCTGCCAGCCAGGTCTCGATCTCGGACAGCCCATCGCCATCGCCGTCTTGCCAGGGATCATCGGCGCGGCCCGGGTCAAGGGCGGGCCGGCCGGCTTCCCATTCATCGGGCAAAAGGTCGCCATCGCTGTCGGGCAGGGCCGACGCGGCCGCGATATCGGTCCACCCGTCAATATCCGAGGGGCGGTTGATGACTTTGCCACTGCAGTTCGCCAGATCGTCCAGCACCCGCTGATCCAGGCGATCCCGATGCGCGCCGCCGGGCAGCGCGTCGCCAAGCGATTCCGGCAGTTCGCCCAGCAGGTCGGCCACGGGCCGCGGGGTCACGGTCAGCGCAATTGGCTGCGCGCTTTGCAGCGATTCCGCGATGGGGTCGAGCACGGGAATACTGTCGCCCCCCCCGCAGGTGCGGGCGGCGTTCCCCTCGGCTGCGATGGCGATATCGCTGCCCGGCACGCGGTCGAACAGCTCCACCGCTGCGGCGGCGCGGGCATTTGTCGATGGGCCAGCAAGTGCCAGATTGCCGACATAGGCGATGCGGGCATCGCCCAGAAGGTCGTAAAATTCGCCGAACTGGCTGATCGGATTATAGAATATGTTGTTGACGATCTCGACCGGGCCGAGGCTGGTCGCCTTGACGTCGGGGTTGCGGTCTCGGTGATGGGCAAAGAGATTGCGGATCAAGCTGATCCGCCCGCATTCGTTTTCGCTCGGCTCGCCGGTGTCGGAACAGATCAATGCCCCCTTGGAGTGCTTGCCATCCGGATGGTTCGAGCGGTCGAGACTATAGGCCAGGATGCTGTCGGCCAATGTGATATCGGATGCCACCGCGCGTGAGACGTGAACGGCGAAGGTCTCGTCGCTGGCGAACATCAGCGACAGGTTGCCCAGATAAACGCGGGTGGAGTTCTCGACCGTCAGCGCGTCGATGGTCGAGGATTTCCGCCGCGATGGGCCGGGTCGAAGTTTGAGAAAGCGCACCACGACATCGCTCGCGTCCTTGACGATCAGCGGGCTGTGGGTGGATTCGTTGTTGCGGATCTGGATGCCGTCGCCCGGTGCCGTTTGTCCTGCGATATAAACGCTCGACTGCACCATGATCGGCTCGCGCAGGCGGATGGTGCCAGCCACGCGGAAGATGCAGACACGGGGGCCTGCGCGCTCGGCACAATCGCGCAGGCTGCCGGGGCCGTCAGCGGCCAGACTTGTGACCGCGATCAGTGTCCCGCCGCGCCAGCCCGTCGCGCCTGCGCCATAACCCTCTGCCCCCGGAAAGGCGAGTTCGGAGGCCGATGATGTTGCCGCAACAGCGAAAACGCCGGCTGCGCTGGCCATAAGACCGGCACACCCAAGATTGCGCCAATCAGTAATAGGCATAACTGCCACCGAGGTTGAGCTGGCGATAGCGGCGCGGCTCGATGTCGTTGACCACGGTGCCGCCAACCGAAACGCCGCTGTCATCCAGCCGCTCGGCCCCCTGCCGCAGGGCATTTTCCGGGGTCTTGCCGGCACGAAGAACGATCAGCGTCGAATCCGCCAGCGTGCCCAGCCGGGCCGCATCCGACAGCCCCAGTGCGGGCGGCGTATCGATAATGATCAGCTCGTAACGCGAGTGTAGCAGGGGCAGAATGCGCTGACGGAAATTGCTGACATTGCTCGGGGTCAGGCGGGTCCGCTGATCGAAGCAGATGAAGTCGAACCCGCAGTCCGGGTTGATTTCCATCAGCGCATCCGCAACCGATAGCTTTCCAGTGGTCATGTCCTCCAGAGAGCGCCGATCACCCCGCGCACCGACGATGCGGCTTGATCCGGTGCGCCTTGTGTCGAAATCGATCAGCAGGACAGACATGGAATCTCGCGCGGCAATGGCCGCAAGACAGGATGCCACCGTGGACTTGCCCTCATGCGGCAGGGCAGAGGTGATCATCACGACTCGCGGCATCTCATCCCTGGCCTGCTGGCCGGCCCAGACCGTCAGCAGCGACCGCATCGCCTCGGCGAAGTCCGAACGCGGGAACTTGTTCACGAAGGCGATGGGGTTGAGACGCCGCATCAGGCCGCGCCGCGGCATGCGCGGCAGGTTTCCAAGATTGGGAAGCTGGCTGACATGGGTTGCCTGCGCGCCGTTCCAGATCTGCCGGTTGAGCGTGCTGCGCAGCAAGGCCAGAATGAAACCGAGGATCAGCCCGGCAGGCAGCGCCATCGCCATGGTGGTCGGGATATTGGGACGAAATGGCTCCAGCGGGACTTCGGCAACCGTGATCTGGCGGGCATCGGCGTCGACCTGATCGAGCTGCGGCTCCAACAGGTTCAACCGCTCGACCGCAGTTTCATAGCGGGTGTTCATCAGCTCGATGCTCAGGTTGCGGCGGGCCAGTTGCAGCTCATGCAGGGTCCGCGCCGCAAGCTGCGTGTCCAGTTCGTCCAACTCGGCCTGAAGGCGCTGACGCTCTGCCGTGCCATTTTCGTTGCGACTGTCCATCACCTCGATGACCGAGGCGGTATGCGACCGTTCGCGCCTGAGCCGCGCCGCCAAGTCCGGATCGTCCAACTGGTTGTCGCGGATGAAGGACGCCAGATCGACCTGCGCCTGGGTCAACTCCTCGCCGATGGAATCGATCTGGTCGGTCAGATAGCTGAGCGAGCGCTCGATACCCGCCGTTTGGTTGGCGATCGAGGAATTCACGAAGGCCTTGATGACGGCATTGGCGATGTCCGCCGCACGTTCGGGAGATGTCGATTCGGCAATCACGGCAATGACCAGACTTTCGCCCGAACGCTCCAGCCGGTAGGAGCTCAGCACCTTGTCCACAACCGCGCGTTTCCGTTTGGGGCTGTCTATGGCAGGCCCCCCCTCGCTCGCGGGCAGGAAGGCCGGGTCCTGGAACAGGTCCAGACCCGCCGCGATACGTTCGGCAAAATCGCGCGAGCGCAGACGGTCCAACTCGGTCTCGACCCGGGCGCGGGTCAGATCGTAAACCTCCATCTGGGTGTTGATCTGGCTGATCCGAACCTCTGACGTGGTCAGCGCCATCGCCGATTCCGCGCGATAGACCGGCGTCTGCCGCGAGAGGTAGGCATAGGTCGCGCCCATGACCGAGGCGACCATAACCAGGATCAGCCAGAAGTTGCGGCGCAACAGTTGGACGAACTCTTCGCTGTCCAGCCTTTCGGTGCGGGACACGCCGTGTCGACGACTCGTTCTGGGGGGGCGGGCTGGACTGTTCATGACCTGTTTGCCCAACCTATTAGCAATGTACCGCCGCCGCAAAATTCCAGCGCGATTATTTCAACCTGATACGCAATCCTTGATTGAGTCATGATTGGATTATGATCCAGAAACCGCTTACACGAATATAAGACTATTGTAGAATTTGAATATTTCAAATCAAATCTTGAAATGAATCATTTCATGCCGCAACATGGATAAATTGCTGTCCCAATAAATGTAATATCATATAATTTCTAGTCGGGTCAGCAGGTTAGGCCATCGGTGTCGCTGGTATTGACGGGTGGAAATCGTGTTGCGTTATCAGGAAGTTCCATTAGCTGCGCTACTTATTTCGGCATCTCTGCCTATTCAGCTTTTGGTTGCGATTTTAGTCTTCCTGCAACTCAGATCCCCCTTGATGTTTCGCCAAAGAAGGGCGGGACTGAATGGGCGAGAGATCGTAATCGGCAAATTTCGCACAATGAACGACCTGCGCGATTCGCATGGAGAACTGCTGCCCGACGACCAACGTCAGACGAAAATGACGCGGCTGATCAGGCGATTGCGCCTTGATGAGCTGCCGCAGCTTTGGCCAGTGTTGACCGGGCAGATGGCGCTTGTCGGGCCGCGCCCGCTTTTGCCGCAGACGCTGGCGGATTTCGGCGAGCTGGGCGTGCTGCGCAACTCGATCCGGCCGGGGCTGACCGGCTGGGCGCAGGTGAATGGCAATACCCGGCTCAGCAACAGCGAAAAGCTGGCCATGGACCTGTGGTATGTCACCCATCGCAGCTTCTGGCTGGACATGCGCGTGCTGGCCGAGACCTTTCTGGTGCCCCTGCGCGGCGAGATCCGGGATGACGGTCGTCTGCGCCTGGCCACCGACTGGGCGCGGGCCGAATTCGGCTCAGCCATCGAGGTGGCGGCATGAAGACAGCGTTCATCGGGGCGGTGGAAGGCTCTGCCGTGGCGCTCAGGGCACTGTGCGAGGCTGGTCTCGGGCCGGATCTGGTGGTGACTCTGCCGCTTGAGAAGGCCGCCAATCATTCAGATTTCGCCGATCTCGGGCCAATTTCGGAAGCGCATGGGCTGAACCTGATGCGGGTCGCGCGCAGCGACGATCCGGGCCTGATGGCGGCGCTGGACCGGTTGGCGCCGGATCTGATCCTGATCATCGGCTGGTCGCAGCTTGTCGGCCCCGAGTTGCTGACGCTGCCCCGAATCGGGGTGCTGGGCTTTCACCCCTCGCCCTTGCCGAAGATGCGTGGGCGCGCGGTGATTCCCTGGCAGATCCTGACCGCGCAGAAACAGGGCGGTGCCACGCTGTTCTGGGTCGCAGAGGGGGTCGATGACGGCGATATCGCGGCGCAGGCGGTTTTCGAGATCGACCCTGACAGCATCGACGCGCGCGGGCTTTACGACCGTGCCGTGGCCGAGATGGCGCGGATGCTGCCGCCGCTTCTGGCCGAACTCGCTGCCGGCAGGCGTCCTGCGCGGGTGCAGGACGATGCGCAGGCGACCATATGCGCCCGCCGCCGCCCCGAGGATGGCGAGATCGACTGGACCCGTCCGGGGGCTGAAATCGCGCGCCTGATCCGCGCCGTTGGCCCGCCCTATCCCGGCGCCTCGACGCGAGACGCGAAAGGCACGGTGGTGACCGTGACCGCCGCCCGCCTGTCCCCGCAGGAGGGTCGCTTCATCGGCATCCCCGGACAGGTGCAGCAGGTCGACGGAGAGGTCGTGACGGTGATGTGCGGCGACGGGCGCTGCCTCGATCTGACCGGCTGGAGCGGCCCTGACCGCCTGCCGCGCCACAGCATGCTGGGGAGGGGGGTATGACCGACCAATTGCAGAATTACGGCCCGGTGCTGGTCATAGCCCCGCATCCCGATGACGAGGTGCTGGGCGTGGGTGGCACCATGGCCCGGCTGTCCGATGCCGGGGCCGAGGTCCATGTCGCCATCGTCACCAGCGGCCGCGCCCCGCGCTTCCCGGCCGAGCAGGTGGCGCAGGTCCGCGCCGAGGCCGCCGCCGCCCACAGGGTTCTGGGGGTGACGGCGACGCATTACCTCGACTGCCCGGCGGCGGAACTGGGGGAATATGCGCATAGCGAGCTCAACCGGGTGATTTCCGATGTCGTCCTTCAGGTCGATGCGCGCACCGTCTTCGCCCCGCATCCGGGCGATATCCATCTGGATCATCAGTTGAGCTTCCTTTCGGCGCTCGTTGCCGCAAGGCCGCATCAGCCCGCCTATCCGACCCGCATCTTCGCCTATGAGACGTTGTCGGAGACGAACTGGAACGCGCCCTATCTGACGCCGGGATTCCTGCCCAACCTGTTCATCGACATCTCGGAAACCCTGCAACGCAAGCTGGATGCCTTCGCCTGTTTCGAAAGCCAGCAGAAGGCGCCGCCGCATGAACGCTCGGTCGCCACGCTGACGGCGCTTGCGACGCTGCGCGGGGCGACCGTGCATCGCCCGGCGGCTGAGGGTTTCGTCACCATCCGGATCGTGGAGTAGCCCATGCAGCGCCCAAGCACATGGCCGGTTTTCGACGAGGAACAGATCGCGGCGGTCGTTGCGATGCTGCGCTCGGGCAAGGTCAATGCCTGGACCGGCCCTGATGTCCGCGCCTTCGAAGACGAATTCGCCGCCCATGCCGGCACCAGACAGGCCGTGGCCATGGCCAATGGCTCGGTCACGCTGGATGCGGCGCTTCGCGCGCTCGATCTGCAGCCGGGGGACGAGGTGATCGTCAGCCCGCGCAGCTTCGTCGTCTCGGCCAGTTGCGTGATCCTGGCGGGCGGGCGGCCGGTCTTTGCCGATGTCGATCCTGACAGCGGCAATATCACCCCGGCCAGCATCGCGCCGCTGATCACCGGGCGCACACGCGGGATCATCCCGATCCATCTCGGCGGCTGGCCCTGCGACATGGACGGCATCATGGCGCTTGCGGCGGAACACGGTCTCTGGGTGATCGAGGATTGCGCCCAGGCCCATGGCGCGCGGATCGGCGAACGGGTGGTGGGGTCCATCGGCACGCTCGGCTCCTACTCCTTCTGTCAGGACAAGATCATCTCGACTGGCGGCGAGGGCGGGATGATCACCACCGACGATGCCGCGATCTACGACCGGATCTGGAGCTTCAAGGACCATGGCAAAAGCCGTGCCGAGGTCTTTGCCCCGAACCCCGCCCCCGGCTTTCGCTGGCTGCACAGCGCCGGTGTCGGCACCAATCTGCGCATGACCGGCCCATCCGCCGCCATCGGTCGGGTGCAGTTGCGCCGGCTGCCGGAATGGCAGGCGGCGCGGGCCGCCAATGCCGCGCGGCTGGAGCGGGCGCTGGCACAATCCCCGGCATTGCGTGTGCCCCTGCCGCCTGCAGGCGTCACCCCGGCCTGGTATCGCCTTTACGCCTATCTGCGCCCCGAGGCGCTGCGCCCCGGCTGGGACCGCGAACGGATCGTGGCCGAGGCCGCGCGGCGCGGCATCGCCCTGTTTTCGGGCAGCTGTTCCGAGATCTACCGCGAGGGCAATTTCGCCGCCCCCGGCCATCATCCGCCGGCACCGCTGCCCGTTGCCGCCGAACTGGGCGAGACCTCGCTGGCTTTTCTGACCGACCCGACCTGGACCGAGGCCGAGTTGGACCTTGTTTCCTCGACTCTGTTGGAGGTGTTGTTAGATGGTAGCGCGTGACCCAAGACCGGAAGCCTGGCGTATCGTTTCGAACGATGACGCCGCCAATAACCCCGACCGCGATACAACGCGAACCGCCGGCGATGCCGCCCGGCGGATCATGGTCTGCACGGCCGATACGGCGCTGAGCGAAACACTTCTCGGCGGGCTTCGAAAACGCGGTTATCGCGCGCAAGGCGCAGCGGATTCCGACAGTGCGCTGTTTCAGCTGGCAATCTCGCCGCCCGACGCGATGCTCTGCGATCAGGCCCTGCCGGGGCATGAGGGCATGGCACTGATGCAGTTGATCCGGCGCGAGCGTTACGACCTGGCCGACATGCCGATCATCGTGATGTCGGATTTCGGCGACCGCGCCGATATCATCGCCGGCAAGCTGGCCGGAGCCGATGACTATGTGGTGAAGCCGGTCGATATCGAACTGCTGGTCGCCTCGGTCGAGGCGCAGTTGCGACTGGCCGCGCGGATGCGCTCGGCCATCGTGGCCACGCCGGACTTGAACGCTGGTGGCGGGCGGATCAACGCCTATCACGCGTTGCTGGACCGGCTGTCCTTCGGGATCATCCTTTACAATTCGCACGGCCAGCCGATCTTCACCAACCAGACCGCCGCGCAGATGTCGCGGTCGAATGCGACCACCGTCGGGGCCTGGGTCAAGCGTCAATCGACCCATAGCCCGCGCGAGGGTGATGCGTCGGTAAAGCCAGGTGCCAAGGTGATGGATTTCCGCATGATCCCGATCGGGGTTTCGGGATCGAACGCCGCGCAGCATCTTTTCGTCGCCGTCGTCAACCTGACCGAAGCCGACGACCCGGACCCGATCCTTGGCGCGATGATCTTCCCGTCAACTCATGGGGGTGTGCTGGGGGCGGGACTGGTTGCCGATGCCCTCGGCCTGACCCCGACCGAGTTGCGGCTGGCCGAATTCCTGGCCGAGGGGATGCGCCTCGATCAGATCGGCGAGGAGATGGGCATCGCCAAGCCAACGGTGAATTATCATCTGCGCAATATCTATCAGAAAAGCGGATCTTCCCGGCAGTCGGACCTCATCAACCTGCTGCGTTCGGTGCACCTGACCGACGGGCGCTAGGCCATCAGCCCGGTCTGCCGGCAAGCTGCTCGTAGATCCGCGAAATCGCGCGGACATGCTTGTCCTGTCCGTAATTGGTCAGGACATCGGCGCGGGCGGCGGCAATGATCGCCTCGCGCCGGACCGGGTCGGCGGCCAGAATGGCAACCGGTGCGACAAAGGCGCGGGGATCCTCGGCGGGGACCAGAAAGCCGGTCACACCATCGGTGATCGCCTCGGGGTTGCCGCCATGGGCGGTGGCGATGACCGGGGTGCCCAGAGACATGGCCTCGATCAGGGTGCGCCCGAAAGGTTCGTTGATGGCGCTGACCAGATAGGCATCGACACCGGCCATGTAATCCCGGATCGGATGGCGAAACCCCATCATGTGGATCTGCCCGGCGATGCCCTGCGCCGCCGCCATGTCGAGGCAGCGCTGTCGCTGCGTCGGATCGGCCTCGTCATCGCCGCCGAAGAGCAGCCCGTGAACCGGACGACCGGGCATGGCCTTGTGGATCTCGGCCACCGCCTCGACGAAGCCCACCGGCTTCTTGCGCTCGACCAGGGTCCCGAACCAGCCGAGCAGCAGCGTGTCCTCGGGCAGGTTCAACTCGCCAAGGATCATGGCGCGGGCGGCGGCCGGATCGGGGATCGGGGC
The DNA here is from genome assembly GCF_937873615.1 of uncultured Paracoccus sp. Lineage (GTDB taxonomy): Bacteria > Pseudomonadota > Alphaproteobacteria > Rhodobacterales > Rhodobacteraceae > Paracoccus. The sequence continues at coordinate 156,037 of NZ_CALMYP010000068.1, forward strand.
CGAGAAATCGAACGGGCTGTGGACCACGTCGAAGCGCCCGGCAATGGCGCGGATCGGCTGTGCCGGCAGCGCGAATTGCGAGACGCTGACGATCCGGCTGGCGCTGAGCGGGGCCAGCTTGTTGATGCCGAAGGCGCGCGGGTCCTGACGATGATGCCAGAGATGCCTGCGCCCCGACAGCCGCGTCGGGAGCGACCAGTTGACATGCAGCCGGCCCTCGTTCGTGTGCACGATCCGGGGGGTGATGCGGCGCAGTTCCTTCATCAAGCGGGGCACGAGGCGCAGGAGATAAGCCGCCGGCCCGACATCGCCTTCGCGCGGGTAGTTCGGCGTGCGCATCAGCGGCAGGTCGGGGGCGATCTCGACCTCCAGCCCCATGTCGCGGAAATATTCGCCGACCGCGCCGGCCTGGCGATGGATGAGGATACGGGGATCAAAACGATCAAGGTCCAATCCCGAGATCAGCCCATGGGCCGAGACATGGCTGCCGCCAAGCCCGGTATCGCCTGCGAAAGGGTAGAGGATTCGTATGCGTCCCATGTTCCGAATTCACACCTCGGCCGCCGATATTTGGCGTCTGGAAGTGCTTTGGATGTATAATGGCATGGTTAGCACGGCGCGGATGCGCCACAAAGCGCCTTGCTGCATTGACAGGCTGGTCACATAATTTGACCGCAGGATCAGGGGTAGGCCGAGACGATGAGCGCGCCCGTATTCAACGATGCAACGCCAAGCCCTGTGCCTGCTGAGGCACAGTCCGCCTTGCGGTTGGAATTTGTCCTGGTCGCGATTACCGTCTTTCTGTCGCCGCTGAACTATCTTCGCGCCAGCTTCGGCTATGTCACGCTTGGTGATGTCTTTGCAATGCTCTCATTCGGCGTGATGTTCGGGCGGCAAGGTCTGCCGCTTTACCCTTTCGGTCATGCAACCGCCGGCTGGCTGGTCGGGGTGTTGATGCTAACGGGCGGGCTTACCCTCGGCTCTGCCCTGAACGGCGATCTTCTGAACGGGCTGGTCGTGGTCGGGCAGTATTGCTTTTCGCTTCTGCTGCTGCCGGTGCTGATCCTTCAGCGCCCGCGGCATGAGGTGATCCTGCTCATCAAGATTTTCGTCGCGTCGATGATCCTGGTCATGCTGCATGGCGCCTATGCCGTTGAATATACGCCGGACGACCTGCGCTTTGTCAGTCGCAACGGTCGTCTGGCTGGTCTGGTCGAGCGCGAGAATGCGACAGGTGCACTGGCCGCGATGTCGATCACCTTCACGCTCTGGCTTTATTTCATTGGCGAGATCCGGCGGTGGCTGCTGCCCCTGCTGCTCGCGCCGCTGGTCTGGGGGCTGTTGCTGACGGGGTCGAATTCCGGCCTGCTGCTTGCGGCCATCGGAATCTTCAGTCTGGCGCTGCTCAGCGGTGCGATCCGGGTTCTCCTTGGCATGGTCGTCGCGGTAACCCTGTTGGTTGTGGTTGTTCAAATCTGGGGTAAGGAGTTCCTACCCGAGATTTTTGTGGAACGGGTCTTTGGTGCCCTCGAGTCAGGCGACATCAGCGCGGCGGGGACCTTTGACGACCGTTTGGCGCTGATGCGAGAGGCCTGGAGCGTCACCCGCCGCACCATATTCCTGGGACTGGGTGCGGACCAGTATCGCGTCATCAGCATGTACGAGGCGCCGGTGCATAATGCCTATCTTCTGCTTTTGGCCGAAGGGGGGCTTGTCAGCCTGATGGGGCATGTCCTGCTGATCATGACATCGCTTTATCTGGCGTTTCCGGTCTGGCGTGCCGCTGAAACGCGTTGGTTTGGGGTCATCACGCTGACATTGGTGCTCATGCTCGGCTTCGCACAGATGGGCATTACCCATTATTATGGCCGCTTCTGGATCATGCCATGGATTCTGGCGATGGCCGCCAGCGTCGCCGCAAGCATTGACCGAGATGAAGTGCCAGCTTGAGGCGGGGCTACCTTTGGGCGAGATTGACGGGCGACGCGACGGTAGGGCCCAGAACGCAAAAGACCTCCGAATCCGAAGATCCAGAGGTCTTGTGTGCGACGATGGTGCCCAGGAGAAGACTCGAACTTCCACGCCTTGCGGCACACGGACCTGAACCGTGCGCGTCTACCAATTCCGCCACCTGGGCAGGTGTCGTGAGGCGGGTGATTAGCCCTGACGCGGGGGGCTGTCAACGGCCATTTCGCAAAAACTTCACCCCGCATGGCCCCCTGCGACGGGGCAGCGCTTGCCCGGCCCGGTCGGGCGCGCTATCAGCAGAAGAGACGCCACGAAAAAGGGGCAGCCGATGTCTAAGATCGTCACCATTTATGGCGGTTCGGGTTTTCTCGGACAGCAGATCGCACGCCGCATGGCGCGGCAGGGGTGGCGCGTCCGCGTCGCCGTCCGTCGCCCGAGCGAGGCGCTTTTCGTGCGCACCTATGGCGCCGTGGGCCAGGTCGAGCCGGTGCCCTGCAATATCCGCGACGATCTTTCCGTGCAGGCCGCCATGTCGGATGCGGATGCCGTGGTGAATTGCGTCGGCATCATGGTGAACGAGGGCAAGAACCGCTTCGAGCCGGTCCATGCCGAGGGTGCAGGCCGGATTGCGCGGCTCTCGAAAGAGGCGGGCATTGCGCGCATCGTCCATGTGTCGGCCATTGGTGCCGATGCCGAATCGGACAGCGACTATCTGGCGACCAAGGCTCAGGGCGAGGCGGCGGTTCTGGCCGAGCGTCCCGATGCCGTGATCCTGCGTCCCTCGGTGATCTTCGGGCCGCATGGCGGTATCTATGACCGTTTCGCGGCGGGCAGTTTTGGTCTGGTGACGCCGATCACCGGCGGCAAGTCGAAGATGCAGCCGGTCTATGTCGATGACGTGGCCGAGGCTGCGGAACTGGCGGTTCTGGGTCAGGCCGCGCCGGGCGTCTATGAGCTTGGCGGGCCCGAAGTGAAGACCGTGCGCGAGATCGCGCAGGAGGCCAATGCGGCCTCCATGCGTCGCCGCGCCGTCATCAACATGCCTTTCTGGCTTGCCGGGATCGTGGCCGGGGTGCTGGATATCGGCTCGGCGATGCTGGGCGGGCTGCTCACCAATCGCTTGCTGACGCGCGATCAGGTGCGGATGCTGCGCAAGGACAACGTCGTGGCAGAAGGCGCCAAGGGTTTTGCCGATCTCGGGATTGCGCCGGTCTCGCCGGAAGCGGTGATCGACGAATATCTGTGGCGCTTCCGTCCGAGCGGGCAATATGCCGAGATGACGGCCTCGGCCAAGAATATGCGCACCCGCTGATTCGGCGGCGCTGACCCCATCAAGGGATATCCGGTTTGCAGTATCTGAATGACGTGCTCTTCGGCGTGATCGAGGGCATTACCGAGTTCCTGCCGATTTCCAGCACCGGCCACCTGCTTCTGGCCGAGCATTGGCTGGGCGCGCGTTCGGATATGTATGTCGTCGTGATTCAGGCCGGGGCGATCCTGGCGGTGACGCTGATCTACTGGAAACGGCTGGTGGCACTGGCGACGGGTCTGGGTGATGCCGAGAATCGCGATTATCTGGCCAAGCTGACCTCTGCCTTCCTGGTCACCGCTGTCTTGGGCCTGATCGTCGACAAGGCCGGTTTCCAGCTGCCCGAGACGATCACCCCCATCGCCTGGGCCCTGGTGATCGGTGGCATCTGGATGATGGTCGCCGAGCATTTCGCCGGGAAATTGCCCGACAGCGCAAGGATCACCTGGCGCGTGGCGCTGGCTGTCGGGATCGCGCAGGTGGTCGCGGGGGTGTTTCCGGGCACCTCGCGTTCCGCCACGACGATTTTCGTGGCCATGCTGCTTGGCACCTCGAACCGGGCGGCGGCGACCGAATTCGCCTTTCTGGTCGGCATTCCCACCATGTATGCGGCCAGCGGTTACAAGCTGCTGCAATATCTCTCGGACGGCACCGAGGGAGAGGACTGGGCCGGTCTTGGCATCGCCTTCGTGGTCTCGACGGTGACGGCCTTCATCTCGGTCAAATGGCTTCTGGGTTTCATCCGCACCCACCGCTTCACCGCCTTCGCGATCTATCGGATCCTGTTCGGCGCCCTGCTGCTCGGCCTTGCCTGGGGCGGCTTTGTTCGGTGAGCCGTGCTAAGGTTGCGTTGAGGCGCGCGGGAATCAGGCGATTTGGGCGCTCGAAAACTGCTGATTTGCTGGGAAATCTGACGGTAGGTATAGACTGTTGACCTAATTATGACCAGGTTTCGGATAAATTCTGCCGGAATCATTAAGAAAATGCATAATAGGTCAGCATACGCGTCTTTATTTCGCTTTCCTTCAAGTATAGTGGGGGATCGGAGCAAGGGGGCGAAGCGACATGGCCACGCAAAAAATGCTGAAATTTGTCACCATCGGGCGCGAGATGCCCGAGAAGCGCGCGGCGGATGTGCGCAGTGAGGATTTCCACGAGATCTACCGTGAATTCGCGGATGCCAAGGCGAAGGAACAGGCCAGCCGCTGCAGCCAATGTGGCGTGCCCTATTGCCAGAACCATTGCCCGCTGCACAACAATATCCCCGACTGGCTGCGCCTGACCGCCGAGGGGCGCACGCGCGAGGCCTATCTGCGCAGTCAGGAAACCAATACCTTCCCCGAGATCTGTGGCCGCATCTGCCCGCAGGACCGGCTCTGCGAAGGCAATTGCGTCATCGAGCAATCGGGCCACGGCACCGTCACCATCGGCGCGATCGAAAAATACATCACCGATACCGCCTGGGAAGAAGGCTGGGTCGAATCCATCGAGCCGGCCGAGGAACGCCCTGAATCCATTGGCATTATCGGTGCCGGGCCGGGTGGCCTCGCGGCGGCGGACCGGCTGCGGCGAATGGGGTTTCAGGTCACCGTCTATGACCGCCACGACCGTGCCGGCGGGCTGATGATCTATGGCATTCCCGGCTTCAAGCTGGAGAAGGAGATCGTCGAGCGCCGCAACCGGCTGCTGGAGGATGGCGGCGTCGAATTCGTGCTGAACTGCAATATCGGCGAGGATATCAGCTTCGACGCCATTCGCGGCAAGCATGATGCGGTGCTGATCGCGACCGGTGTCTACAAGACCCGCGATCTGGATATCGACAATGCCGATGCGCATGGGGTGATCCGGGCGCTGGATTATCTGACCGCCTCGAACCGGATCGATCTGGGCGACGAGATCCCGGATTATGCGGATGGCGAGTTGGATGCCAGGGGCAAGCGGGTGCTGGTCATCGGCGGTGGCGACACGGCGATGGACTGCGTGCGCACGGCGATCCGGCAGGGCGCGACCAGCGTCAAATGCCTTTATCGCCGCGACCGGGCGAACATGCCGGGATCGCAGCGCGAGGTGCAGAATGCCGAGGAAGAAGGCGTTGAATTCGTTTGGCTTTCCGCCCCCGGCGCCTTCGTCGGCGCGGCCCAGGGAGAGACCGGGCCGGCGACGAATGTCAATGCCGAACATGCTGCCATTGCTGCCGTGCGCGTCCAGAAGATGCGGCTGGGCAAGCCCGATGTCTCGGGCCGGCAGAGCCCGGAACTGATCGAGGGCGCGGATTACGACGAACCCGCCGAGATGGTCATCAAGGCGCTGGGTTTCGAGCCCGAGGAACTGCCGCGTCTATGGGGTGCCGAGGGGCTGGAAGTGACCCGCTGGGGCACGATCAAGGCCGATTTCCGCACCCATGGCACCAGCCTGCCGGGGGTCTTCGCGGTGGGCGATATCGTGCGCGGCGCCTCGCTGGTGGTCTGGGCGATCCGTGACGGGCGCGAGGCTGCCGACAGCATCGTCGAGTTTCTGGGCAATGCGGCGCAGGTCGCGGCGGAGTGAGAAATCATGGCTGCACAACCCGTCCATAAGCTGTCCATATCGCGTGCATACGCCGTCGATACAGTTTCTGCGGGCCTGAAAATCGCCGGATTCGGCGCGATTTTCGGGGCAGCCGTGCTGACCTTTTCGCCGGCCCATGCCGGCACCTTCCTGCCGCCGCAGGGCTGCGAGCTGAAAATGACGGTACAGATGCGCGGCTGCACGGTGGCGCAACATTTCACCTGCAACGCCGACAGGCCGGGCGACCAATGGGTGACCTATTTCGATCAGGAAGGGCCGCGCTATACCTCGCGGATCGATTCGGAAACACGCTGGATGGAATCGATGAACCTGCGCAGCGGCATCGTCGATGTCCTGGAGCCGGAGGCCAGCGACCACGCCTCTTTCTCGACGCTGTTGCAGACCGGGCATGACGATTTCGACTTCTGGACCAGGTCGAACACCGGCGAGCGGCTGCGCAATATCGGCGCGGACACGCTGACCGGCGAGACACGGGTGATCGACGGTGTGCCGCTGCAACTGACCCGGTTTCAGTTGAAGGTCTATTCCTCGGCGGGCGATCTGCTGATCGAGATGACCGGACAGCAATTCGTCAATGCCGATCATGGCCGCTTCTATGGCGGGGTCGAGGAACGGGCCGACTGGACCGGCGAACGTCAGAAGACCGATGAAAGCCCGGTCACCTTCACCATGCCGGGCGAGGCGGGTTTCGGCGCGACCGATCCGGTCTTCGACTGCGACATGCAGATGGTGTGGGCACCGGCAGGCGATCTGCAACAGGGCCGCGCGTCGTGACCATGCCGGCACCGGCGGGGGCGCGTCATGGAGCTTAGGCAGGAGATCACCGACCTGTCGCGGTTGCGGCGCTGGAATGGCGTTGCCCTGATCGCCATGGCGGCGATGGAGCTGGTATACGGCGTTCTCAGCTTCCAGTTCCTGAACCTGATCCGCATGGGTGGCGATGACTCGGTCATGCCAAGTGTCCTGCATGGGCTTTGGAACGGCTATGAGGCACGGGAGGCCGTGGTGGTGAACACCTATATGGTGGCCTATGTGATCTGCGCGATCCTGGGGGCGACCTGGACCTATGGCGCGGTGCGCAATGCCGCCGTGCTGGACCCGAAGCCCGAACGGATTGGCCCGATGGGCGCGGTCTTCTGGTATGTGGTTCCCATTGCCAACCTGTTCCTGCCCTATCGGGCGATGAAGCAGACCTATAACGCCTCGTGCCGGCCTGCGCGGGAGATGGCGGCCAATCCGCCGCGCCTCTTGCCGCTCTGGTGGGGGTTCTGGCTGCTGACCGGCTTTCTGGCGATTCTGGTTACCGGCATTTACGGCATCCGCCCCTCAAGCGCCGATTACCAACTGGGTGCGATGATCGAGATTGCCTATTCGCCGCTTTCCGTCGCCAGCATCTATCTGTGGTGGATGGTCGTCACCACGATTACCGACATGCAGCAGGCCGCCGGCCGCGCTGCCCCGAACAATCTTTCTCAGGAGGTCATCCAATGACAGAACTTCCGCAAAACTGGCAAGCCAATGAAGAAGCCCGCCGCGAGTGGATGGCCGAAAACAGCCTTTACCGGGCTGAGGACGAGCATTCCTCCTGCGGGGTCGGTTTCGTCGTCTCGCTGGATGGCAAGCCCTCGCGGCAGGTGGTGCAGAACGGCATCGACGCGCTGAAGGCGATCTGGCATCGCGGCGCGGTCGATGCCGATGGCAAGACCGGCGACGGGGCCGGCATCCATGTCCAGATCCCGGTGCCGTTCTTCTATGACCAGATCCGCCGCACCGGGCACGAGCCTGACCACAACAAGCTGATCGCCGTCGGTCAGGTCTTCCTGCCGCGCACCGATTTCGGCGCGCAGGAGCGCTGCCGGACCATCGTCGAATCCGAGGTGATCCGCATGGGTCACTATATCTATGGCTGGCGCCATGTGCCGGTCGATACCTCGGTCCTGGGCGAGAAGGCCAATGCCACCCGCCCCGAGATCGAGCAGATCCTCATCCGTGACGAAAAGGGCCTGAGCCAGGTCGAGTTCGAGCGCGAGCTTTACATCATCCGCCGCCGGATCGAGAAGGCGGCGATGGCGGCTGGCGTGCAGGGGCTTTACTTCTGTTCGCTGTCCTGCCGGTCGATCATCTACAAGGGCATGATGCTGGCCGAGCAGGTGGCCGAGTTCTATCCCGACCTGAAGGACCCGCGGTTTGAGAGCGCCTTCGCCATCTATCACCAGCGTTATTCGACCAACACCTTCCCGCAATGGTGGCTGGCCCAGCCGTTCCGGATGCTGGCCCATAACGGCGAGATCAACACGCTGAAGGGCAACCTGAACTGGCTGAAAAGCCACGAGATCCGCATGGCCTCTAACGCCTTCGGCGAGATGGCCGAGGATATCAAGCCCATCGTGCCGGGCGGGTCGTCGGATTCGGCGGCGCTGGATGCGGTGTTTGAGGTGATGGTGCGCTCGGGCCGTTCGGCACCGATGACCAAGACCATGCTGGTGCCGGAAAGCTGGTCCAAGATGGTCACCGACATGCCCAAGGCCTGGGCCGACATGTATGCCTATTGCAACTCGGTGATGGAGCCGTGGGACGGGCCGGCGGCGCTGGCGATGACCGATGGCCGCTGGGTCTGCGGCGGGCTGGACCGCAACGGGCTGCGGCCGATGCGCTTTGTGGTGACCGGAGAGGGTCTGCTGATCGCCGGTTCCGAAGCCGGGATGGTGCCGGTGGACGAGGCCTCGGCGGTTGAAAAGGGCGCGCTCGGGCCGGGCCAGATGATCTGCGTCGATATGGAGGAAGGCAAGCTCTACCACGATGCCGAGATCAAGGACCGGCTGGCGGCGTCGCAGCCCTTCGGCGAGTGGATCGAGAAGGTGGCGCTGCTGTCCGAACAGATGCGCGACCTGCCCGAAAGCCATACCCTGACGGGCGAGGAATTGCGCTGCCGCCAGATCGCCGCAGGCTATACGCTGGAAGAGCTGGAAAACGTGCTGTCGCCGATGGCCGAGGATGGCAAGGAGGCGCTCGCCTCCATGGGTGATGACACGCCGCCGGCGGTGCTGTCGAAGCAGTATCGGCCGCTGAGCCATTTCTTCCGGCAGAATTTCAGCCAGGTGACCAACCCGCCCATCGACAGCCTGCGCGAAACCCGGGTGATGTCGCTGAAGACGCGGTTCGGCAACCTCAAGAACGTGCTGGACGAAAGCAGCGCGCAGACGGAAATCCTGCTGCTGGAAACCCCTTTCGTCGCCAATGGCGAATTCGCGGCGATGATGAACCTGTTCGGCGATGCGGCGACGCGGATCGACTGCACCTTCCCGAAAGGCGCTGGTCCCGACGCGCTTGGCGAAGCGCTGACCCGCATCCGCAATGAGGCCGAGGATGCCGTGCGCTCTGGCGCCGGGCATCTGGTGCTGACCGATGAGGGCGTGAGCGAATCCCGCGTCGGTGTGCCGATGATCCTGGCGACGAGCGCCATTCACAGCTGGCTGACCCGCAAGGGGCTGCGCACCTTCTGTTCGCTGAACGTGCGTTCCGCCGAATGCATCGACCCGCATTACTTTGCCGTGCTGATCGGTTGCGGGGCGACGACGGTGAACCCCTATCTGGCGCAGGACAGCGTTGCCGACCGCATCGACCGGGGCCTGCTGGAAGGCAGCCTGATCGACAACATGCGCCGTTATCGCGATGCCGTGGATGCGGGCCTGCTGAAGATCATGGCGAAGATGGGGATCTCGGTCCTGTCGTCTTATCGCGGCGGGTTGAACTTCGAGGCGGTGGGGCTGTCGCGCGCGCTGGTGAACGAATATTTCCCCGGCATGCATTCGCGCATCTCCGGCATCGGGTTGCACGGCATCCAGCACAAGCTGGAGGAGGTCCATTCCCGCGGTTTCGAGGGCGGCGGCGAGGAATTGCTGCCGGTGGGCGGCTTCTACAAGCTGCGCCGCTCGGGCGAAAAGCACGCCTGGGAAGCCAATACGATGCGGCTGCTGCAACTGGCCTGCGAGAAGGCCAGCTATGATGTCTGGAAGCAGTATTCCAAGACCATGCGGGCCAATCCGCCGATCCATGTCCGCGACCTGCTGGACATCAAGCCCATCGGCAAGCCGGTGCCGATCGAGGAGGTGGAAAGCATCACCTCGATCCGCAAGCGCTTCGTGACGCCGGGGATGTCGCTGGGGGCGCTGTCGCCCGAGGCGCATATGACGCTGAACATCGCCATGAACCGGATCGGCGCCAAGTCCGATTCGGGCGAGGGCGGCGAGGATCCGGCGCATAGCCATCCGCTGCCGAATGGCGACAATCCCTGCGCGAAGGTGAAGCAGGTGGCCTCGGGCCGGTTCGGCGTCACCGCCGAATATCTGAACGCCTGCGAGGAACTGGAAATCAAGGTGGCGCAGGGCGCCAAGCCCGGCGAGGGCGGGCAGTTGCCGGGCATGAAGGTCACGGCGCTGATCGCGCGGCTGCGCCACTCGACGCCGGGGGTCACGCTGATCTCGCCGCCGCCGCACCACGATATCTATTCCATCGAGGATCTGGCGCAGCTGATCTATGACCTCAAGCAGATCAACCCGCGCGCCAAGATCACCGTGAAGCTGGTGGCGTCCTCGGGCGTCGGCACGATTGCGGCGGGCGTGGCCAAGGCCAAGGCGGATATCATCCTGATTTCCGGCCATAACGGCGGCACCGGGGCCTCGCCCGCGACCAGCATCAAGTTCGCGGGTCTTCCGTGGGAGATGGGCCTGACCGAGGCGCATCAGGTGCTGGCGATGAACAACCTGCGCGAGCGGGTGACGCTGCGCACCGACGGGGGCCTGCGCACCGGGCGCGATATCGTCATGGCGGCGATGATGGGGGCCGAGGAATACGGCATCGGCACCGCCGCCCTGATCGCCATGGGCTGCATCATGGTCCGCCAGTGCCAGTCGAACACCTGCCCGGTCGGCGTCTGCACGCAGGACGAAAAGCTGCGCGCGATGTTCAACGGCAGCGCCGACAAGGTGGTCAACCTGATCACCTTCTATGCGACCGAGGTGCGCGAGGTGCTGGCCAGCATCGGCGCGCGGTCCCTGGATGAGGTCATCGGGCGCGCCGATCTACTGACCCAGGTCAGCCGTGGCAGCGCGCATCTGGACGATCTGGACCTGAACCCGCTGCTGATCACCGTCGATGGCGCGGACAAGATCGTCTATGATCGTTCCAAGCCGCGCAATGCGGTGCTGGACACGCTGGATGCGGAAATCATCCGCGACGCCGAACGCTTCTTCAGCGCCGGCGAGAAGATGCAGCTGCATTACGCGGTCAGGAACACGCTGCGCACCATCGGCACCCGCACGTCGTCGATGATCGTGCAGACCTTCGGGATGAGGAACAAGTTGCAGCCCGATCACCTGACCGTCCGCCTGACCGGCAGCGCCGGGCAGTCGCTTGGGGCTTTCGCGGCGCCGGGCCTGAAGATCGAGGTTTCGGGCGACGCGAACGACTATGTCGGCAAGGGCCTGTCGGGCGGCACCATCGTGGTGCGCCCGCCCATGGTCAGCCCGCTGGTCGCCGCCGAGAACGTCATCATCGGTAATACCGTGCTTTACGGCGCCACCGACGGCTTCCTGTTCGCCGCTGGCCGCGCGGGCGAGCGTTTCGCGGTCCGCAACTCTGGCGCGACGGTGGTGATCGAGGGCTGCGGCACCAATGGCTGCGAATACATGACCGGCGGTGTCGCCGTGATCCTTGGCCGGATCGGTGCCAATTTCGGCGCCGGCATGACCGGGGGCATGGCTTACCTGTACGACCCGGAAGGGGTGGCCGGCGATTACATCAACATGGAATCGCTGGTGACCTGCCCGGTCACGGTCGCCCATTGGGAAGAGCAGCTGAAATCGCTGGTCGAGCGCCATGCCGAGGAAACCAACTCAATCCGGGCGCGCGAGATCCTGGACAATTGGGAGACCGAGAAGGGCAAGTTCCTGCAGGTCTGTCCGAAGGAGATGCTGCCGCTGTTGAAGCACCCGATTGCCGAAAGCGGCGATCTGGCGGCGATGCCGGCAGAGTGATGCGTGAAGCGGGGGCCGGGTGGCCCCCGTTTTCTTATGTGCCCGGCCCGCACCGGAGGGTGATATGAAACGGACTTTCCTGCCTGCCGTGGTGATTGCGCTTCTTGGCGCTTCGGCCGTTCCGGCGCAGGAAGGTGCCGGGCTGATGGTGCCGGGGACCGTCTATCGCGGGTTGAACGAGGCGCGCGAACCGGCCCGGGTCGTCTTCGGCACGGATGGCATCGTCGAGATCGCCGAGCCGGGCGCGGATGTCGCCGAACACTATGGCTGGCAGCGCAAGGGCGAGCAGATCTGCTTCAGCGATCTTGCGAATCCGACCTCGTTCGACTGCCTGAGCGAAGAAGCGACCCAGGTGAAGGGCGGCCTGGCACTGCGGAGCGGCGGCCAGATCTGGATGTATCTGGAACCGGACAGTCAGGCCCGGTGATAGGGCGCGCCGGCAAGGATGCTGGCGGCGCGGTAAAGCTGTTCGGCCAGCATCACGCGCACCAGCATGTGTGGCCAGACCATGCGCCCGAGGCTGATCTGCCAGTCGGCGCGGGCGCGCAGGCTGGGGTCCAGCCCGTCCGCGCCGCCGATGACGAAGCAGATATCGCGGCCCTGATCGCGCAGATCGGCGATCCTGCGGGCGAAATCGGGGGAACTCGGCTGCTCGCCGCGTTCGTCCATCATCACGACGAAGGCGCCGGGCGGTAGGGCGCGCTCGATCAGCGGGGCCTCTCCGGCCATGCCGGAGCCGCGCTTGTCCTCGACCTCGACCAGATGCACGGGCGGCAGGCCGAGATTGCGGCCGGTCTTGGCGTAACGGTCGAGGTAATCGTCGATCAGCGCCAGTTCCGGCGACTTTCGCAGCCGGCCAACGGCAAGAAGGGTGATGTTCATGGCATGGGTTCTGGGCCGCGCAAGGCCAGCCGTCAAGCGATTGCGCCGAAGCGGGGACCACCCGCCGCGTTCCGTGGCGGCGGGCGGTCGGCTTGTCTATTCCGCCGGGACAGTGCCTGCGGGCTGGCTGGCGCCCGCATGGCCCGGCGCATCCGGCCATGCCGTCGGATCGGTATCGAGATCGGGGAATTTCGCCGGATCGAAGACCGGCTTCTGCACCCCCGCCTTCAGCTGCGACCTGAAATCGTTGATGATCCGCAGCGCGACCGGGAACAGCATCATCAGCGCCAGCAGGTTGACCACGGCCAGCACGCCCATCATCGGATCCGAGAAGGAGAACACCGCTGTCGCCCCCGGCGCCACGGCGCCAACAAAGACGATGCCCATCACGATCAGCCGCAGGGCCAGCACCGCCGCGGGGTTATCGGTCATGAAGGTCAGCGCGTTCTCGCCCAGGAAGTAGTTGTACATGATCGACGAGAAGGCAAAGAGGAAGATCGCCACGGTCAGGAAATACTGCGCCCAGCTTCCGACATGTTCGACCATGCTCTGCTGGGTCAGCGCCACGCCATCCACGCCTTCGGCGCCCGGCTGATAGACATCCGCCAGAAGAATGACGAAGGCCGTGCAGGAGCAGATGACAATCGTGTCGATGAAGACAGAGAAGCTCTGCGTGATGCCCTGGCTGACCGGATGCCGGACATAGGCCGTCGCCGCGACATTCGGTGCCGAGCCGAGGCCCGCCTCGTTCGAGAAAAGACCGCGACGCAGGCCTTGCGCAATCGCGGCACCCATGCCGCCGGAAACCGCCTCGCGCAGGCCGAAGGCGTTGGCGAAGATCTCCCACAGCACGCCGGGCAGCGAGGTCAGGTTCAGCACGATCACCAGCAGCGCCATGCCGATATAGCCGAAGGCCATGACCGGGATGATGACATCGGCGGCCTTGGCGATCCGGTGGATCCCGCCGAAGACGATCACGCCCGTCGCCAGCGACAGCGCGATCCCCGTCCAGAGCCGGGGGATATGCATCGAATCCAGCGCCGCGCCGGCCACGGTATTGCCCTGGAAGGCGTTGAAGCCGATGGCGAAGGACGCGATCAGGCAGATGGCATAGATGATCGCCAGCCAGCGATAATTCTCGCCCAGGCCGTGGATGATCGACTGCGCCGGGCCGCCGCGATAGTCGCCGCCCGTATCGGTGCGCTTGTAGAGCTGCGCCAGCGTCGCCTCGATCAGGGAGGTGCACATGCCGACAAGGGCGATGGCCCACATCCAGAACACGGCGCCCGGCCCGCCTGCGGTGATGGCCACCGCAACGCCGGCGATATTGCCGCCGCCGACGCGCCCGCCGACGGACACGAAAAGCGCCTCTCGGGCGCTGATCTTGTTGGGATCGTTATCCTCGTCGCCCTTCAGCACGTTGAACATGCGCTTGAAGAAGCGAAACTGGATAAGGCCGCTGGCGATGGTGAAAAACACGCCCAGCACGACCAGGAACGGGACCAGAGCCCAGCCCCATGTCAGGTCGTTGATCACGCCGAATATTCTGTCCAGAAATCCCATTCTTGTATCCTTCTTGCCATTTCTCACAAGCGTGAGGCAGGGGAGGGCGGAGTTGCAAGCCTGGGTGCACCACATTCCGGCGCGGCGATCAGAACGCACAAAACTTCCGCAGGTATTCGTTAACCTGCCTTAATCGTGCGTCTATTTTATCGTCAGGTCAATTCATCCCGGTTTCCGGGAGGGTCAGGGCGTTTGTGAATGGGGTTGAATCGGATGCCGGGCGGCGCAACATCGGGCGCGGCCCCCCGGCGGGATGAGGGGGGACGCGCCGCAGGTCCTGGGGCGCGCGCGCGGTCAGTGCGCGGCGGCGTCCGTGCGCAGGGCCTTCAGCTGGTCGGTGGGCATCCACATCTTTTCCAGCTGGTAGAATTCGCGCACTTCCGGGCGGAAGACATGGACGACGACATCGTCGGTGTCGATCAGCACCCAGTCGCCGGCATCCTTGCCCTCGATCCGGGCGGTGCGGCCGGTGGCATCCTTGATGCGCTGCGCCAGTTTCTCGGCGATGGTGACGACCTGACGGGCGTTGCGCCCCGAGGCGATGACCATATGATCGGCCATGGCAGAGCGCCCGCGGAGGTCGATGGTCACGACATCCTCGGCCTTGTCATCGTCAAGAGAGGTCAGGATGCGCTCAAGGATCTCGTCGCTGGTCAGATCCTGCGGCGCGGCGGTCACATTCGGCTGTTCGGCCGATTGGACGTTATTGGACAGGGGTATATCCTCCGGTCATCGCGCCTGATCGCCCCGGCGCCGGGATGGGACCAATATAGCACCGAAAGGCGCTTTCTCAATCGCCGGAGATCAGTTTCGGCATGGTCTCGCCGGGGTCTTCGCCCAGAATTCGCACCTCGCGTTGCGGATATGGCACGGAAATGCCGCTTTCCTTGAACGCATCCCAGAGCGCCAGATAGACCTGTCCGCGCACATTGGTCAGCCCGCCCTGCGCGTCCGAGATCCAGAATCGCAGCACATAATCTATGGAACTGTCGCCGAATTTGGTGATCCAGCAGACCGGGGTGCGCTGTGCCAGCACCCGTTTGACGGTCATGGCGGCGTTGATCGCCAGTTTCGAGACCTTGTGCGGATCGTCCTTGTAGGATGTGCCGAAATGCACGTCGAGGCGGACGAAATCGTTGATATGGGACCAGTTCACCACCTGATTGGTGACCAGATCCTCGTTCGGGATCAGATATTCCTTGCCGTCGCGGGTGACGACGCTGACATAGCGCGCGCCAAGCGCGTCGATCCAGCCGAAGGTATCGCCAAGGCTGATCACGTCGCCCGGCTTGACCGACTTGTCCAGAAGGATGATGACCCCCGACACGAGGTTCGAGACCACCTTCTGCAAGCCGAAGCCAAGGCCCACGCCGACCGCGCCGGAAAACACCGCAAGCCCGGTCAGGTCCACCCCGATGGAGCGCAGCCCGATGATGATCGCCAGCGTGAACAGCACGATCTGCAGCAGCTTCGCCACCAGAACCCGCATGGTCGGCGACAGATCGGCCGATTCCCCCAGCCGGCGCGACACCGCCCCGGTGATGAGCCTCGCACCCGCGATCAGCGCCGTCATCACCGCCAGCGCCTGCAGCACCGCCAGCGCCGACAGCCGGACCGAGCCGATGCTGAGCGCGATGCTGTCCAGCAGATGTCCTGCCTCGGGCGTCATGCCAAGCAGATAGAGCACGGCCCAGATCCAGGCCGCCCATTTGACGATGCGCCGGGCCAGCGGGTTGGCGATCAGCCGCGACATGAAGGCGATGGCCAGCACGGCGGTGGCGATGGTCGCCGCCTGCCGGATTACCTGGCTGAGCGAGGGCCAGGTGATCTGCTGCATCACCAGCACCACCGCCCAGGCCATCAGCGTGAACAGGATCAGCCGCAGCCGCCGGTCGATCATCAGCCCGAGGCGCAGCCGCCATTTCGGCCAGCCCTCGCGGGTCCGCAGCCAGCGCCGCAGCCGGGGTGAGAGGATGCGCGCCAGGACATGCGCGACCACCATCATCGCCAGCACCGCGCCGACCTGGTTCAGCCGGTGCGGCAGGAACAGGTTGCGCACATAAAGATCGAGCTGCGCCCAGAATCCGCCAGCCGCGTTGATGATCTGTTCAGACGTGGCCGGGGTTTGGTTTTCCATGGCTCGATTAGACATTCACCGCCCGCATCGGGCAAGTGCCGAGCGGCAACAGGATCGCAAAATTCTCTTGCCAGAATCCCTGCGCAAGGCTAGGCCATCGCCAGGAATACGGGAGACACTGGCCGCAAGGTCAGGGCCGAAGGAGCAACCGCCCCGGTAAACTCTCAGGCACAAGGGACCGGTTCCGACAAGAACTCTGAAGAGAGGCCCGTAGGGGCCCGCCGAAGGATAACGATCTCAGGCGCCCGTCATCGGGCAGGGACAGAGGGGGCAGCCAAACCCGCGCTGATGCGCAAGGAGGATGCCTGTGACCGAGACCGCGCTGAAACGCACGCCGCTTTATGACCTTCATGTCTCATTGGGGGGCAAGATGGTGCCCTTCGCCGGCTGGGAAATGCCGGTGCAATACCCGATGGGGGTGATGGGCGAGCATCTGCACACCCGCGAGAAGGCCGGGCTGTTCGACGTGAGCCATATGGGGCAGGTGATCCTGCGCGCGCCCTCGGGCAAGGCCGAGGATGCGGCTTTGGTGCTGGAAACCGCGGTGCCGGCGAATGTCGCAGGTCTGCCGGAAGGGCGGCAGCGTTACGGGCTGTTCACCAATGATGCGGGCGGGATTTTGGACGATCTGATGATCGCCAATCGCGGCGATCACCTGTTTCTGGTCGTCAATGCCGCCTGCGCCGATCAGGATATCGCGCTGCTGCAGGGGCTGGCGGGCGTGACCGTCGAGCCGGTGACGGATCGCGCGCTTCTGGCGTTGCAGGGGCCGGAGGCCGTGCGGGTGCTGTCGGCACTGGTCCCCGAAGTGGCGGCGATGAAATTCATGGATGTGGCGATCCTTCACTGGGACGGGGCGGAGATCTGGGTCTCGCGCTCCGGCTATACCGGCGAGGACGGCTATGAGATTTCCGTGCCCTCGGCGCGGGCGGTCGAGTTTGCGCAAGCCTTGCTGGCCGATGCGGCGGTGGCGCCGATCGGGCTTGGCGCGCGCGATTCGCTCAGGCTTGAGGCCGGGATGCCGCTTTACGGGCATGACATGGATCAGGGCGTGACCCCGGCGGCGGCGGCGCTCGGCTGGTCGATCCCGAAGATCCGGCGTGCGGGGGGCGAGCGCGAAGGCGGCTTCCCCGGCGCCGATGCGATCTTGGCCGAACTGGCCTCGGGTGCGGCGAAGACCCGGATGGGCCTGCGCCCCGAGGGTCGGGCCCCGATCCGCGAAGGCGTGGCGATCTTCGATGCGTCCGAAGGCGGCAATGACATCGGCACGGTCTGTTCGGGCGGCTTCGGCCCCTCGGTCGGCGGTCCGGTCGCGATGGCGATCCTGCCGGCCTCGCTTTCGGTCGGCGATACCGTCTGGGCGGAATTGCGCGGCAAGCGGATTCCGGTGACAGTCGCCGAACTGCCCTTCATCAAACCCGACTACAAGCGCTGAGGAGCGTCTCCATGCTGAAATACACCGAAGAACACGAATGGCTGCAACAGGATGGCGACGAGGTGATCGTCGGCATCACCGCCCATGCCAGCGAGCAACTGGGCGATGTGGTCTTTGTCGAACTGCCCGAGGTCGGTCGCGAGGTCGAGAAGGGCGAGGAGATCGTGGTGATCGAATCGGTGAAGGCGGCCTCGGACATCGTGGCGCCGATTGCCGGGGTGATTACCGCCGTGAACGAGGATCTGCCCGACAATCCCGGCGCGGTGAACGACGACGCGATGACGGCCTGGTTCTTCCGCATCAAGCCCGCCGCTGGTGAGAGCATCGACGGCTTCATGGATGAAGCCGCCTATAACGCGCTGATCGGCTGAGGCCGGACCGGGGGCGCTGCCCCCGGACCCCCGAGATATTTGGACACCAAAGAAGGCGGGTTCGTCCCGCTTGCCGGAGATGAAGACAGCATGACCCGCTGGACCCCTACCGATTACAATCCCGACGATTTCGCCAACCGGCGCCATATCGGGCCGTCGCCCTCGGAAATGGCCGAGATGCTGGCTGCGGTCGGCGTCGAAAGCCTGGACCAGCTGATCGAGCAGACGGTGCCCGGCTCGATCCGGCAAAGCCAAGGGCTGGACTGGGAACCCCTGTCCGAGGCCGCGCTGCTGGACCGGATGCGGGCGGTGGCGGCGAAGAACAAGGTGATGACCAGCCTGATCGGGCAGGGCTATTACGGCACGGTCACGCCGCCGGCGATCCAGCGCAATATTCTGGAAAACCCGGCCTGGTATACCGCCTATACCCCCTATCAGCCCGAGATCGCGCAGGGCCGGCTTGAGGCGCTGCTGA
>NZ_CALMYP010000069.1 GCF_937873615.1 uncultured Paracoccus sp.
AGCTTTTCGTTGTCGGTCTGCAGGAAGAGCTTGGCGGTGAGCTTCAGCTCCATCTGCTGGCGGTCCGGGTTGGTCATGGCCGCGATGCGCGCGAGCGGGTTGTAGCGGTGGGTCGGTCGCTCCCAGTCCGTCGGCGCGAAACGGAACACCTTGTCTCCCGTTGAGGCCCGGAAGCGCGATGTTTCACGGAAGTTCTCGCCCTTCACGTCGAGTACCACGGCCGAGCCGCGATAGGTCAGGAGATTGGGGATCACGAAACCGACGCCCTTGCCCCGCCCGGTCGGCGCCACCACCAGTGCATGCGGAAACGTGCGCGAGACGATGAACGATTTTCGCGACTTTGGCGGCCCCATCTTGCCAAGCAGGAAACCCCCGCCCGGCGGTGCGAAGAAGCCGTTACGTTTCATCTCAGCCCTGGTCTGCCAATGGGTCGTGCCAAACCGGGTCAGCGCATCGCCAAGCATGGTTGCGGTCAGGAGCAGCGCCAGCAGGCCGGAACCCGCAATGATCCCGTTGACCCAGAGGAAATCCTGGGGGGCCGACTGTCGCAGGGCCCACCAGTTCCGCGCAAGCAGGGTCAGGTCCAGACTGCGCGTTGAGTACCCGAACTGCAGGGCAAAGTAGACCGTGGCCAGCACATAGCCGATGGCGAGACCAAGCAGCGTCAGCAGAGCCGCGGCGAGTGCCATCTTGCCCTTATCCATGGCGGATCCCCTTCTCGCCGTGAGACTGGGTGTGCCGCAGTTCGTCCCCGTGACGCTGCCGCACGATATCATCCAGAACCCGCTCCATGGCCGGGTCACCTGCGGCAACCTTGTTGGCCTGCAGCCAGGTCTTCGCCAGTTCGAGTTGTTGGCGCGGGTTTCCGGAAATCCCCTCGAGCGCCTCCGCATTGCCCGACCGCAATTCCCTGATTTGGGCGGGGGTCAGCCTCGCATTGACCTGTTCGACAAGGCGTTGCTCCTCGGCGTCGGAGAGGGGTTGCACCTCGCCACGCTCGGCCTGACGCAAGACAGCAACCAGTTCGGGTGCCGTGGCCTCAAGGTGGCGGCGCTCGGCATAGTCCTGTCGCACCCCATCCTCGATCTCGAAGCTGCGCTCGCTGATGTAGGCCCTGGAAGCACCTGCGGCACGAAGCCGGTTGATCTCGCTCTGGACGGCCTTGCCGAAGTTGTCACCCGGCATTTCCGCGCGATACCGGGCGATGGCGCGCAGGTCATCGGTGATCGGTCCGAGATGTTGCGATGGATCCCGCAGTGCCAGATCCATGTCGCCGGCATGAAGTGTCCGGTCTTGCTTCGCGATGGCAAAGCCCGGCGGCTGCTGGACATCGGTTTCCCGCTCCCAGGCCATCGACGCCAGTTCGGCATGCAGGGGTGAGCGCTGTGCATAGTTCTCGAAGGCAAGCCGTGCCGCTTCGACCTCCTTCTCCCCAGCCCGCCGAACGGCTGGATCATCGGAATAGGGATAGTTGAAATCGGTCTGCCGGAACCCGGCGACCAGCTCGCGGAAGTCCTGGCGCTCCGGCGCACTGAACACGTTCGGCCTACCATCCTCGGCGCCATGGGCCGGAAGATCCCGTTCGACCTCGTCAACGGCGCGCAAGACCCGGGCTTCGGTCAGGACGTCTCCCAATCTGCCATGCACTGTCTCCAACCGATCCAGAGCCTGGTCGCGTTGCATATCGTCGCGCAGATCGAACCCTTCTTTCCCGGCAATCGCCCGCAAGTCCTGCGCCAGCCATTGCTGTTCCAGCGCGGCATTGCCCGCGCCCTCGCGCATCCGGGCCAGCACCGCGTCGCTGTCAATGCCGGTCCCCTCCACCGCCGCAAGCACCCGCGTACGCAACCCCGGATCATCCAGTTCGTCCCGGTAGGCCTCGACCATGTTCGGCGCGGCATAGATGCCCTCTCGCGACGGCGGCTCATGCAGACTGTCAGACCTCTCGCCAAGCGGACCAAGATGCGAGACCTCGCGCAGCACATCGGACAGCTTGCGTTCGATGACCGGGCGCTCTGCCACCGGGGCGCGTTCGATAGCGGCCTCGATCTGGCGGATATTTTCGCTGAACTCGGTCAGCAGATCCTCGAATTGGGTTTCGTCATCACGCATGTAAAGCACTCCATCTGCCTGAATCTCGCCGCCCCTGGAAAGCACCGCCCCGGCACGGGACAGCGCTTCGGCAACATCGTGGAAGTTCGAGCGCGAGGCCTCGGCTGCCAGCCCGCGATAGATTGCGGCGTTGCGCGAGACTTCGCCCAGGGCACGGCCAAGATCGGCACCGATGCGCGGCCGCTCGACCGGCCGCCTGCCCTCGGCCCCAGCTTTGCGGATTTCGACATCGCTGGCCGCGCGGGTCAGCACACCCCGATCCAGCCGACGCGTCGCCTCAAGGCGCAGACCATGCCGTCCGGCCGCCTCCACCATCGCCTCGCGGAAGGTGTCGTAGTTGAAGTGATGGTCCTTCCCGAGGAAGAACATCTCGCCATCCCGGCTACGGCGGTTCAAAACGATATGCGCGTGGGGATGGGCGCGATCCTCGTGGATTGCGGCTATATAGTCGAACTGTGCGCCTTCCCCCTGGAAGAACCGTTCGCAGATCTCGCGGGTGATCTCGCGCACCTCGGAGGTTCTTGTGCCGATCGGGAAGGCCATCAGCAGATGCGACGTGTGCCCCAGTTTCGGGCTGTGGCGTTCGTTCCACTGGTTCTCGAAGCGGCGCGCCACGCGCTCGATCTCGCCCGGGGAGAGCATCTTCTTGCCGTCATGGGTGCCGCGGGAATCGAGGATGAAGCTGGACTTCGTCGTCAGATAGGCAAGCTGGGCCCGCAGTTGCGCCCCGGTATGGCACCCTCCCTGCCGGATCGGCTTGAAGATCGCAGGTGAATGGCCACGCGCCGCGCGCACCATCTGCGCCCGTTTGCCGATGCCGTTGGCCGAGCCGGAGATCTTGTTCCAGCCGCGGTCGAACAGGGCCGGATTGACCGTGCGCAAGGCCTCAGACCGTGCCATCTTGCGCCTCTGTCATCAGCGGCGCGAGCGCGCTCCCGACCTCGAGTTCAAGGGCCTTGCGCCGCCCGGAAGCCAGTTCCTGGATCTGGTCCGCCATATCGAACACCAGACCCGCCAAGGCCCGGATTTCGGCGGGGCCCGAACCGGTCCAGGGCAGCGGTTCACCTCGCACCCGCGCCTCATTGAGGCGGCGCGCGATCTGGTTGACGTTGTTGCCGACCCGGTTCAGCGCAGCCGTCAGGTCGCGCATCGCGTCGGTCATGTGGTCGTCCGGGGCGAGCAAGCCATTCGCGGCCAGAACGAGAAGCCGCAAAGCCTCTGACCGATGGGCGATGCCGCGAGACGACAAAGCCGCATCGAAGTTCCGCACCTCCGCGCCACTCAGGCGCAGACCAACCACGCGGACCCGGCTTCCATTCGAGATGCGCCGCCCCTGCGCATGGTTCACCGCGTTGTAGATCGACTTCAGGCTGACCCCATATTGGCCCGCCAGATCGACAGCCGACGCCCCCTGCGACCGCTCTCTGGCGATCCTCAGACGCTCCTCCTCTGTCAGCCTGCGGGCCTTGGCCATTTTGAAGTTAACGCTCCTATTTCTTGCCAGAATCGTACAAGCCCGCCTTCTCCCAGCACAAGCGGAGAAGGACACAAGGGCTTGTACTCGTTATGAAAACCGCCCAAACGGGGCGGTTTCACGTCTTCTGCGGATTGCATCACGTCTTCTGCGTTCTGCGTCCCGTCTCCTGCCAAATGCGCCCCGTCTTTTGCGCTCTGCACCCTGCGACATGGAAAGTGCCGGAAGGAGAATGGGATCTGCGTTCTGTCGGATGCGCCCTGCACATTGCTGACTGCAGAATGGAACCTGTCTTCTGCGGACAGCGGGTTGGCATATGGCATCTGCGCTGTGCGCTTTGCTTGACCTGTCTCCGTCGCGGCCGTAAGTCATTCATGTTGATTTGTTGCGACACACTATACTTGAGGGGGCAACCATGCCGAATGGCTCCATGCGGGTGATCGCCGCCATGGCGCGCAAGGGAGGGTCAGGGAAGACCACCCTTACCCGCGCCCTGATCAGTGCCGCTGTTGCTGCCGGCAGGCGTGTTACCATCGTCGACGCTGACAGCACGGGCGTGCTGAGCACCTGGCACCACCGCGCCGAAGCACGGGATTATGGGTCCCCTCTGCTGCACCTGGTCGAGGTCCAGAGCGTCGCGGCCATCGAGCGCGAGATCGACCGCCTTTACGAAGAGGACCTGACGGATTTCGTGTTCATCGACACAGCCGGTGTCGGCGCTGAATGGTCCGACAGCGTCGCGGTACTGGCGGATCATCTGGTGACGCCGGTGATGCTGTCGACCTCGGATTTCGATGTCGGCGAACAGACGGCGCTGTGGTTCGAAAAGCTTGCGACCCGGGTAGATGATCCGGCAGCGCTGCCCCGGCACCATGTGGTCCTCAACATGGTGGAGAGCAAAACGACAAAAGCCGACGCGGCGCTGATCCAGCGCGCGATCCAGCGCTTTCCCGTCGTCGAAACCGTCATGATGCGTCGCAACGCCTACAAGGACATGGACGAGAAGGGGCTGTTGCATGCCATCGCGCTGGAGCGGCAGAACGACCCGAACCCGCTGATGAAGCCTCACGTGCGCCCGGTGGTGGAAGCGCTGGAAGAGGCCATGGACATCCTCAACGCCATCATCGCGGAGTAATGGCGGTGGTTCGCAAGCGCATCCCTCTCGTGACCCGCGCCGACCCGGCCTATGCGGCGAGTCTGTCACAACATGACACCAGACCGTCGGACATGGCTGTTCCGCCCCTGTACACGACACTCGCGATCGACACGGAAGTGCCCCGTGATGCACCGCCATCTGGGCCGCAGCGATCATCGGCCAATCCAGTCCCGGCGAACGACACCTCGATACAGGTCGATGTTCGCGTCACCGCCTTGGCACGCCAGGAAATGGCTCTGCTGGGTTGCGGCATCGCGCCTGCACAGGTGATCCGCGCCTCGATGCGACGCGTCGTGAAACACTGGCAACTCACGCCGGATTACGTGGCCCCGGCACTGGACCGGCGAGCAAGCGACAGGGCATGGACGGCGAGAACCAGCGTTGCCGTTCCAGCGGCAATTTTCGACCGCATTCAGGCAGAACAGGATCCACTTGGCGTCTGCGGCCGCTGGTCTCTCGTCCGCGGACAGCTGGAACCCCTGATCTGGGAGGAGATCGATGCGCTCCTTGCCACATTCGAAAGCGAAGCGGACGAAGGATAGAAGTAGGAGCATGGTGCGGGTCGGACGACCCCGCGATATTGATCGGAAGATCGCGCAGGAGAAGACTTCCGATTGGTCGCGACAGCGACTGGGCAGACAGCATTAGCTTGCCGCTCTCTGGCAACGCGCGGGAAAGTGGTTCCGCTGCTTCGTCTCGACAGTGGCAATGACATGAGATCCGGTGTTGAAAGGCGGCAGGCAGATCAAAGCTGTCGCACTCGTTCTCTGACCGACCAATCCACGTTCAGACAGGTTCTTGCTCACGCCCAGAAATGGCCATTCTCTTGCTGTTCACCTCGGCTCATGACCAATAGGTTCCGCCCCAGATATCGGCGCAGGCGCCGGAAATCGTCCCTTGCGGTGACGTTCGCCATCGGCTTGGCCGTGGTCGGCTACATCGGGTTCGCACCTCCCGAGTTCCCTGGCGGGCTCGGCATATCGGGGCAATCCGAGGCACCCCGGGTCAGGAACGGCGGGAATGCATGGACCGGCCAGAGTGGTGGCGCGTGGAGGGGCAGGCCAGCCGCGTCGGATAGCGCGAGCGCTTCCGCACCCGGAGCCGTGCTGATGGATCGGGTCACCCGGGTCCGTGACGGCGATTCGATCGTTGTCGGCTTGATCCCCATCCGGATCGCCAATCTCGACTGCGCCGAAAGCGGAACCTCGGCCGGAGAACGCGCAACCAGCCGTGCGAAGGAACTGATCGCAGGCCAGATCCTGACCTGTCGCCTTGAAGGCCGCAGGTCCTATGATCGTGAGGTCGGCATCTGCACGCTGGAGGGCGGCATGGACTTCGGCGAAGTGCTGATTGCAGAGGGATACTGTTCGCGATGGCGGAAATGATAACCTCATCGAAAAGTTCGCTTGCGATGATGGCGGGCAGGTCACAAGCGCAGATCCCCGCCGCGCCAACCCTTTGGCGATGCCCAGGCTGAAGGCGTTGATCGCCCCTTGCTGAAACGGGGCATTGCCCCCGCCTGACTACTTTTCGAAATTGATGGGCAGATCGTTCAGGATCAGGCCGCGCTTGGTCGCGATCGCGACGGCATGGACAGCATTACGGGCATCGAGTGCAATGCGGGCGCGCTCGAGACGCTTCTTCACGGTCTCCGGGCTGATCTGCCGTGCAATGGCAATCTCTTTCTGGGTCTGCCCGGCAGCAAGGTCGCGCAGTGTCTCCAGCTCGACCCGCGACATCCCGCTATAGGGGCCAAGCCGCTGCAGGATCATGTTCAGGATGTCGCCGATGTCAGCCAGTTCCGCATCCGTCATCTCGCGATCGCTACGGGCACCGAACAGAAAACTCATGGTGCCGTCGGTACCCATCTCGTTGCGCGCCGCGCCGCCGCCGTAGATCAGGCCAAACTTCTTCGCCTGATCCATGACAAAACTGCCAAGCTGCGTGAACGGCCCGAGATTGATCTCACTCCAGCGGATCGTGCCGGTGTTGAAGCGACCCCAGATGCTCACCGGGTCGAACAGCATGTAGCGCCGATCCGCATAGATCCTGACCCAGGGCTCCGGGTAGGTCGAGAGCATGAACTCCGGTGTCAGCGACCGGACATTGACGGCGAGCGTGAAACCCATCGGTGCAATCGCTGCAAGCCGCCCTTCGAACTCGGACAGGACCGGCACGGGAAGATGCATCATCGCCTCCCACATACTTGTTACAAATCGGGAAAGACGCGCTGTTACCTAATCCGGTAACGGCATGGATACCGGTCCTTCCTTGTGACAGGTTGTGATAAATCGATGACCAAATCAACTCCCGCGAGAGTTCCCGACGCTGCGATCCGCGGCAACGGTAGTGAACTGTCTGCGATGGACCAAGAAAAGGTGAAGCAAATCGATGTGCGTCCTCACGCCAACCGGCACCAGCGGCAAGACAGGGCCGATTTCTGAGGTTCGTCTGCATGCCCAGGCTATCGCCCGGCTTTGCAGACCAGGGTCCGGAGAGCTGGTTGGCTATCTCTACGAGTGGAACACCGGTGAGTGCCAACCGGCGTGGATCGGCAGGCCGATGACCGTTTTCACGGTCGAACCGATGGATCCGGCAGCATAAGATCGGCCCCGGTCTTTCGACCGGGGTGTTTGCGGCTGCACGATCAGTCGCCGCGGCGGGTGTTGGGGCGGGACAAGATGAGGCTCGCAAGTCGAAGACGAGACGCTCGCCCTTGGCCTGCAGGCTGACGGTCAAGATTTCGCCGGTGTATTCGGTGCCGACCTTCTTGAAGGTGGCGATGGTTGCCACCGCCGGCAGGGTTCGTCCGAACTGCGGACAGCCAAGCCCTGCACGTCAACCAGCCCCCGCGACGCGACAATGCCTCGCATGTTTGAATCCGGCACGACTGAACACCAGACAAACGCCGCCGACAAGCATGATACGGGACAGACTGGCCTGATACTGGAAATCCCCAAACCCACGGCACCCTCCAAGCATCACCATTGATGACGAGAAGGGCCAGGACCACGTCCGCGACAAACCTGGAATCGTTGGGATAATCGCCGGGCAGCACTACAGCCCAAGCACCGCGGGTGTCGGCACCACGAAGTCCATGGCTTTGCTACCCATACTGGTCTTGATGCCGTCCGTCGTCTATTGGCATACGCATGACCGACACTTTGCCGCCTTGCCCCGAATGCTCATCCGTCCTCGCCTATCAGGTGGACAATCTCCTCATTTGCCCTGAATGCGGCCATGAATGGTCGCGTGACGGCGCCATGGGCGGACAAGACGCTATCCGCGACAGCGTCGGCAACGTCCTGCAGGATGGCGACAGCGTGACCGTCATCAAGGACCTGAAGGTCAAGGGCTCGTCCTCGGTGGTCAAGGTCGGCACGAAGGTCCGGGGCATCCGTTTGGTCGATGGCGACCATGACATCGACTGCAAAATTCCCGGGATCGGGCAAATCGGACTGAAATCTCAGTTCGTGAAGAAGGTTTCCGAATAGGCCTTCGATCAGAGCCGGATCGAAGCGCCTCTCAACTCACCCCGCCAGTGCCTGCCGCCTCCGGCGTGATCGGCGCTGCCATCAGCTCGATGAGATAGGGCCCAAGAATACGGGCCGTAACCACATCTCCCGGCTGAAAATGACGCCGAAACCATCGGACGACGGCCTGGTTCCCGCCCACCAACCGAACGGATCCATTCGTATTCGCCCTTCGGTCGATGCGCGTCGGCAGGCTGTCGGCCTCACCGAAGAATACGCTGACAGCCTGACCGGGGTTGATGATGCCCTTGCTGAAATAAGTCGGCGTGAGAGGAATGGTAAATCACGCGATCTCGACTGGCTGCTCCGCCAATGCGTCATCCATCACCCTGTCCTCTGCCAGTTGCCCGGCCTCCCGTTCGGCGCTTTCTGTAACCTTCACTGCCTTGCTCCCTCCGTTCCAGGGTGGCGCAAAATGACCGATCAGGGTGTCTTCCAGTCCACCGGCGAGATTGATCGCGAACCCTCGAAACATCAGATCCTCAGGCGGCGCGAAGGCGAGAACTTCGATTACCTTGCCGGCGTTGATCGCGTCTTTGATCAGAGCATGGCATTTCCGGTTGGTGTTTTGCGTACTTCCGGGCTTGCAGTAGCCTGCCAATCTTTTCCGGAGGGTTTGTGATGTCTTGCCAATGTAAAGCACATGATCTCCGTCGCAGAACGCATAGAGCGCATTGCTGACCGCGAACCGACTTGCCATGCGATCCCCGACGCCTTCGACATAACAATAGCCGAGCCATTCGCCCGCCAGATGCCAGGTTGCCGCTGGTTCGAAACCGAGTTCGACCAGTCGCGCACAGCCTGTTGCCGCATCATCTCCCGTCATCCGACACCTTCGTTCACCAACCCGGATAGGAAGGCTCCAGAGAGGACATGTGACCGCTCATGGCAAGTGCCAGATCCCGCGACAGCCGTTCGACCAGATCCGCGCATTCCACCTGACGCGCCCACCGATGCGCCAGAACCTGATCGGAGAAAAGCAGGCCGAGCGCATTACCGGCAATCGCCCCGGTGCTGTCGCTGTCACCGCCATGCGTGACGGCGATCCGCAGCCCCTCTTCGAAATTCCGGGCGCACAGACAGGCATAGAGCGCGATCGACAGCGCCTCTTCGGCGGTCCAGCCACCGCCCAGGATTTCGACCGTTTCGGCCTTCCCGTCGCGCGGCGCCTGCAATGCCCGCAGGATCGCGACCTGCACTTCGCCGCCATGATGACCGATCTGGTCCCGGGCAGCCGCTTCGACCCCTGCGCCGTCGGCGATCGCCCGAAGGATCAGCGCCCAGGCGGCCGCTGCCTCCTGCCCGGTGCGCTGACCATGGGTCAGGGCAGAGGTGCTGATTGCCAAATCCCGGATGCTCTGCGGGGCGACAAAGGCGACGGGGGCGACCCGCATGATGGTGCCGCAACCTTTCGAGTTGTTCCTGGCCGGTTCTCCGAACCCGGTCGCGGCAAGCAAGGATATCAGGCAGGTCGTACCCGGCGCACGGCGCGCATGGAGGCGCTGGTCCCCGATCAGCCCGGCATCATCGACCGCCATCTTTGGCCTTTCCGTTTGCGTCGCCAGCCAGCGCAGCAAGGCATGGTGCACCACCGACGCCGGGTCGCACACGCCCCGCTGGTGCCAGCGCACGGCTGCGCGAATCAACCCTTCCGCAGTGAACAACGTCATCTGGGTATCGTCGGTGATGGCGCCGCGGATGCCCTGGTGGTCGGGCAGATCCATGCCTGGGTAGAGGCGGGGGCGGATCATCTGCAGCGAGCAGAACTCCAGATCGGCGCCAAGCGCATCGCCGATTGCGCCGCCCAGCAGGCAGGCGTGGATCCGTCTGGCAAGCGCCCTGTCTTGCGTCGTCATGGTCATTTCGAAAACTCCCGGTCGCCAATCACGATAGCCCATGGCAGATTTCTTCCGGCCATTGTTTCAACGTCGGGATTTTCCGCATGCCGCGACCGATCTATGTCGGCGTCTATTGGACGCGACCGGTACCTTGGGCTGGGTTCGTCACCCTTTCGCCGGACCCAGCGACGGCCGCGGCCCAAAGCCGCACGATCCGCTATCAGCGAGAGATCATCCGGCGGTTCGTGCGTGATGCCGACGGCATTCTGGACCATGAAGTTGCCCTCATGGAACTGGCACCGGACCGCGCCACACCCGAAAGCATGGCGGAACTGGAGAAGACAGTCGCGTCTGTTTCCCCGGCAGCGATATTTCTCAGCGTGGAATTTTCCGAGACCCGAGGCTGGCGACCGCATCCCTTCTTGCGCAAGGGCCTGCCGCCGGACCGCACGCTGGCCCTGCCGCCCGAGCCTTTGTTAATCGACGGAGCGCTCTTTGATCCTATCAGCCATTTCCGACAATGGCGGGCGCAGGAAAAGGCGCACATCGGCGACAAGGCGCAGCACCGCGCCCGCGTTATCGAGGCTTTGCGCCCCGTGATTGACGAAAGCTACCCCAAAAAGGCCGTGTTCCTGAACAAGGCGGGAATTGGAACCAATGGCGGGAGGCACTGGACGGCCGACAATCTGCGCAAGTTCCTGGCGCCGGAATAACCCTGCCGAAATGGTCAAATGCCAAGAAGGCAGGGCCAGGCAATAACGGGCGTGGGGAGGGGGCGCTTACGCGCCCCCTTTCGCCATGCGGTACACCGGGATGCCCATCTTGCGGGCTTTGTCGGCGAGGTTGTCCTGGATCCCCGTCCCCGGGAAGACCACGACACCAATCGGCATGCAGTCCAGCATCTGGTCGTTGCGCTTGAACGGAGCGGCCTTGGCGTGTCTGGTCCAGTCCGGCTTGAAGGCAACCTGCGGCACCTTGCGGTTGGAGGCCCAGGTGGCGGCGATGCGCTCGGCGCCCTTGGGCGATCCACCGTGCAAGAGCACCATGTCGGGGTGCTTGGCGTGGATCTGATCGAGACGGTCCCAGATCATCCGGTGATCGGTGGTGTCCCCGCCCGAGAACGCAACCTTGGGTCCGGGCGGCACCAGGCTCTCGGTCTCGGCGCGTTTCTTGGCGGCGATGAAGTCGCGGCTGTCGATCATCGCAGCGGTCAGGTGGCGATGGCTGGTTCGCGAGCCCGAGCGCGGTGACCAATGGGTGCCGGTGGTCCTGAGGTAGAGGTCAGCGGCGGTTTCGCGGAAGAGTTCCAGGCTTTCCCTCCGGTCGATCAGGCTCTGCCCGATATCGAACAGGGTTTCGAGCTGGACGGATTTCACCTCGGAGCCGTCCTGTTCGCGCTGAAGGCGTTTCTGCGCCTGCTCGTTGTCGTCGAGCCTGGTCTCGATCCGCTCGACGGCGCGGTGGAAGGTGTTGACGGTCGACCACAGGATTTCGTTGAGGTCGGCATCGAGGCTGGTGTCGGCCATGGTGGCGATGAGGGCGTCGAAGATATCGGCAACGGCGGTCTGGATGACGTGATCTTCGGGCGTGATCCGGGGATCGGCCTCGTCCGAGTTGGGACGGTAGCCATAGAGTTGCAGGGATTCGATCATGTGATCGGTCGGCGAGGAGGTGTGATCGGGTTCGAACTCTTCGTGGGCGTACATGGGATGCTCCTTCGTCTGGACCGCGTCCGTCGCGGCCTTCTGGCGACGAAAAGCCCATGGGCGGTCCGGTCTGGCAGCCCGAGCCTCTGCGAGGGCCTTGATGGCCAAGCCCGACTATTTTGCCTCGCGATGCAAAGCCGCCTCTGGCGGCGGCGGAAAATAGTCGGGCGCCGCCATTGCCTGACCGGACCGTTTATGGGCCGCTCGCCCTCTCAAAGGCCGAGGCCCGGTCCCGATGAGGGAACCGCATCCTGTTTGCCCATGATGAGGTCGGACCCTGCCCGATCACCCCCTTCGCCGCATCGGAGGATCGGTGCCCAGAAAGCGGCTGACGTCCTCCGGGGCGAGTTGCACCCGGATATGCGCCCTGATCGCGTCCAGACCACGGGTGGTGAGATCGTCGTTGAAATCCCCCGCCATGGGCGACAGCGCCAGAGCCTCGATGCCAGCCTCACGGGCCCGGGCGATCAGGCTATCCCTTGCACTGTCCCCGGCGGGATCGTTGTCGCGGACGATATAGAGCCTGCACAGATGTGCCGGAAATTGGAGGGCTGCGAGGTGTCCGGCCGACAGCGCTGCAACCATCGGCATCTTTGGCAGAGCCTGACGGAGGGAAAGCACGGTCTCGATCCCCTCCCCCGCTGCCATGACCTCTCTGGCGACCCCGAACCGAACCGCGTGGCCGAGAAGTTCCCCCATCGCCTTCCGCTGCGTGTCGACAGGCGCCTTGCCGCTGCCATCGCGCGCGAGCCAGGTGCGGTGCGCGCCCGTGACCCTGCCTTCGAGGTCGGTGACGGAAGCGATCATGGCGGGCCAGGTCTCGGTTTGATCCTCGCCCTCCCCCCGATAGTAGCAGTTGGGGTGGAATCTGAGGGCGCCCATGTCGCGCAGATCGGTGATGCCGCGGCCCCGCAAATAGGTGGCAGCCAGTGAGCCTTTGAGCGGAGTGGTCATGCTGAGGAGCCGTCGCGCCGCTTCAGACGATCCAGTTAGTGCAGCTGGTTGTTTCGGTGGCGTGGTCTTCGGCGCGGGGTCCAGCCTCGGCAGGCTCAGAAACCGTCGGGCCTCCTCGAGGACGTCGGGGAAGTCGCTGAGCCCAAGGCTTTCGCGGATCACGTCGAGAAGATCACCGTGGCTCCCCTCGGCCGGATCCTGCCATTTACCAGCCGCGCCCTTCCCCGCGGCTGGTCCCTTGAGGCGGACGAACATTGAGCGGCCAGCGGCGTTGCGCACGTCGCCGACCAGCCAGTAATTGCCCTGCCTGCGCCCGTTCGAGAGATAGTGGCGGCAGACATCTTCGGCTTGTTCGCCAAGACGTTGCGCCAAATCAGCGGCATCAATACGGGACATCAGGCAACCTCACGCTCAGAAATGCGCGAGATTGGCCAGACCTGCAAAAGCTTGGCAAGAATTTCGGGGCCGGAGGCCGAAATGGGTACAAAGAAGCGCAGCTTCCACGAGATGATCTCGCTGAAGAGGCCGTAGGCCCTGAGCCGGTCACGCATGCCTTCGGTGAAGCCCGTCAACTCGATCCGGTTCACCCCCATGACGCGTGAACGGCGCAGCTGCAGGCCCTCGGCCAGATCAAGGATGGTCTTGCCCCTGATAAGCGCGGCATAAGCCTCATTCGGCGAGAGGGTCGGCAACACCGCCCCGGTCGCCGTTGCGGCCCAGGCAGGCGAGACCCTGCGCCCAATGATCCGCTCGCCGTCATCTGTCTGCAGACGGTAGACCCGGGTTTCGTCCTGAGGCAGGCGCTTCCAGACCGGGAGGAGAAGGCCTGAGACGACATGCAGCGTACTTTCGGTGAAGTCAGGCACTTCGGCGACCTCGGCATTCCACCCGGCGGCGAAACTCGCGCGATCCGTCTCAACCCAATGCGTGCCACCCATCAGCCGGACCGCGATATTCTGCGCCTCCGAGGGACGGATCAGCCGCACGCGCCGCTCGATATCGCCGTCATCGAGCATGATGCTGGTCGTGGGGATCTGCACCGCAACCCGGCCGGACTTCTCGTTGATGAGGAGCTTCGCGCGGGGATCGTCAAGTTCGCCCAGGGCTTCGTCCAGCAGCCTTGGCCGGTTGCGGCGGCGTTCCGTGATGGAGAGAAGCCGGGTCTCCGCTCCGGTGGTCGGGTGAGTATAGATCACCTGACGGTCGGTGACGATGAAGCTCTCGGCCCGCAGGGTTTCCAGCCCAATGTCATAGGTGCCCGACGCCATCGCCCCGTCAATCCGTGCCTCCAAAAGCTGCTCGAAGGCCGAGAAGACGATGCCCTGCAGCTCGATGGTCAGGGCCAAGAGCCGGTTCAGGAAGGTGGTGATCGGCGGCAGGTCGTCCTTGATGCCATTCGCATCCATCAGCTTCAGCCCGGTCGCCGCTTCGAAACGCAGCAGTGAGCAACCGTCGATCTTGCCCCGCACGATCAGGAGGTAAAGCTGGCGCAGGGCGTCGCGGGCATAGGGGGATTCCAGGTTATCCTCGGGCCGGAACAGCCCCTGCCCTCCCGTTTGCCGCTGGCCGCGGGTGATGGCGCCAAGCGTGTCGAGCCGACGGGCAATCGTGCTCAGAAACCGCTTCTCCGCCTTCACATCGGTAGAGATCGGTCGGAACAGCGGCGGCTGCGCCTGGTTGGTCCGATTGGTGCGGCCGAGGCCCTGGATGGCAGCATCCGCTTTCCAGCCGGGCTCAAGCAGGTAATGCACCCGCAGCCGTTGGTTCTTCGCGGAAAGCTCCGCGTGATAGCTGCGCCCGGTGCCGCCCGCGTCGGAAAAGATCAGGATCCGCTTCTGATCGTCCATGAAGGCTGCGGTCTCAGCGAGATTAGCCGAGGGCGCGCGGTTCTCGACGGCAAGGCGCGCGGCAGAGCCGTCGCCTTTGCGGATGATGCGCCGAGACCGGCCTGTGACCTCCGCCACCATCTCCGTCCCAAAATGCTGCACCACCTGATCGAGGGCCCCCGGCACGGGTGGCAGAGAGCCAAGGTGCTCCAGCATTTGGTCGCGCAGGCGGAGAGCCTCGCGGCATTCCACCGGTTGGCCATCGCGAAAGACCGGCCGGGATGAGAGGTTGCCTTCCCCATCGGTGAAGGGCTCGTAGAGCTGAACCGGGAAGGAATGCTGGAGGTAACTGCCAACATATTCCCTGGGCGTGACATCAACCGTCAGATCATTCCATTCGTCGGTCGGGATCTCGGCGAGCCGCCGTTCCATCAGCGCCTCGCCCGTCGAGACGATCTGAACAACAGCGGCATGCCCTGCTTCCAGATCAGCTGTGATCGACCGGATCAGGGTCGGGGTTTTCATACTGGTCAGCAGGTGGCCGAAGAAGCGCTGCTTGGTGGATTCAAAGGCCGAACGCGCAGCGGATTTGGCCTGCCGGTTCAGCGTGCCGGAGGAGCCTGAGAAACTGGCCGTGCCCGTGATATTGGCGGCCTCCATCGCGGCATCGAGATTGTTGTGGATGACCGCGAAGGCCCCGGCATAGGCATCATAGATGCGACGTTGCTCGTCGGTCAGCTGATGCTCGACCAACTCATATTCGACGCCGTCATAGGAAAGCGACCGCGCTGCATAAAGGCCGAGGGCACGCAGATCGCGGGCCAAGACCTCCATTGCCGCAACGCCCCCGGCTTCGATGGCCTCGACGAACTCGGCCCGGGTGGCGAAGGGGAAATCCTCGCCACCCCAGAGGCCAAGCCGTTGCGCATAGGCGAGATTGTGGACCGTCGTGGCCCCGGTCGCAGAGACATAGACGACGCGTGCGTCAGGCAGCGCGTGCTGCAAGCGCAGGCCCGCCCTGCCCTGCTTCGACGCCTCGACATCGCCGCGTTCGCCTTTGCCACCGCCGGCATTTTGCATGGCGTGGCTTTCATCGAAGATGATGACCCCGTCGAAATCAGACCCCAGCCAATCGACGATTTGGCGGACGCGCGAGACCTTCTCACCGCGTTCGTCCGAGCGGAGTGTCGCATAGGTGGTGAAAAGGATGCCTTCGGTGAGCGTGATCGGCTTGCCTTGGGCAAAGCGCGATAGCGGCGTCACGAGAAGGCGTTCCTGTCCAAGGGCCGACCAATCGCGCTGCGCGTCCTCGATCAGCTTGTCGGATTTCGAGATCCAGACCGCCTTGCGGCGCCCTCGCAGCCAGTTGTCGAGAATGATGCCAGCCGACTGACGGCCCTTCCCTGCCCCGGTGCCATCGCCCAGCATGAAGCCGCGCCGGAAACGGACCGCGCCAGCGGCACCGTCGGCCGCAGCGCTGACTGTGTCGAAGGTTGCATCCACGGTCCAAGCACCGGCCAGGTGGTCGGCATGCGCCTCCCCGGCAAAGATCACCGTCTCAAGCTGCGCGTCGGAAAGACGCGTTGCGATGTCAGACGGGAGCTTTGGACGATAGGACGGGCGCGGCGGCGCGACCGAGGCCATGGCCGCAGATTGCACCAGTTTGGCCGGATGCGGCACGGCGCCTGGGATGCTGATCGACTGGAGCCGGTATTCCTCATAGATCGCGTCCGAAAGGCGCGCGGTCTCGGGCGGCTCTGCGTCGATGGCGTCGAAGAAAAGATCGACGGCATCCACCGTCTTGGGCGACACCCGGGCAGCTGCGGCCGAAGAGCCGCGAGCGAGATAGCCCCGAACCGAACGCGCCGCCGCAGGCAGCGGCGATGTGGGAGGTTTTGGCATATCTGCGGTCAGGCGCGGTGGAACCTGCGCCTCAACCCAGCCGAGAAGCGTTGCGACATCCGGTGCCATGCCCGGAGAAGCCGGCAAGCGAGCGGGATCGGCCGCAGGCATCTTGTCGATCACCGTAAGCCGCGTCGGAAACGTCGTGCCATGGCGGGCATAGACCGAGCCATCAATCGCGGCTGAGAACACAACGGTCCCGACCTCCTGCAAGCGGGCAAAAGCCTCGCGCCAGGCAGGTTGGTCGGGGCCGAAGTTTGCGCCGGTGATCGTCACCAGCCGGCCACCGGGAGCAAGACGCGCCAAGGCCGAGGCGATGTGGCGGAAGGCTGCGTCTTGGACGCGCCCCGTGACACTCGCCATCGCCGAGAAGGGCGGGTTCATCAGGACGACGGAGGGGATAGCGGCGGCATCCAAATGGTCATGGATCTGTGCGGCATCGAAGCGGGTGACAGGAACGCCCGGAAAGAGGGAGGTGAGGAGGTCGGCGCGGGTGGCAGAGAGTTCGTTGAGGATCAGCCGACAGCCCGCGACCTCGGAAAGCACCGCAAGGAGGCCCGTGCCCGCTGAAGGTTCCAGAACGATGTCCTGCGGGGTGATGGCTGCGGCGGTCAGAGCCGCCAGCCCGAGGGTCACCGGGGTGGAGAATTGTTGCAGCGCCTGGCTTTCCTCCGACCGGCGGGTCTGGCTGGGCAGGAGGCCCGTGATCTTCGACAGCACGGCCAGGCGCGCCGCAGGCGTGTCGGATTTGCGGAAGATAGTCGGGCCGAATTTCTGAAGGAAGAGGACCGTGGCGACTTCGCAAGCCTCATAGCCCGCCTTCCAGTCCCAAAGGCCGGCAGCATCGGAGCCGTCGAAGGCGGTCTCCATGATGCCGCGCAGCGCATTCGCATCAATGCGCTGCCCGCGTTCGAGCGGGTCCAGCAGCAACCGGGCGGCGGACAGAATGGTGGTGGCGACCGGCGCTTGCGCCAGTGTCGCCGGGGACAGATCGTTCATGGGGGAATCCTCGAGAGCCTGGACCGGGGTCAGTCCCGGTCAGCGCTCTCTCAACCGCCGGGACTAACCCCTTCCCGGCCCGCCTCTCCCTCTTCCGCGCCAGCGACAGTCGCCCAAATGGGGGAGACAGCGACGGCTGGCTCCAGTCCGTAGGACCAGGGCCCGGTCCCGGCAGATGGCCAGGAGGTGCCCAACTTTGCAGATCACTCTCTTTGAGATTTCAACCGTGAACTGCTACTCACAATTAAGGTCGATGCAGTAAGCCTAAATACCACCTCTGTCTCGCGAGGCTGTTTCACGCGTCCAATTCTTCAATCTTTTCCAACTCGAGCCGTGCTTTTTCTTCATTGAGGTGCCATCGCCTGATGACATAGAACACCAGTGCCTTTCGAGTTTCGACCGTAATGTGTGATCTCTCCTGAAAGCCATATTCCAGTCGCACAACCCGCGCCTGCGCGTCCGAGAGGTCTGAACGCGGACGTATCCACAAGCGCACGAAACTGTGCCAGTCTGTGTCAAAAGGCAGGGGAGAAGATCTATCCCTCGTTACGGGGTCGTTTTGTTTCAGCATGCGGATCGGGAGATAGTCGCGATAGGCCGTATGCTTATGGCTCCAAGCCCGAAGATGAATGGCCTCTCCGTCGAAATGAAACCGCACCGGGCTGATCCACTGCGGCTCGGAGAGGCCGCTGTTCATCGAAGTGTAGGTGACTTGTATATCTTGCTCGCCTCTCATCGCGCGGTAGAGCTGCGCAATGACGGCGGGATCCATCACGCGATTGGGCAGCGGGATGCTCGCGCCAAGAGATGCTGTCGCGTCGCCGAGCAGGTCGAAGACCTGTTCGGGGCCTACATCAGACAGTGCCCTGTGGCGGCCGCTCGCGAAATAGGTCTTCTCTGTAGCATCATAGGCTGGCGGTGTCGGCGTCAGCGATAGATAGGTTCGAAAGTCGACAGCCGCCTGTGCTGTCGAGACGCCGAAGCGCTGAATCAAGTCCCGCCGGTTCGCCTGACCTCTCCATGTAAGGCATTGATCCAAAAACAGGATCCGTTCGCGCTGTGCGTGTTTGAGGTCTGCAAGGCTCATACGATGAAGACTACTTGACTCATCGCGTTAAGTCCATACATTAACTATACGTATAGTAAATGGATATGCCGTATGCGAATCCTTCACACCGCAGATCTTCATCTGGGCCGGCAGTTCATGGGGCTCAGTCTTGAAGAGGATCACGAGGTCGTCTTGGGCCAGATCGTTAAAACTCTGGTGGCCGAGCATGTGGAAGTCCTTGTGATCGCGGGCGATGTATTCGATCGGGCCTCGCCCCCTAATTCGGCGATCCGGCAATTCAACCGTTTTCTCAAGCGCGTGGCAGACGAGACCGAAGCTGCTGTCGTGATGATCTCAGGCAACCATGATTCCGGCGACCGGATCGAGGCGATGTCGGTCTTTTCGGCCGCGTCGCGGGTGCTGGTACGCGGGATTGCGGACGCGGTGGAAGTTCCACTGGTGCTGCGAGATGAGCATGGAGAAGTCGCATTTTCCGCCTTGGCTTTCTCCTATGAATACGCCGCGCGCGAGGTGTTCGGTGACGAAAGCATCAGCACACCTTCAGACGTCATCGCGAGGCAGATCGCCGCAGCGAAAGCGCATGTGCCCAAAGGGGCGCGGTGGATTGTGGTGGCCCATGCCTTCGTTGCAGGGGGAGCAGTCGGGGAGACCGAGCGCGCGCTGACCCGGGTCGGCGGCATCGAAACCGTTCCGGCCGAAGTCTTCGATGGGGCGGACTATGTGTCATTGGGGCATCTGCACAAGCCGCAGGAAGTAGGCGCGCCTCATATCCGCTATTCCGGCGCACCCCTCGCCTTCGGTTTCGACGAGGCGGGTGAAGAAAAGTCCATGACAATCGTCGATCTAAATGCAGAGGGTGTCGAAATCCGCACCGTGCCGTTCCGTCCACTCCGGCAGGTGCGCTCGCTCACCGGGGCATTCGCGGACCTTCTTGAGGGTACGCCCTCGGAGGATTTCGTCCAGGCCATCCTGACGGATGAGAGCCCTCTGATCGATCCGATGAAGCGATTGCGTTCGACCTATCCCAACGCATGCCATCTGGCCTATTTCCGACAGGCGCGAGCGGCAGAAAGTACGGCGCTCGAAGCTCGGCGTGCTGCAGTAACGCCCATCGAAATGATCAGTGACTTCCTTAAGATGGTGCGCGGCCGGGAGCCGGATGACGTAGAAGTCGTGATCGTCGCCGACAAGTTGCATGCCGCTCAAGCTGCGGAGGACCGGATATGAGACCTATTCGCCTTTCGCTTCAGGCATTCGGCCCCTTCGCAGCGACCGAAGTTGTAGATTTTCGATCAGCGCTTGAGACTGGCTTGTTCGGGATCTACGGGCAGACTGGGGCAGGGAAGTCGACACTTTTTTCGGCGATGTCCTTTGCGCTATTCGGAACGCCGACTAGAGCCGACCAGGAGCCTCGTTCGCTCCGGTCGGACCACGCTGCGGCGGATCTGCCCACCGAAGTAGAGTTTGTCTTCGAACTGGGCGCCAAGACCTATCTGATCCGCCGCAGACCGGCGCAGACCCGTCCAAAAGCGCGCGGCGAGGGGATGACCGAAGACGCAGCCGAGGCCACGCTTTTTGACGCCACCGGAATCCCGATCGATGCGCTCGGGCCGGGGCAGTCGGGCAGGGTTATCGCCGAGAAGAAAGTCTCTGTGGTGGGCCAGCAGATTGAGGTGCTGCTGGGCTACGGCGCAGATCAGTTTCGACAGATCGTGCTTTTGCCGCAAGGCAAGTTCGAGACGTTCCTCGCCGCAAAGACGGATGATCGGGTCAAGATATTACGCGATCTCTTCGACGTGGCGATCTATCGCGATCTCGCCGCCCGGTTGAAGGAAGAAGCCTCGGAGGCAGAACGGGCGTTGCGCGAGCAGCGTTCGCTCTACCTAGCCCGGCTCGAGGAACGTGGCTTTGAAAGCGTCGAGGCGCTGGAACTGGGGATTGCCGCTGCCGAATCTGAAGTCGACGCGAAGCGAGGTCGTCAGCGGGCCGCGGAAGCAGTGAACGAAACCGCGCGCAAAGTTCTGAGCGAGGCCGAGCAGGTCGAAAAAGCCTTTGCGGCCGTCGATAAGGCGCGGCAGGCGCTTGGCGATCTCGAAGCGAAAACGGGTGAGATTGAGGCTTTGACGAGGCGGGTCGAGGCTGTCACGAATGCCTCTCAGGCGCGGGATCTCGAGTCGGCTTGGCACGACGCTGCGCGCGACAGCCGCGATGCGGCGAAAGCCGTAACTGAGGCGGCAGCGGATCTCGACAGGATGACCAAAGCGCAGCAGGACGCGGCGCGGACACTGAGCACGGCCAAGGCCGGCGTGGTGCGGCTTCAGAAGGTTCAGGCCGATCTGACGCGGTTGGAGGCGACGGAGACGCAGGTCGGGCTGGCTGCACATTTGCAGGCTGAGTTTGACGACGCTGCGAGGAGCGATGTCGCGTCGAAAAAACGGTTAGCCGAGGCCGAAGGTGCGTGCAAAACGCTTCGCTCCCGGCGCGATTCGACCGATCTGGAGCTCGACGCTGCGCGCAAAGCCCAGGTGGTGCGCGGCACGCTGACGGGCGAACTGGCCGAGGTTACCCAAGAGCTGTCCAAAGCTAGGTCGCATGCCAAGGCACAGGGGGAGGTCGCGAAGGCAGAAGGAGAGGTCGAAGCCGCGGAGAAGGACTTGGCGACGAAGACCGCAGCGGAAGAAGCCGCAGAGACGGCCCTGACCGAAGCCGAGGCACGGCTTTCGCGCACGCAGGCGATCATCCTAGCGGAAAAGTTGACCGAGGGCGTGCCCTGTCCAGTTTGCGGCGCGCTCGATCATCCCGTCCCGGCTCACGGCATGCCCGAACAATCCGGTCTGACCGAGACGTTCCGTAATGCTCAGGCCGAGGCGAAAAAAGCGTCCGAGGCGCGGGTTCGGGCCGAAAGTGAACTGGGCAATTGCTGGACGAGGCTGGAAGAAAAGAAGCGGGTGCTTGACGAACAGGAACAACCCGGGCGCGGGCCGACGGAACTCGAGGCCGAAAAGGTGCGGCTGGATGGTAAGCTTGTCGCGCTTGGCGAGGCGATCGATCTTGATGCGATGGCGAAGCGGCTGGCAGATCTCAAGCGCGAGCTGAAGGAAACTGAGGTGGCCGAGGCCGCGGCGCGGATCTCTGCAAGCAAGGCTGAAGCCGACCTGGCGGCGGCGCGGGCCACACGTGATGCGGTGGTCAATGCCCTGCCGGAAGAGCTGCGCACGCCTAAGGCAGTCGCAGAGCGGCGCGTGTCTTTGCTGGGCGAACAAAAACAACTCTCCGAGGCGCTTGAGCGAGCCACCGAGTTGGATCGCTCCGCAAGCGAGGCCCTCACCAGGGCGCAGGAGAAGCAGGAAGCGGCGAGGCAGTCGCTGGAAACACAGGAGCGGCGCGAGAAAGCGGCACGCCAGGCCTTCCTCGCCAGGCTGGGTGAAGCCGGATTGGATGAAGCTCTATATGATGCCTGCAAGGCACATTTTCTGACGCTCAAAACAGATCGCGAGACGGTGAGCGGACACCATGAGGGACTGATCGCCGCGCGCACGACATTGCAGAACGCCAGGGACGCCTGCGCGGATCGACAGCGGCCGGACCTTGCCCCGATAAAGGAGGCGCAGTCGGACGCCATGCATTCCCTGAATTCTGCTAACGCGGCGCTGGCAGAAGCGAATGCCGCCATCGAGAGTTTGGTGAAGTTCAAGGCATCGCTGGCTGAGGCGCTCGCCAGAACAGACGAGCTGGAGGCCGAAACTGGGCCGCTCCGAGGGCTGGCCGATCTCGCCAATGGCAAGAATGATCTTAACATGACGCTCGAAACCTTCGCCATTGCTGCCATGTTCGATCAGGTGCTCGATGCGGCAAACTTGCGGCTCGATCCGATGACGCGCGGACGCTACCGGCTGGAGCGCGGCGTCGAGGCATCGCTTGGACGCGGCAAGCGCGGGCTGGAGATCGAGGTCTTCGACGTCAACACCGGCAAGGCGCGCCCGACTGCGACCCTTTCCGGGGGTGAGACCTTCATCTCGGCGCTTGCCTTGGCGCTTGGGCTTGCCGACGTGGTCGAGAGCCTCTCAGGCAAAATACGGATGGACACGATCTTCATCGACGAAGGCTTTGGCAGCCTAGACTCCGAGAACGGAGCGGGCACGCTCGACCAAGTGCTTCAAGTTCTATCGGCGCTAACAAAGGGCAACCGGGCCGTGGGTCTGATCTCGCATGTTGGGCTTGTGCAGGAGGCCATTCCGCAAGGTTTCTACGTGCGTTCCACACCTAGCGGCAGCCGTGTCGAGGAAAGAAGGGGGCTGTGATGACAGATCGATGGCATTTCCGGAAGGCTCACGCCCGCCGACTAAGGGCGGGGCAGACCATCTCTGTCCGTGGTGGCTGGGTACTTCAGAGTGAACGCACGAGCAGCAATGGTACCTCCCTCAAACGAGCTTGTCCAATATGCGGCGCGTTGATTGTAAGCGTTGGCATGCCGAAAGGTGGGTGGGTCCATTTCGAGGGAGGTGAAGGTCTGACACGAATAAAACACCCCTGCCTGCACCTCGGCGAAGGATTAAGCAGGCGGCGAGATGGAACTACCCCAGATCTATTCGAGGTGAGGGTGTAGTTCTGAATTTGTCCTCGTGGAGCTTGCGGAGAATCCGCCCAAACACCACATATAGAATCTGAACTCAACGTACATACCACATGGAGATACACATGGCGACCAATCGAAAAAACACTTCAACCAAAGTGGCATCGCTGGCGGCAGACACCCTGTTCAAGCCAGGCTCATCGCACATCGCCCGGAGGCTCGCCGGTTCGGCGTTGTCCCAGTCCAATACGAAGCGGCAAACGGGCGCCGAAATGGAAGACCTCGCTTCAAAAGTGCTTCGGAGCGATCGCTACTCTGAAAAGACGAAGGCGCTTGCCGGTTCGGTCCTGTCCCAGTCGAATAAGAAGCGCTGATTTCGACCGGTGAAGGAATAGGTCTGAGCACCGGGGCTGCGGCGCAGTCATTGTTGTCTTGCTGTGTTATGCCCCAGACCTAGCAGGGGCATAGTTCTAACCAAGTTTGATCAGATTGAGTTGTGCAGATGCGAGCATTTATCTCCTATTGCCATCACGACAAGGCAGCCCTTGAGCGGCTACACGTACACCTGAAGAATTTGACGAGGGGCGGGCACATTGAACCCACATTCTCCAAGTAAGTCGCTGATTTCGCTGTCGTAATCGTGATATTTCGC
>NZ_CALMYP010000070.1 GCF_937873615.1 uncultured Paracoccus sp.
CGGCCCCGGCCCGCCGGCATAGCAGGCCTGCGGGCAGAAGGCGCGCAGCCACATGAAATCGCCGGCCTCGACCTCGACCCAGTCCTGGTTCAGGCGATAGACCGCCTTGCCCTCCAGCACATAAAGCCCGTGCTCCATGACATGGGTCTCGGCGAAGGGAATGACGCCGCCGGGCTGGAAGGTGACGATGGTGACATGCATGTCGTGGCGCAGATCGGCGGGATCGACGAAACGGGTCGTGGCCCAGGCTCCGTCGGTATCGGGCATGGGCGTGGGCGCGATATTCGTCTCATTCGCGATGATCGGGTCGGGCGCGTCGAGGCCTTCGACATAGTGATAGGCCTTGCGGATCCAGTGGAAGCGCGCCGGGACCTTGCCGTTGTTGCGCAGGCTCCATTCCACGCCGGGCGGGATATAGGCGTAACCGCCCGGCTCCAGCCGGTCGGTCTTGCCGGCGACGGTCACGGTGATCTCGCCCTCGACCACGAAAAGCACCGCCTCGACGCCCTCGTCGGTCTCGGGCCGGTCCGAGCCGCCGCCGGGCAGCACCTCGGCGATATATTGCGAGAAGGTCTCGGCGAAACCCGACAGGGGCCGGGCGATCACCCAGAAGCGCGCCTTGTCCCAGAAGGGCAGGAAAGAGGTCACGATATCGCTGAACGTGCCCTTGGGAATGACCGCATAGGCTTCGGTGAACATGGCGCGGTCGGTCAGGATCTGCGTCTGCGGCGGCAATCCGCCCTTGGGTGCGTAATAGCTGCGGTCGCTCATGCGCGCGCCTTTCCGGTCTGGTGGCATTTTCACCAGTTACACGACAAAGCCCGGCCCGGAACAAGGGGCGTCAGCCCCGCCGCCCCTTTGCCGCGACTTTCATCGGACGCCCGGCGATATAGGTTTCCACCACCGCCCGGTCGTCGCCCATGATCTGCAAAAGGAACAACTCCTCGGCCAGGGTCCCGACCGTCTCGGCACGCAGCGCCATGGCCGGGGTGGCGCGCGCGTCCAGCACCATCAGGTCGGCATCGCTGCCCACGGCCAAGCTGCCGATGCGGTCCTCCATCCCAAGGGCGATGGCGTTGCCCCGCGTCGCCCAGTGGAAGGCCTGCAGGGCCGGCAGGTTCTGGCCGCGCATCTGCAGCACCTTATAGGCCTCATTCAGGGTCTGCAGCATGGAATAGCTGGTGCCGCCGCCTATATCGGTGGCCACGCCCGTCACCACGCCCGCATTCCGCAACCCGGCCTCGTCGAACAGGCCCGAGCCGAGGAACAGGTTCGAGGTCGGGCAATGGATCGCCCGCGTCCCGGTCTCAGCCATGCGCGCGATCTCACGCTCGGACAGGTGGATCGAATGGCCCATCAGGCTGCGCGGCCCCAGCAGCCCGAAGCGATCATAGACATCCAGATAGTCGCGCGCCTGCGGATAGAGGCTGAGCGTGAAGTCGATCTCGGCTAGGTTCTCCGACAGATGGGTCTGCATCGGCAGATCGGGATGTTCCGCCACCAAGGCACCCGCCGCCGCAAGCTGTTCCGGGGTCGAGGTGATGGCGAAACGCGGCGTGATCGCATAGGTCAGCCGTCCCCGGCCCTGCCAGCGCGCGATCAGCGCCTTGGTGTCGTCATAGCTTTGCTGCGCCGTGTCCTGCACCGCCGGGATGGCATTGCGGTCCATCATCACCTTGCCGCCCAGCACGGCCATGCCCCGCGCCTCGGCGG
Source organism: uncultured Paracoccus sp. (assembly GCF_937873615.1). Taxonomy (GTDB): domain Bacteria; phylum Pseudomonadota; class Alphaproteobacteria; order Rhodobacterales; family Rhodobacteraceae; genus Paracoccus. The sequence goes on from NZ_CALMYP010000070.1 coordinate 1,714, forward strand.
CAGCGAACAGCGCATCGACGCTGCCCGGATGGACGGATGCGAAGGCGCAGGCGGTAGTCGTGCCATGCGCGATCAGCATGTCGCAGAAAGCCCCGGCCATCCGTTCGGCATGGTCCGGGTCTGCAAACCGCGCCTCAGCCGGGAAGGTGTAATCTCGCAGCCAGTCCAGAAGCTGCGCGCCCCAGCTGGCCACGACCTGCACCTGCGGGAAATGGAGATGCGGGTCGATGAAGCCGGGCAGGATCAGATGCGGGCGGTGGTCGATCACCGTCAACCCCTCGCGCCGCAGATCGGCATAATCGCCGACAGCCGCGATGCGCCCGCCGTCGACCAGAAGCGCACCGTCCTCGATATAGGTAAAGGCGTCCTCGACTTCCGCCGGATCGGCATGGAAGGACAGCACCCGCCCCCGGATCAGCATCATGCCCGGCCCCGCAGGCGTTCAACGGCTTTCAGCACCTCTTCCGGCGTCGCCGGCGCATCCAGACGCGGCGCCACCCGGTAATCTGCCAGCGAGGCGACCGCATGGCCCAGAGCCTCCCAGACCGAGATGCCCAGCATGAAGGGCGGCTCTCCCACCGCCTTGGACCGTTTGATGGTGCGTTCGGCATTCACCGACCAGTCGGCCAGCGTGACGTTGAAGACCTTTGGCCGGTCCGAGGCCAGCGGGATCTTGTAGGTCGAGGGCGCGTGCGTCCGAAGCTGGCCCCTCTGGTCCCACCACAATTCCTCGCTGGTCAGCCAGCCGGTGCCCTGCACGAAACCGCCCTCGACCTGCCCCTTGTCGATGGCCGGGTTCAGCGAGCGGCCCACGTCATGCAGCACATCCACCCGTTCGATGACATATTCGCCGGTCAACGTATCCACGCTGACCTCGGAACAGGCGGCGCCATAGGCGAAGTAATAGAAGGGCCGGCCGGTGCCATTGGCGCGGTCCCAGTGGATTTTCGGCGTGGCGTAGAAGCCGTCCGACCACAATTGCACGCGGGCCATATAGGCGCGGCGGATCGCCTCGGCAAAGGGGACATCCCTGCCCTTCACGCGGATATGGTTCGGAATAAATTCGACCTGGTCGGGTGTGGCACCCTCGGCCTCGCACAGGAATGCCACCAGTCGCGCCTTGATCCGGTCGCAGGCATCCAGCGCCGCCATGCCGTTCAGATCGGTGCCGGAAGATGCCGCCGTGGCCGAGGTATTCGGCACCTTCTCGGTCGTCGTCTTCGTGACCCGGATGCGCGAGATATCGACCTGAAACGCCTCGGCCACCACCTGCGCGATCTTGGTGTGCAGCCCCTGCCCCATCTCGGTCCCGCCATGGTTCACCATGATCGAGCCGTCGCTGTAGATGTGAACCAGTGCCCCGGCCTGATTGAACCATGTCGCGGTGAAACTGATCCCGAATTTCACCGGCGTCAGCGCGATCCCGCGCCGGATCACCCCGCCTTTGGCGTTATGGTCCAGCACCGCCTGTCGTCGGGCGGCATAGTCGCATGACGCCTCCAACTCCTCGAAGATGCGGGGCAGGATCTGGTCCTCAACCTGCTGATGATAGGGGGTCAGCTGGCCGTTCCGATAGAGGTTGCGCTTGCGCACCTCCAGCGTGTCGAGGCCGGTCGCATAGGCGATATCCTCGATCAGGCGCTCGGCCATGATGACGCCCTGCGGGCCGCCGAAACCGCGGAACGCGGTGTTGCTGACGGTGTTGGTGCGCATCGGATGGCTGCGCAGCACCACATCCGGGTAGTAATAGGCGTTGTCGGCATGAAACAGCGCCCGGTCGGTGACGGGACCAGAGAGATCCGCCGAAAACCCGCAGCGGGCGAAGAAATCGCCCTCGACCGCCAGGATCCGGCCCTGATCGTCGAAGCCGGCCTTGTAGTCGATGACAAAATCGTGGCGCTTGCCGGTGGCCTGCATGTCCTCGTCCCGGTCGGGGCGCAGCTTCACCGGGCGATTCAGCTTGCGGGCCGCGATGGCGGCGACGCAGGCGAAAAGGTTCATCTGCGTTTCCTTGCCGCCGAAGCCGCCGCCCATGCGGCGCACGTTCACCACCACCGCATGGGCCGGCAGATCCAGCGCATGGGCGACCATGTGCTGCACCTCGCTGGGATGCTGGGTGGACACGAAAACCTCCACCCCTTCGGCATCGGGCACCGCCATGGCGATCTGGCCTTCGAGATAGAAGTGATCCTGCCCCCCGACCTTGAGCCGCCCCGAGACATGGCGCGGCGCATTGGCCAGCCCCGCCAGCGCATCGCCGCGCTTCAGCGTCAGCGGCTCGGTCACATAGCCCATTCCCGCATCCCGCGCCGCGATGGGGTCGAGCGCCTGGGGCAAAGCCGCATATTCCACCCGTGCCAGCGCCGCCGCGCGCCGGGCCTGATCGCGGGTTTCGGCCACCACGGCGAAGATCGGCTGGCCCCAGAACATCACCACATCCTCGGCGAAGATCGGATCGTCATGCAGGCCATTGGGGCTGATATCGTTCGGCCCCGGAATATCGACGGCACTCAGCACCGCGACCACGCCGGGTGCCTCGCGCACCGGGTCGAGATCGAGCAACGTAATCCGCCCATGCGCACATTTCGACAGGCCGAGTGCCGCGTGCAGCACCCCCGCCGGCTCGCGCAGGTCGTCGGTGTAATCGGCCCGCCCGGTCACATGCAGATGCGCGGATTCGTGGCGCATGTCCTGATGGGCAAGGCCGGAAATCGCGGTGTTTTTGCTGCGGTCCTTCATGCCGAGGCCTCCACGCTGCGGGACAGGCGCACCGGTTCGCCCTCCTGCTCCAGCCAGAAGCGGCGGATCAGGTTGGCGGCGACGGTCTGGCGATATTCGGCGCTGGCGCGCCAGTCCGACAGCGGCTGGAAATCGCCGGCCACGGCATTTGCGGCGGCCTCGAAGCTGTCGCGGGCGAAGGGGCGGCCGCGCAGCGCGGCCTCGGCCGCTGTGGCGCGTTTCGGGATGCCGGCCATGCCGCCGAAGGCGATGCGGGCTTCCGTGATCATGCCGTGTTCCTCGTGGACGCAGATGCCGCAGGCGACCGCCGAGATATCGGCATGGGCCCGTTTCGAGACCTTGTAACCCGCGAAACGCGCCCCCTGCGGCAACGGGATCGCTATGCTTTCCAGAAACTCGCCATTCTGGCGGTCCTGCTTGCCATATTCGATGAAATAGCTTTCCAACGCGATCTCTCGCCGCGCATCGCCGCGCCTCAGCACGATCCGCGCCCCGAGCGCGATCAGCAAGGGCGGCATTTCCCCGATGGGTGAGCCATTGGCGATATTGCCGCCGATGGTGCCGGCATTGCGGATCTGCCAGCCGCCGATCCGTTCGATGTAATCGACCAGTCCGGGCATGGTCTCTTCGACGAAGGGCGAGAATTCCGAATAGGTGACGCCCGCACCGATACGGATGTCCTCGCTGCTGACATCAATCCGTTTCATCAGATGGCCGATGAAGATGGCGGGCGCGATGGGGCGCAGGAATTTCGTCACCCAGAGCCCGACATCGGTCGCCCCGGCAATGATCGTGGCCTCGGGATGGTCCAAAAGCGCCTGCGCCAGCGCGTCCACATCCGCCGGCAGGATCGCGCGGCGACCGTCGCGCGCGGCATCCGCACCCGCCGGGATCGCCGCCAGCTTCGCAGCCACCGCCTCGCGTTCCAGTGCCAGCGCATCCATCGCCTGCCCGCCCGCCTGTGCTGCGGCGCGCGCCGCTTTCACGATGGGCTCATAGCCGGTGCAGCGGCAGAGATTGCCCTGAAGCGCGGTCTCGATTTCCAGCACCGAAGGATCGGGGTTGCCCATCCACAGCCCATACAGCGCCATGACGAAACCCGGCGTGCAGAAGCCGCACTGGCTGCCGTGATGATCGACCATGGCCTGCTGGACCGGGTGCAACTCGCCCTGCCGGGACAGATGTTCGACGGTCACGATATGACAACCGTGACAGGCGGCGAGGAAGCGGATGCAGGCATTCACCGGCTCATAGCGCAAGACGCCCCCATGCAGCCGCCCGGCCAGCACCGTGCAGGCCCCGCAGTCACCCTCGGCGCAGCCTTCCTTGGTGCCGGTCAGGTGGCGCGACAGGCGCAGGAAATCCAGCAGCGTGTCGTCGGGCGCAACCTCGGACAGGCTGATTTCGGTATCGTTCAGAAGAAAACGGATCGGGCTGGTCATGGGTCTCTCTGGCTCAACCTTACCAGCATCCTACAGCTTTGCTGCAAGAGTAAAGTCCCGTCTGCGCAGCGGGTTAAGCCGCGGCGAGGTTTGCCAGCCGATTGTGCAGCGCCTGACGCTCCAGTTCCGCCTTCGGGCCTTCCATCACCACCTGTCCGCGTTCCAGCACGCTGAAGCTGTCGCCGAGATCCCAGGCGAAGTCGAAATACTGCTCGACCAGCACGATGGCCATGTCGCCACGGTCGCGCAGGGCGGCGATGACGCGGCCGATCTGGGCGATGATATTGGGCTGGATGCCCTCGGTCGGCTCGTCCATCAGCAGCACCTTCGGCCTGATGACAAGCGCACGGGCAATGGCAAGCTGCTGTTGCTGCCCGCCCGACAGGTCGCCGCCGCGACGGCTGGCCATTTCGGCCAGCACCGGGAAACTGTCATAGATCTCGTCCGGGACGCGGCGCTCGCCCGCTGGCAGGCAGCCGAAGCCGGTTTCCAGATTCTCGCGCACGGTCAGCAGCGGGAAGATGGCGCGGCCCTGCGGCACATAACCGACACCTCGCCGGGCCATGTCCTGCGCGGTGACGCGGCCCAGCTTCTCGCCCATCAGGCGCAACTCGCCCCCGGACCGGGGATGGCGGCCCGCCAGCAAGTTCATCAGGCTGGTCTTGCCGACACCGTTATTGCCCATGACGCAAGTCACGCGACCGGGCTCGGCCATCAGGGAAACCCCGTGCAGGATCTGGCTTCCGCCATAATGCAGGGTGACGTTTTCAGCTTCGATCATATCAGCGCCCCAGATAGACTTCGATCACGTCGGGATTGGCCGAGACATGGTCCAGCGAGCCTTCCGCCAGAACCGAGCCCTGATGCAGCACCGTCACCTTGCAGTTCAGGCGGCGCACGAATTCCATGTCATGTTCGACCACGACCACGGCCCGCGTCTCGGCCAGACGGCGCAGAAGGGTGGTGGTCTGTTCGCGTTCGGCCAGCGTCATGCCGGCGGCGGGTTCGTCGACCAGCAGAAGGCGCGGCTCCTGCGCCAGCAGCATGCCGATTTCCAGCCATTGCTTCTGGCCATGGCTCAACTCTCCAGATTTGCGGTGAAGCTGATCGGCCAGACCGACCTCGGCGGCCAGTTCCTCGACCCGCGCGCGAGAGGTCTTTCCGGGTTTCCAGAACAGCACCGAAAATGCCCCGCGCGGGGCTTTCAGCGCCATGGTCAGGTTGTCGAAGACGCTCTGATCTTCAAAAACCGTCGGGCGCTGGAACTTGCGCCCGATGCCAGCCCGCGCGATCTGGGCCTCGGAGAGACGCAGGAGCGAGCGCGACACCTCGCCCCAGCGGACCTGGCCCTCATCGGGGCGGGTCTTGCCGGTGACGATGTCCATGAAGGTGGTCTTGCCGGCACCGTTCGGGCCGATGATGGCCCGCAATTCCGCCGCGCCGATGGAAAAGGACAGGTTGTTGATCGCCTTGAACCCGTCGAAGCTTTTCGAGATGCCGGAAACTTCCAGAAGATCGCTCATGCCTCTGCCTCCTTCTCGCGCAGGGCGCCCATGTCGGGGCCGAGATCCTGCCCGCGCCGGTTGGGCGCGCGCAGCCCGGCGACGGCGTCGAAGATCGACGACAGCCCGCGCGGCGCGAACAGCGTCACCAGCACGAAGGCCACGCCCAGCAGAACCTGCCACCAGTCGACCCAATGGATGGTATAGAAGCCCAGATTGATGTCGGGCGCCTTGCCGCCGGTGAACCAGCTGGACAGAAGCGATACGAAGACCGCTCCGATCACCGCCCCGTAAAGCCGCCCGCGCCCGCCGATGGCGACCCAGACCGCCAGATAGATCGAGGCGATCGGCGCCAGTTCCGCCGGGTTGATGATGCCTGCCTGCGGGTAATAGAGCGCGCCGGCAATGGCGCAGATCATCGCCGTCAGGGTGAAGACGAACAGCTTGTAGCCCTCGACCGAGTAGCCGAGGAAGCGCACCCGCGCCTCGTCGTCGCGGATGGCACGGATGACGCTGCCGAACTTGCCCGAGACCAGCCAGCTTGCCAGCACATAGACCAGCCCGAGCGCCAAGGCCGAGGCCCAGAGGAACCAGATCGAGATCGTGGATTGCGGCAGGTCGGTCAGGCCGGGGATGTTCTGCAAGCCCGAAAGCCCGTTATTGCCGCGAAAGCCGCTGTCGTTCTGGAACAGCCACAGCGCCAGCGCCAACGTCATCGCCTGCGTCAGGATCGACAGGTAAACCCCGTTGACCCGCGACCGGAAGGCGAGCCAGCCGAACAGGAAGGCGAAGACCCCCGGCACGATCAGCACCAGTGCCAGTTGCGCGGGCAGGCTTCCGGCGAAGCTCCAGGCCAGGGGCAGGTCGGTCGATCCGACGACGCCGAAGACCTGACCGGCAATGCCCTGCTGAATCTCAAGCGGGGTGGCGGGGATGGGGCCGTTGGCCAGCGTCGCGGTCACGATCTCCTCGGTCCGGGCATACATCAGCCACATGCCGATCATGTAGCCGCCAAGCGCGAA
>NZ_CALMYP010000071.1 GCF_937873615.1 uncultured Paracoccus sp.
TCTCGGCGGCGACGAGCGCGTCGGCGCAGAGGCGCTCGATGGTCGATATGGCGGGAAGGATGGTCAGGGTTCTCCGGCATTCCTCGACGAAACGGCGGGCGATGTCTTCGTTGGAAACGGCGTGCTCGGCCTGGCCGTGGAGCCAGAGCTTCAGATCGCGGGCACCGCGGCCGGAGAAGGTCCTGTAGCCGTAGAGCTGACGCAGGCTGGCCATGTGCTCGTGCCGCGTTTCTTCGCGGGCGGCATAGGCGTCGAGGTCGGCGTCCTTGAGACCGAGCTGCGCGGCAAGAAAGTCGGCGATCTCGACTGGGATGACCTCACCAGGCAGCAGAGCGCGTCCGGGATAGCGCAGCGCGCAAAGCTGCAGTGCAAAACCAAGCCGGTTTCTCGGGCGCCTGCGCTGGCCGATATGATCGAGGTCTTCATCCGATAGCGTATAGTGCTTGAGCAGCTGCGCCTCGTCCGCGGGAAGGCCGAACAGGACCTCCCGTTGCTTCGGCGTCAGGATGGTCCGGTGGGCCATGTTTCTTTTGCCTTCGATTACTCCATTGCGTATCTTTGATTTCGATATGGGTTAAGGAAACGTATCAATGGCCAAGAGCGCCGATTTTCGCCAAATGTCTCAAACGATCGTTTGCGACACATGCTGATCGGCTACGCGCGGGTCTCCAAGGCCGACGGAAGCCAGTCGCTCGACCTACAGAGGGACGCCCTGATCGCAGCGGGCGTTGGCGAAGATCAGATCTACTCGGACAGAGCTTCCGGGAAGAAGGACGAGCGGCCCGGTCTCGAGGCGTGCCTGAAGGCCCTGCGGGACGGCGACGTGCTGGTGATCTGGAAGCTCGACCGGATGGGCCGCAGCCTGCATCACTTGGTGAAGACGGTCGCCGGTCTCTCCGAGCGCGGCATCGGGTTGAAGGTGCTGACTGGACAGGGCGCCCAGATCGACACGACTACCGCCCACGGGCGGCTGTCCTTCGGTATCTTCGCCTCACTCGCCGAGTTCGAGAGCGAGCTCATCCGGGAACGGACGATGGCCGGGCTCGCCGCCGCCCGCGCTCGGGGGCGAAAGGGAGGCCGCAAGTTCGCGCTGACCAAGGCTCAGCTGCGCATGGCGCAGGCCGCGATGGCCAACCGCGATACCTCCGTCTCCGAGTTGTGCAAGGAGCTGAAGATCAGACCGGTAACGCTCTATCGGTATGTCGACCCAGAGGGAAACCTGCGCGAGAATGGGAAACGGCTGCTCGGCGCTTAGCGTAGGATTTCACACTCTCCCGCAAACGACCCCAGCTGTGGAAAACCGGCAGATGCGCGAAGCACTCGCGGAGGCGCAAAACTTCAAACCTGACGTAAAACCGGATCGGCAGACCCCCGCACGCGCACCAGATCCAGACGAGCGCGGCGAACTGGACGATCAGATGGCGACGATCGAAGAGACGATCGAGATCGACAAGGAAGAGGCCGCAGCACAACTGGCTGCGATGAATGAAAAGCTGGCGAAAAAAATGGGTGGTGGCGCCTGACAACAGATAGCCGTCCAGAATGCGGTTGAACTGTGTTGTTGTTACGTTGCGGGGCGCCTCAGGGCGCCCCGATTGCATCGAGAGACGGGAACCAGATTTCGGCGATGCCGCGTTTCCCGGTCCGGCGGTCTTCCATCACCTGGATCACGCAATGGATCGACTGGCGGAAGTTCTCTAGCAGTTCGCTGTGGTCGATGCGCGCGCCGGACTGGCGGATCAGCGAGGACAGTTTCTCGAAGGCCATGCGGGCGGTGCTGGCATGGATCGTGGTCATGGAGCCTTCATGGCCGGAATTGATGGCCTCCATGAAGGTCTGCGCCTCCGGCCCCAGCAGTTCGCCGAGGATGATCCGGCGCGGGTTGAGACGCAGGCAGGCCTGAAGCAGCTTTGTCGGATTGCGCTGGCTCGCCGGGTCCAGCTCGGATTGCAGCATCAGGCTGTTGGGCTGCGTCGGGAACAGCTCCACACCCTTCTCGATGGTGATGATGCGCTCATCGGGTTCGATGAACGAGATATAGCGCCGGGTGAGAGCGGTCTTGCCGCTGTCGGTGGCCCCGGAGATCACCAGGTTCATGCGTTCGCGGGCGAGGGCCGCCAGAACGTCGTCGAAGTCGCAATTGCCGTCCAGCGCCATGTCGAAGATCGCGCGGGCGTTCTCGGCAATCTCGGCCTCAAGCGATTTGCCCAGATCCCGCAACCGCTCGAAGCGGAAATCCTTCTGCGCATCGCCGGTCACGAAGGCGCGCAGCGACATGGCGACGGGTCCGCCATAGACGGCCGGCGAGCGAACGGCCTGGAAGCGGAACTTGCGTGTCCCGCCCTCCATGCCCTCGATCCAGAAATCGAATGTCCCGGTCGCAAGGATGCGGTCCTCATCGAACTTCTCGCCGGCAGCGCCGGCGCAGAGTTCGGTGATTTCGATCATCTTCTGTGGCGGCAATACCGGGACGCCCTGCGGTGTGTGCATCTGGGCATGACCCTGAAGTTTCACCCAGATCCGGCCATCGGCATTCATCGAGCATTCGACGAGATCGGGACGTTTCAGAACCTGGTGCAGAGGCGTCAGCGCGTCGATCAGCAGCGGGACCAGCATCAGTAGAATTCCAGGTCGCTATCGACGCGGATCGACACGTTCGATCCCTGGTGCACGAGGATCGTCGGTTTCTGGCCGAGATACCCCTTCATCACATCGCCCACGGCGCCCGACAGGCTGTTGCTGACATTTGCCGCCGCATCGTTCGAGGAACCGGACGAATCGTCGCCATCGTCCGAGAGCAGCAACGGCAGGGCGCTGATGACGCTGACCAGCGCGGCCGAGCCGAAGCGGGAAGCAAAGTGATTGTTCACCTCGCTGACCATGCCGGAGCGGCCGAGGCGGTCGGAGCCATAGGACTTGAGCGATACGGTCTGTCCGTCCGTGGTGGTCAGGCGTGTCCATGCCACCAGGACCCGCTTCTGGGTCTGTCCCATTTCGGAATTATAGGTGCCGAACAGCTTCGAGCCCCTGGGCACCAGCACGCGGGTCATGTCCATCGACCAGACATCGCGCGAGACGATGGCTGCCACCTGGCCCTGAAGGTCGGAGTTGATCGCGACTTCAAGCGCGGCCTCGATGATCGTGCCCTGTCCGACCGTGTTCGAGGGATTGGCCGTCACGGTGGCGCGACGGGTCTCGGTCGCGGCGGCACTGGCGATCAGGAATTCCCGATCACCGGACATGGCCTGCCGCTCGGCGCCGACTGTTCCGTTCGCGAAGGTCTCCGAGCCGGTCTTTCCCATCACCGGGGGCGCCTGCATCCGGCGGGCCAGTTCTTCCTCGCGGCGGGCACGTTCTTCTTCCAGCGCCCTGCGCCGGTCGGCTTCGGCCTGCTCGGCGGCCAGGCGCGCGGCCTGTTCGGCCGCGGCCTCGGCTTGCCTGCGGCTGTAATCGGATTCAAGTTGCGCCTGCATCGCCGCGAGCTGGTCAGCGTTCTCCTGCTCGATCTCGTCAAGCCGTTCCTCGAACAGCCTGCGACGTTCGGCGGCCGCTTCCTGTTCCTCGGCGATCTGCGCGGCCAGGCGCTCGTTTTCCGTGCGCAGGCGGTCAAGTTCGCCCTGATCGTCGGCAACGGGCGTGGCCTCGATCTCCGGCTCGCCCAGGTCGGGCACCATGACGCCGCTGCGGTCGTTCTGCTGGATCGCGGCGGATTGCGAGGTTTCCAGCAGCGCCCCGTCAGCAGCGTCCGGCTGTGAGAGGACGTAATAGACCCCGGCGCCGCCGACGGCGGCGAAGCCTGCGGCCAGTGCGGTGGTCCGCATCCAGCCGCTTTTGCGCGGGGTCCGCTTCTGGTTCAGGATTTCGTTGCGTGCGGCCATGGCGTCACCCCTTTCCCTGCTTTGCCAGCGCGGCGCGCAGGCGGTCCGACCAGATGCAGATTTCCGTATCTCCGAGGCGCAGCACCCAGCGGTCCTGAACGCTCGGAATGATCATCACGCCGTTCTCGATCTTGGTCTGGACCGAGTATTCCCGACCGTTGCCATCGGCGCGGAAGGCCGCCGGCATCGCGGCGTTCTGAGAGAACTGCATGTAGGTCTTGGTCCCGTCATCCCAGATCCGGGCGGGCATGAAGCCGGTCGCCCGGCTGGCCTGCTTGACATAGTAGGTCCGCGAATTCGGGCTGGGTCCGCGGATCGCGCTGCGGGTGGCGGCCCCGGATTTTGGATAGGCGAATTCGACCAGGTACATCGGCCGCCTCGCGCCTTCGATCATCTCGAAGACATAGGTGCCGCGCGATGTGGCAACCGACATGTTCGTGCGTACGCCGGTCTGGGTCGGCTTGACGGCGAGGCTGTTGTCGCCGAGCTGACCGTAAGTGAAGCCGACATTGTCGCCGAGGGCGACGTTGATGATTTCCTCGCCCGGACCGAACTCGATGGTCGTGGCGGTCAGCACCTTCGTGTCGATCCGGTAGACCTGCCGTTCGGTGAAGACGACGGTACGGACCCGATCGTCTGTTGGGCTGACGGAGGGGGTGATTTCGGCGGTGGCGGCGCTGCAAAGAGCACAAAAGCCGAACATTGCAGATGCGGCGAGGGCCGGGAAACGGGGCATGGCCTTATCCTTCCGATTGATGGTCGATGCGATAATCCGTCACCTGGAAGCCGAAGGGGTTTTCCCAGATCATCCGGTCGGAGGCGGTGTTCGCGGGTTTGAAGCGCCAGGAGAGGGTGACGATGTAGTTCGATGTGCCCTCGCGGGTGCCATCGACGATGCGTTTCTGCAGGCGGACCTGGGCGGTGTTCTCGCTCAGAAGCGTGATCGCGTTGATGGTGACGAACACACGCGCGTCGCGGGAGATGAGCTTGCGGATATAGCGCGAGGACCTGGGGTTCCACAGATCGAGCAGATCGTCGCGGGCGGTGCCGACGGATCGGGAGATCACCCGTTCGAGACGCTGTTGCTGGTCGTGAATGTCGTGGGTCTCGCGATCGAGGACATAGTTGTAGACCCAGCTTTCGATCACCGCATCCCGTTCGGTCAGCGTGGCCCGGCCGACTTCATAGGCACGGATCACGTCGCCGGACTGGCGGTCCACAAGGCCGAGATAGGCTTGCGTGGTCTTGAGCGGCATCATCACGAGAATCGCGGCAGCCAGCAGCAGGGCAGCCAGGCCGGCGATGATTGCCACGACCCAGGCCAGTTGTTCGCGCCGCCTGATCCCGAAATACATGTCGCGGTTCAGTTGGGATTTGAGGGCCTGATCGGTCACTTCGATGCCTTTCTCAAACGGGCGATTTCGGAAAATTTGGTCTGCATGGCGCGCGTGCGATCCGCAGCGGTACCGCGTGCCGCCATACCAGCGCTTGCGTATGACTTGTCGCTGGCGCGTTCCTGCATCTTCGCGGTGCGGCCTGTCATGTAACCGGCCCCGAAGTTGAGCGCGCGGCGACGCATGGCGCCCATCGGGTTCATTGCTGCCGAGGCGGCGCCCGACATGGAGCCAAGATTGAACTGCCCGGTGAGACTCGATGCGATGGACGGCACGTCCGCGAGCATCTTGATGCCCAGACCTGCCACCGTGATGAAGCCCAGAACGCTCCTCAGATCCTGAATGCCGCTTTCGCCGGTATTGATATGGACAAGCAGCCCGGCGATGGTTCCGATTACTCCGCCGATTGCCACCGGATAGATCAGGTAGCCGAAGACGGCGGCCAGCCAGGCCTCGAACATCGAGCGGGTGCGCTGAAAAAGCAGGAAGAAGCCCATCAGGGGCGCGATGGCGATCAGAACCGCCAGCAGCATCTTCGCGTAGGCTACAACAAGGATATACACCACGGCGAGCAGACCGAGGACCGCGAAAAGCAGTCCGGCCACGATGGCTCGGGTCAGGATCGCGCGACCGGTGACAACGGCGTCAATGATGTTCGACAAAATGAAGAACATGCCTCTTGCTGCTTCCTCGCTGCCTGCGGCGGCATCGCCGGCCACGAAGTTGCGCACGGTGTTTCCGACCGTATCGAAGAGGGACGTTCCGGCACTGTAGATGATGTTGAAGTTTTCCCACGAAAACAGGAACATGTAGATCGCACCGATCCGGATCATGATGCCGATCAGTTGCGGGAAGGAGAATTCCGTGAAGCGGAAGAGCACGTTGATGCCGTAAAGGACGATCAGCAGCACCGCCAGAATTTCCAGTCCGCCAGTGAGGACCGATGCCAGACGTTCGAAGGTGTTCTCTGCAACCTGTGTTACGCGATCATCGATCAGTTCGATGATAATCGTGATGAACTCCATTGCTCAGCCTCGTTCACAGAAACTACGCGCTTCAACGTCCAAGGCGGTGCGGAACAATATGGCAATCTCGTTCATCGCGCGGTCTTTCGCGAAGCTTCCGCTGATTGTTTCGTTGCTCGGGTGGTTTGTCAGGCGGGAGAGCAAGCGCCATCCCTTTTCGATTGGCACGGTCTGAGTTGCACAGGAACAATCGCCGGTTTGGAGCGCTGCACGGTCGGCAAGGTAATCCAATACGCGCGCGACATCGGAAGCATCTGTGGGCATCGGCAGGGCGGCTTCGCGTGTCAGCACACGATCAATCCGCCGATATCGCGATGGATCACAATCGAATTTGCTACGAGAATAGGTCAAGTCGCTGGCACGTTCGAAATCGGTGACGAATGAGGCGTTGTCGAGCATGGTGCGCCTTTCATCGCGCAGACCAACCTCTGCAATTGAAAAATCGAAGCCTGTCAGGTCGATGCTGTCGGGATCGAAACTGTCCCAATAGGCTGCGCCGCGCGCCTTGGCCTCGGCCCGTTCCACCTCGATCTCGGCCTCGCGCTTTTGGCGTTCCAGCCTCTCGCGCGCAAAATGCGCCTGCGCGGCGGCCTCCTCGGCTTCCAGAAGCTCGCTGATCGCGTCGGCATCGCCGCTGTTCAGGATCTCCAGCTTGTCGTTGTCCGAGAGCTGCGCCAGATCGGCGGGGCTGTCGGAGGATGCCTGCCAGGCGACCAGCGCCCCGGCGAGGGCAAGGGCGGCAATGGCCGTGGCACCGATCAGGCGTGTCTTCGGCGTCGTCATTCCAGGTCCTCCGTTTGGGGTTCTTCGGGGGTTTTTGCCGCGTCATCGGCCAGGGCTTCGGCCTGCTCCTGACGGACACGCTCCATGACGGCGGCCGTTTCCGGATCGGCGGCCTGTTCAGGCTGAGGAGGCGAGAACGGCAGGGCTGTGACGTCGCGCAGCCAGAGCCAGCCTCCGATGGCGAGCGCAAGCGCAACGAGCGAGAAGCCGACCCAGATATGCTTCATCATCACTCGTCCTCAAGCAGAGCAGGGTCGCCGGTGAGCGACAGGAACTTTTCGTCATCGGCCATGGTCGCGGCGTCGATCACACCGGCCTGACCCATGGAGACGGTCTGGATCGCCTCCATGTTGGCCTGGTTGATGAGCGCAATGACCAACTCGCCCGTCACACGGGTGTTGAGGTCGATGGCCTGCTTGAGATTGGACGCATCGTCGATCTGCCCGATCAGGGCGGCTGTGCGGTCGAGCGAGGCCGAGGTCTGTTCGATCGCATTCTCGGCCGCGGCCGAGGTATAGGCGCTGGTCGCAGCCTGAGTGCCCACACGCTGCTGATCCGGATTGTCGCTGGCGGTCAGCGCGTCCACGCCGTCTTGCGTCAGACCGGCGCTTTCATAGATCCCGGCAATGACGTCGCCAGCCGGAGATCCGCCGACCGTGCCATTGCCGAACACGGCCCCCCAATCGCCCGAACGGGCCGCCGCCAGCTGATCCTGAAGATTGCCGAGATTGAGGCCGCCCAGGAGGTCGTCGAGATCGAGGCCGGCCAGCAAGGTGTCGAGATCGAAGCCATCGGTCAGCGAAGAGACAACCTGCTCCATCTCTTCGAGTTGCCGGATCAGTTGTTGGGTCTGCTCGTCTAGAATCCCGTTCGTGCGGATCGACTGCGCCAGCTCGTCCTGGCTGGAGTTCAAGAGCGCGATCAGTTCGGCCAGCGAACGCGGATCGTGGGTCGGCACGCCCTGCGCGAACGCCAGGCCCGCAGAGAGGCACAGACCCGTTGCGGCGGTGAGATTGCGGAACATGCTCATGGTCAGCCTCCTGTCGTGTGGGTGTCGGTCAGGGTAAGGAATTGTTCGTCGGCGATCTGCGCCTGGTACTGTGCTACGAAGCGTTGCGCTTCGACGCGCCGCTGGGTCGCTTCCATGATCGTCATCATCGACGCCAGGCGCGTGATCTCGGCGCGCAGATAGGTGTTGAGGTCGATGGCCTCGCGGGTGGTCGTGGTCTCGGGAATGCGGGCGATCAGGGCACGAACGCGCCGGGCCGAGAGTTCCAGCTGGTTCGACATGGAAAAGCCGAGTTCCATGCCCGCATCGGACAGGTTGCCAAGCTCGGCCAGGGCCATGTCGCCCGCGACCATGGTCCCGAGATCGTCCGGTGATCCCATGCCGGCCGCGTATGCATTCGCATAGCCGGTGATCTTGACCACGTAATCCTGTGTCTCGGCATATGGCGGGATGCCGCCATAGCGCTGGACTGCGCCCGGGCCGGCGTTATAGGCCGCGAGCGCGAGCGGCATCGACCCGAAGCTGCCGAGTTGCATCAGCAGGTAACGTGCGCCGCCATCGAGCTGGATGCGCGGATCGTTGCGCTGCGAGGCCGGGATACCAAGCTGATCGAATGTGCCCGGCATGATCTGGGTCAGCCCGCAGGCCCCCTTGTGCGAACAGACCCGCACCTGGAACCCGCTTTCCTGCTTCACGAGCGCCTGGAACCAGGCCCGGAACCCGACCGGCGAGATCCCCGCGCGGGCCAGCGCCGGATGCGTCTGGTAGCGCTGGACGGTTTCCACGATCATCTGTTCGATCGTCACCCGGCCTTCGCCGAAGAGCCGGCTTTCCGCGCCCGTGACGGCGGAGGTGTCATAGGCAGCGGACACCGCTGCACCGTCCAGGTCCTCGAAATCGGCAGGCGCGAAGCCGCTGGTATTCATCGAGGCAATGGCCGCGTCGATGGCTGCCAGCTGATCGCGATGCAGGGCGTTCATGTCGATGCGCACGCTGTTGCCGTCCTCGGCCTCGCCCACGATCCGGCCTTGCAGCACCGAGAGCGTTCCGGCGCGCAGGGTCCGCAAGGCATCGCTCACGGGAACCCCCTGGGCGAGCGTCAGGCTCGCCACGGAGGCCCCGAGCATGAGGCCGAGTGCAATGCGCCGGCTCCGGATCATGACTTCGGCACTGCCACCAGCGCCGAGCTGAGCGCACCGGGCTTCAGCTTGCCGAAACAGTTCGAGCGGCGTTCGGACAACTCGCCGCTCTGTGCGGCACAGCCGGCCACCGCCAGCGCAAGAAGGAGGCTCATCACGATACGGGTCATGCCGTGTTTCCTTTCCAGAAATCGGGATTGTCGCGCCAGTCGCTGCCGAAGCGCCGTTCGGCCGAGCGACCACCGCCAAGGACACTGAGATAAGGGCCAAGGGCCGAGAGATCGGTGTCGAGGATGTTCGAGCTTTGCCCGTCCCGCCACAGCGCCCGCCGGCCGCCGGCCTGCGAGCCGAGGAGGAAGGACAGTTCGGCGTCAGACAGCGCGAGGCCGTCATAGCTGTCGCGGCCCGCCTGGTGGTGCGGCAGGATCAGCTGGTTCTGCAAGCCTTCGAGGATCGAGGCCCCGGCGGCGCAGTCCCGGATCTGCGAGACGAACTGCACCAGCATGACCACGACGACGTTCTTTTTGCGCAGCGTCGCCAGCCAGGTCTTCAGCTCGCGCTGGAAGTAGAGATCGTCGAGGAACACGCCCGCCTCTTCCAGAACCAGCAGGGTCGGGGTGCGAGCGCTGACGGTCTTCTCGATCTGCCGGAAGAGATAGGCCAGCAGCGCGGTCCGCTCGATCTCCATGTTGAGAAGCGCGGTCATGTCCACGCCAACAATACCCGAGGCGCTGAAATCCACGATCGGGGCGCTGTCCTGGCCGAAGACCCAGCCGTACTGGCCGTTGGGGGACCACTCACCGACCCGCGCGCCGATATCACCCTCGAAGGAGCGGAAACGTGTCGTGAAGTTGGTGAAGTCCCTGAAAGAGGCGAGGGCCGTCGCGTTGCTTTCGACGGTGCGCGCCAGCTTCTCGGAATCGCCCACTGAAAGCTGGTGCCCCTTCCGTTCCAGAAGTGCGGTCAGCCAACTGCGCAGCCATGCCTGACCTTCCTCGTCGGTTTCCGAGGCGAGCGGGTTGAGCCCGGTATTCCGGCCCGCGCGCACGGCGGTATAGGTGCCGCCAAGCGCGCGCAGGGGCATTTCCAGCGACTGGTCCTTGTCGAAGGCGATGATCCGGCAGCCTGTGCGCCGCGCCTGCGCGGCCAGGAAGGCCATGATCGTCGATTTGCCGGCATCGGGCGGGCCGACGATCAGGGTGCTGGCGAAGGGCGGCTCGGACTCCGCATGGGCGAAGCGGCCATGGAACGAGAAATCATAGGGCGAATTGGCGCAGCTCTTGAAGGTCGTGATCGGCGTGCCCCAATAGCATTCGGAGGCGGGCTTGCCGAGCCGGACCATGTGCAGCGCGGCGAAGTCCGAGAAATTCCTGTTGGAGATGGTCAGCGGGCGTTTCTGAAACTCGTGATTGCCCGGAAAGCGCGCGAACCAGGCTGCGGCCAGCCCGTGTTTTTCGACGACGATCTTGAGCTTCTTCGAGCGCAGGATGGCCGAGACCGCCGTCACCTTGCGCTTGAGGGCATCGGGGGTTGCGGCATAGACGGTGACGATGGTCTGGCTGTCGCCAAAGCCCATCTGGCCCATTTGCAGATCCTCTGCGGCCTCCTGAAGCTGTGCCGCGATCTTGCCGCCGGCGCTTTCCTCAAGCGTCTGCTCAAGCCGGGTTGTCGCCTTGGCCGAGATCAGGTCAGGCAGAAGCGGCTGGTAGGTGCAGGAGATCAGGATATCGGGATCTGTGTAGAGCGTGTCGAGAATGCCGCCATGGGTCTGGGGCGAGAGGTTCGCCACGCTGATCACCGAAGCATATCGCGTCTCGAACTCGTCGCCGATTTCCACGGCCCGGTCGTAGATTTCGATGGGCGTGCGGATATCGTCCACGATGGTGCCGGTCTCTGACCGAGCCAGCGGCGCGTAGATGCCCGTGGAGATGGCGCGCAGAAACCCGGTCAGCGTGCCATCCTCGATCGCCAGCAGTTCCGAGCCGTCGCCCAGGGTCTCGGCCACGCTTTGGGCAAGTTCCGCGAGATCGGACAGGCGCTCGGGCAGGGTATCCTGGCGCCCATGACTGAGAAATCCGCCGAAGATCGGCATCCGCTCAGCCATGGATTTGCGCTCGATCACCGAGAGGAAGAGCACCGGGACGCAGAGGCCCGCCGAGGTGATGTGGGTGCGCCAGACCTGGTCCAGTTCCTTGCCGAAGCCCGGTTCGACGAAGGCTTTCGGCTGATAGTCGAAATCGTGATAGGCCGAGCGGATCTTGTGGAAGTGGAAGCTGAAATTGTTTCCGGACTTGTCCACGAGTTCGGCAAGCCGGTCGTTGATATGGGCCAGTTCGCTTTCGCTGGCGGTGAACGGGTTGACGCCCGCGATCTTCACGACCGAGACCAGCGCCCCGCTGCGCGTGGCGATGGCATGGTTATTTTCCTCGAAGAGATAGGGCAGCATGTCTTCAAGGTCGCGGGCACCACCGAACAGCGCCCGGATCGAACTGGGGAAAATATCATTCATACCGGGATCCAGAGCTTGCGCGCAGCAGCCGCTCGGGCGTGCGCGAGGTCACGACCGCGATGAAGCGCGCGAAATGCGGATTGATGACCGAGGCGGCCCAGAGAGCCGCCCAGAGAACGGGGATCGCCCAGAGATACCAGAGACTGTCGAGGAAAATGAACGTGAGGAACGGCGGGAGGAAGGCCAGCCCGGCCAGCGGCAGAGGCAGGCCAAAGAATCTGGCCTGCCGGTTGAGCCCCTGGATATACACGTTCTCCCGCATCAGTCGCCGGAGCCCCGGAAGATCGCGATGATCGACTCCGCGAGGTTGTCGCCGCCGAAGATGAAGAACAGTCCGACGACCGTCACGCCGATCCATTTCCAGTCGATGAACTTGGTGAAGATCGCCAGGAAGCCGATGATCAGCAGGATGAGGACGACGGCGGTCAGGGCAAGGTTGTTGTCGCGCAGCTGCTCGATGATGCTTTCGCCGGTATCTTCAAACCCGGACAGATCGACTTCCTGGGCGTAGGCCTGGACGCTGGCAGCGCACCAGATCCCGGCGGCGACGAGCTTTCGCCTGAAGTTCGGCATGGGGTAATTCCTTTATGTCAAACGGTTGCGATAGATCGCCATGACCTTGCGGACATGGTTCCGGGTTTCCCGGTATGGGGGGATGCCGCGATACTTGCGGACCGCACCGGGGCCAGCGTTGTAGGCCGCCAGTGCGAGTTCGGGCGTGCCGAATGCGCCGAGCTGCATCAGCAGATAGCGTGCCCCGCCATCGAGGTTCTGGACTGGATCGCGGGGATCGACGCCGAGAAAGCGTGCGGTACCGGGCATCAGCTGCGCAAGCCCCATCGCGCCGGCCGAGGAATAGGCTGTGACCTTGAACCCGCTTTCGACCTGGATCATCGAATGGAAGTAGGCGTCCCAGTGCCGGGGCGAGAAGCCTGCGGCACGGATCGCAGGATGGGATGCGTACCGTGCGGCGGCTGCCGTCACCATGTCCCGGATGGACACTGGCGCCTCGGTGGGGACCAGCATCGAGCGGATCAGTGCTGGCTCGTCACCTGGTGTCCGGGAGTATTCGGGATCGTCCTCGGGGCGCGCGAAGATATCGCGGGCTTCGCCGGCGTTCAGGACAAAGCCGCGGGTCTCGGAGAGCACATCGGCGTGGGTGGCTGCTGGGAGAGACAGAAGTCCGAGCACAGCCAAGCGCCTAGATACGCGTCGATATTTGGGCGGCTCATTAAACTCGCCGCCCGTCATGACGGTCCAGCGTGGTGTATTCGTTGAAAAGCTGATTGCCAGCTCTCGCAAAGGCGTGAAGCGCCGCAACGCACCGGAGATACTGGAGCGGGTGCCGAAAAACGCAGGACAAGATGAATAATGGACTGATCGGGCCTCTGCGCCCAATCTGCGTGGCCTAGAGCCGGGCCACCATAACGACGCCCTTAGCACCTGGCGAAACAGTTGCGGTGATGCCAAGCTCGACTTGTACGTTGAACAAGCCGGTCGTTGTCTTGATTTCTCTATACGAATAGTCCGAAGGATCGAGCTTGGTGCCCGCCTCACGGGCTCGTCGGCGTTCACGGGCCAGATCTCGCTGAGTGACAATGACACCCCACCGGCCGGAGCTTGGCTCATAGGCAACCAGGTACCAAGAACCTCGTACTGTGGTTTGTGCTGGCACGGGGTCTTCAGCGCAGACGACGTGAAGCTCCCAACCGTCCCGCAGTCTATCTCTGCACATGTCAAGGGTGAGCACCTCGTGGCTAACCTGTATTGGGTTGGACATACGACGCGCTCCACATGTTTGCCTGACGCGTCAGCGCCAGACTATCATTTCATCTTCTGTCATTGCAAGTAGATGAAATGACTATTTTCCACTATTGCTCTGGATTCTTTCTTACTTTGCTCTGCCTGAACTTTTCAAGGCTCACGAACTGGCGCCCGCCAGTACCCACCAGACGACCAACGGGCCTGATTTCGCACGATTGAACTGATGATCATTGGCGGAGGCGGCGGAGGCGGATCGCCTTGCGCAGCCCGCTCTGCGGTAGTCCTAATCCAAATAATTTCGCGCGACGGCCATCGCCACCATCTGAACCCGGTTGCTTGCGCCGAGCTTGAGGCGTGCTTTGTCTGCCCGCTGCCTGACGGTTCCTTCCGAAATCCCTAAAATGCGGGCAATGTCTGCGTATTCGCGGCCCTCTCTCATATGGCGCAGCACAGCAATCTCCTTGGCGGTCAGCGAGGGTCGTTCGCCGAACAAGTCACTCCAAATCTGGAATTTCGCGTCGATCGCTGCGATTTCTTCGTTGGTGAACTCTCGGTCGGCGCGGGATAGGGTCAGAAAATTCCGTTTTCCATTCGTCTTCTGGGCGAAAGCTACACCGAAATTTAGACCAAACCGCCTTGCTTCCTTCAGGACGCCCCTAAGGTCCGGCAACTTGACCTCTGACCAGCGTACTGACCCGACGCCGGTCATTGACCACAAAGCGATCGGATCACCCAAAAAGTAGTTCTTTTCCTCATAGAGCTTGCGCCAGGCGTCAGGGTATGTTGTGTGAATCATCTCCGCGCCCTTATAGGTGGTGACGTTCGCGCCAATGATCCACCCTGCCGGGGCCAGTCGGTTCAGCGCCGTGAGCTCTACATCCAGATTTGGGATACGGTCTAGTAACATCGCTGAACCTTAAAAAGCTAATTTTATAACGCTACCGCTATACGGGGAAGCGTATTTTTCTGCTTTTGCCCGCGACAATTTTTCTATCTCCAGTTTACTGACTGCCAACGAATAGGAGTGATCTGGTGGGCAGTGCACATCGCGAAGTGAAGGTCGGTGAAGTTGAGTTCAGCCGGGACATGGTTGAGACGATGCTCGAAAATTTCGACTTCTATGCCGTAGACGGCGTTCTTCGGCTGGAGGTGACGGAAGGTGGTCGCCTGTGGCTCCCCCACCCCCACAGCCCGACGCGGCAATTTCTCGGCTTGGCACGTCTGCCCCACTGGATGAACAACTGATGACGATGTTTGGCCCCATTCTCCCGCAAAACATCATCGTCGAAGCTATCACGATGCCAGGCGATATCCAAAAATACGACCTCGTAGCCAATTTTCTGAGAATGCGGAAGCGCGTCTTCGTCGATCGAATGGCATGGCCGCTGCATCATGCGGAAGATGTCGAGTTTGAACAGTATGATACATTCGACACCACATATATTCTCGCACATGACGGCGAGATGGTACTAGGCGGAGCGCGCCTCCGGCGCACCGATCGGCGGTCTTGCGCGGGATCAGTCAGATATTCCTACATGATCAGGGATGCCTGCCTAGGGCTTCTGCCGGGTATGCCGTCCAATATCTGTCACGATCTTCCTCCGCTGGACGAGAAAACATGGGAGCTCACCCGATTTGTAGCTGAACCTAAGGCTAATGTTGCCGAACGCATATTAGAAGTTGCGGACAGCTACCTATTTTCAGTTGGCGCAGAACGCTGCTTGTTCCTCGGGCCGCCTGCTTTCATGCGAATGGCCTCTCGGCTAGGATGGTCGCCCGAGGCCTTAGGTGACGTGGTTGGAAACACCGATGGCAGGTTTGTTGCCTTCAGTTGCAATGTTCATGTCGCGAATAGGGCTTGCACTTCTGCGCACTGAAGAAAATCTGGGTAGGCTGAACGCAGCCCTCTCTGTTGAAATTGTACGTCTATTTCGTATGACTGTGGGACGGATCTATGCACACCAATGACTTCATCAGGCGCGAAGCCGTTCTGACCAGTACGATACAGGATGGTATCACCTTGCGCGGCCAATATCGTTGGAACACTGGTGAGATTTCGCAAATTTCTGTCCCGAACAACTTCACTTTTGACCCCATGAACGCTGTGCGCCCCACTAGCTATAGTCAATCTCCGATTGATCCAGACATCAAGAGCGAGTAACAATCCACCTATGCTCATGTAGCACAGGTGGATTGATATGGGTTTGAGAGTTAAGAAAAGTTCTTGGATCGCCGCTGCGATCATTGTCCCTGTTAAATTCATATCGTCCAGTCCCGCCGCTGCGTATCCGATCGACTGCGCGATTCTGCTTTGTCTCGCAGGTGGTTTTCCAGCCTCGGCCGAGTGTTCGGCGGCACATACGGAAATGATCCGGCGCGTCACGCCCTGGCCGATCGAGCCACCCTTGCAGCTCTGGCGTTGCCCGATGAATGCTGGATTGCCGGCCGGAAGCGCTGCCGGTGACGTACCAGACGCTGTGAGGCACTATCGCGAAGGAATAGAGCTGTGGCAGGTCTCCAAGCGATCTATGAACTCAAGCGGTGGGCGAGAAGTACACCGCACGATTTCACGCCACCACTATGATGAAGGGGGGCGTTTCGTTCGGGGAGAAGTTTCACTGTTGAGTATGCCATCGTGGGTCGATCAGCAGATCATCGAGCACAATGGCATAGGGCTGGCAGGCGATTTCGGCAGCTTTAACGGCATCCTGATGCGCTACCACGACTACCGGGATCAGCCATCTTACACCTGGATCAGCTACTGAGGCTTGTCTTTGCCGCCGCCAGGAACACTATAATTGCCGTTAACCCCAAGTTGTCGTAGGCTTCGCAGCTAAAGCCCCAAAGAGGAGCACGAGCAGAATCAGACAGACCACCGGAAAATGAAAACCCCCCGCACGGGGTCCGCACGAGGGGGCTTTGGGGCGTAACACAGGTTTGCCGACCTGCAATGCTCTCACTGTTACGAGCATAGTTACTTTCCCAGCCCCGAAAATCAAGAGCAAAAACGCATCTGTGCGAACAGATCCGGTATGCCTGCGGAACCTGTGCCTCAAGAAGCATGAGGACAGAGATGGCATTTCAGAGGGCGGCACATCCGGCCGCGACGCGGGCCTACCGCGATACCGAAGACGAACACCCGACGCTGCCGGGCAACATGCAGCGTGACAGCTTCGCAGCCCTGGTCGAGCGCGTGGCGCCCAGGCTTGGTGTTGGTCCAGCCGCGGCCCACGCCTTTGTGCGCCTGGCGACGATGACGCGGCCGAGCGACTGGACCAGCACGGATCGGACCCCCTTCATCTATGCCGAGGCCGGCGAGGTTGCGAAGATGCTTGGGCGGTCGCAACCGCGCACGCGCGCGATCACCGCCGAGCTGGAATATGCTGGCCTGATCGAGCGACGAACCGGCGCCAATGGCAGCCGCTCGCGGGCAGCGGGAACTGGTCTCTATTTCGGGGCAGCGATTGCTCGCGCAGCCGAATTGACGGCGCTGGATGACCAGCTGACCGCCGAGCGACAGCAGGCGATCTATCTGCGTGGCCAGCGCAGCACGCATAAGCGCCATCTGGCGCGCGCCCTCGATCGACTGGCCGAGATCGCGCCCCGCTGCCCGGAGGCCCAGGCCATCAGGGATCAGGCGGAAACCTGGCCCTCTGCCGACCGGCTTCACGGCTTGGACCTGACGGTGCTCGCCGCCCATGTTGATGATGCCGACAGGCTGTGCAGAACGGCACTGGATCTTCTCGAAAAGAGGGAAGAATCAAGCGGTGGACCGCTCGAAAACAAGCGGCCCCATATACAAGATACAACTGAAGAATCCTTGGTATCCTGTAACGGGCACGTGGATACGCGGAGCGCGGGCAAGCCCGCGCAAGACAAATCCCATGTCGTGCCGCCTGACGGCGGCCCGAATTGCCATGAAAATAAGGATGAGGCGGCCAGCGGAGCGTTCAAGAGCGAATTTATCGCCCGGCTTGGCCCTCAGAGGCTTTTCGATCTCGCATCCCCGGAAATGCAGCTCTACCTCAGCGGTCGGGCAGAACCGGAATACCTGCGATTCCACGATTTCGTGTGGGCGGCGGAGCGACGGGTGCCAGAACTTGGCATCAGCCCGGATGCCTGGAACGCAGCGCGCGAGGTGATGGGCGAGGATAGCGCCATGTTGTCGGTCCTGATCCTCGATGCCCGCAAATCCGAGCCTGGCAGCGCCATCTTCAAGCCCGGTGGCTACCTGCGCGGCATGACCGAGCGGTACCGGAGGGGCGAGCTGCACCTGGTCCGCAGCCTGATCGGGCTCAGCGAACGCCAGAGGTCAGGGCACGGATCATGAAACCCGAAATGGCAGCAGCTGCGATTTTGATTTTTCTCGTTCACCCGGCATTTGCGCAGGCACCGCTCTGCATCCCGCCGGAAGAGCCCTTCGTGCCGGCCGACGACGCAGCTTTCGGGGAATATGCCGACCTGGTGGCGGAAGATTTCGAACGGTATTTTTCGGAAGTCCGGCCCTACATCGCTTGCCTCGACACCGCGCGGCAGGATGCCTTCGCCCGCGCGAGGGAGATTTCCGCGCAGCATGAGGCGTTCTGGAAACGGGCCGACGAGATGGGACTGACGGAGGAAGTTGCCCCCGATGCCGATCCGGAGTGACAGCACGCCCGCATGCGGGCCGGCGCTCGATCCGTGTCGTCTCGCTGCCAGCCCTCGCCGGATCCGTTCAGCAATCCATCGGCAGGGTGATGGTGTCGCCGGTCCCGGTTTTGCCGTAGCCGATCACATCCTTGCGGATCGCGCATCCGGTGGCCTGCGCCATCAGGCCCTGCGCTTCATCTGTGGTCACGGCCATGCCTGCTGGGTGTGTCAGCGTCGCTTCGCCTTCACCGGGCGTCATCACCAGCTCCGAGCTGCGCGGCGTCCAGCTCACCGTGATCTCCTGACCGCGATAGGCGACTGCGCGGGTGTTCTCCGCCGTCCGGGTCTCAACAGTTGGGGCGCAGGCGCCAAGCAGGAAGGGGATCAGGAACATGTTTCGAATCATGGTATGCACTCTGGAAATCATGGGCGAAAAATACAGATCAAGGCGGAATTACCAGTATCGTCGGCACACGCCCTGCGCAAGCATGACACCGGCGAGGTCCCGGCCGTCCGGCAACGTGCAGGTTCCGATCCATCGGCCATAGCTGCGCCTGCCGTTCACATGACAGACGAGGGATCGTCCCCTGACCAGCTGCTGCATCGCGGATTTCGCGAGGCGCCCCTCGGTCGTTCCCAGCTCCGCGCAATCGAGGGAGCCGAAGCGGATGGCCTGACCCCGGACCTCGATCGTGTCGCCGTCACGCACATGCGTCACAGGCCCGGCAAGATTCTCCGGGGCCAGGATGGGGACCAGCCACGGAACGTATCCGGGAAACCGCTCGGCAGGCTTGAGGGCAAACCATGCCACCGCCGCGAGGCTCAGAAAGGATATGATGCGAGCTTTCAGGGTCACATGATCAAGTTCAATATACCAGCCGCCGTTCACTTATTGTTCTCTAAAAGACTCGCCTGTGATAGAGTGAATGTAAAGGAGATCGTGGCATGACCCGGCCCATTCAGATCAGACCTGCCAGTAGCAGCCAGGTGGCTGCATTCGTTGCTCGTCAGCGCGCGGAAGACGCCGCGGCGGCGCGCGATGCCGATCGCGCGCGTGAACATCGGGCAGAACTCGAAGCCGCGGATATCGAGGCGACGGCATGGGAGGATGCGGCCTCTCGGCTTCTGGATGAGGGCCGTGATCTCTTCGGGAGCGACACTGTCGCACGCCAGGAAATGGCCCAGATCCTTGATGCCCGTGAACGAGCGGCGCGGCCGCGCCCGACTGAAGCGGAACAGCGTGCCATGTATAGCGGCATCACCTCCCAAGAGGCTTTCAGACAGGCTGTCGGCCAGGTGGCACCACTGCATATTCTGATCTCGATTGTGCCGCTTCAGTTCGTGGCCCTGATCGGCATGAACCCCACGGTCCCTGTCCTGATCGCCGCAGCCTATGTCAGCTTTTGGGTTTGGCTCCGCTGGCGCAAGATCCTCAACCTTGCCGGGGGCGTGTAGTCATGAGCGTTTCCCGCTACCGCCTCACGGGTCGGGAGTTTGCCGGTGACGCGCCAGATCTGTCCGGGCTTCTTGCTGCCGCACATGAGAAAAAGGTCCGGCCGCGCTGCCTCTGCACTGCGGCCGAGCCGGAAATGTATGTCGCCCGGTTCGGGGACGATCTCCTGCTCAAGCGGATGCCCGGAACCGGGCATCTGCACGACCCTTCCTGCCCCACTTTCGATCCGCCGCCCGAGCTGTCGGGGCTTGGCCAGGTCAACGGAAAGGCCATCGTCAGCGATCATGAAGGCGCGACGGCCCTGAAACTCGATTTCCCGCTTTCGATGAGATCCGGTCGTGCGGCGACGCTGGCCGACGGCACGGCGGCCGCCGCGACCTCGGCAACTGCCACGCCCAGCAAGCTCAGTCTGCTTGGTATGCTTCACTATCTCTGGGATACGGCCGAACTCACCAAGTGGCGGCCGTCATGGGCGGGCAAGCGCGGCTGGTGGCTGGTCCATCGTGAACTCGCCGCCGTCGCCGAACGCACCAGCTCGAAGGCCGGTCCGCTATCCTCGATCCTGCTGGTGCCGCCGCAGTTTCATCCCGACCGCAAAGAGGCACTGGCGAGAGAACGGGACAGGTTCCTTCACCATCTTCAGCCCGCGAAGGGCAAGCCGGTTCCGCTCGGATTGCTGGTCGCGGAGATCAAGTCGCAGGAGCCTTCGCAATATGGTCGCCGGCTGCGATTCAAGCACCTTCCGGATATGGCGTTCTTCATGGATGAAGATCTGGGCCGAAGCTTCGACAAGCTGACCACAACGAAGGCGAGAATGGTCGAGGCCATTGACGGCGCGCATATGATGGCGATCGCAACCTTCAGTATGTGCGGCAACTACGCCGAGATCCGTGAGATCGCGGTGATGCCGGTGACGGCGGATTGGATTCCCTTTGACAACGAGCGCGAGATCACGCTGGTCAAAGCGCTGGCGGACCGGAACTTCGTCAAGTGCCTACGCTACAATCTGCGGGCCGAATCCCCGATGGCGAGCGTCCTTCTCACCGATACGACACCGCCCACGGCGCTTTATGTGCCACCCCACCACCTTGCGCCGGAGGCTGAGGCGGACCTGCGTGAGATCGCGACCGAAGGTGCCTACCCTGCCTGGATCTGGGCGGCGGGCGAATTCGAGATGCCGGAATTGCCGATGGTCCGCCGCGGGTGAGCTATGTCGGGGTCTCGGCGGTGCAGCGGTGCTCATCCATCTTGAACTGTGTCCCATTTGGGTACACCCATTATGGACGTTCTTCATGAACACCTCCTACAGCTGTGATCTTCATCGCTATCTGGCGCAATTTCTTCAGCACTAAGTGGCGTGTTCAGGGCGAGATTTGGAAAAAAAGTAGGGCGGACGTTCGCGCGGCGCGCGGCGAAGGTCTCGTAGGAGCCCACTTTGACCGATGCTGCGTAAAGGATGTATCGCTGCTTTCGAGGGCGGTAGAAAACCTGCTTGATCGCAGCCGCGATGCGGAGGGAAAGCAGCGCCGAGTTGTCGGAACGCGTGAACCAAAAGGCGATCTAATCGAACGATTCAGCGCTTCACCCCGTCTGCGGCTGCCTCTCAAATACTGCGCGGTGCCCAGAGAATAATACCCGCACCGACAAGGCAAATGACCGCTCCAACTACATCCCATTGATCCGGGCGATGCCCTTCTACGCCCCATAGCCACAGCAGGGACGATACGATGTAAACGCCACCGTAGACTGCATAGGCGCGGCCCGCCTGATCGGCGGGGCTGAGCGCCAGTAGCCAGGCGAAAGCGGCAAGGGACAGCATGCCCGGTGCCAACCAAAACACGCTCTTGTCCAGCCGGAACCAGGCCCAGAAAGCAAAGCATCCGGCAATTTCGGCCAGCGCAGCGGCGAAGTAGATAAGAACCGTCTTCATCGGGCCAGACATACGTTCCGAGGAGGATCGGGTCTATTGCGAAAAATCTTTCAAATTCAGAGAAGCGAGCCCAAATCCGATCCAACACTTGGATAGGCCGCCGTCATCGACTTAAGTTGCTTGGCCGCCAGGCCCAGCTTGATTGCCAGCCCGAAGAAATTGATCAGTTCGCCGTATTCCGGGCCGAACAGGTGCGCGCCGAGGATCTTGCCGTTCGACTTGTCCACGAGGACCTTCGCGGCAGCAGAGGTCTCGCCGATCCGGTAGTTCGAATACCAATCGCCAGTGTCGGTGAACCGAACATCGACATCATACCCGGCGTCCCTTGCCTCACTTTCCAACATGCCGACACGCGCCACTTCCGGGACTGTGAAGACGGCTGTAGGAATACCGGCATAATCCGGTGCGGTCTGAGTGTCTTTGAGCATGTTGGAGGCCGCGACCTTCCCTTCGATCACTGCGACTGGCGTCAGCGGCATGCCATCGGTGTCGGCGGAATCTCCGGCGGCAAAGACCGCGCTGTTTGTCGTGCTTTGCAGATGCGGGGCTACAACGATGCCCTTGTCGCTGTAATCAACACCAGCCGCCTCAAGATTCAGATCGGCCAGGGCTGCCACACGGCCCGCGCCATGCACGACCAGATCGGTTTCGATTGTTCGGGTTTCATCGCCCGACTTCACCTCGACAGTGAATGCTCTACTGGCTTCCGAGACCGACACGATTTCGGTTTCGCGCATCAGGTCCACGCCGATACCGCCGCTGCGGTCGATCAGCATTTCGACCAGATCGGGATCGAAGCCGCGTAAGGGCCGGGCGCCACGATCCACGATGATCGGGTTGGCTCCGGCCCGTGCGGCGATATGCGCAAACTCGAAGGACACGAAGCCGCCACCGATAAAAAGAACCCGATTGGGAAGGGCCTCCAGGTTGAGGAAATCCGTGCTGTCGATCACGAGATCGGCCCCTGTGAAGCTCAGCGGCCTGGGCATGGCACCGGCGGCCACGAGGAACCGTTCCGACTGATATGCCGTTCCATCGACCTCCAGCGTGTTGCTTCCCGTGAACCGCGCGGCTCCATGCAGGGTTTCGACGCCGTTGCCCGACAGGCCCTTTTCCATCTTGTCCGGCACGGGATCGGTGAAGCCACGCTTGTGTGCCATCAGATCGGCCCAGTTGATCGACAGATCACCGGGATCGATCCCCTTGCCCTGCATGAGCCGTGCCGCGTCCATGATTTCCGCACCGCGCCGCAGGATTTTCTTTGGATCGCAGCCGCGCAATGCGCAGGTGCCGCCGTAGGGCAGCGCATCGACAATGGCGACACGCCATCCTGCCGCGCCACATTTGTTGGCCGCGGCCACGCCCGCCATGCCCGCCCCGATGACGATCAGGTCGTAGTCTTCATTCATTCTCCGGTCCTTGTCCTGATCTTCATCCGGCGCAGCAGCTCAACTTTGCCACGTCCATATCGAAGGTTTGCGCCGCCAGCTTCAGCCCTTCCACGGTCGTCAGATAGGGGAAGATCGTCTCCCCGAGCGCCTTTGTGGTCATGCCAAACTTCAGCGCCATAACGAGGGTCTGGATCGTATCGGACCCCTCGGGCGCGATGATCTGGCCGCCAAGCAGCCGGTCGGACTTTCTGTCCGCCACCAGCTTGATCAATCCGCGCGTGTCGCGTGCGGCCAGTGCGCGCGGCACCTGATCGAGCGGTACGATGGACGTCTTGACGTCGAGGCCCGCGTCCCGCGCCTGGGCTTCACCGAGACCGACGCCCGCGACCTGCGGGTCGGAAAACACCACCCAGGGCATCGCGGCGTTGTCGTAGCGATGGTCTTCGCCGAGAACCGCATTTTTGGCCGCGAGCTTTGCACCATAGGCCGCCATATAGACGAACTGGTCGCGGTCGGTCACATCGCCTGCGGCATAGATGCCGCGCACCGATGTCTGCATGTCCTCGCCGACGACGATGGACCCACGCGCGTCGGTTTCCACGCCGATTGCGTCCAGGCCCATATCTTTGGTATTGGCCCGCCTGCCAGCGGTCGAAACGAGGTGATCCGCCGTCACTTCGACAGGCTTTCCGTTCTGGATCACGCGCAGTGTCACGCCCGCGTCGTCGCGGCGCACAGTGTCGTAGCTTAACCCGGTCAGAAGGGTGATGCCTTCGGCCTCGAACGCCGCCGCCAATGCCTCCGAGACCTCTGGTTCCGCGCCGGGCAACAGATGCGAACGGGCGACAAGCGTGACCTTCACGCCCATGCGGCTCATCATCTGGGCCAGCTCCGCGCCGATGTAGCCCGCGCCGATGAAGATCAGGCTTTTCGGCAGTACTTCGAGTTCCAGAAGACTGGTGCTGTTGAGCGCGCCGATTTCCTCGATGCCGTCGATGGTCGGCAGAACGGGACGCCCGCCCGTGGCGATGATGGTCCTCGGTGCTTTCAGGGTTCGCTCACCGACTGTCACGCCACCTTCGATCAGCCGCGCGGGACCGGCGTCGATGTAATCGACATCCTCATATTCCGGCAGAAGGTCCGCGTATTTCTTCTGGCGCAGGGTCGTGACCAGATCGTCCTTGGACTGAACGAGCGTCTGCCAATCATCCACTTGTGCCCGTCCCGACAGGCCGGGGAACCGCTTGGCAGCCCCCGCACAGTGCACGGCCTCTGCCGCACGGATCATCGCCTTGGAGGGCACGCATCCCACGTTGACGCAAGTTCCGCCGATGGTGCCATGTCCTACGAGGGCGACACGCTTTCCGGCATCCGCGCCGGTAATTGCGGCGGAGAACCCCGCCGATCCGGCCCCAAGAACGATCAGGTCATAGCCGCCCTGTTCATCGTCGTTTTTGTTCAGGTCTTTCATCTCAGCGCGCCTCGCCATGTTCGGGGTCTTTTGGTCTGGCGGCGAGCAGATATATGACCGCGCCGATGGCGATCAGCGGTGTCAACATGCCGAGGAGGCCGAAGACCATGCCGGTGGCGGTGCAACATCCCATCATCATAAGAGCGATCCTTTCTTTTGCGCACGGTTCAGGAGAACCGCGTAGAGTGCTGTGGCGGCGAAAACGCCGATTGTGATCCGTATTGCGAACCTGAATTCGAGAAGAATGATCAGGATCGACAGGGCCACCGCGAGGCCGGTGGCCCAAAGTTTCGGGGCCGGTCCCGGTTTGCCAGCGCGCAGCCAAAGGGCCTGTGCCACCAGGGGTCTGATGCCGGAGGGGGCAGAATCCTACGCTAAGGCGTAGTCTTTGCCGAATTTCGCTGCAGCGTTCTGTAGACGGTCGGCCTTGAGACAGAGAAGAGCTCAGCGAGATCGCTGATAGAATATTCGCCGGATGCGTACATCCTGCTCAGCTCTTTTTGTTGTTTTTCCGAGAGTTTTGGTTGCTTTCCCCGGAGTTTGCCCTTGGCGCGGGCGATGGCCATACCTTCGCGGGTGCGCATGCGGATGAGGTCGGCCTCGAACTCGGCGAAGGTGGCGAGGATGTTGAAGAACATCTTTCCCATCGGGTCGGACGGATCGTAGACCGATGCGCCGAGGGCAAGCTTGACGCCCTTCTTTTCCAACTGTTCCGCGATGGCCCGTGCGTCAGGGACCGAGCGCGCGAGGCGATCGAGTTTCGGTACGACCAGTACGTCGCCAGCGCGCACGGCGGCGAGGGCCTGGGCGAGACCGGGCCGGTCGCGGTTCGTACCCGTCAGGCCGTGGTCTGTGTAGATGCGGTCTTCGGTGACCCCAAGCTCAGCAAGGGCAGCCCGCTGCGCCGTCAGATCCTGGCGGTCGGTGGAGCAGCGGGCATAGCCAATCTTGGTCGCGGTCATGCAGCGAGTGTACGGATAAGGGGCCGCATGTGCGAATCTAATCGTACTATCTATACGAGATATGGCGGGATGCGCTTTCCTTGCCGCCCTCCGCCACCTCGACCCATGTCCGCTGACCGATCCCCTTTCGGACAGGTTGGAGAAACAGAATGGATGAAGCGATGCGCCGGTTCGCCGCTCTGCGGCCTCATCTGGAAGAGGGAGTTTCTCTGGTCGCTGCCGCCCGCGCGGCTGATGTGCCGATCCGGACGGCGCAACGCTGGCTGTCGCGCTACAGGCTGGAAGGTCTGGACGGGCTAAAGGTCAGGAAGCGATCTGATTACGGCACTCGCAAACTACCCCACCCCTTGATCGCTCTGATCGAGGGGCTGGCACTTCGCAAGCCCCGGCTGTCCTGTGCCGCGATCTGTCGACGCGCCAAAGCGATTGCGAAGAGCAGGGATTGGCCGCTCCCATCCTATGGCACCGTTCATTCCATCGTGCAGGCGCTCGATCCTGCGGTGGTCACGCTGGCGCAGGATGGGGCGTCAGCCTATCGGGACCGATTTGAGCTGATCCACCGACACAGGGCAAGCGCACCGAATACGCTTTGGCAAGCCGATCATACCATGCTGGATATATGGATTATCGACGCGAACGGAAAAGCGGCGCGCCCGTGGCTGACCGCGATTATGGACGACCACTCCCGTGCAATTGCTGGATACCTGGTTTTTCTCGGCGCACCATCGGCTCTGCAAACGTCTCTGGCACTTCGACAAGCCATCTGGCGCAAACAAATCCCGGACTGGCCCATATGCGGCATCCCAGAAATTCTCTATGTCGATCACGGAAGCGACTTCACATCCGAACATCTCGAACAGGCAGCTGCCAGCCTGCGGTTCCAGATCATCCATTCCGCCGTAGCGCGACCGCAGGGCCGCGGAAAAATCGAGCGGTTCTTCGGCACCCTGAACACAGAACTACTTTCGGACTTGTCCGGTAATATAGTGAATGGGAAACCAGAAACCCCGCCGAAGCTGTCGCTGGCCGATCTCGATGCTGTCATCGGCGCGTGGATCAAGGACACCTACAATGTCCGCACTCATCGCGAGACGGGGCTGCCGCCGCTTACGTCGTGGTGCGCCGACGGCTGGCTTCCTCAAATGCCCGACAGTATCGACGACCTCGACCTGCTGCTCGTCATGGTCGCGAAGCCTCGGCTCGTGCGCCGCGACGGTGTGCATTTTCAAGGGCTGCGCTTCATGAGTACGATCCTTGCTCCCTACGTCGGCGAAAGCGTCACGATCCGATATGATCCGCGCGACCTTGGTGAGATCCGCGTCTTCCACAAGAACCGTTTCCTGTGCCGCGCCATCAGCCCGGAACATGCCCATGAGACGATCACGCTGAAAGACATACAGACAGCCCGTGCGGCGCAGCGGCGGGCCCTGCGCCAGCAGATTAATGAACGGGTCGGCGTCGTTGCGGAATATCTCCCGGAGGGGACAGCCCGTAGGAAAACCGAGACCGCGCCTCGACCTCAACGCAAGTCGAAACTCCGAACCTATCAGTCGGATGATTGACAATGATGGGACAGCGCAATGGCACATTCATCGCCACGAAAGAACATCGCCGCGGGACCGTTCAAAATGTTGGGGTCATGCCGCTTTAAGGAGTGGCGGTTTTGGGTT
>NZ_CALMYP010000072.1 GCF_937873615.1 uncultured Paracoccus sp.
AGGCGCGTCAGGCGTCAGAAACACATCAATTCAATGGGGCGTGGCCGCCGCTTACTGATTGTCCTGAGGTCGAACAAGAAATCCGGCAGGACGAACAACCGCGGTCGAGGACGATTTCACGCATGGTCGTCCTCCGGATCGGGCCAGTTGCAGGGGTCCTCCAGCTCCATGCAGAGGCCGTTGGCGGGCGACTTGTAGTGGCTGGGAACGACCGGTTTGCCGGTCGACAGCACCTCGCCGGACTCCGGATCGACCTGCGCCTCGCTGCCGAACACCATGCCGTGGACGCAGAGATATCCGAACCTCGAGCGAACGACCTCGTGGCCGAATTCGGTGCCATCGCGCAGGAAGCGGATATAGCCCTTGGTGCTCAGCACATTGATCCGGTCACGAATCGTCGACTGGCTGCCAAGGCCGAACTGGTTCTCGAATGCCTCGCGGAACTGCGTCGAGGTATAGAGCCGCCCCTCGGCGGCCTCGGCGAGCAGGATCGAGAGGATGACGTCGCGCTTGCGATCGCGCTCGGCGTCGTGCTTTGCGCCGATTTCCTGGCCGACGACGCGTTCGAAGAGCCGGCTGACCTCAACCCATGTGCCCCCGATCTTGTCGACCAGCTTCGGCTCGAGCGCCGGTCCGTTGCGCAGTTCGATCTCGAGGCGACGGGCGGTGCTGTCCTCGTCCGGGCGGTGCAGGATCAGGCCTGTGGTGTAGTAACCCCGGAGCGCGCTGGCGCCGGAGAGGGCCAGGAAGGGATCGTCCTTCACCTGCTGCTTCGAGAGCTTCTTCGTGTGGTGGACGAGGATGACACCGGCATCGGGATTGACCGCCGCCTGCAGCGCCTCGACGCGCTCCCGCAGGAAGAA
The DNA here is from genome assembly GCF_937873615.1 of uncultured Paracoccus sp. Taxonomy (GTDB): domain Bacteria; phylum Pseudomonadota; class Alphaproteobacteria; order Rhodobacterales; family Rhodobacteraceae; genus Paracoccus. The sequence goes on from NZ_CALMYP010000072.1 coordinate 864, forward strand.
CATCATCGCGCTGTTGTCGTTCTCGCCGCCGCTGTCGGGACCGCCGTCGAAGACATTGCGGATCGGGTCGATGCACAGGACGTCGGGCGGGCTGTCGCGGAAGGCGGAGCGGACCGCCTCAGCCACACGGGCCACGCCACCCCCATCGAGCAGCAGCTTCAGCCGCGGCGTTGCGACGAAGCCATCGCGGGCGGAGTCGAGCACCTCGGGCGGCAAACCGATCTGGTGAAGGCGCTCCCGCAGGTAGTGATACTGAAGTTCCGCCTGCAGGTAGAACACCCGCAGCGGCCGCGGCGGCGTAAAGCCGAGGAACGGCACGCCGGCGGCCATGTGCACGAGCCAGGAGATCAGGAAGTCGCTCTTGCCGACCTTGGGCGCTCCGCCAAGGACCAGCAGGCCGCCCGGTGTGAGCACGCGCGGCGCGATGATGTCGTCGGGCAGCGCGCTGCGGTCATCGAGCAGCTGGCCGAGGCTGAAGCAGTCCAGCGGGCCTGTCGGCGCCTCCTGCCGCGGCGGCTGCGCAGGTCCGTTGCGTTCGAGATGTCGCTGCCACAGGCGACGTGTCTCGGCCTTGAGCCGATCCTGGGGCCATGGCGGGCGCAGCATCGCGGCGTTATAGCTGCAGATCGCCTCCCAGGCCTCATCGAGCGTCATGCGCCCCTCATGGGCCTGGCGCAGGTAATGGCCGATCGCGGCACTGGCGCCCTGGAACCGTGTCCAGTCATCCGCCGCGCCTTCCCGCACAGGTGTGGTCAGCACCTCATCGACGGAGGGTTTTGCATCAGCATTGAAGTCGAGGGGCGTGCCCGACGACGACGGCTCTGCCAAGGCCGGCATGGCGATCGCCCGAGTCTCGAACTCGGCCAGATCAACCTCGATCGCCTGATGATCGATGATCCGGACCTGCGACCTCAGTCCGTACTTGCCATGGATGGTGCCCGGCACCCGCACCGGCTGGTGCGCCGAACCGAAGCTGCCGTCACCACCGACCTTGCGGGCGATCTCGGCGCGCAGGCGGCAAAGACGGGCGATATCCGCACCATGCGCGGGCTCGCTCAGCTTCCACCACAGATGCAGCTTCTTCTGACCGCCCTCGGTGATACCACCGCTTTCCACCGTGAGCGTGGCGGGACCGAGATGGCGGATGAGGTGATCGCGCTTGGCGACAATATCGCCCTGATCAAGATCGACCACGAGGGCCTGCATCTGCAGCACATGCCCGGCGCGGGCTTCGCCACACTGCGCCACCGTGCCGGGGATGACATAGATGGCTCGGCCGATGGGCGCGGCAACCTCGGCACAGCCCGCGATGGTCGCGGGCGCACCCGCATCGGCAGGCAACCAGCGCAGATCACTCGGCGGGGGCGGCGTCACGCCCTTCTCGGGCAGGCCGCGCAAGGGGATCAGCCCGTCGCACCAGGAGAAGACGACATCGAGAAAGAGCGCGATCTGCGCCGGATCGACCGCCGGCACGCTCATTGTAGCCGCCCTTCGCCGGGCTCCAGATCGGCGGGCTGGATATAGACCGCGAAGAGGTCCTCGCCATCCTCATGCTGGCCGGCTGCTTCGAAGAAGTAATACCGGTCTGGCATCACCAGCTCGGTCAGCTCCCAGCGGCGGTAATACCCCGGCAGGCGTTTCAGGAGATCAGGCGGCGGAATGGGCGGCAGTGTCATCGATAGGGCTCGTGAACAGGGGCTTCACCTGTTCAAAAGCCAATCCCGAAGGCCGATCGGGACATTGAAGCCGCGATCAAATGTGATATCTATAATTAAAATTGATATCGAGCGAGCTTCATCATGGCCCAGATCGTCGTGCGTCAGATCCCGGAAGAGGTGCATCGCGCGCTGAAGGCGCAGGCCGCCGCGCATGGTCGCAGCGCCGAGGCCGAGTTGCGCGAGATCATTGCCCGCGCGGTGCTGCCGCAGTCGCGCCCGCGCGCGGGTGATCTGATGCGCAGTATCTGGTCCGGCGCCGAGACGGACGACCTTTCGGTCGAACGCGACCGGACGCCCGCGAAGCCGGCCGGTTTCGAATGATCATCCTCGACACCAATGTCGTCTCGGAGACGATGAAGCCGGCGCCAGAGCCGCGGGTGATCGACTGGCTCAACCGGCAAGAGCTGACCACCCTGCACCTGACCACCATCAGCCTGGCCGAGTTGCGGTTCGGCATTGCATGCCTGGACGCTGGGCGGCGTCGGGACGATCTTGACGCGCGGCTCGAGCAGATGCTGGCCGAGGTATTTCCGGCACGTATCCTGTCGTTCGACGAGGCCGCTGCCAGTGCCTTCGGAGTATTGATGGCAACGGCGCGCCGGCAGGGACAGGCCGTGAGTTTTGCCGATGGCGCGATTGCTGCCATTGCCGCGGCACAGGGCTATCCCGTCGCCAGCCGCGACACCGCGCCCTTCGCCGCCATGGGCGTGGAGGTGGTGGATCCGTGGCACGAGGCGGCTCAAGGCCGGTAATGGCCTCGCAGGCGCGCGGCGGCGCGTTGATAACGCTTCCGCGCCGCCCCATCGGACAGGCCGAGCGCGCTTGCCATCTCGATCTGATTCAAGCCGTCCACCGCGACGCCAAGGACCAGATCGGCATCTGACCCGATTACCGCCGACATATCAGCACGCAATTCCGCCCGCATCCGGGCCCGTTCCGCCCATGACGGCGGCGCGGCAATCCAGTCGGGTTCTACCTCCGCGCAAGATTGCTGGCGGTCGATCTCGCGTCGATGGGCGCGCAACAGATCGCGTTCGGTGTTCATTAGCACGGTGGCGGCGATATTGGTGACGCGACCGAGATCAAGGGTCCGGATGATTTCCGTGCTGCGGGCCAGGAGGTCGGAGCTGATCTCGTCAGCAGTGCCGACACGACGACGCAGGCAGCGGTTGCGGATCGCATCGAGCCCCGGCCACAAAGAAAGCAGCATGACGTGCAGGGCCAATCCCGCGGGACGATCGCGGCTTTGTGACCTGCGCACGAGGGCAGCGAGAATGGCGTTTCGCCCATCGAAATCGAGATGCCCATGATGCAGGGCGCCGAGCAGCCCGACGATATCGGTGTAAGGCCGAAGCGACAGTTCGGTCGACCGGACGGCACGATAATCGCGTTGAGATTGCAGGGTCGACGACGAACGGGCGAGATCCTCGCGGATCGCGGACCAGGAGAAAGACACGGGACGCCAGCCTTCCGGCCGGGCGTCCAGCGCCTCTCTCGGGCCTCAGGGCGTCATGCGCCTCTGATGATCGGGAAATCGGGTGGAACGGCGCGGCTTAGCGCGCCGCACCAGTGGCTTGGTTCAGGGTGCCGCAGCGGCGGCAGGTCGCCGTCGCCGGGAAGCTGACGAGGTATTCGTGACCGCGCGCGAAGCTCACATGCATCAGCCCGTCACGGTGGATGCCAAGCAGTGCGCCGCAGCGGCAGCAACGCCAGTCATTTCCGGACCTGCGGGGTGTACGGTCCAGGGTGCGGCGCACTGCCGGGAGGTGGGAGATTTGGTTCGGCATTTGGAATGCTCCTTCGTTGATGGAGCACCTCAAATGAAGCAGAGAATCGGAGTTAGTCAGACCCCCCGAACGGAGTTGGAACGGAGTTGGCGGTCAGGTCGCGATTTCCCACAAGCCGCGTTTGGGCGAGCGCAGGAAGTCGGCCTTCAGCTTGCTCCACAAGGACTGACCAAAGATGTTACCGAGTGATTGGTTGCCAATGCCAGCAACCATGTCGTCTGTTTTCATGGGTGTCGGATACGCCTGCACCAGACGATCGATGACCATGACACGCTGGGCACCGACGATATCGATAGTGCCTTTTCCGGGGACACTCAGCACACCGGCGCCGTTGCCCGACTTGTGAAACTCCACGGCAGCGCCACCTTGGGCCAGAGATCGGTTCCGACGAAACGTCGATATGAGGCTCGTCATGTCTACGGCAATTTCGGTTGCCTCCAGCAGGATATGGTCGGCAAGTCTCGCGAGCACATTTGCTGCCACGCAGGAGCCGGCGGCGTCCCCCGCCTGCAGGACGAGCCCGATCCCTTGCTTGTCCCGCGCGCGAAGCTCGGTATCGATGGCGGCGCGGACCCGCTCGTCCTCGAGTCTGCGGGCGACATAGAGCGGCACGTCACTTCCGTCGATTTCGAGACCGCCGAGCGCGATGAGGTCGGGCCGGATGTTCTCCATCGCTGCGATGTCCAGCGCCTTGCCAAGCTGCTCGCGCAGGTGGCTGGCGACCCAACCGTCTCGGATCCGATAGACACGGTAGCGCTCCGGCAGCGCGGCCGACGATGACTGGCCATCGGTCGAGTATAGCTCGAGTCCCTCAGGACGCTCCACGACCTTTGCCACATGTTCCGCAAAATCGTCTTCATCGTCGATCACGTCGTCACCCTCCCAACCTGAGGGGACCAGGAACCCGAGATCGAGCAGGGTTTTGACGTCTACTCCCCGCTCGTGAAGCCAGGCACCGTTTATGCGGTCAGACCCCAGGTTCCACAAAGCCAGCAACGCAGGCAGCACCGCCATGCTCTCTCTGGGCGTCGGTGCGCGACCATCACGCAATATGCCCCAGTGGCGGAGCAAGCGGTGACCGAGGACGCGCTCGAATGGATCGTCCACTCCGAGTAGGCTGGTCGTATTCCGATCCGTCAGGGTGAAGTCGAGCGTGCGCACGGCATCAGCGCCTGCACGACGGTACTGAACTGCGATCTCGACGAAGCGGATCGCGAGGGCATTGCAGAAAATCCTGTCGAGACCAGGCTGTTCGCTGATCAATTGGCCGATGTCGTCATTCAGCGACGTCGAGACCGACAGCCTGTTGGCGAGATTTCCGATACTGATGTCCACGCGGATCACGCGAGCTCGCAGGATGCTTGCATCGTCGAACTCGGGGAGTTCCAGATCGAACCCGTTAAAGAACCGCGCGATGTCGTAGGCCTGAAAATCGACAGGTTGTTGCGAGGGCTCCTGTTCGAGGACCGTCCTGATGAAGCTCTCGGCCGCATCGTGGCGAAGCTTTCGGGTCCCAGCACGGACATGCACGCGCCCGGTACTCGGGGTGTGCACGATCATGATTTCCCCTGGTGGGCGGAAATACATTGTCGTGCGCTGCCCGTCGTCGTGAAGTTCCCGCACACTGGTAGGAGCTTCCGGGTGAACCACAAGGTACATGACCTCGGCGGGCTCATCGCCGTCCTGGGGAATGGCGAACCGGTCGACTTCATATCCGTCGCCCCGATCGAGTCTATCCCGCAGATCGTCCAGCAGGGTGTCCAGCGCCGATGAGGCGACATCAGCCACGCCGTCTTGCACAGGCGCGACCATGAACGTCTGGTAGTGGCGGTCATAGCGGCGGTAGAGCCGCAAATGCAGGGTGTTCTCTGCAGCCTCGAACAGCATCGGCTCGTTGAGATAGGTCCAAAAGCTGCGTGCCAGCGAGTCGCGCTGCCCATCGAATTGCCGTTTCCGGTCGGGCGGCATTTTGGTGCGGACAAGTCCGTCCAGCGCGAACTGGCCGCGATCTGACGACATGTTGACGATACGAGCTGCCTCGGTTTCGAGGGGTGACAGCTTCTCCTTCCGCTGATCGCGCAGCATGGCCGCGGCGGGCACCTCCCCATCCGTTTCATCGGGGTCGGAGCAGTAATCAACCAGCCATGTCAGTTTGTCGAAAACCCGCATTCGCAGAAATGCGGCGATCATCGGCGGCTCGGCATTGTCGAACAGCCCCGACAGGTTGGGACAGGATTTGGCGGGCGCACGAACCACGCGGACCTCCGTGATCAAGCTTTCGTGAAAACTAACCGCACCTGACGCCCAACGCAAAGAATCTTCGGCCGCTGTCCCGATTTGCTTCCTGAACCGGCTTTTCATCATCGAGAACCCTGCGAGTTACTGATGATGAAACGGCCCAACCCTCTGTCACCCTTCCTGATGACTGCCGCCGAGCGCCGCGCCGAACTGTGCGGCCTGCTGGCGCTCGGGCTGGTTCGGTTGCGGATGCGGGATAGGGGCGAATTATCTGACGATACCGGAGAACATTGCCTACACTATCCGGCCGACCAATGCCGTCATGCAACTCCAACGCACCGGAGAAATGCATGAACAAGCCCGATCCCATCCCAGCGCGCCTCGCCGCGCTCAAGACCACCCCAACGCCCGACCTGAAGAAGCGATGGCGCGACCTGTTCGATAGCGAGCCGCCGCCGTTCAATCGCCGCTACCTTGAATCCCGACTGGCCTACCGCATTCAGGAACTCGCCTATGGCGGGTTGAAGCCAGAGACGGTGCGTCGGCTGGAACGGCTGGGCGAGGAACTGGACGGCGGCGACCGGACGAGGCGCAGCATCCGCGCCGATCGCGCCCGCCCCATCATTGGCACGCGCCTCCTGCGCGAATGGCAGGGCGTCGAATACATCGTCACGGTCACGGCTGATGGCTTCGATTGGCAGGGGCGGCCCTACAAGTCGCTGTCGGCCATCGCCCGCGCCATCACCGGCACACGCTGGAACGGCTGGGTGTTTTTTGGCCTAAAAAATCACCGGAGGCGGACATGATGGACAACGCTTATCAGACTGGCCCCATAAAGCGCCGCCGCGCTTCGCAGGACGAGATGGAGGCGCGCGCGCAGTTCCTCATTGACTACGCCGACCAGCATGGCCCGGTGACGGTCCGTCAGCTCTTCTACGCCGCCACCGTGGCCGGCATTCCCGGCATCGACAAGACCGAGGGAAGCTACGCCAAAGTGCAGGTGCAGGTTCTTGACCTGCGCCGCGCCGGGCGCTTGCCCTATGGCGACATCTCCGATGCCACCCGCTACATGCGCAAGCCCCGCACCTATGATGGCTGGCAGGAAGCGCTGGCAAACACCGCGCTGCTCTACCGCAAGGCCCTGTGGGCCGATTCCGACGAGGCGGTCGAAATCTGGCTGGAAAAATCGGCACTGGCCGGCGTGATCTATCCGGTCACCAGCGAATATGATGTGCCCTTGATGCCGACCGGCGGCTATTCGTCGGAGACCTTTGCCTATGGCGCCGTCAATGCCCTGCGCGATACGGGCAAGACGCTGGTCATCTACGCGTTCTACGATTTCGACAGGAGTGGTCAGGACGCGGCCCTCTCTCTCGAGGAAAAGGTGACGCGTTTCGGGCAGGATTTCGACGTGCCGGTCCGCTTCAATCATCTCGGCCTGACCTACGAGCAGGTTATTCATGAGCGTCTGCCGACCCGGCCCGCCAAGCGAAACACGATCGCGGATCAGCGTTGGCCGTATGAGTTCGCGGCCGAACTCGACGCGATTCCGCCAGACCGGATTCGACAGATCGTGCGTGACGCGATCGAGGATCACCTTCCGAGCTGGGAATTGCGGCATCTGAAACAGGTCGAGGCCGAAGAACGCGCCACCCTGCGCCAGTTCATCGGGAGGGTCAGCGATGCGTCGTGATCTCCCCGCCGGAAAAGCGGCGGAAACCAAAAAACCGATCCTGCGCAAGCTCCGCTGCGCCGTCTACACAAGGAAATCCTCCGAGGAAGGACTGGAGCAGGAATTCAACAGCCTGCATGCCCAGCGCGAGGCCTGCGAGGCGTTCATCGCCAGCCAGCGCTCCGAGGGCTGGGTGCTGGTTCGCGATCAATATGACGACGGCGGCATCTCTGGCGGGACGCTGGACCGCCCCGGGCTTCAGCGGCTTTTGGAAGACATCGAGGACGGGCTGGTCGATGTGGTGGTGGTTTACAAGATCGACCGACTCTCGCGCTCGCTCGCCGACTTCGCCAAGCTGGTCGAGGTGTTCGACCGGAACGGCGTAACGTTTGTCTCGGTCACGCAGTCGTTCAACACCACCACATCCATGGGGCGGCTGACCCTGAACATACTGCTGTCCTTCGCCCAGTTCGAGCGCGAAGTCACCGCCGAACGCATCCGCGACAAGGTCGCCGCGAGCCGCAGGAAAGGCATGTGGATGGGCGGCGTGCCGCCCTTCGGCTACCGCGTCGGGCATCGGAAACTGGTGGTCGACGAAGAAGCCGCAACGCATGTGCGCTGGATTTTCGACCGCTTTCTTGAGATCGGGTCCTGCACGGAACTGGCGCGGGAGGTCGGCACGCGGGGCCTCCGGACGCCGCGCGGCAACAGGATCGACAAGAAATACATCTACCGGATGCTCAGCAACCGCGCCTACATCGGCGAGGCGGTCCACAAGGGCGACAGCTATCCCGGCGAGCACGACGCCATCATCGACCGCGAGACGTGGGACCGTGTCCATGCGATCCTGCAGGAGAGCCCCCGGAAGCGCGCCGCCCGTACACGCGCCGACACGCCCGCGCTGCTGAAGGGGTTACTGTTCGGGCCCGATGGCGCCGCATTCTCGCCGACGCATACCCGCAAGGGCGACCGGCTCTACCGCTACTATGTCAGCCAGACGGTGCTGAAGCATGGCGCTGGGTCGTGCCCGGTCGGCCGCGTGCCCGCGGGCGATATCGAGGCGGCGGTGATCGACCAGCTTCGCGCCGTCTTTCGCCAGCCGGAGATTGTTGCGGGGACCTTGAAGGCGGCGCGTGCCTACGCCGAAGACATCTCCGAGGCCGACGCACGCGCGGCCTTGCAGCAGCTCGACCCGCTGTGGGAGGAACTCTTCCCCGCCGAGCAGGCGCGCATTGTCTCGCTGCTGGTCGAGCGCGTCGATATCGGCACGAACGGGCTCAACTTCCGGCTCCGGATGGACGGCCTCGGAGGGCTCGCGCGCGAGATGCTGTCTGGCAGCATCGGAGCAGCAGCATGACCCGCGCGACGGCGGTCCCCGAGACGGTCACAATCCACGTGCCATTCCGCATCGTGAAGCGCGGCGGACGCAAGGAGATGCAACTGCCCGACCGCGTCCGACCAGAGCGCACGCCGGACAGCACGCTGGTCAAGGCGCTGGCCCGCGCCTTCCGCTGGAAGCGGATGCTCGAGTCGGGTGAGTTCGCCACCATCGCCGAACTGGCCGAGCGAGAGGGGATCGCTGCACCATACCTTACGAGGACGATGCGCCTGTCGCATCTGTCCCCAGACCTGGTTGAGTCGATCCTCGACGGACGTCAGCCGCGCCACCTGACGCTGGAAGTCCTGCGGCAACCTCTGTCGGAAGACTGGAGCGAGCAGAAGCGTGCGCTTGGCGAAGCTGCGACACCTCAAGATCTGCGGCAAATCAGGGGATTCACGTCGGAACCAAGGCATGTTACCGTCAAAGAAAAGGGGCAGGCATGAACGTAGTATTCACGGTTGGCTATGAGGGAACCGACATTGATCGGTTCGTCAGGACGCTGAAAGCGGCTGGCGTCGAAAGGTTGGCCGATGTTCGCGCGGTCGCTGCATCGCGCAAGGCCGGCTTCTCGAAAACCAAGCTGGCTGCGCGTCTTGCCGACGAAGGTATCGAATATTCGCATTTCATCGCCCTTGGCGATCCCAAACCCGGCCGCGAAGCAGCCCGGGCCGGAGATTTTGACCTGTTTCGTTCAATTTACGGCGCGCATATCGAGACAACCCCAGCGCAAGAATCGCTGCGGAAATTGATCGATTTCGTTCAGGATGCGCCGACTTGCCTGCTCTGTTTCGAGCGCGATCCGGAAACCTGCCACAGGACAATCGTTGCGCACGAAGTGATCGAAGAGACGGGCTTCGAGGTATTCAATCTGTTCGCTGATGATCCGGAGCGATATGTCCGTCACGCTGCAAAACTGCCGCGTTTCCATTCTGGTGAAGGCCTTACCGCAGCGTAGCGCCAACCACGGGGAAACTGTCTGCTGCGCCGGGGTGACAGCCCACGGCGAATTCAAGCGCCTGTTCCCAATCCGATTTCGGCATCTTTCCGACGGCGCTGCGTTCAAGCGCTGGGACTGGGTCGATTTCAAGTTCAGGCCGCCGACCAGTGATCGTCGTGCGGAGAGCTGCCATGTGATGGAAGACAGCATCACCGTGAACGGCAGCATGTCGCCGAAGGATCGAGCGTCGTTTCTCAGCCCGCTCGTGTCTGCCTCCATCAAGGAAGCCGAGGCGGCTGGCAGGTCGCTTGCGCTGATCCGGCCGCGAAATACCCGGTTCTTCTACAAGGCCAAAAAGCCGGATGAGATCGAACAGGAACGGCGACTGTATGCGGAGGCCGCGCGCCAGGGGTCGTTCTTCGATGAGCAACTGAAGGCGCTCGAACCCAGTCCCTATGATTTCCGCTTCAAGTTCGAAGATGGCACGGGCCCCCACGACTGCGCGAATGGCGATTGGGAAGCCCACGCCATGTTCTTCAACGGCCGTCGGCGGGAGGGATCCGACCAGGCTGCGCTGGACTGGATGAGCAAGACCTTCAACGAGGAATACCCTCGGAAAGGCATTTTGTTCTGCGTCGGCAACATGGCCAAGCGCCATCACACATGGCAGTTGCTGGGTGTCCTCCGTGTGGACGACACTGGTCAGACGTCGCTGTTCTGAAAATCGGATGGCCATTGTTGTCCATCCTGGCGCAGACAGGAGCCGAGGACTGCGGGCGCAAGCCGCCATTCGGCTTGCTTCATCATGCACTTGCGGTTTAGTCTGCGCGCGTAAACGGCGGTTCTGTCAGCTCATTTTCGCAGGGCGTTCGGCAAGTCCGTCGCCGCCTGACAGGACATAGAATTGATGACAGCCGCGACCGCGATCCCTACCACCTTGCCTGCCCACCGGACGCCTGCGGACGAGCGCGCGCATGCCTTGCTTCACACGGCGCGCGCGGGGCATCTCGGGTGCGGTACAGCTGCGGGTGAGAGGAACGAGGACTGGCAATGTCGCGTCTGACGGATCTGATCGCCCGGGCAAAGGCCAGGGACAGCGCTCTCGGGGATGAGCTCGAGCGGGAGTTCAAGGCGCTGGCGTCGCGGCGGGCCTTTGGTCTGAACTTCGAACGACACCGCCCCGAAAGCGTGGAACTGCCCGGCCGCCCCGTGCGGCGGGGCGACAAGGTACGCATCCTGCCGCCGCGGGGCTCTGTCCAGCGCGCAGACCAGCGGCTGTGGCGCGTCAAGCGAATTGACGGCGAAGGCGAAGCGCGAATGGCGGTGGTCGAGCTGATCGATGCCGAGGCGCCAGAGACGGTGGAGGTCGCCGTCGCCGATCTGGTCGTGGTGGCTGAGTTCCGGGACTACATCTACCCCGGCCTGGTCAGCACCGGCCGGGTGGAGCGCGGCGGCGACAAGCCGTACCACACGGTGATCAACGGCGAGAACTTCCATGTGCTGGAGGCGCTGACCTACACGCATCGCGGCAAGATCGACGCCATCTACATCGACCCACCCTACAATACCGGAGCGCGCGACTGGAAATACAACAACGATTATGTCGAGTCAGAAGATCTGTATCGACACTCGAAGTGGCTGGCGATGATGGAGCGTCGGCTGCAGGTTTCGAAGTCGCTGCTAAATCCGAACGATTCAATTCTGGTCGTCACGATCGACGAAAAAGAGTATCTACGACTAGGCTCCAGACCCATTGATTTCGTGCGTTTGACGTGATTCAGGCTCCGCAAGG
>NZ_CALMYP010000073.1 GCF_937873615.1 uncultured Paracoccus sp.
AAGCCAGCGTGTCCGCGCCGGTGGCGGCCCGCCCCCCCCTCACCGATGACCCCGGGCTGAAGCCCAGCCCACCAGCCTGGCTGACGGCGGCGGCCACGGTCCTGGAAGCCGGCCCCGACCCCCTGCCCGCGCCCGAACCCCTGTCGAGGGGGTGGCGGGGGGCCGAGGCCCTGGTCCTGTTCCGTGAGCGGACGGCGATCACCGCCGATCTTCTGGCGCGCCTGCCCGATCTTCGCCTGATTTCGCAGCGCAGCGTCTATCCGCATGTCGATGTCGCGGCCTGTTCGGCCCATGGCATTCTGCTGTCGTCGAACATGCACGGCGACACCCCGTCCTATGCGGCGGCCGAACTGACATTCGGGCTGATCCTCGCCGCGATGCGCCAGATCCCGCAGCAGATGGCCAGCCTGCGCGCGGGTCAATGGCAGATGGGTGTCGGAAAATCGCTGCGCGGGCGTGTGCTGGGGCTTTACGGTTACGGGCGCATTGCCCGCGCGGTGGCGGGTTATGCGCGCGCCTTCGGGATGGAGGTGATCTGGTGGGCCTCCGAGGAGGGCCGCGCGCGGGCAAGGTCTGACGGCGAGGCGGTCGCGCAGAACCGCAGGGCCTTTTTTGCCGGTTGCGACATCGTCAGCCTTCATGTTCGTCTCAAACCCGCGACGCACGGCATTATCGGCCCTGATGACTTGGCGGCGATGCGGCCCGGATCGCTTTTCGTGAATACCTCGCGCGCCGGGCTGGTCCAGCCGGGCGCGCTGCTGGAAGCGCTGAATGCGGGGAGGCCCGGCATGGCGGCGGTCGATGTCTTCGAGACCGAACCCCTGCGCGATCCCGCGGACCCTCTGGTCTCGCATCCCCATGTCATCGCCACGCCCCATATCGGCTATGTGACCGAGGACGAGCTCGATCTGCAATTCGCCGATATCTACGATCAGATCAACGCATATGCGGCGGGCGCGCCGATCCATGTGATCAACCCCGAAGTCTGGCAAGGATAGCTGGACAGTCCCGGCATCTGGCGCGGCAGATCAGGCAGTCGGACAGGGCCCCGAGGCGAGAGGGCCGCCCCCGGCAAAGCAAACAACACCAAATCCAGCGCCGCCACAGCGACCTTCTGGGCGTGAGCGACCTGCCTGCCGGCAGGATTGCGCAATCTTCCCTTTGTGCGGCTTGACTCGTTATGTATCCAACAGTATACACGCGCATACAAGACGGGAGAGATCAATCGCATGTCCAAGTCAGCCGGAATTGCCGACCCCGAAAACGGGCCACAGAGCAACGGCGCGCATATCAAGGCCGCCCACCGCGTCCGGCTCGGGGCGCTCCGAGTGCGCGCGCGCCCTGAGTATCTGATCCAGTAAGAGGGAATTTCATGACCGATATGGCATTAGAGGGGCCTTGGGATATTGTCGTTGTCGGCGGGGGCAATGCCGCGCTGTGTTCGGCCATCACGGCGGCCGAAGCCGGCGCGCGCGTCCTTATCCTGGAATCCGCGCCCAGGCCCTATCGCGGCGGCAACAGCCGTCACACCCGGAATTTCCGCTGCATGCATCGCGGCCCGCTATCGGTTCTGACCGACAGCTATGGCGAGGACGAGTATTTCGACGACCTGATGCTCGTGACCAAGGGCAAGACCGACGAACCGCTGGCCCGCCTTGCGATCCGATCATCCGAGGAATGCCTGCCCTGGATGGAGGCGCATGGCGTCCGCTTCCAGCCGTCCCTGTCGGGCACGCTGTCCTTGTCGCGCACCAACGCCTTCTTCCTTGGCGGCGGCAAGGCGCTGGTGAACGCCTATTACAATACGGCCGAGGATCTGGGCGTCACGGTCGTCTATGAGGCCGAGGTTACCCATGTGCATCTCGAGGGCGACCGTTTCACGCATCTGGAGGCGCGGATCGGCGGCGAAACCCGGCGGATCGAGGCTCGCGCGGCCGTTCTGGCCTCGGGCGGCTTTCAGGCCGATACCGAATGGCTGACCCGTGCCTGGGGACCGGCGGCGGCGAATTTCCTGATCCGGGGCACGCCCTATAACCGGGGCGTGGTGCTGCGCGACATGCTGGATCAGGGCTGCGAAACCGTCGGCGACCCGACCCAATGCCATGCCGTCGCGATCGACGGGCGCGCGCCCAAATTCGACGGGGGCATCGTCACCCGGCTGGATTGCGTGCCCTTTTCCATCGTCGTCAACCGCGACGGACAGCGCTTTTACGACGAGGGCGAGGATGTCTGGCCCAAACGCTATGCCATCTGGGGCCGCCTGGTCGCAGCGCAACCCGATCAGGTCGGCTATGCGATCATCGACGCGAAATCCATCGACCTCTTCATGCCATCGGTTTTCCCACCCAACCGCGCCGACACGATCGAGGAACTGGCCGTTCAGATGGGCCTTGATGGCGCCAGCCTGGCGCGCACCGTTGCGAATTTCAACGCCGCCTGCCGCGACGGCCCGTTTCACCCGACCGAGCTTGACGGGCTGTCGACCGACGGGGTGACGCCGGCTAAGACCAACTGGGCGCGGCCGATCGATACGCCCCCCTATTACGGCTATCAGCTGAAGACGGGTGTCACATTCACCTATCTGGGCCTCAAGGTCTCGGACCGGGCGCAGGTCCACACGGCGCAGGGACCAGTGCGCAACCTTTTTGCCGCAGGTGAAATCATGGCCGGGTCCATTCTGGGTCAGGGCTATCTGGCTGGCTTCGGCATGACCATCGGAACCGTTTTCGGACGCATCGCAGGTCGGGAGGCCGCAGCCCATGTCAACTGATCTCATCGCAGAAGCACGCCGCCAGACCGAGATCTGCAACGCCTGCCGCTATTGCGAAGGCTTCTGCTCGGTCTTCCCGGCTCTGACCCGCAACAAGGCCTTTGCCGATGGCGACATCACGCATCTTGCGAATCTTTGTCACAACTGCCGGGGCTGCTACTATTCCTGTCAGTACACGGCCCCGCACGAATTCGCGCTGAATTTTCCGGCCATATTGGCAGAGGTGCGGCAGGAAAGCTGGGAACGTCACGCCTGGCCGCGCCCGCTGGCCCGGTTCTTCCATGAATGCGGGGTCGCTGTGGCGGCGGCATTGGTGGCGGGTTTCGCCCTTCTTTTCGGGATGCTGCAAGCCTTGCGCCCCGAAACCGGCCACGGCTTCTATGCCTATCTGACACATGGCGCCATGGTCGCGCTGTTCCTGCCGGCATTTCTGCTGCCACTTGCAGCGCTCGCGATCAGCCTGCGGGCCTATTGGCGCGAGATCGGCGGAAAACGCCTGCAGTGGCGCGAGGTTGTGAATGCGGGCAAGTCGGCGGCGCGGCTCAAGAACCTCGACGGGGGACAGGGTCAGGGCTGCAACTTCGAGCGCGAGGACCGCTATTCCGACCGGCGCCGCTGGTTTCATCAGGCGGTCATGTATGGCTTCCTGCTGTGCTTTGCCGCGACCTCGGCCGGAACGATCCTGCACTACGTCTTCGCCTTGCACGCACCCTATGGGCCGTTCAGCCTGCCAAAGCTGCTTGGCGTGCCTGGCGGTATCCTGCTGACGGCCGGCTGTGCAGGACTTGCATGGCTCAAGACCAAGGCGGATCCCGCGCTTGGCGCGGCCCGCGTCTGGGGTGGCGAGATGGCGTTCGTCCTCCTGCTCGGAGCCACTGGCGCCACCGGCCTCGCGCTTTATGCGGCGACCGGCACCGCGGCGGTTCCGGTCTTGCTGGCACTCCATCTCGGCACCGTCCTGACGTTCTTCGTGCTGCTGCCCTTCACCAAGATGGTCCACGGTTTCTATCGCTTTGCGACGCTTCTGGCCGAGGAACAGAAACAACACCGCTAGCCGCCGCGCGCATTTTCCTGACCGCGCGTCCCGGGAAAGACAATTCAACAGCCGCGGCTGATGCAAGCCGCCGACCTGACAGCTGAAAGTGAGACCTTCGATGAAAATTTCCTTCATGCCCGGTGACGGAATTGGTCCCGAGATTTGCGCCGCGACCCGGCTGGTTCTGGAGGCCGTCGACAGGAAATACGGCTTCGGCTTCACATATTCCGAGATCGATATCGGATTTACCGCCTTGAGGACCTATGGTTCGACCTTTCCGGAAGCATCCTTCTCGAAGGCGAAAGAAGCCGACGCCCTGATTCTCGGGCCGGTCTCGCATCTCGACTATCCGCCCCGCGAGCAGGGCGGGCTCAACCCTTCGGGCGAGTTGCGCAAGCGTCTTGACCTTTATGCCAATATCCGGCCGGCGAGGACGCGTGAAGGACTGAACTCTGCCACCGGCGCAGAATTTGACATGGTGATCTATCGAGAGAACACCGAGGGCTTCTACGCGGATCGCTGCATGTACACCGGGACTGGCGAAGTGCAGGTCACGGAAGATGTGGCATTGGCCATGCGTCGAATCACCCGCCATGCCTCCATGCGTATTGTCGATTCTGCCTTTGCCGGCGCGATGCAACGCCGCAAGAAGGTTACCGTCGTCCACAAGCAAAACGTGCTCAAGGTCACGGACGGGCTTTTTCTGTCCTGTTGCCGGGACGTCGCGACGCGTTACCCCGAGGTCGCATATGAGGAACTCATCATCGACGCGGCCTGCGCGCATTTTGTGCGCCGCCCCGAATCCTTTGATGTGGTCTGCACGACCAACATGTTTGGCGATATCCTGTCTGACCTTGCGTCCGAGTTGTCGGGCAGCCTCGGACTGGCTGCGTCGCTTAATGCGGGTGACGGCGTCGCAATGGCGCAGGCCCAGCATGGCTCGGCCACGGACATTGCCGGCAAGGGTATTGCGAACCCAGCGTCGCTGATCGGATCAAGCGGCATGTTGTTGGGTTGGTTGGGGAATGAGCGTCAGAGTGCGGAGTTGGCGGCTGCTGGACAGGCGATCTTGGATGCTCTTGACGCAACGGTCGCCGATCCTGCAACGCGAACCAGAGATCTCGGCGGAGCTTTGGATACGCGCAACTTCGCCGAGGCCGTGGTAGCTAGCCTGCGAAACTTGCCATGATCTGCCTGATGATGGCCCCATGGGATCACACTGAAATGCGACGCGCAGGGCAGTTTCTCGGTCGCGGCGGGTTATGATGGCGAACCGAACGGGCTGAAGATTCACCGCGACGACCGCATCTTCATCGCCGATCTCACCCATGGGTTGATGGTGATGGACCCTGAAAGCGGCCGCGTCGAGCCGTTCCTGACCCACCCCGGGCTGGACACTTTCACGGGCTGAACGACCTGCATGTCGCCGCCAATGGCGGTCTCGACTTTGCCGATCAGGGGCAGAGGTGGTTCGGTTTCCGCCGCGTTGGCCATGGTGATAGAGCTGCATCACAGCGGCACATTGTTCGGCCAGCAAAGCCAGGTTCAGGGGCTGCAGTTCGGTGCCGCGCAGATCATCTCGCCGACCGCGCTGCAACAGGGTGTGATCGACGCGGGCGAGGTGACGCCGAATTCTTGGCGCGGTTCGTCCAGCTATCAGTTCATCAAGGATATCATCCTGACCAATCCTCAATATTCCTTCTACCTGGTCGGTGCCAACAAGATGTGGTGGGACGACATGCCCGTCGATGTGAAAGCCGAAGTCGAGGCTGCTTTCGCCGCCGCGACCGAATGGAACATGGTCGAAAACGACCGTATCAATGCAGATGACATTTCCTACATGGCGGGCGAAGGTGTGAAGATTCACGAACTGACTCCCGAACAGAGGGCCAACTGGGCCGAGGCAATGCAGCCGGTCTGGCAGGAACTGGGTAACGATCTCGTCGGCGACGAGGTCACGGCAAGGTTGAAAGAAATCGGCGGTGTGGCGACCGGAAACTGATCGATGAGAACCGGCACGCGGTGGGTTCTCCACCGCGTGCCAAGGTGTCGGCCGTGATGAAGTGACCGCGTAAGAGGCGGCCTCGGGTCTGCCCCTTATCATCGCTCGAGGGTGAGGGGTGTCCAGTATGGAAGGGCAGCGTCTCATGGCTATGCTCTTCGATCTGGTCGCTGCCTTGGTCAGTTTCATCGTGTGAAGATCGGCCACGATGGTCGCCATCGTCTCGGCCGCCGTCCGGTGCCCCTCCTGGCCGTGGATCGCCGTCGGTATCTTGGCGATGGCGCAGCCGGGATTGACCATTCTGACTATTTCTCCGACGATCCGAGCAATACAGGATTGAGAATGAAATCGGACGCCCGCCTGCGATGGATGAACATTACCGTGGCTTTCTTGGGCGTTGCGTTTCCGTCGACCTGGAGGTCGATCCGAAGACCGCAAAGATCTTTGCCCTTGCGGCGGTTCGGTGCGGCGAAGCGCCCGCGATCATGTCGCGCAAGGGTCGGCTGCATGAAAGTCTCGACCGGCTGGAAAGCGAGCTTGCCAATACGGACCGTCTGATCGGCCACAACATCCTGCGCCACGACCTGCCGCATCTGGTGGCGGCGCGGCCCCGGCTGGCGGCGCTGGCGCAGGGGGCGATCGATACGTTGTGGCTGAACCCGCTGGCCTTCCCGCGCAATCCCTATCACCGTCTCGTGAAGCATTATCACGACGGGCGCCTGCAAGCCGGTCATGTGAACGATCCCGAACTGGATGCGCGGCTGGTCTTCGAGGTTCTGCGCGATCAGCTTGCCGCCTTGCGACAGCTGAATGACGACAGGCCGGACGATCTGCGGGCCTATCACTTCCTGACCACGCGGGCCGAGAATATGGACGGCTTCGACGCCGTGTTTCGTCTTGTGCGTGGTGCGCCCGCGCCGCCTGCCGCCACCGCCCATGAGGCGATCCTGCGTCTGCTGGCCGGACAGGCCTGCAAAAGCCGCGTCGGGCAGATGTTCGAGCGTTTCGCGGACCCAAAGCTTGGCTGGCCGATGGCCTATGCGCTGTCCTGGATCTCGGTCGCGGGCGGCGATTCCGTCATGCCGCCCTGGGTGCGGATGCAGTTCCCCGAAGCCGCACGGATCGTCCACGATCTGCGCGACAATGACTGCGACAGTCAGGATTGCGACTGGTGCCGCGAGCACAGCGACCCCGGTAGGGCGTTGAGCCGCTGGTTCGGCTTCGATGCCTTTCGCCCGCAACCCGCGGACCCCCAGACAGGTCGTCCGTTGCAGGAGCGGATCGTCACCGAGGCAATGCGCGGTCAGAGCCTTCTGGGCATCCTGCCGACCGGCACCGGAAAATCCGTCTGCTACCAGATCCCGGCGCTGACGAAATTCGACCGGACAGGGGCGCTGACCGTTGTGATCTCGCCCTTGGTCGCGCTGATGGCGGATCAGGTGCAGGGGATGGAGCGGGCGGGAATTTCGTCAGCGGTCACGATCAACGGCATGTTGTCGATGCCAGAACGACAGGACGCGCTGGATCGGGTGCGGATGGGCGATGCGGCCATGCTGCTGATTTCACCCGAGCAGTTGCGAAGCATCTCGGTGCGCTCGGTCCTGCGGCAGCGCGAGATCGGGCTGTGGGTGCTGGACGAGGCGCATTGCGTGTCGAAATGGGGGCACGATTTCCGGCCCGACTACCGCTATATCGGTCGGTTCATCAGGGAATCCTCGGGCGATGCCCCGCCTGCGCCGGTTCTCTGCCTGACCGCGACGGCCAAGCCAGAGGTGGTGGCGGATATCCGAGAGCATTTCCGTGCCCGGCTTGGCCTCGACCTGCTTCTGCTGGATGGCGGCGCGGTGCGCACCAACCTGAGTTTCGAGGTGCGCGAGACACAGCGCAACACCAAGCTGGCCGATATTCTGGATGTGATCGAGACCAGGCTGCCGGCCGAGGGCGCATCCGGCGCCGTGGTCTATTGCGCGACACGCAGCGCCACCGAACGGGTGGCGGAATTCCTGAAACAGCAAGGGCTGGCCGCCGAGCATTTTCATGCCGGGCTGACGGCCGAGGCCAAGCGCGACGTTCAGGAACGCTTCCGCGTCGGCGCGTTGCGGATCATCGCCGCGACCAACGCCTTCGGCATGGGGATCGACAAGCCCGATATCCGGCTGGTCGTGCATGGCGATATTCCCGGATCGCTGGAAAACTATCTGCAGGAGGCTGGTCGTGCCGGACGCGACCGCGAACATGCGAATTGCGTGCTGCTGTTTTCGGCAGAGGATGTCGAGCGGCAGTTCTCGCTCTCGGCGCGCTCGCGACTGGCGCGGCACGAGATCGGGGCGATCCTCAAGGCCTTGCGGCGGCTGAACGAGAAGACCGCGAAGAACGGCGAGGTCGTCGCGACACCAGGCGAGATTGTCCGGGCTGAACGCGATCAGGACTTCGTGCGCGACAGTGCCACCGACGACACCCGCGTCAAGACCGCTGTGTCCTGGCTGGAGGAGGCTACGCTGCTCAGCCGCGAGGAAAACCGGGTGCAGGTCTTTCCCTCCTCGCTGCGGATCCGCAAGCTGGAAGAGGTCGGGGCGATCCTTGAACGCGCCGCGATCACCGGCACCCGTCGCAGGCAGTTGACGGAGATCGTCCGTCACCTGATGAATGCGCCGCCCGATCAGGGCATCTCCACCGACGAACTGACCGGCGTCAGCGGGTTGAGCGGGGCCGGGCTGAACAAGGCCATGAGCGATCTGGAGGCGCTTGGCATCGCCAGCAACGATCTGGCGGTGACGATCTTCGTTCATGTCGGCGTCGAAGGTCATTCGCAAGCGCGTCTTGCAGGGGCCTCGCGGCTTGAAGGCGCGCTGATCTCGTTGATGCGCGAGGCCGCCCCGGATGCCGATGACAGCGAGGCCATGCCGTTGCATCTGGCCGAGACCTGTCAGGCGCTGCGAGATCGTGGCCATGCCGCCGCGCGGCCCGATATCGTCGAGAAACTGCTGCGCGGCATGGCCCGCGACGGGCGCGATCAGGATGGCGGGCGGGGCAATCTGCACCTGCGCAAGGCCTCGCGCAATACGCTGATGGTCAAACTGCAACGGTCATGGGCCGTGGTTGACGAGACGGCCAGGATCCGGCGTCTGGGCGCGGAACTGCTGCTGGCGCATCTGATCGGCAAGGTCAGGAAGGGCACGCGCGGCAAGGATCTGCAGGTTGAAACCAGGATGGGCGACCTGCTGGCCAGCCTGACCGGCGATGCCTTGCTGCGCGGCGCTGTGAAGGATGCGAACAAGCTGATGGAACGCGCGCTCTTGTGGCTGCACGAGCAGGAGGTGGTGACGCTTGGCAAGGGCCTGACGGTGTTCCGCCCGGCGATGACCCTGCATCTGCGCCCGGGGCGCGACCTTTTCACGGTCGAGCATTTCGCCCCGCTGGAGGACCATTACACCGAACAGACCGTCCAGACCCATGTGATGGCGGCCTATGCCGAACAGGGGCTAGCCGAGATCGCACGTGCGCAGAACCTGTCCGAGGATTACTTTCTTCTCGACCGCGACACGTTCCAGAAGAAATGGCTGCCGGGTCGCGGCATGGAGTTGCAGCGCCAGACCACCGGCGCGTCGTGGAAATCCATCGTCGAGGATCTGGGCAATCCGGTCCAGCAGAAGATCGTCTCGGACAGCCGCGAACAGACCAATGTGCTTGTGCTGGCCGGTCCCGGCTCGGGCAAGACGCGGGTGCTGGTCCACCGCATCGCCTGGCTGGTCCGGGTCCGGCGCGAGGACCCGCGCGGTATCCTCGTGCTGGCCTATAATCGCCACGCCGCCGCCGAGATCCGCGCCCGTCTGCGTATGCTGATCGGCGATGATGCAGCCTTTATTACCGTCTCGACCTGCCACGCGATGGCGATGCGGCTGGTCGGGGCCAGCTTCGCCGGTGCCGCGGGCGATGACCACGATTTCGATGGCATCGTGATGGAAGCGGTGCGGCAACTGAACGGTGAAGGGCTTTCGAGGGCCGAGGCCGAGGCGCAACGCGACGCGCTGATTCAGGGCTATCGCTGGATTCTGGTCGATGAGTATCAGGATATCGGCCCCGAGGAATATGCTCTGATCGCTGCCATTGCCGGGCGCTCGCTGGACGATCCCGACCTGCGGCTCAGCCTGTTTGCGGTCGGCGACGATGACCAGAACATCTATGCCTTCGCCGGTGCCTCGGTCGATTTCATCCGCAAGTTCGAGGACGACTATCGGGCGAAGCCGGAATTCCTGATCGAGAATTATCGCTCGACCCGCCACATCATCGAGGCGGCGAACAGGGTCATCGCCCCTGCCGCAGCGCGCATGAAAACCGGCCATGATATCGTTGTGGATCGAAAGCGCGACAGGCAGCCGCCGGGCGGGGAACTGGCGAAGCATGATCCGGTCGCGCAGGGTCGCGTTCAGGTGTTGCAATGTGCCTCCGGTGCGGCGCAGGCCGTGGCGGCGGTCGATGAGCTTTTGCGCCTGTCGCGCCTGCCGGACCTTGATGAGGATTGGAACTGGTCGCGCACGGCCATCATCTCGCGCGACTGGAGGGGGCTGGGGCCGGTCCGGGCCTATGCCGAGGCCATGGGCATCCCGGTCGAGATGGCCAATGAAAGCCTGCCCAATATCTGGCGCCTGCGCGAGATGCAGAATTTCGTTGCGGCGCTAAGGCAGGATCCTGCCGCACGGCTTGCGATCCGGGATCTGCTCGACCTGCTGAACCGGCAGCCGCGCAACCGCTGGATCGACCTGATCGCCGAGGGTATCGCCGGGCTTGCGCGCGAGATCGCGGACAAGGCGATCCCCGTGCCCGATCTGATCGAATGGTTCGCCGAATGGGCACGCGACACGCGGGGCGAACAGCGCGGGCTGCTGCTCTTGACCGCGCATCGCGCCAAGGGGCTGGAATTCGACGATGTGGTCATTCTGGACGGCGGTTGGGACAGGCCGTCAAGGGGCGAGGATGCCGACGCCCCGCGCCGCCTTTTCTATGTCGCCATGACCCGTGCCCGGCGCAGTCTGGCGGTGATGACGCAGGGCGCGCACCCGTTCCTCGTGCCGCATGAGGGTCTGCTGCAAAGGCCGGTCGATCCGGATCGCAGTCGCCTGCAAGCCCGGTCCGAACAATATGTGATGCCCGACATGAAGCTTGTCGATCTGTCCTGGGCCGGGCGGCTTGGCGAGGGCAGCCCGTCGCTTGGCGCAATTGTCGCCAGCAAGGTGGGTGACCCGGTCACGTTGAGCCGCAGCCAGGGTCGCTGGTTCATCCGTGACAAGAACGGCGTGGCACTTGGCCGCATGTCGAATACCTTTTCCCCGCCAGAGAACCTGACCTTCCTGCGCGGCGAAATCGGCGCCCTCATACGTTGGCGCAAAAGCGATAACGAGGAAGAATACCGCAGCAGCATCCGCCGCGCGGAATGGGAGGCGGTGCTGCCGGAACTGGTCTTCGGATAGCACCTTTGGCAACGGCTGGTTCGGTTGCGCCAAAGGTTGCGCGCCCCCGGATTCGTCGCTGCCGCAAGCTCAATCTCGCAGTTCCACCGCGTCTCGGCATCGGCTGCATGGGCCCGCTTTCCCATGCCCTGCATTGCAGTTGCCTCTATTGATTATAAAGAAATGAAATTGCTCAAGAGTTTCTTGATGTGGTCGCGCATCAGAGCGATCGTGATGGTGTTCAGCAAATGCGACTGACCGCCCGAGACGATATGACCCGCCAGACCATCCGCACCAATGATGCCGCCCTCGCCGCCTGAGGTGTAGACCCGAACCGATGGTGCGGCCCCGCTTCAAGTGGGGCTTGGCTCCGTAGAAGCCGACCGCGACCTGAGGCGGCGATGACCGGAGCCAATGATGACCAAACTCACCGACACCCAGACCCTGATCCTGACCCGCGCCAGCGCCCGGCCGGGCAATCTCGGCCTGCCGCTGCCAGGCGGGCTGCACGGCGCGGCAGCGAAGTTGGCCATCGGGCGGATGGTAAAGTTGGGACTTATCGAGGAGGTCGACGCCAACATCCGGCGCGGCGAGCCGCTCTGGCGCGAGACCGGTGACGGGCATGGCACCACGCTGATCGCCACCGAAGCTGGGCAGGTCGCAATCGGCATTGATCCGGTGGTGGTCAAGGCGTTGGCGGGGTTGCGGGATGCCAAGCCCGAGGTGATCGCCGCCGCCCTGCGCCCCGGCACCAAACAGGCGCAGTTGATCGCCATGCTGCAGGCACCGGGTGGCACCACAGTCGCAGAGATCGCAGTGAAGGTGGAGTGGCGGTCGCACTCCATTCGGGGCGCGATCTCCGGATCGCTGAAGAAGAAGCTTGGTCTGCGGGTGATCTCAGAGAGAAACCCGGCTCGGGGTCGGGTCTACAGGATTTGCCTCGCCGAGTGATCATTCCGGCCACGGCGCTGCTGAGGTGTCAGGGCACAGCATCATCAGTTTGTCGCTCGACGCTCATGCCCGAAAGAACGTCGAGAAAGATCTGCATCAGAAGAAGCCCTCGGTAAGTGTCGGCAGGCGCACGCCGAAGATGCCCGCGAAGAGGCCATAGAACAGCGCCGTAACCCCTACCGCATAGAGCGCGAACATATGGGGTCGCTTCAGCTCGAACCGGAAGATCAGGAACAGCGCGGACGAGAAGATCAGCGTGGCGAGCCAGTAGCCCAGCGGACGGAACAGCGCGATGTATCCGGCGGTGGCGACGATCACCACCAGCGGTCGGATCATCTCACGCGGGTTGCCGTCGGCGGTGGGTTTGCGGAATTCACCGACAAAGACCACGGCCAGCGCGACATACATGAGGATGGCGGTGAGGATCGGGACCGAGCGCGAGCTCATTTCGCCGCTACCCGCGAATTGCGAGTGGATGTCGAAGGCTGCGGCGAGATAGACGGTCGTGACGATCAGTAGAAAAAGGGGCAACGGGACTCCGGTCCTGCAAATCGGGGCACGGTCGGCCATCATGGTCTCCGGGTAAGTGGGCGGCACCGAGACGGACAGGTGCCGCCGCTTGGATCAGGACATAGGTCGTGGTCGGCAGAGTTATTTCGACAGAACGCCGGCTTCCACCAAGGCGTCCATCTCGGTGAACAGGCCCTGCGCGGTGTCGTTGGCCCAGGTGTCGAGCTCGTCACCCACGAGCCAGTTCGGGGTCACGCCGATGGTGGCGAGCCAGTCCTGGAATTCGGCGGATTCATAGGCCGCCTGATAGGCGGCTTCGATCTTGGCCACCACGTCCTCGGGGGTGCCTGCGGGTGCGGCAATCACGATGAACGACCCGTTGAGCAGGTCGACGCCGGCTTCTTCGGCGGTCGGCACGTCGTAGGTTGGGTTCTTGGCGTCCGAAAATTCAACGATGCCACGGGCGGTGCCGTCTTCGATCAGGTTGGCGAAGTCGCCGAGCGAGGTCATGACCACATCGACTTCGTCCGAGAGCAGGGCTTCTTTCTGCGGGGCGGCGCCACCGGGGTAGGAGACGATCTTGAACTCGGTGTCGGTCAGCTTCTGAAGCTGGAGCAGGGTAAGATGCACGCGGCCGCCAAGGTTCTGGACCCCGATGCGGACCTTGCCGGGATCGGCCTTCGCCGCAGCGAGGAGGTCGTCGAGCGAGTTGTAGTCGGAATTCGCGTCCACGGTGATCGCGTCGGCTTCGCTGGTGATGCGGGCGATCAGGTCGAGCTTGTCCATCTTGTAGCTGGGCAGCATCCCCTGCCATGGCACAGTCACGACCGAATCGTAGGTCAGCGCGCCGAGCGTGTAGCCGTCGCCCTAGGCGCTCATCACCTGACCGACGCCGGTGGCAGAGTTGCCGCCTTCGATGTTCTCGACATAGATCGTGCCGCCGAAGTTGTCTTCGGCCAGGGTGGTCACCTTGCGGACGATACCGTCGGTGCCGCCACCTGCGCCCCACGGCACGATCATGCGCACGTCACGCTCGGGATATTCGGCCATGGCGGCGAGCGGCACGAGGACCGTGGTGATCATGGCGGCGGCGCCGATGAGAGTGCGTTTCATATACTGTCTCCTCCAAGACTTTGGCGGGTATTGCCCGCCGGGAACTGTTGTATCCGGACCTTGCGGTCCGCCCCACGGCACCAGATTGGCGCTGTGCCCCCCGTGGGCCGGGCGTGATTGCCCGAATTGTCGATGGGATGTTGCGTCCCGTTCAGCTAATACATTACTATATGACTTGATGGAAGGCTGGCAAGCCTCTTTCGGGGGGTCGCTAGCGGAACCTGACAAGGCATTGGATACTAAGGGAGAAATGCGATGCTATATGACATGCGGACCTATACATGCAGGCCCGGGACGATTCAGAAGCACTTCAAACTCTATGGCGAGCACGGCTATGACACTCAGCGAAAACACCTTGGCCAGCCGATCGTTTACGGCGCCGTGGAGAGTGGCGACGTGAATTCATATGTCCATATCTGGGTATATGAGGATGCCGCCGACCGGGCCACGCGGCGCAAGGCGCTGAACTCGGATCCGGACTGGAAGGCCTATCTGGCGAAAAGTGCGGAGGCCGGGTATCTGGTCAGTCAGGTCAACCAGCTTATGGTTCCGGCGCCGTTCTTCGATCCGGTAAAACCCTGATCACAGAGGGTGGGGGCGGCAAAGGTGATTGCGGCCCCCGGAAGGCAGACCCCTGCGCCAATAAGGTCGCATCAGTCGGCCGGCAGGTCCATCCGGCTGGTCAGAAAATCGAGCTCGGCCAGATCGGCTTCGGTCAGTTTCGGCCCCGGTCCGCGCAGTGCGTTGGAGGTGAGCGCCCCGCGCCGCCGCATCATTTCCTTGCGCAGCGCGATGCCCCATTGCCCCTGCGCCTCGTGTTTCAGCAGCGGCAGATAGCGGTTGAACAGATCATGTGCCTCGGCGCGTTTGCCGGCGCGCATCAGGTCATAGACGCCTGACAGCATCTCTGGATAGCTGAAGCCCGCCATCGGGCCATCGGCGCCACGCTCCATTTCCTGCACGAGATACTGGCCGTTGTTGCCGGTGAGGATACGGATCGGACGGGACAACTCGGCGCGCATCCGGGTGATCTTGGTCGGCGAGGGGAAGTCCTCGGACTTGATGACCCCGATCTGGGGGAAGGCGGTGATCAACCGGTCGATGGCGGGCACCGACATCACTACACCTGAGGTCGCCGGGAAGTCCTGCAACACGGTGGGCACGTCGCCGATCCGCTCAAAGACCGCGTCGAAGTAGCGGATGAGGTCCTCGTCCGTCCTGATCCCTGCGGGGGGACAGATCATCACGGCATCGGCCCCCTCGGCCATGACATCGCGCGTCACCTCGACCAGCGTGGCGAGGTTAGGGTGCGACACGCCCGCGATGATCCGATGACCTGTCGCGGCGGCAACATAGCGCGCGGCCACCGCGACGGTTTCGTCGACCGTCAGCTTCTGCGCCTCGCCGGACACGCCGAGCACGGTCAGCCCCTGCGCACCGTGGCGATAGTAGAAGGCCGAAAGCGTGTCGATGCTGGCATAGTCGACGGCGCCATCGTCGAGAAATGGCGTCTGCGCGACGACATGGAGGCCCGTGGTTTCCGATAGGTCTTTGGACATGATCTCTCCCTTCGCGGGCCGGTGACCCGCGTTCCTTGGCTGTGAGTGCGTGGTATGTGGCGACGGTTTCGTCAGGTGTTAGGTAAAGTAATCCTCGTGCCGCGCGCGGTATTCGTCTGCCCAGTCTGGGTCCTTGTGGGTGTGGAAACGGATTTCCCCGACCGCGCGATCCACATCGCCGCTATCGATTGCGGCGACGATGCGCTCGTGTCCGTCGATGATCGTGGCAACGCGTTCGGCCGAGAAGGTCTGCAACCGGCGCACCCGGTCCATATCGGTGGTCTGCGAGCGCAGGAGTGCGTGCAGATTGGGGTGGCCGACGCCTTCGAACATGAGGAAGTGGAAATATTCGTCGAGTTCCTGAAACCGGCGAAGCTGGGTGTGATCGGGGGCGACCTCGCGTTGCATGGCGATCACGCTTCTCAGCTGGGCGATGGTATCAGGCTTGGGCGCTCGGGTCAGCGTCATGACCACTTCGCTTTCCAGCGCCTGCCGCAGAAACAGCGCCTCGCGGATCTGGGCGAGGTTGATCTTTGTCACCAGCGTCCTGGACTGCGGGTAGATGCGGATGAGACCGTCCTGATCGAGCCGCTGCATGGCGTCGCGCAGGGGGGTCTGGCTCACGTCATATTCGCGGGCGAGATCGGCGCGGGTCAGTGCGGTCCCCGGCGGTAGTTCCAGCGACAGTATGCGCTGGCGCAGGTCGTCATAGATCCGGGAGGATGCCATGGGGCGCCCCATCGCGCCCTCGAAGCGCATCATGTCCAGTGCCATGTTCATCTGTCTCATCGTGCCGAGCCGCCCATCGTCGTTAAAAAGTGCTTTCCAGATAACCGCATTTCGGGGCCGGTTGACCATACTGATAAACTAAAATATTAGTGCATGACAAGCCCCCCGGCGGGATGGCGTTGGCCCTTTGCGGCTTGGGCGGACCGCTGAGATCCGTGATTCGCGGGCTGGAAGGACAGGGAGTACCGGCGCCGGGGCACTGCTTCGGCTGGCGCCACGGCATGAGGAGGCCACTGATATGGACGGCGCAAAAGCAGTAACCGCGCCCGCGACCAACGACATTCCAGCAGGCACGCATCACCAGCCCAAACCCCACAACCCGCAGTACCAAGACAAACAAGGAGACATACCATGATCGCACCCGCCAACCTGCGCGAGATCATTCGCCACGGACTTCTGTCCTTTCCAGTCACCCCCTTCGACGCCGAAGACAACTTTGCGCCGAAGCCGTTTCAGGCCCATCTGGAATGGCTCAGCCCGCACAAGGTCGCGGGCCTGATCGTCGCGGGCGGCACGGGCGAGATGTTCTCGCTCACCCCGGAGGAAATCGTGAATGTGGTGCGCGCCGCACGAGAAGTGGCAGGCGATGCGCCGGTGATCGCGGGCTGCGGTTATGGTGTGCGCGTGGCCTGTGACCTCGCGCGAGAGATCGAGGCGGCGGGCGGCGACGGCATCCTGCTGCTGCCGCATTACCTGACCGAAGGACCGCAGGAAGGCATCGCGAACCGTATTCGCGCGGTCTGCAAGGCGACCAATATGGCGGTCATCGTCTATAACCGCGGGCAAGCGCAGATTACGGCAGAGACGCTGGAGCAACTGGCCGACGAATGCCCGAACCTGATCGGGTTCAAGGACGGCTCCGGCGACATCGACACCGTGCGCCGGATCACCGTGCAGTTGGGCGACCGGCTGTCCTATATCGGCGGGATGCCGACTCACGAATTGTTCGCGCAGGCCTATCGCGGGGCGGGGATGCCGACCTATTCCTCGGCCGTGTTCAACTTTGTCCCGGAAACCGCGCTGGAATTCCATGGCGCCTTCCTTGCGGGCGACAATGCCAAATGCGAGCAGATGCTGCGCGACTTTTACTATCCCTTCGCCAAAATCCGCGACCGCAAGCCGGGCTATGCGGTGTCGGCGGTCAAGGCGGGCGTGGCGCTGCGCGGGTTCGAAACCGGGCCGGTGCGTGCGCCGCTCACCGACCTGACCGGCGAAGAGGTCGAGATGATGCGCGACCTGATCAAGGGCCGGAACTGATGTCCATCGGCCCGGTCGCCGTTCTGGAGCCTGCCAGCGCCGAGATGCGGGCGCGGATCGAATACCTTTGCGAAGGGTTCGATCTGCGCTTCATCGATGACGTGACCGACGAGGACATGTCGGCCGCGCTGGACGGGGCCACCTATGCCGTGACCCGTGGGCTGCGGTTTCCCGAAGCCGTTCTGGCGCGGGCCGAGTCGCTGAAGCTGGTTCATCAATGGGGCACGGGCGTGGACGGTATCCCGCTCGATGCCTGCCGGGGGCGGGGGATTTCGGTCGCCCGGTCGCCGGGGATGAACGCGCCCACGGTGGCCGAGGCGACGCTGACCCTGATGCTCGCCACGCTGCGCCGTCTGCCGCAGGTGCAGGCCGCGTTCCGGGGCGGTCAGTGGAACCAGCCGGACCTGTGGCGCGAGGCACGGGATCTCGGGGCCTGTCGTGTCGGCCTTGTCGGTATGGGCGCCATCGGTCAGGAGGTTCTGACCCGGCTGCGCGGCTTTGGCTGCGAGGTCGCCTATACTAGGCGGTCGGGGCCGGACGCGTCCATCGACGCAGCGTTCATGGCCTTCGAGGACATGCTGGGCTGGGCCGATGTGCTGTCGCTTCACCTGCCGCTGACGGATGCGTCCCGGCATCTGATCAACGCCGAAACGCTCGCTGCGATGAAGCCGGGGGCGGTGCTGATCAATACCTCGCGCGGGGCGCTGGTCGACGAGGCGGCGCTGGTCGCGGCGCTGACCGAAGGGCCATTATCCGCAGCCGGGCTCGACGTGTTCGAGGTGGAGCCGGTCAGCGGGCCGAACCCGTTGCTAGGGCTTCCCAACACCGTGACCCTGCCGCATGTGGCCGGGCGCACGTTGGACAATTTCGACCGCATGGTGCGACATTGGTCCAGCAATATCCGCGCTCATGCCGAGGGGCGCGATATCGATCCTGCCTGTGTCGTGATCCCCTGAGATCGATGGCACGGGACGTAAGGCAAACCTGGTGACTGAGGGGAGGACATGATGACCGAGTATAGGGACCGCACGGGCGGCCGGGTTCTGGTGGATCAACTTCTGATCCACGGGGCCGACTGCGCCTATTGCGTGCCGGGGGAAAGCTACCTCGAAGTGCTGGACGCGCTGCATGACGTGAAGGATCGCTTCACGCTCTACAATGCCCGGCACGAAGCCGGCGCGGCGGAAATGGCCGAGGCATATGGCAAGCTGACCGGCAAGCCCGGCATCTGCATGGTCACGCGCGGTCCGGGGGCCTGTCAGGCTGCGGTGGGCGTTCATATCGCCTATCAGGATTCGACCCCGATGATCCTGCTGGTCGGTCAGGTCGGGCGCCCCACCCTGGACCGGGAAAGCTTTCAGGAGATCGACTTTCGCCAGATGTTCGCGCCCGTCGCCAAATGGGCCGCGCAGATCGACAGTGCAGAGCGGATCCCGGAATACATGGCGCGGGCCTTCCGCGTGGCGACTTCCGGTCGGCCCGGTCCCGTGGTTCTGGCCCTGCCGGAGGATATGCTGACCGATGTCGTGCGCGTTGCGGATGCGAAGCCCTATGTCCCGAGCGTTCCGGCGCTGCGTGCGCAGGATGCGGCAGCGGTCATGGCCACGCTCTCGGTGGCGAAGCGCCCGCTGGTTCTGGCCGGTGGATCCGGCTGGAGCGACGAAGGCGCGGCGGCGCTGCTTGCCTTTGCGCAGGCCAACGAACTGCCGGTCGCGACGAGCTTCCGGCGGCAGGACCTGATCGACAACCGGTCGGAGTACTATGTGGGCGACTTCGGCACCGGGGTCGCGCCGAGCCTTGTCAAACGGCTGGCCGAGGCGGACCTGTTGCTGGTCATCGGCGCGCGGCTGGGCGAGATCACCACCAGGACCTACAGCACGTTGTCGGTGCCAACGCCGGCGCAGACATTGGTTCACATCCATGTGGATGCGGACGAGATCGGGCGCGTCTATTCCCCCGATCTGTCGGCGGTTTCCGGCCCCGATGCGGCGCTCGCCGCGCTCATCGAGCAACCCGCCACTCCTTGCGACGGCGTCTGGCGCAGGACGCTGCGCGACGAATATGTTGCGGATGCCGAGCCGCCGCCGCACGACTTTCCGCTCGATATGGGTGCGGCGATGGCCGAGGTCCGCGACCTGATCCCCGCTGACGCTGTGATCACGCTCGACGCGGGAAACCACACCGGCTGGGCGCAGCGGTTCCTGCGCTATGGCCGCCCCGGCCGTCAGATCGGCTCCACCTGCGGCTCCATGGGCTATGCGGTGCCTTCGGCGGTCGCCGCCTCGCTCGCCAAGCCGGAACGGCAGTCCATCGCCTTTGTCGGGGACGGCGGCTTCATGATGGCGGGGATGGAGATCGCCACCGCCGCGCAGCATGGCGGGCGGCCCATCGTGCTGGTCTTCAACAATGGCACCTATGGCACGATCCGGATGCACCAGGAGCGCGAGCATCCCGCCCGCATTTCCGGCACCGATATCGTCACCTCGAACATCGGCCAGATCGCGAGCGGACTCGGCGCGGCCCATACGCGGGTTACCGAGACCGCGCAGTTCAAGCCCGCGCTGCTGGCCGCCTTCGACCATGACGGGCCGACGGTGATCGAGCTGATGACCGATCCCGAACAAATCTCGACCCGCACGACCGTATCCCGGTTGCGGGGGCAATAAGACGGAAAACCACCATGACCATCAAGCAGGTGAAAACCCCCGACACCCCGCGCTCGTCCCGCTGGTTCGCGCCCGACGATCTGCGCAGTTTCGGCCATCGCAGCCGGATGATGCAGCTTGGCTATGCCGAGGAAGATTTTCGCGGCAAGCCGATCATCGGCATTCTGAACACCTGGTCCGAGCTCAACACTTGTCACGGCCATTTCCCGGAGCGAGTGCAGGACGTGAAGCGCGGCGTGCTCGCGGCGGGCGGCTTTCCGGTGGAGATGCCAGCCCTTTCGGTGGACGAGAGCTTTACCAAGCCGACATCCATGCTCTACCGCAACATGCTTGCCATGGAAACGGAGGAGATGATCCGCTCGCACCCGCTGGACGGTGTGGTGCTCATGGGCGGGTGTGACAAGACCACGCCGGGGCTGGTCATGGGGGCGATCACGGCGGGGGTGCCGATGATCTATCTTCCCGCCGGGCCGATGCTGCGCGGGCATTACAAGGGACGTATCCTCGGTTCCGGCTCGGATGGTTGGAAATATTGGGACGAGCGCCGCGCCGGCAATGTGACGGATGAGGATTGGCTGGGCATTCAGGGCGGGATCGCGCGGTCGGTCGGCACCTGCATGACGATGGGCACGGCCTCGACCATGACGGCGATCACGGACGCCATGGGCCTCACCCTGCCAGGTGCCTCGTCGATCCCGGCGGCGGACAGCGGCCACAAGCGGATGGGGTCGTCGGATCGTGGAAATGGTGTGGGAGGACCTTACGCCAGAAAAGGTCATCACTCCGGCCGCTGTGCGGAATGCGGCCATTGTCGCCATGGCCACGGGCTGTTCCACGAACGCGGTCGTGCACCTTATCGCCATGGCGCGGCGGGCGGGCGTGGACCTCACGCTCGACGATCTCGACGCGCTCGGGCGGGTCACGCCGCTTGTCGCCAATGTCCGGCCTTCGGGCAAGGATTACCTGATGGAGGACTTCTTCTACGCGGGCGGGCTGCGCGCGCTGATGAAGCAACTCGAAGACCGGCTGGATACCTCGGTTATCACGGTGACGGGGGAGACGCTGGCCAAGAACCTCGAAGGCGCTGAAGTCTACAACGATGACGTGATCCGGCCCGTGAGCAATCCGGTCTATCATGAAGGCTCGCTGGCGCTTCTGCGCGGCAACCTCTGCCCGGATGGGGCGGTGATCAAGCCCGCTGCCTGCGATCCGAAATTCCACGTCCACGAGGGCCCCGCGCTGGTGTTCGATAGCTATCCCGAGATGAAGGCCGCGGTAGATGACGAGAACCTCAACGTGACGCCGGACACGGTGATGGTGCTGCGCAACGCAGGCCCGCAGGGCGGGCCGGGAATGCCCGAATTGGCGATGCTGCCAATTCCCAAGGCGCTGATTAAGCAGGGATATCGCGACATGCTGCGGATCTCGGATGCGCGGATGTCGGGCACCTCCTATGGCGCCTGCGTGCTGCATGTGGCACCGGAAAGTTTCGTTGGCGGGCCGCTGGCGTTGCTCAAGACCGGGGACATCGTGCGGATGGACCTGCCAAACCGGCGCCTCGACATGCTGGTGGACGAGGAGGAGATCGCCCGGCGCAAGGCGGCCTGGACGCCGCCGCAACCCCGGTTCGAAAGGGGCTGGGGTTACATGTTCTCGCGCCACGTCACGCAGGCCGACAAGGGCTGTGACTTCGACTATCTCGAACGCGGATTCGGGCAGACAGCGGGCGAGCCAGATATCTTCTGAGGGGAGTGGGCGTTGTCGCAGAACAAGGTGTTATGGGGGAGTCATTGGGAGGCTGGGCTGACCTTCGCCTTCATCCCGAAAGGCACCGGGGTGCTGCTTGTGCCGGCCCCGAAGCGAGAGGCGCTGCGCGGGCTGGCGAAGGGCGCGAATGCCGAGGGGTGTCGCGACCGCAGGGACCGCCACTGAATGGTCCTTGTCGATAACTCTGCCTGAATCGAATGGCTGACCGCGTCACCGACCGGCGACAAGCTGGCAGATCATCTGCCGGAACAGGTCGACGGTGCCGATCTCTGCCCCAGCAGGCCGCGCTCTCAATCAATCACGTCGCGCTCGATCCCGTCGTCCGAAATCACGAAGCTCATCAGGTCCTCGCCGATGATGACCTCTCCGTCATAGCCTGCGCGGGTGCGGGTCAGGATCTCGTCTGTGGAAGGTCCGACATGGCCCCCGGGAAGCTGCACGACGTGAGAGAATATTGCCAGCTTTGGCTGTGCGGCGGTGAAGATCCTTGCGGCCTCTTCTGGACTGGTGTGCCCGGACATGACCACCTTGAAGAAGGGCTTGTCGGCAGCGACCTGAGACACGGCAGCGACCTCGTGGACGATGATATCGGCGTCCTTGCCATAGCTTGCAACGCTCTCCGAATGGCTGGCGTCGCCCGAGATCACCACGGAGTGATTACCATAGCTCACACGATAGCCGAAAGTCTCGGTCGAGAACTTGTGGTGAAAAACGCGAAACGCCTCAACCTTGACGCCATTTTTTTCGAAGACGACGCCCTCGTCGACGACATGGGCTGCGATCTTCGTCGCGGCTTCGGGGATTTTGGCGCCGCCGCGTTCGACAACGTCTGAGGCATAGGCAAGCATCAGCCCCTCGGCCAGTTGCTGCACACCTTCGGGGCCGTAAAGCTGGAATTCGTCCTGGCGCCCACCAAGCGGAAGCGGGACATAGCCGGAAAGGTAGACATCTGGCAGCCCGTTGGTGTGGTCGGAATGGAAATGCGTCAGGAAGGTCGCGTCGATCGCGCCGATGGGCAGGCCCATCTGTCCGAGCCGCATCGTAGCGCCGCGCCCGGCATCGAACAGCAGGTTCAGGCCGCCTGCCTGAACCAGATTGGCAAAGCCGAAGCGTTCGATGCGCAGGGCGGGTGAGCCGGTGCCAAGCAGGGTGAGACGCATCGTATCATCGGTTGGCGCCGCGATCCGGGCGGTCTCCTGAGCGTGAAGCGGGGTGGTGACCGCCAGGGCAACAAGCGCGGCGGTCAGGTTGCGGAAGAGATTGTTCATTTTGAGATTCCTTTTGATTGGCGTTGGCCCGACCGGCGGAAAGCACCCACCGGCCGGTCATGGCTCAGAACTCTTGAAGGTCCTCGGCGATGGTGATCTTTCCGTCATAGACGGCGCCGATTTCGTCGGCCCAGCCTTGCGTTTGCTCTGGCGACATCCCGCGCCCGGCCACAAGGTGGGTGGCGACAACAGCGCCGACGCCCGCCGTGCTCGCCATTTCGCCGATCTGGGTCGGCGTGACATGATGGTTGGACAGGTGGCGCTCGACTTCTGCTGCCTTTTCATCGGTCATGCCCGGACGGGCGCGCACCTGTGCCATGACGGCGGGCAGGTCAATCAGTTCGCTGACCAGAAGATCGGCACCTTGCGCAAGTTTGGTCACGGCCTCGCTTGGACCCGTATCACCGGTATAGACGATGGAGCGGTCGGGCGAATCGAAGCGGAACGAAACGCTCTCGTAGTTTTTGTCCATCTCGCTGCCGGGTTCGAAGGAATAGTGGGTATTCTTGACGGTGGTCACGGTCGTGCCGTTCAAGTCGAAGCTGTCGCCATCGCGGATCTCGTGGACCTGCACAAGCTCCTCAGGGGACATGACCTGGGCATCTTCCATGCCGTAGGCCGCTTCCATGGCCGGGGCCATGCCCTCCAGCATGCCCATGACGAGCTGTTCCGTGCCAGGCGGGCCGTAGACCTGGACGGGGTTGCCCGGATTGGTCTGAAAGCGCAGGCCGAGAAGCGCCAGCAGCCCGCCCATATGGTCGAAATGCAGGTGGCTGATCAGGGCGTTGTCGACATCCCAGATCTGCACGCCCGCAGCGTTCAGCCGGCCGGCAAAGCCATCGCCAAGGTCGACAAGCGTGACAGTGTCGTCGACGATCAGCACATTGGCAGGCTGGGACCGGTCAGAACGCGCATTCGGGCCGCCGGACGTCCCCAGCGTGATGAACTTGGTTTCTGCCACCGCCGGAAGTGCGATACCGGCGAGGGTCAGGGCGATGGCTGTTGTGTGGATCAGGCTTTTCATTGGCTCCTCCTTTTGAGTTCAAGTTTGCTTGCTGGTCATCCCCCACGCCGCTCCTCCACCGCGCGAAGTATGCTGGCGTCAGGTTGTCATCGGCCTGGCGTTGTCTGACCGGGTGGCCAGTTGGCCAGCGCGGGTGAACGACCAATAGCTGCCGAAAGCGACAATCGCGGCGAAGATGCCAATCGCGCCGAAGCCGAAGATCTCGACCAGTGCACCCCCAAGCAGCGGCGCGATGGCGGATCCTGTCATCAGCATGGCTGGCGTCGCTGACACCGCGCTGCCCGTCGGGTCGTATCTGGCGATAAAGCCGAAGACGAAGGTGTGGGTGAAAATCAGCACTGCGGCAAAGAAGATTGCCGGGATGGCATATCCGATGAAGCTGCCCGAGAGCATGATCAGCAGGGCGAAGGTGCCTTGGACGACCGGTCCGACGCGGCTGACACGGATCGCCGAAAGACGGCGTTCAAGAAGTGCTGCAAGCGCTGGCGGGAACAGGTTCACGATGCCCAGAAGGATCAGCACGAGTTCGACCCTGCCTTCGCCGAAGCCTCGGGCATTTCCGACCTGCACGAGAAAGCTGAAAACAAGCCCCTGGATCAGTGCCATGCCCATGATGCCGCCGATGGCGAAACGGATCGCTTTCGGAAATCGGGCGCTCAGATCGACCTTTTCGGGGACCGCGTCCTGGGGCATCAACAGTGTCGTCACGATCGCCGCTGCCAGCATGGTGCCGCCCGCCGCATAGAAGAAGCCTTGCGGACCGATCACGCCGATAAGTTGCGGCACCCCACCCAGAAAGAAGAGCGAGAACAGGCCAAAGCCAATGCCGGCAAAGGCAAATATGCGATGCGGATTATCGCTGCGCCCCATGGTCCCGTGAACGACCGAAAGGGCGGCGCCTGTGGCCATGCCTCCGACCAGATGCAGCAGCAGGTGGATCGCGAAACCGTGGACGACTGTCACCGCAAGTAGGCACGCCCCTGCAACCCAATAGCCCGCCGGGGCAAGTGTCCGGGCCTGGACCTTGTCGAAGCGCCGCGACAGAAACAGCGAGGCGATAACGGCGCCCAACAGAAAACTGGTCGGAAGCGCGCCACCCAGAGCGGGGCGATAGCCATATCCGTCGATCAGCGTATCGACCCAGATCGGCAGCGCGGCCAAGTCTATCATCCCGGCGACATGGCCGGTGATCAGGGCAATGTTCGCGCTGCGCGCGTTCAGCGTGGTCATGTTCTCCTCCCTCGGCATGGCGCCGACATCTGTCTTTGGCCAGCCGCATCCCTCTCGGCCGAAGCGGCCGGGTTCCCTGATGCGGCTGTCTTGCCTGCCGAAAATGTGGTGTTAAACCGTCAACTCTTGCCTGAAGAATTGCAGGATCGTGTCGAAGATCCGGATCTCGGACTGCTCTGGCGTGTCGGGTGCGCTCGAGGTGAAAGTCGTGACCGGATGCGGTCCCGCATCGTCCAGATCGTTGCGGTTCAGGAAGCCGTGGCCGAGACCCTCGACCTCGACCAGGCGGGCCCGCGATCCGGCGGCGCTGAGCGCGTCGAACAGCAGGCGGCTTTGCCCAACCGGCACATGCGCGTCATAGGTGCCGTGCATGATCAGGAATGGGCAGGCCTTGCCGGTGACTTGGCTGACCGGATTCGCTTGTTCGACGCGCTCTGGCAACTCGCCAATCGCGCCCCCGACGAACAGCGATTCCAGCGATTCCGGCGATGCAGAGGGCCCGGGCGGTGGCAGCCTTGCAGATTCCGGATCCTCGCCGGGCAAGGTTTCCCCGCTTTTCTGCTGGTCGATCTGCAGGAAATCCGTGGGGCCATAGCCGTCCATCACGGCTGCGACCGCCGATGATGTGTCCGACCATTCGTCCGAGGTGAATTCCTGCGCATTCGACAGGGCCGCCATGGCCGCCAGATGGCCGCCAGCAGAGGACCCCCAAAGCCCGATCCGTTCTGGGTCGATATTGTAGTCAGCGGCATGGCGGCGCAGCCAACGGATCGCGGTCTTGGTATCGATCACAGCGGCGGGAAAAATCGCCTCGCCGCTCAGCCGATAGTCGATGGAGACCATGACGAACCCGCTTTCCGCGAAGAATCGGCGCAGGTCGGGGGCGAGGCGACGGTCGCCGAAACGCCAGCCGCCGCCATGCAGGAAGATGATCGCCGGGAAGGGGCCATCGCCATCTGGGACATAGACATCGGCCAGCCGGTCCTGCCCGCCGGCGCAAGAGTAGACCTGATCGGCGATCAAACTCACGTCAGCAGCGCTCATGTTGCGGCCCCGTCACCCTTGGGCGGTGCGCCGAGCGGGACGATGTCCAGTTGATCCAGCTTCGCCAGAACGCGGTCGAAGCGGAAGGGACCGGGGTCCTGCGGATAGACATGGCCGTCATAGCGATCACCCAGGGTGAAGAAGAAATCCTCGAAGATGCCGGGGATCAGCCAGCCGAGCGTGCGGCAATAGGGGGTCAGGAACTGGAAGGCATGTGGCGTGCCGCGCGGCACGAACAGCCAGTCACCCGGCGACAGCTCCAGGATCTCATCTCCCGCCTTCATTCGGATCCGACCGTCGAGGCACAGGAACATCTCGTCATGCTTCAGGTGCTTGTGCGGCGGGATCATGTCGCCCTGCGGGCCTTCGTTGAAGAGCGTCAGAAACCGGCCATCGGTCTGCGGATTGCGTCCCGCGAAGTTGAAGATCTGATCCGCCACGACCAGCCGCTCGCCCTCGCCGCTTTCGATGACATAGGGCTGGGCGCTGTCGGGCAGGGTCTTGCCGGGACGTTGCAGCGCCGGCGCCTTTGGCAGCGGCCCGAGGATATCGGTATCGCTGCCCTCGGGTGCCGACAGACCCAGCAGATCGCCGGCTTGACCGGCATCCGTCGCGGGCTGGATAAACCCCTGATAGGGGGCACCCATGGCCGAAAACAGACTGCCCGCAGCGCCACCTGTCTGAAAGATCATCGCGACCGTGCGGTGCCGGTCCATGCGAAAGCCGTAATCTGTGCCAGGCGGGATCGAAGCAGTGTCGCCTGCAATCACGGCATAGCTGTCACTGCCGATCGTCAGTTCGATTGCGCCCTCCATGACATAGAGGCTGGTAAAAGCCTCCGCGTGGCGGATCATCGGCAGGCCGGCACCCTTGCCGCCACTCAGCATGTGCAGGCAGAAGGCCCCGCCCGTTTCTGCGCCCGTCGCATAGGTCGAGGCAACCATGCCGCCAATCAGATGGCGCGGCCCCTGACCGTTGCGGATCCCATAAGGCGCAGCCGCGCCCGGCAAAACGTTGAACTCCATGAAAGAACCTCCCGCTCTTCTATTGTCCGGACCGGGATTTGACGGCCGGACGGGCTCGCGTCTCCTCAGGGACTATAAATGCGGGGATTGGATACCGGAAATTGATTGTTCAAGGTGCGACACATTCACCAAATCTATGAATTTCAGGTTGCCGCCCGGTCCGCGCAGAGTTCAACCATCAGGCCACGAAGCCATGCGAGGCCCCCATCGTGATCGCGCTGCGCATTCCACTGCATGACGATGCGGTTCTGCGGCACGTCGAAGGGAAGGGGATGCGAGCGGAGCGGCAGCAGCGTGCCAAACCGTTCAGCAACGGTTTCGGGCACTGTGCCCAACCTGTCCGTGCCGACCAGGTGCCACGGCACCGTGACCTGACTTGCTACCGACACGGCCGCATTCAGGCGGCCATGCCCCTGTTCGATGATCGCGCGATCGACGGGTATCTTCTGCTCCGGTCCAATCTCCACGATGACATGGCTCGCCCCGAGATAGTCCTCGGCCGTGACGCTGCGGCTGCCCCATTTACCTTCGCGACAGGCCAGCACGCGAAAGCCTTCCGCATAGAGGATCTGCATCGGGTGATTGGCCGAAGCGAACTGGCGCGGGATGACCAGCAGATCGACCCCGCCGCGTTCCAGCACCTGGTCCGGATTGCTGGCAAGTGGGCGGATGAACAACTGGAGTCCCGGTGCCTCGGAGGCAAGTCGAGATGTCAGCCGTGCCAGAAGATCCGTCGTGATCGCATCCGCTGCGGCCACGGTCACGCGCCGCTTCAATTGTTGAGGCGGGACGTCGGGCGCGCTCATGACGGTGGTTTCTATCCGGCGCAGGACTTCTTCCAGTTCCGCTTGTAGCGCCCGCGCCCGATCCGTCAGCACCATGCGGCGGCCGACGCGGACGAGCAGATCGTCGTCGAAATACTCGCGCAAGCGCGACAGGGCATTGCTGGTCGCCGCCTGCGAGAGATTCAGCTGTTCCGAGGCGCGCGTGACATGTCGTTCGCGCAACATCACGTCAAGCGCTACCAGAAGGTTGAGATCAAGCCCGCGAAACCGCATGGGCGCAGCTTAGCACAAGAGGTTTCATTCGCGCGACAGCCGTGATGTCAATTCGAACCGATGGCACCGGGATTGCGGCGGATCTCGGCCTGCGTCTGGCGCAACCTGTTCCAGTCGGGTCGCGGTGGGCATGTGGGGCGCACCGATCTGGTCGCGCCCCGCCGTCTTTTGGCGTCAGAAGTCCAGGTTCAGCCCGAGTGTGACCGTGCGGCCCGGCGCATAAAGCGGATCAACGTCGCGCGGGTTGTACTGCACATAGCTGGACCGTTCGTAATAGGTCTTGTCGAACAGGTTATCGACACCCAGACGCATCACCACGTTCTGATAGGTTTCCGGTCGCCATTCGGCATAGGCATTCACAACGCCATAACCCGCGTGATCCGAGAAGCCAGCTTCGGTCAGGTAATCACCGTCGAGACGGCCCGCCAACTCCAGCGTGCCGCCAAGGCGCAGATTGTATTCCGGAATGTCCTGATCGATGAACAGCGACGCGACAGTGCCAATCGGCATCGCATCGCCGCCATTGGGCAAGGCGTCCTCGCTGTCATATTCGACATGCGCCTTGGTCACGCTGGCACCGACACGGCCGCTGCCCCAGCTATAGTTGCCCTGAAGGGTAAAGCCGCGGCTGCGATATTCTTCGGCATTGTCCAGTGTATAGCTGCCGTCGCTTTCGCGGTAATAGCTGTTCGCGAGGTTCATCAGCCGGGTATCGAAGAAGGTAAGGTTGCCCGTCCAGTTTTCTTGCGTTGCGTTCAGGCCGAGCTTGTAATTGCGCGCGGTCGCAGGCTCGTATCCCGAGGCCACGACCATGCTGCTGTCGCGCGCATGAAGGTAGCCGTATTCGCCCAGATCATAACCCATCCAGGTGTGCGATGCCCCGGCAAAGACCTCGTATCCCGGCGCGAATTCATAGGAGACGGTCGCGTTCACGCTGGCGCCCGTATCGGTGTGACGCTCGCTGTTCCAATCGGTGAAGCGTTGGTGATCGACACGCGCACCGGTCGAAATGTCGATGCCGTTGGCGAATTCGAAACGGCCCTGAACGAAAGCGCCGACCTGCATGGTTTCCAGATTGTGGATGGCCGCATCGGTGTCGCCGTAATTGTCGATGTGATAGTCGTCATAGGCCCAGTCGATACCGGCCGTGACGCTGCCCGGCCCCACTTCGAACCGGTTCTGGGCGAGCCCGCCCACCGTTTCGGCCCTCATCCTGAAATCGCCGCGCGCGGCATCTTCGATATAGTCCGGCCGGTCGTAATCGTTGCGGCTGGCATAGATCATCACCTCGGGATCCCACAACGCGGTGGGCGAGACCTCGGTATATTTCAGGCTGAGGGTGTTTCGCGTGACCTTCAGCGGGAAGACATCCTTGCTCTGCCCGACATCCATGTTCATGCGGGTCACGCGGTCGGCGCTGTCCTTGTTATGCTCATAGGACAGTTCGATCCGGTGCCCCTCGACCTCGTAACCTGCCTTCAGCAGGGCGCCGGTCGTGGCGGGCTTGCTGCCGACCACCTCATAGCCATCGCCGTTTTCGTAATTGTCACCATCCGCGCGATGCAGCATCACGAACCAGTCGACATTCTGGTAGACGCCGTAGCCCGCCAGATTTGCCGTCAGCCCCCGACCGTTCGAACCATAGGAAAGCCCGACACGGCCACCCTGACTGCGGCCGTCGGTCAGAAGATCGCGCGCACCGAGCGTTTCATAGCGCACCGCACCCGCACCCGCCGCAAAGCCTGCATCCGCCGCAGCGGCACCTGCCTCGACCTCGACCCGCTTCAGGAATGCCGGGTCGATCACGTTAGAGCCGCTGTGATGCCAGTTATCCTTGAACTGCGGCACGCCGTCGACCGAAACGGCCAGGCTGGACTGTTCCAGTCCAAAGACATGGATGCGCTTGGACGGACCGGCCCCGCCCGACACGCTGATCGCCGAATCGCGTGCGAACAGCTCGGAGACATCGGCGGGCTGCAGATCCGCGATATCCTGTTCACCGACAGCAACGCCGCCGGTCGCCTCGACATTTTCCTGTCCGTCCGCGACCAGAGTGATCGGTTCCAGCATGATCGTTCCGGGGTTTTGCGAGATGGTGACCTCCTGCGCGTTCAATGCGGTTGCAAGCGTCAGCGCAGAGGTGCCCGCCAGCAGCGGGATAAGTGAGTGTCGCATCAGTCGAAGCCTTGTTGAGTTGGGTTTACGTACCCGACTGGCTTACTGCTGCGGATAAATCCTGAGTATTTTACTTATGTGACTTTCGTATCGCAAGCGGGATGACGCGAAATTTGCGGAAAAACCGGTCCAGACGACATAAACAAGCAGCCATGAAGAAGATTATTCGTTCATATCCAATGATTTAATAATATCTCCGCAGGATGTTCCGTCTCCTCGCGGATTGCTGCGCCGACACAGTCTCGCTGCGCGCTGCTATAATCCTGACTTTTTCAGTTGACTATAACGCTCGCGGCGGGATATGCAGCGTTTTCTTACGGATGTTCTGTCCACACCGGCGGACAAGCCATTGGCATCCGCTTTCTAAACGGCTGGCGTCGTCCAGGTCATGCCGTCAAACGCTTCGCGGAATGCAAAGCGCTTGAGATGATCATCAATGACCGCTTGCAGGCGCAGCGCCGCGCCATCGCTGGCGGCCTTCAGGATAACCGTCAGCGCGTCGTCATCTGAGCGCAGCAGCGCCTCGCCGATGTCGAAACTGACCCGACCTTCATC
Source organism: uncultured Paracoccus sp. (assembly GCF_937873615.1). Taxonomy (GTDB): domain Bacteria; phylum Pseudomonadota; class Alphaproteobacteria; order Rhodobacterales; family Rhodobacteraceae; genus Paracoccus. The sequence goes on from NZ_CALMYP010000073.1 coordinate 31,247, forward strand.
GCCGTCAACCACCGCCGGCACCTTGTGGCCAAAGTGTTTGCATAGCTGAATCAGGTACTTGCCAGCATTCGGCGTCTCGTATCGACCAATGGTTTCAAAAAGCTCTTGCATCTTCTTTATTTCCGAGTGTTTTACTAAACATGAGTTTCGATGACATCTGGCACGCCCGTTTGTCAATGTCCGTGTGCCGAAATCGTGCGAACCTAGGAGAAGATTTTGAAACGAGTTCTATGCGCCCTTGCGCTTGTCGTGCCGGTTGCGCTGCAGGCCCAGACGGTACAGATCGACACCGCTGCCGGCCCGGTCGATGCACCGGAAAATCCTGCGACGGTGGTGGCGCTGGATTTTGCGGCCATCGACACGCTGAACGCCCTGCAGGTGCCTCTGGTGGGCCGACCCGATTTCACGCCGCCCGCATTTCTGACCGAGGCGCTCGCCGACGTGCCCACATTTGGCACTCTGTTCGAGCCGGATTTCGAGGCGCTTGCCGCGATGGCTCCGGACCTGATCGTCGCCGGCGGCCGCTCGCAAACGCAGCTTCCGATGCTGTCCAAGGTCGCGCCAACGCTCGACATGACGATCGATGGCAGCGATCTGATCCGGCAGACCGAAGACCGGATCGACGCCTATGGCCTGTTGTTTGCGAAGACCGATCAGGCCGATACGCTGAAGCGTCGGATCGACGCGGCACTTGCCAGCACCACTGCGGCTGTCGCCGACAAGGGCGATGCGATGATCCTGCTGACCAATGGCGGCAAGATCTCGGCCTATGGCGCAAATTCGCGCTTCGGCTGGATTCACAACGCGCTGAACCTGCCCGAGGCTTATCCGGGGCTGGTGGCCGAAACCCATGGCGAGGCGGTATCTTTCGAATTCGTTGCAAAGGCCGACCCGGACTGGATCCTGGTCATCGACCGCGGGGCTGCCGTCGGTCAGGGCGGCGAGGCGGCTGCGGCGACCCTGGACAATCCCCTGATCGCCGGAACGACCGCTGGCAAGAACGGGCATATCGTCTATCTGGATCCCGCTGCCATGTATCTGTCCAGCGGCGGCTATCAATCGCTGATGCTGGTGCTGGGGCAGTTGACCGAGGCCTTCGCAGGTCAGAACAGCTAGGATGCGACGCGTTGTCGTCGCAATCGGCCTGATCGGGTTGGTCTTCGCCAGCCTGAGCATTGGCGCCGCCGATCTGAGTTCTGATCAGGGCGGCGCCTTTCTGTTGACGGTCAGCCGTGTTCCGCGCACCGCCGCCGCCCTGCTGGCCGGTGCCGGGCTGGCACTGGCCGGGGCGGTGGTGCAGCTTGCCGTGCAGAACCGGCTGGTCGAGCCCGGCCTGACCGGCACGCCAGAGGCCGCGATGGCGGGCCTGCTGGCCATCACATTGATCGCGCCGGGTGCGCCCTTGATGGTCAAGATGGTTGCGGCTTCGACAACTGCCCTGGCGGGAACCGCCGGTTTTCTGCTGCTGGCGCGCCATGTCCCCCGGCAGGACCCGATGCTGCTGCCGCTCGTCGGTCTGATCTATGCCGGCATTCTGGGGGCGGGCGTGACCGGCGTCGCCTGGAGCGTCGATCTGATGCAATATCTCGGCACCTGGCAGGCCGGAGAGTTCTCGGGTGTGCTGCGGGGACGCTATGAATTGCTGTGGATCATCGCCATCGCCGGCGGGTTGCTATACCTGGCCGCCGACCGGATCACGCTTCTGGGGCTGGGCGAGGATCGCGCCCGCAGCCTGGGCCTGAACGCGCGTCAGACCTTGCTGGCCGGGCTGGTCATCGTGGCGGTGATGGTCACGGCGACGGTGGTGACGGTCGGGGTGCTGCCCTTTGTCGGGTTGATCATTCCCAATCTCGTCTCGCGCTGGCGGGGCGACAATCTGCGCGCGAATCTGCCGCTGATCGCATTGGCCGGGGGGACTGCGGTTCTGGCTTCGGACCTGATCGGCCGGCTGATCCGCTGGCCCTACGAAATTCCTGCCGGAACGATATTTGCTGTGGCTGGCGCTGCGATCTTCCTGTGGCTGCTCTATGCCGCCCCGTCTCAGAGGGATGCGCGTGGCTGAACGGCGATTGATCTGGCTCGCACTCGCGTTGCTGCTGGCCTCGGCCCTGTATCTGGGCTGGGGGTTGCGCAGCCCTTACGGCTTTATCCTGTCACTGCGCGGGGTAAAGCTGGGGGCACTGCTGCTGGTGGGCGCGGCGGTCGGCGCGTCCACGGTCGTCTTTCAAACCATGGTCGGCAACCGGTTGCTGACACCGGGCATCGTGGGCTTTGACGCGATGTTCGTGATGATCCAGACCTTGCTGGTCCTTGTGCTGGGCGGCGGCGGCTTTGCCACATTGCCGCCCCTGCCGCTGTTTGCGATCGAGGCAGGTTGCCTGGTGGTCGCCGGGATGCTGCTCTTTGGTATGGTGCTGCGCCTCGGTGCCGAAGACATGACGCGGCTGGTCCTGACCGGAGTGATCCTTGGCATTCTGTTGCGGGGGCTGACCGGCTTTATCCAGCGCATCCTCGATCCGTCTGAATTCGCCATCGTGCAAGGCGCCAGCTTTGCCAGCTTTGGTTCGGTCGATCCGATGCAGCTTGGCGTTGCGGCAGCAGCGTTCCTGCTGGCCATGCTGGGCTGTCTGAGGCTGGCGCCGCTGCTGGATGTCGCGGCCCTCGGGCGCAGCTATGCCCGCAGTCTAGGGGTGAACCATGACGGGCTGGCCCTTGCCGCGCTGGCCATCGTTGCGGCGCTGGTGGCGACCTCGACGGCACTGGCGGGGCCTGTGACCTTTCTGGGCCTGCTGGCCGCAGGCCTTGCCGCCGCTTTGCTGCCAAGCTGGCGACACCGCATCACGATCCCCGCGGCAGCCCTGCTGGGGGCGTTGATCCTGGTCCTCGGGCAGTTCCTGTTCGAGCGGCTTTTGGGCCTGCAATCGACGCTGGCGGTGATCGTCGAATTTCTCGGCGGCCTCGTCTTCCTGTTCCTCGTCCTGAAAAGGCGACCGACATGATCCGGATTTCCCAGCTCGATCTGACCCGCGACGGGCGGCGCATCCTGAAAGGCATCGACGCGCAGGTTCCGGCGGCAGGGCTGACAGCGGTGATCGGACCGAACGGGGCAGGCAAGTCCAGCCTGCTGCATTGCATGGCCGGCCTTTTGCCCCCAAGCGCCGGAACGATAACCGTAGACGGAACCGATATCGTGGCGGCACGGCCTGCCAATCGCGCGAGACTGATCGCCATGTTGCCCCAGGGCACGCCAGTTGTGCCGCGCCTGAGCGTCGCCGATCTGGTCGCCTTTGGCCGCTGGCCGCATCATCGCGGGCATCCGAGCGCGACCGATCATGCCATCATCCGAGAATCGATGATCGCGTTCGATCTGCTGCCCCTTGCCGACCGCCGTCTGGACAGCCTGTCGGGCGGTCAGCGCCAACGCGCCTTTGTCGCCATGGCCCATGCGCAATCGACTCCGTGGCTGCTTCTGGATGAACCGCTTGCCGCGCTCGATCCGAAATATGCCAGCGACATCATGCGCCGCCTGCATGCGATGTCGCGGCCCGGTCCCGACGCGCGCGGCGTTGTGGTCGTCCTTCACGATCTGGCGATGGCGGCGCGCTATGCCGATTGGGTTGTCAGCCTGAAGGACGGCCGTCTTTTTGCGTCAGCCCCGCGCCGAGAGGCGATGAATGGCGCCAGCCTGACTGCTTTGTTCGATACGGAGATTCTTGTCGACAGGCTGAATGAAAGCGATGTGATCATGGTGCGATAGGGGCAGTCGATCAGGGCCTGCCGCGAATTGCTGTTCCGAAGGCTGAACATGCTGCCATGCCTCGGCATGACAAGGCCCGCTTGCGTAGCTTCATCATATCGTAACACACCCTCCCGACATTGCTGCTCGCTCTGGCGCCGGGTGGATCGGCAGAGATGTCGCAGATTGCACGGCAGGACTGTTCCGAACGGAACTTTCATGGACGAAGTGATGCGATCAACTGGTGAAAGCGGTCGCCCTGAATGATGACATGGGCATTCATCGCCGAGCTTGCGCCGGTTGTGTCACCAACTTCTATGGCTGCCATGATCTGCCGATGCTCGTCGAGAGATCGGTTCATTCTGCCGCGAACCTGTAACTGTCGGCGGCGATAGGGTTGCAACATCGTTTGTAGCCGAAGTGCCTCTCCCTCAAGGAATATGTTACCCGAAGCAGCATAGACTGCCTGATGGAACACGGTATTCTGGTGATAGTAAGCGTCGCTGTCTCCGGTCGATGCCGCGCTTTCACAGGCAGTCTGCGCTGTTCGGATCCGGGCGATCTGCTCATCCGTTGCCCGGCTGGCAGCCAGCCGCGCGCACATCGCCTCCAGCTCTGCCATCACCTCGAAACGTTCGGTCAGCTCCACGACACTAAGCTCGGTCACGAAGGTACCTCGCTTGGGTTCGACACGAACAAGGCCCGACGATTCAAGCGCCTGCAGCGCGTCGCGAATGGGAGTGCGCGAACAGGAAAACTCGACGGCAAGTGCCTCTGGGTCAAGCTTCTCGCCGGGTGCGAATCGGCCGTCCACAATATCGTTTTCCAAGGCTTGTCGGATCTGTTGTGCGTTCGGTCGTGCGGGGCGCCCCAAGGGTTTGTCCTTCAACTTGCTGCAAAGCCTTTAGAATTTAACACAAGAAGAAAATTATCCAACAAGTTTTATGATATATACAACAAAACAAAATATGAGTATAACAATGCAAGGAGGACAAATCATGGCCAGACCGAAACTCACCTTTCTGACCGATCTCGTTCAGGCCATCTCAGGCGCTGACAAGAAGGACCGTGCGACGGTTGCAGTGGATGAGAAGATGACGCGGCTGGCCTTGTCGCGACCTGCTCCCGAACGCCTTATCGCTGCTTGCGACGTGCTGATGGGGCGGATCGGCGATGCAGCCCGTGTGGCAGTCGCAGAGCAGGCACTTGAAGCCTATGCCGAATTGAACGCGGACGAGAAAGCCGTGTTCTTCGTACACCTGCGCGACGGCTTCAATGCTGAACCCGACGCCATTCGGACGGCATTTGCCGCCTATGACAGCGATCCCACCGCCGCAACGTTGGTACCGCTGTTCAATGCAGTGGAACCGCCGCGCCAGTCCTTGTTGCGCCGCCTGAACACGGCCCCGAACGCCACGCTGAAGCTGGTCCATATGCGCGCCGATCTGCTTGCAGCGATGCGCAAGGATCCATCGCTTGCCCCGCTGGATGCCGATTTCGAGCATCTTTTTGCCTCGTGGTTCAATCGCGGATTCCTGCGGATCGAGCGGGTAGACTGGTCCACGCCGGCGTCAGTGCTGGAAAAGATCATGGGCTATGAAACCGTACACCCGATGAAGGGATGGGAGGATCTTCGCCGTCGGCTGGACCCAAATGATCGTCGCTTTTATGCGTTCTTTCATCCTGCAACCGGTAACGAACCGCTGATCTTTGTCGAGGTGGCGCTGATGCGCGATATTCCCGACGAAATCGCACCGATCCTGACCGCTCCGCGCAAGGATCTGGCCGAGAATGCGACGACGGCGGTGTTCTATTCGATCAACAACACGCTGCAGGGGCTGAAAGGGGTTTCGTTCGGCAATTTCCTGATCAAACAGGTCGTGGCAGAGCTGGCAGCCGAACTTCCCGCGCTGAAGACCTTCGTGACCTTGTCACCGGCCCCCGGCTTTGCCGCCTGGCTGTCAGGCGGCGATGATCCGAAAGCTGCGGAACTTGCGGCGGAACTGGACCTGGGTGCCTGGCTGACCGACAAGGACGAGGCAGCGCGTCTGAAGCCGCAGGTCGAGGCCATGGCCGCGCGGTATTTCACCGAAGCCCGGACAAGATCCGGCGCACCGCGCGATCCTGTTGCCCGTTTTCACCTTGGCAACGGCGCCGCAGCTTGGCGCGTCAACTGGCCCGGCGATCGCTCTGACGCTGCCGTGTCGCGTGCCCATGGGCTGATGATCAACTATCTCTACGAACCCGCCAGGATCGAAGCCCAGCATGAGGCCTTTGTCCGCGACGGAACAATCGCGACCGGCGCGCCTCTGGACGCCGCTCTGTCTCGCTGAAACTGCATAAGGGAGGAGACCAATGCAGACGATCTATGAAAGCTTCATCGTTTCATGCGATGCACAACCCGACAAGGCGCTGTTCGAACGTCCCGATGCGCCTGACATCACCTATGCCGAAGCGCGCGATCTGGTGCAGCGGTTTGCCACTGTCCTGACCGATATCGGCGTAAGGCCCGGCGACCGGGTCGCGGTGCAAACCGAAAAGAGCCCCGAGGCCATCTGCCTCTATCTGGCGGCGCTGCAGGTCGGCGGTGTCTACCTGCCTTTGAACACCGCGTATACCGGGGCAGAGATCGACTATTTCATCGGCGATGCGGCGCCGCGCCTGTTTGTCTGCGCGCCGGGTACGATGGCCGACCACAAGGCGCGCGAAAGCGAAAGCCTGCAGGTTGAAAGCCTTGGCGCCAATGGCGAGGGCACGCTGATGGATCTGGCCGCTGCCGCCGCGCCCCGCACCGATCACGTTTCGCGCGGCATGAATGACCATGCTGCGATCCTGTATACTTCGGGCACCACGGGCCGGTCCAAGGGCGCGGTGCTGACGCATGGCAACCTCGCGTCGAACACAGAAGCGCTTCTGGAAAGCTGGCGCTACACGGCCGAGGATCGGCTGATCCACGCCCTGCCGATCTTTCATACGCACGGCCTGTTTGTCGCCGCGAACATGAGCATCGTCGCCGGGGCCACGATGATCTGGCTCAGCAAATTCGACGGAGAACAGGCCATCGATCTCATGGCGGATGCCACGGTGCTGATGGGGGTGCCGACCTTCTACACCCGGCTCTTGAAATCCGATCGGCTGAGTCGCGGGACCACCGCCAATATGCGCCTCTTCGTGTCGGGCTCAGCCCCGCTTCTGGCCGAGGAACACCGGGCGTTTGAGGAAAGAACCGGTCATCCCATCCTTGAGCGTTATGGCATGACCGAAACCTGCATGATTACCACCAACCCTTACGATGGCAGCCGAAAGCCCGGCGCCGTCGGGATGCCCCTTCCGGGGGTCGAGATCCGCATCGCCGACCGCGAGACTGGTGCTCCGCTGGCTGACGGAGAAATCGGTGCCATCGAAGTGCGCGGGCCGATTGTCTTCGAGGGCTACTGGAAGATGCCCGAGAAGACCGCCGCAGAGTTCCGCGATGACGGCTTTTTCATCACCGGCGATCTGGGCCAGATCGGGGACGATGGCTATCTGAGGATCGTCGGGCGCGACAAGGACCTGGTCATTTCCGGCGGCTACAATGTCTATCCCAAGGAAGTCGAAGGGCTGATCGACGATATTCCCGGCGTCGTCGAAAGCGCGGTCGTTGGCCTGCCTCACCCCGATCTGGGTGAAGGTGTGACGGCCATCGTTGTCGCAAAAGGCGATGCCGGGCTTGATGAAAGCAGGATCATCGCCGCGATCCGCGATCAACTGGCCCGATACAAGCAACCCAAGCGCGTCCTGTTCGTGCCGGAACTGCCCCGAAACGTCATGGGCAAGGTCCAGAAGGCGGAACTGCGCAAGACCTACGCCGAGCTTTACAAATAACCACATGGCGGTTGCCGCGGGCAGGAGGAGCCCCGGTCGCCGCCGATCCAAGGAGGAGTGGATCAATGATTATCTACGGAGTCGCCGTTCTGGCGGGTTGTCTTCTGGCGGGCATGATCGTGGGCGATCTGCTTGGCGCATTGCTGGGGGTCGAGGCGAATGTCGGCGGGGTCGGCTTTGCGATGCTGCTGCTGATCGTGCTGACCGACCGGATGCGCAAGGCGGGAAAGTTCCCCTATCACAGTGCCGAAGGGGTTCTGTTCTGGAGCGCCATGTATATTCCGATCGTTGTCGCCATGGCTTCGACACAAAACGTCGTTTCGGCCGTCAGTGGCGGACCGATCGCACTTCTGGCCGGCATCGTTGCGACCGTGGTCTGCTGGGCCCTGGTGCCGGTTTTGTCTCGGATCGGCGGCGCAGAGGCGCCGCTGCCGCCAATCAGCGAAGAAGCGGAGGTGTGACATGGAGCTGATTTCCGAAGTTCTGATCAAGAGAGGGCTGCTCTTCGCATTCCTCATCGTCGGCTTTGTCATGTGGGCAAGCTATTTCGCCTCGCACA
>NZ_CALMYP010000074.1 GCF_937873615.1 uncultured Paracoccus sp.
AACGTCCTAGCTCGGGAAGGAAACGCGGTTTTAGGCATCAGGTCACGGGGCATCCGAGCGACTGGATACCTTTGAATGGTCGCCCAGGCGGGCTCCGCCGTCAAGAAGTGGTCTCTGCCATAGCAAATACAGGGTCGGCCTGGTTGCCGCCCTCACCGTCCTTAAGACGAGATCCTAAATCCCAAGCGGAAGGCCCGAACATTATCTACGAGGTCGCGTCATGCGCCTCCACGGCCCTTTGAGAGAGAGGTCCTTCCGCCTGGGCTCGTCCCTTCAAAGAAGGGGCGATAGGGTTCGCCGGATTTGATCACGGCGTGAATGGTGCGCGCCATCTTGGCTGCGATAGCGGTATAGGCTTTGCGTCGAAGATCCGGATTGTGACGATCTTGAGCGATGTAACGCTCGAATTTGTCCCGGAAGCTGTTCGCTTTCTTCAGGACCGCCGTCTGCCCTGCGAGCCACAATGTGCGGCGCAGGCGAGCGTTGCCATATTTGGAGATCTTGCTGCGGCCGCGGAACATGCCGGACTGGACGGTGGCCAGATCCATGCCGCAAAACTTCAGAAACTGACGGTGATGGTGGAAACGGCGCAGGTCGCCGGTCTCGGCCAGAATGGTCAAAGCATTGATCGGCCCGATGCCGGGGATGGTGCGCAGCAGTTGATAATCGGCCCGGCCACCCAGCAGTTCGACCGCCCGATCTTCGATGGCATTGCGTTGCCGGATCAGGCTTCTGCCCTCGGCCAGCATCATGCGAAACATGCGGATGGCATCTGAGTCCGGCGCGACAGGTAAACCGGCAGATGCCTTTGCTGTCTCGTAAATATCTGACAACATGAGGGTCTTCTCGACTTTACGTCCGACCACTTCCCATGCCGCCTTGGTAAATTCCTCCTTGGTCAGGGCCGATATCATGTGCGGAGAGGGGAACATCTCGAGGAAAGCCAGGAACCAATCGGTGCGCGAGCTGCGATGGAAACGATCGGCTTCTGGAAAGTAGAGCGGCAGGTAATGTGTCAGGATCCGGTGCCACAGCTCGGTCTTGGACCGCGACACGGCATCATGGGTCTTGGACAATTCCTGAATGTCATTCGTGCCGGCCACCATCGGGTCCTGAAAGATCTGCACAGCGCCGATCTGCAGCATGTGCAGGATGACTTGGGCATCCTTCGGATCGTTCTTGTCCCAGCTGTTGTGTAGGGCCTCCCGCGTGCGGGCCAGGGCGACCGACGACACCAGCTTCAGATCGAACCCGGCGACGCCAAGATGATACATCAGCACCCGATGATAGTTGCCAGTCGCTTCAAAGCCGATCCGGACAGGCAGGCCGTATTCCCGCAAGATCGCGATCAGGCGCATGAAGTCATCGGTGCTGTTGGTGATCATCAGGCGCCGTCGCCGCGTCTTGCCCGGAACGGCAATCAGCACCTCGTGCCGGTGCTTGGAAATGTCGATGCCTACCAGAACACGGGCATCCGAAGTATGCTCAACCTTGGCCATAGCCGGTCTCCTCTGTGGTGTGGTTCGCAAAACCACCATAGAGACCTGAGACCCGGTTATGGCCGCCTGCTGCGCAATTTGTGGGCTGCGCAGGCGGCCATAACCTTCAACAGCGCGCCGTTCCCAACATGCTACGGGACAGAGTTCACC